>CACXVS010000007.1 GCA_902771155.1 uncultured Prevotellaceae bacterium
GTTGATGGCTCTACGATGAAGGAGCTGAAGGGCACAGGTTGCTACTGCATCAACTACAAGGAGAAGTGGGAAGACGGTGAGGAGCACTTCGAGGAGATGGAGATTGTTTGCCAGAAGCTCGAGAACGGTGCCGTCAGCTACGAGAATCCCTGGAAGTAATTCTATGATACTACATTTGACTCAGCCTCCTTGTGGGGCTGGGCCAAATGATTTTAATAATAAATAAGGTTAAGATACTATGGCATTAATGGCGCGTCTGCAATTCGGCGACAATATGGCAGGACTCTATTCGAAGGAGTACCTCGTGAAGGATTGCCACTTGCATTTTTCAAGGCATCACAACCACTTCCGTCCTGACACCGACGCAAGGTGTGAGAAGGTGGAACTGGTCGTGGTCGCCCCTGGTAGAGAAGACTTGAACCTGTATGAGTGGTATATTAACAACGGTACGATGAGTGGAAGGGTCGTTTTCGATCTCCAATCGTTGACAAGTAACTCCGTTGAGAAAATTATTCAGTTTGAGGACGCCTATTGTTGTTCTATTGAGGAGGAGTATCAGATAGACACTCAGAAGCGCCGTTGCCTGAAACTATTGATCATGGCCGAGGAACTCGTTATCAACGACACGGCTTTTAATAACCTTTATGCCAAAAAGTGAAGCTTAGAACTATGCTAAATTATTCAGATCATCTCAAAGCCGTGCTCTACCCAGATAGTTTTCTGGAAGTGATGGAGAATGTGGAGAAGCGGCATTGTCAGACTATTCAGCATTTCTCCTACAAGTGTGAGCGCAATCGTAATGACGCAGGCTTCCCTTATGGCAATACCATACCGACGGAACTACAGTTTACTGTCAAGTTGGGATTGCCCGACGATGGGAAAGTGTTCTATCAGCAGATGCAGCAGAACGAACCCTTCGACCATACCTTCATTTTCAATGCAACCTTCGACCAGAATGACCGCCTGAGTTCTTATGAAGACGCTATGGTCGTCAATGGCTATGTGGTGGATGTGAAGGAGGACTACGATGCTACCGTGACAGAAGACGGAACCGTGCAGCAGATTCTGATCCAAGTAACTCTTCTGCTCAGCTCCATCACCTATGTCGGCAAGGATGACAATTCGAAGATTCTGGAAATTACGCACAATTAATATATAAAAGGGCTCAACTATGGCAGAAGTTAAACTATATATTTATAAGGGTGACCAAAAGGGTGAACCTGTCACTCAGAGGGGTACTGGCAGCTTTTTTTTCGACAAATCAACGGTTTTGCCTCCTGTCAAAGATGATGTGACAGGGACTCTCAAAACGACAACAATCACAAACACATATCATATTTCCCTTCCAAGTCTGGCTAAACTTACATACCATAAGAAGGTTTATGAACCCTGTGAGATTTTTGCTTATATTCAGTTGGGTAGTGTACAAAAGAGAACGATAAAGACGACAAAGACTACCCGATATGACAAGGATTGCAAGGAAATTGGTTCAGAAGAAAAAAAAGAGGTAGGTGAATTTGATGAATTTGACAACGAAATGACCAATAGGTTCAGAGGAACCGCTTCTTCTGTCAACAGCATAATTAATAACTTTTTAGGTGCGAAGGTAATTCTTGAGATAGATGGAAATACTGTTGCGGAGAATTATCTGGTATTTAAAGTCCGTACGACCTATAAAACCATCAGCAATAGCACTTCACGTTTCTTGGAACTGACCATCTATAGTGCTGACAAAATGATGGATTTAGACAAGTATAGCCGCGCCTATACTGCCAGGAGACTCTATACGGATATTCTGGCAGAGGAATCGAAGAAATTTAATCTGAAGGATGCAGAAAAAGATGAGGAATGCACCAGTCTTAGTAAACTGATTGCCAATCATATGCAACTGCTGAAATATAAGGAAACCAAGACCGAGGATAGTAAAACGTATGAATGGGCAGACAGGGATGAATTGCGTATTCCTTATATTGTGCAGTATAATGAGAGTTTCTATCGATTTATGGTTCGAAATGCCAACCGTTTTGGTGAGTTTCTCTATTTTGAGGATGGTAGGCTGAACTTAGGTATGCAACCTTCTGAGGCGAACTATTTTAAGTTGGATTCGAATGGCGAAAGAGAGCAGAAGAACGGTGAGGATGTCGTTATCGATTGGGCAACAGAGCCTAATGCTGTTCAGAGCCGCTTTTATGAGAGTATGGTTTCGGAGGGTGTTACTGTAAAGGATCGAGCATATGACTTTACCAGTCATAAGCCTGATAGTGAAAGCGCATTTGTTGATTCTGCTGATAGCCGTTATAATTTTGATCCTGTATCTACAGACGAATGGACGAATCAGGATATTAAGAAAAATGAATATCATGAATTTAAGGAGATTCTGGGGGAGGAGATGAAAGCTTACGTCGCAGAATTCGTATTCAAGGCACTTGAAATGAAATCAGTCGGTGAAGCACTTGTCGTTTTAGTAAAAGAAACGCTCGGAAAAATCTATGAAGTCTGGAACTCGGTTGCGGATTATAATAATCAGTTGGACAAAGCCAATTATCAAGATAAAGATGATAAAGATCTTGTCTTCGATGACCAAAGGTATGGAAAAAAATATTCACAGTTTACTACTTATAATGGCAGCACCCACCTACAGGATAATCTGAAAGTATTTAGTAATGATGTTATTTCGAATTTTACGTCCTATTTCTATTCAACCATAAGAAAAAAGGAAAAAGAGATAGGAGAACAGGCGGTATGGCTGGACTTTGGTAGTTTTTTCAAACCTATCAAGTTGGGTGACAAATTACATGTGGATGGTCAGGATTATGTGGCTATTTCCGTTGAGGGCTCCTACGAGAATGGTCAGGAGCATCTGATTGTATCGGCTCTTCCTGTGATGACGTTGACAGATACATCTACGACGACTGGGGCCCTTACGGCTCAAGGTGAGGATGCATGGACAACCACCCTTCCGTTCCCGCCGGCATTGCCCGATGTTGTTATCCGTGATGCACGCCCGCAGGTGGCTTTCGTTGCTGCAACCTTGGATCCCCAAAACATGGGGCGTATCCGTGTACGGTATCCTTGGCAAGATAAAGACGGTGATGCATCACCATGGATTCGTATTACTCTGCCTTTGGCAACTGCAGGTGGTGCTGTAAACTTCACTCCCAGTGAAGGCGATGAGGTGATGGTTGGCTATGAGCATGGCAATATCGATCGTCCATATGCCATGGGTTATCTTGTTGCACCGTTTGTGAATGAACATTGGTCGAACGCGTTGCCCATGGACCAGTATGGCACTTCTCATGGTATCAGGACTAAGACTGGTCATCACTTGACCTTTGAGGATGGTTTTGCTTTCGCTCCTATGCTGTTTAATACGTTGGGAGCTACGTCGTGTATCAAGTCTTTATGGCCTGTTGGTGCAACAGGTCCTTGGCCGTTTGGTAATGAATTGACCGCAGATTTCGGTGGTGGCTTTGAACTGTCTGACCGTTATGGATTCTATAAGATTACGGGAAGTACAGATGAGCGTTCTGTTTCCATAGCGTCGCCTGCGGGAACGGTAGAGGTGAATGCCTTCCAAGGCATTTCTATTAATGCGCCCAATGGTGATATTGAGATCAAGGGTAAGAACGTGTCGATCTCAGCCAGCAATCAGCTGAGCTTAACATCAGGTGAAAATATTAAGGACAAACTCTGGTATCAGAAGAAGTGGGAGAATGGCGCAAAAGGTAAGCTTGCATCATTAGGAGCTTTGGCTTTGGCAGGCGGAAAGGATGCCCTTAGCACGTTGGGAGAAGAGACGATTGCCAATCTGACAGATGTTTCATTCATCCGTTGTCTTATGGAATGGCTCATCCGTCCGATTAATGGCACGCTCCAGATTAAGTCTTATACATTTGTCACGATTGAAGCAGGCGAGGGTAAGGCTGAGTTGCCACCAGAGAGCCTTAGGAAATATGATCCTTCATCACTATATAAGATATATGTGACATCTTTGCTGATTGGCAGGAATGTATATGCTCTTATCGATAATATTCACAAGAAGTATGATGCGCTTTGTGATGCAACAATAGCATTTAATGCTATCTCTGGAAATTCTGGTATAAACAAAGATGAATCTGCCATATCATTCGAAAAAGTCATCGAAAAAGGTAAAACAGAACTAAAGATGGATTCTGATTTTAGTTGGGAAGATGGTAATACTAATAATCTTAAGTTAGAAGAAGTTAACTTTACCGAAGAAGAACCAAAGAGAGAGAGTTTTGATATTAATGAAGATTTTCTATCAGCCGATCTTGCATGGTATTATCGAAAGAGAGAATATTTAGAAGGATTAACTTTAAGAAATTTAGATAGGCAGAATAAGCGGACTGTTATTGTTAAAACCTCAAATCAATTGCGTCAAGCGGCGAATGATTTGTCTGATGCTGCCAAGAAATGGACAGATATGGAAAAAGAAGATTTTAAGAGTAAGTATACATCAAATGAAGCAGATATTTCTGATGCTGTCAAGAAAATCAAGGCAGAAAAACTCATAACAGATTTGGGCATTATGTCGCTCGACGAAATGAAAAATTGCAGTTATGGTAAGGATATTGAAAAAATAGATGATGCTGTTTGGAAGTTACAACAAAAGTATTTGACCAGATACATCATCTTTAAGTACCTTTCTGGGAAAAGTGATATTAAGCAGGACAAGGGTCAAATACATTCTATCGATGATGTTTTTTACAACAACAAATGGCGTGCTTATGTAAAATCTTTAGAGAAGAATGAAAGTATCTTGCATGAATTATCAGGTGAAACAAAAGACTGGTTTAAGGAGAATATGATTCCATTCCGAGGATTTAAGGATGACCAGAAAAAATGGAAAAATGGGTTTAAAGGGAAGATCCTATTGTCAGAGCAAGAGGGTAGAACTGCCTCTTTTGATAACAATTTCAATATGAAGACTCATGTGAATCAGGATTTCGATGAGCAAAGTATTGAAGAACTTCATAAACTTTTAAATAAAGCTTGATGTATGGAGACACAATTTTCTGACTGGAAGACTATTCTAAAAGATTTTAAGGATAGTGTGGAGAAAGATCTCGATGAGATTCGCCAGCAAAAGGCGGAGATCCAGCAAATCAAGCATGAGATATTTAACCGAATGGCCCAGGGACAATATATCCATGATGACCACCGCATTGTGCTCTCAGCCCCTGAGATTATTATCGGCAATGTAGATAGTACGGGTATGCTTTGGTCGGAGGACGGCTCTACCATCACCATCCGTGGTAATGGGGTGAATTTGGAGGGCTCAGGTTCAGCTGGCTATGTGAAGAGTCGTGCCACCAATATCTCGCAGATTGCTGTCGATCCAGGTATGGACGGTATGGAGGATGTGGTACGCCCAGGCTCGACTGTGGTTAGTCAGGCCCGTAGTATTGTGCTTCAGAGCAATGATTCCGAAGGCTGCTTCTCTCAGTTGCCTACCAATCTTGTGGGTTGTGGTGTGAGTATCCATTCTGATGGACAGATGGCTATTGATGCCTCGAAATCCGTGGATGTACGTGGTACGGCTATCGAAAATATGCTTAGCGTGTTGAATGAACAGAAGTCGAGTCTGAGTTCAGCTGCCTCAGACCGGATAGATGAGGTCAGCTCGTTAACTGACGATATCAAGGATATCTTGGAAGATATTGATGGTTTGACTGATGATGATGAGAGCATTCGTTCAAGCATTGGTGACCTGCTTGATCTGCGGAAGGATTATGAGGCATTGTTACCCTCTTTGGTACCTGCCATTGAGGATTGTGTCAGAACAATCTCTGCCCTAGCTGAGGTGAACCGCAAGATATCCTGTCTGGAGGACGAACAGACTGCCCTGAACAGTGAAAAGGACAACTTTACAGAGAGCTCTACAGGTGCTTCGCTGGCATTGACAGCAGAACGGATGTCGCTCATTTCTGTCGACGGTGATGGTAATATCCGTACCAATGCCGAGGCTGCTGTCAACATTCAGACGGGCAAGGTAAATATTGAGACCATGCAGTCGGACGGCTCGCTGATAGAGAACAGTTATGTGAACATCCATACAGGCTCAGTGGATATCTCCACTGTGAATCCTGCCTTGACAGAGCCTGGTAAGCCTGATGGTGACTATACTACTGGTGGCCATTTCAATGTTAGCTCCAAGAATCTGTCGTTTGTGGCTGTCGACTATAACATTGCCGATGGAGAATATACAGAGTCGGCTCTAACGGCTGACAGTAGTTTATATGTGCGATTGCAGGATACGTTCCTGCATGCTGTGGATACAGAGGGTAATAGCACGGGTAGTTTCAACTTGGTAGCCGACAAGATGCAAATGGCTGCTGCTGACAAAGATGGCAACCAGACCGGTAACATTGATATGAAGGCTCTGGATATCTTCATGTCGTCGAAGGATAAGGACGGTACGGCTACGGGTGCAATGACAATGACTGCCAAGGATATGAGTCTGCTGTCGATCGACAAAGATGGAAAGGCTTTAGGTCAGGTGGTTGTCAATGGTAAGGATGTGCATGTAAAGGCGATGGATCTCGACGACAAGGGCAAGGATAAGAATCTTGCTGCGGGTAGTAATATGGTTATTGCTGCAGAAAACGTCTTTGTGGGTCGTACAAAGAGCGATCGTCAGAGTAAGACATTGACACTCTCCTCAGAGAAGACTGGTATCTATGGTAAGACGACTGCTGAGATGCAGCAAGGCGAAGCTAAGGCTGTTGTTCAACTTGATGGTGGTAATGTGGCTGTCAGTGGTTCGAAGGCCGAGTTCTATGGCGATAATACCATGAACGGCAAGACGACCTTTAAGGGTGATGTCACTGCTCCAAAGTTGACCGCAGATAATTTGGAGGCTAAGACTTCGTTCAAGAGTAAAAACATCAGTGATGGTATTGCAGTGCCAGGTGCGCCCTCATCCGCTAAGCTCAGTGCGAAGCTGAAGGAAGACGATGCACCAGAGTCGCAGGAGATTAAGTTAAGTAATGAAGAAAAATCAGAAGGAGGATCAGAATAAGTATGAAGATAGCAATTGAGACGCTCATCCATGAGATGGAAGGCAGGCTTGGCGGTTACGTTACCCTCTTGGTTTACAGATATGCCAACCTTTGTGTTAAGGCTCAGCCCATGGCGCTTTTGTCGGCTCAGATTATCGATGAGGAAATGGGGGAGATGAATATTGAACAGGTGGCCGGTGTGGCTATTCCCGACGAGTATCATTTGAAACTGATACCTTATGATCCGCGTTTTAACTTTCCTCTTTGTAAAGCAATCAAGAAAGAACACCCAGAGTTCAAACAGGAATTAGTAAAGCCTGAGAATGCAGATAATGAGGAGGAACGATATCTTATCCTAACGATGCCGGAGGTGAACAAGGACCGCCATGATGCATTGATAGATTCCGTTAATGTGCTTTACGATGGCTGTAAGGCACAGATGGATAAGACATGTGCCGACTATCGACTAAAATTGGAGAAGAAGATCGTTTTACTCCCTTCCGATGAGGAGCGTGATGAAGCTAAAGATGCATTGGAGAAATCCATCAATAACCATCAAGGCATCATAGATACTGTCAAGGCCGATAAAGTGAAGGAAATAGATGAAGCGTACCAGCGCTACATAGATGAGCAGAATGCTAAGAATGCTGATGCTGACGAGAAGGCCGCTGCCCGTGGAGAGACCGCTGGAAGACAATTCAGAATAGATAATAAAGAATAATATAATAATAAATAATAAGGTATATGGGAAATTTTGTAACGATGGGAGCAATGCTCCAGTGTAATCAGGGTATGGCACCCTGTTCGTTGATTGTGACCGTGCCGCTGCGTCCGAAATGCATGAATATGCTGATGGCGACAACGATGGATTTCACACCGGCTAACATACCGACTTTCGGCATGTGTCGCTCAATGGCTAATCCGACGGTTTCAGCAGCAACCTCTGCTGCCATGGGAGTGTTGACACCTATGCCATGTGTGCCAATGATAACGGCACCTTGGTCACCTGGTAGTTCTCAGGTAAAGGTCATGAATATGCCAGCCTTGACAGACAATAGTAAATGTATGTGTGCTTATGCCGGACAGATATCTGTTACAAGTCCAGGCAACACGATGGTGTCGGGTAAATGAGAACTCTGCTGACGGCAGCTCTACTGATGCTGTTCGGGGTATTTGCGTATGCTCAGAAGATCAGCATCGAACAATTCAAACGTGTCAAAAAAGACCCGTTGAATCAGATGCCGTTGTCAAAAGATAAGAAACAGGCTACCCTTGACCTGCTGACCGATGAGAAAGGTTTTACCTTTATGGCAGACGGAAAGGTGGAAGTTCAGGCTGAGGAGGGAGACGGTAAACTGACCGTACTGACACCTCATAAGACGAAGTTTCTCGTGGTAAAGCATCCAGACTATGGACAGCTTACGTGGAAGGTGCCTGGAAAGAAGGGGCTAAAGAAAAAGAAACATTATCAGGCGAATCTGCTGACAGACAAGCCTGGTAAAGAGTATAAGTTGTCGAAACAATGGGTGGTGTTTAAGGTGATACCTGAGAATGCCATCGTGCAAGTAGACAGTAACATGGTGCTCGTTAGAGACGGGACAGCGCAGTTCAACCTCCCGGTGGGTAAACACCCCTACCGTGTGGAGGCGCCTTTCTATGAGGAATTGGCTGATACGCTGGAACTGACGGACAGTGCCAAGTTGATAGTGCCTATAATACTGCAGTCGTTTTATTCTTATCTGACGGTAAGGACACCGATACAAGACGGTTCCATCTTTCTGGATGGCCAAGCCATAGGAAAAGGAAAAGCGACGAGCGGTCATTTGCAGGCAGGTGACCATCATCTGGTGGTAATGCGTGGTACGGAGTGCCTCTATGACTCGATTCTTAGTGTTAGAAAAGGCGAGAAAAAAGTGATGGAATTGGCACAAACCGACTTGCGGACAAGGCCCTTGATTGCAAGGGCCATAACGCCGGGTGTCGATCCAGCTGAAAGGGATATAACAGCGGCTGATACAGTTGCTGCACAAGAAATGACGGCAACAGCCATGGCTACAGTGACGATAACTGCCCCTGATGATACCACGCAGATATGGATTAATCGGGAGCCAATGGCATCTGGAAAGTGGGAAGGTCAGTTGGAAATGGGGTATTATCTTGTGAATACGGTGAAAGATGGTGTGGAGTCGAAAACTGTTGAACTGTGGGTGGATAATACCTTGCCAGTGATGTTGGACCTGACAGCGCCACAGGCCAGTTACGGACTGCTTAACATCCATAGTAATGTGGTGGGTGCAACGGTTCTCATCGATGGAAAAGAGGTTGGAGTGACACCCTGTGTGGTTGAACACTTGTTAGCTTCGAAGCCTTGTCAGATACGCCTGAAGAGAGAAGGCTATAAAGATGCTGAAGCCAAAGTTACACCTGTTGGAAACGACATGTTAGATATTGAATTGAGAATGAAATTAGAATAAACGACGATGAATAGCTGCTTTGAGCAACAACGGGTATCTGCCGCTCATGTGATGGTGGTAGGTTGTGGTGCCTTGGGGAACGAGGTACTGAAGAACCTTGTTTTGCTTGGTGTGGAGCATATCGTGGCCGTAGATTTTGATAGGGTTGAGATGGGCAATTTGTCGCGCTCTGTCCTCTTTTCAAGGGCAGATGCAGAGGCGCATCGTCTGAAGGTTGATGTGGTGGCAGAGCGTCTGAAGGCAATGAATCCTGCTGTAGAGGTTCGAACCATCTGCGGAAATGTGTCATACGATGTCGGATTGGGTCTGATAAATCGTATGGATGTAGTCATTGGATGCGTGGATAACCGCTGGGCTCGCTATTGTATCAATCGCTTGTGTATGCGTGCTGGTATTCCTTGGGTAGATGGCGCTATCGAGGAGTTGGAAGGAACGGCTCGTGTATTTGTACCTGGTAAAAACTGCTATGCTTGCAATCTGGGACCAGAAGGCCTGAAAGATATGACAAGACGGCTCTCGTGTTCAGGTATTATCCGTCGACATGAGGAGGTAGGATCAGTTCCTACCACATCTATTATGGCCTCGGTGATTGGGGCTGTTCAGGTACAGGAGGCCATGAAACTGGTCGATAAGGATGCATTGGAATGTGGTAAGTGGACTTCTCTTTGTGGTAAGATGTTCTATTACGACGGGCAGCATCTGACAACAAAACTCTTGGATTTCCTAGCTTACGATGATGATTGTGCCGTTCATGAGAGATGGATGCCACTCCGCAAGTCAGAGATAACTGCCGATACTACTGTGGCCGATGCACTGATGGCGATTTGTCGGTTGTTGGTTGCTCAACAGGCTTTGATCTGTTTGGAAAACGACTGCTTTGTTGATTATATAGAGGAACGCCAAAATGATCGGCGTACGATGGTCATGCGACCAGGTAGGTTAGTGGAGAATTATATAGAACAAGACATGATGTTGAAAGGAGTGCCCAATAGTGGGTTCTATCAGCATGAATTCCATGAGATTGGTGAACAGTTCCCTTATCAGGAACTGACCTTAGCACAGTTAGGAATACCTCCATACGACGTTTTGCATGTGGTAGCCGATAGAAAAGACTATTATATTGAAATAGATGTGTCATGAAAATAGATAGGAACTTATATCAAATCAGGGCAGAAGTGCTGTTGAACTATCTCTATCCGGAGATGGAAGGGGATTGGATTACCCAATATAAGGGTACTTTCTATAGGAACTATAATGAGGATATTCTTTCACTTTATGAGGACGAGAATAAGGTTGTCTTGGCTCGTGATGGGTTCCTTCGCCTTTTACCAGAAGGGTTGCTGACTAACGACGATGACCTTCGTGGAGAGGATGTTGCACAGAAATTCAAAGAACTTGAATGGCGCAGAGAACTGCTGAATGAGGCATTCTCACCATTTGATACCTATATCTTCCGTAAGAAGCTGACTATAGAGCGCCATATGTCAGAATTGTTAGATCAAAAGTTGGAATACCTGTTGAAGGAATATTATAACTTTGATCTGGCTGCAGAGACAAACTCTCTTGTGAAAGAGGCAGCGGTTCTGTTGCCTTTCGTCAGTCGTTGGCGTGGTGATTTCAATTTCGTAGCGAATCTCTTTGGGACACTAGTAGGGTGTGAGGTAGAAGTAACTACTGGACGTTATAGTCATCTTGATACGACCATCTGTTGGCTCCCTCGTGTAAGGTATGACCTTCTGATTCCAGGCTTGACACCTGAGGCTTACCGTGAGAGGAAGGAAGAAATAGAACCTTTGGTTTGCTTTATCAAGGAATGGCTCATACCCTTTGATGTGATATGTGAGGTTAAGATTAAAGAGCACCATCCCAAAGTCGAAACACTCGGCCGTGTGACGCTCGACTATAATACAGAAGCCGCCAATACAGGCTTCGTACTGAGTGAATAATGATAAAAAGATATATAATAAGATGATGGATCTGAATTCAAGAATCAACTGGAGGCCAGGCATGGAGATTACGGCGCAAACCTTCATTGGTATGGAGGAAAAGCTGGATCTTCAACAGCGGATTGCCATTCAGGCTGCATTAGGAAGTACCCGCATGGGTATGCTGCCTGGCGCAACTCTGAAATGTGATGGCACCTTCGTCAAAAATGCATTTGAGATTGAACATCTTCAGTGTACAGCCCTTTTGCCGTCGGGTAAGATTTTGGATGCCAATGAACAGGTGACCGTTACGATTCCGATGCTGTTTGGTGACCGCTATTATCTGACAATAGGTTTAGGTGATAATAAAACAGAATTTGAGAAAGAAGGTATTGCCTATATCCGTCCTCATTACGAGTATGCTTTGCGGACACAGGAAGAGGTGGAAGCTGCCGATGTGATTCCTCTGATACGATTTAGTGTGAATGAAGGTGTGTTCTCTATTGATACAGAGTATATCCCTCCTTGTCTTTTGATGACTAGTGACTATCGTTTTGCTGAGTATGTGGAAAAATATGTGTGGCAACTGACCGCTATTACCTCTCATCAGAACCTGGAAGAAGGGGATGGAAAGAGGGCCTTGTTGCACTATCTGTTTATCATGAAAGGATATAACCTGAAAAATAGTGTTCATGACTTTGTGATGCTTCTTCAGGAGATAGCGCAAGCCGTAAGTTACTATATCATCACTCCTAATGAGGAACAGCCGGTTGAAATGCTTGAACCAACCCAGACAGACGTGCAATTATGGTTGGCGTGGTTCAATGACTATCTCGAAGGTGCAGTCGCAGTCCTTGACAAGGTCGTACTTGAGGATCATACCATTGACTATGATGCCTTGCTCAAACAGGCAAAGGAGGAACTTTATGCCCAGTTGCACGAGGAACTGATTGTGAAGTTGCTCTCAGAAACAAGGGAAGAGTTGTTGAAGTTGGTGAAGGAAGAACTGGAGAACTCTTTGGCCCAGCAGACTCAAACACTGACTGACTATATCAACAACACTATGAAGCCGGATCTTTTGGAGCAGATACAGACTGGTCTGAAACGTTCTTTGGCTGTGATGGAGGACAATCTGTCGGAGAAGATTTACGAACGGTTGTACGAAGAGTTGTTTGAACACCTGTTTAACGCTCTTTACGTACCAGAACCAGAAAGCGAGAAGTTTGTACCACTGATATAAAGTTGAAACAAGAAAAAGTATCATATAAATGGCATACATCTCAATACCTTTGGAGGTAAAGAAAACGGGTTTGGCCCGTGAGGAGAAGTTGAAGAATTCTATCGACGAGTCGCTCAATATGCTGTTGACCACGCCACGGTATAACAGTATTGGTGACCCGCAGTATGGCTTTGTATTCAATAATATGCGTTTTGAAATTTTCGATGAACATGAAGGGGTGATATACAATTCCGGTGATACCATCTATGAAAGTGGTATGCAGGACCTGTATTCTAAGAAAATATCTGGTTCTTCTAAGAATATGAATACTTTTGCAGCAGAATTGAAAGATGTGGTGAAATCATACGAAAAACGCCTGGGAGAAGTTTCCGTAACGATGACTTATATCCGTGAAGAGCGGTTGATATATATTACTATTAAAGGTGTCATTCTTACTACGAGAGAGGATTATGTGTTCTCCAGTACGTTGAGAGTATGGAAATAAATAGAGAGTGGAAATGAAACAGACGATATTTGAAAACAGGCAAAAGGCTGACGAATTGATTCAGGAAGCTATCCGCGTTTGGCGAGGTAGCGATCATCCTGATCAGTTGGAAGGTATAGAACAAGATCCTGTATTCTCTTTGCTGATGACGGCCTTGGCCTATCAGTCGAATGAGCTGGAGAATGATCTGGAGCAGATGAAGTCGGATGTGTTGAGGGAATTCGGACGCATGCTAACTTCTTATGAAGTGGGACATGCAATTCCTGCTACAGCAGTCGTAGAGACAGCTTTGCAGCCGGGTTTATCTGAGATGGATTTGACAGAACGTCATGTGTTTACTTTGGCTGGTTCATCGGCCCGATTCATTCCTTTACTCAGGACACGAGCATTGAATGCATCGGTTAAATCCGTTATTAGAATGGATGGTCGTCGTTGGAAGGTTTCTTTGAAGTTTGATATGCCTATCACAGATTTGTCAGGCTTCTGTTTTTGTATTAAGAACCATTTTTTCAAAGAGCTGAAAGTGAGTGTTAAGGGACAGCCTTTGCCAATTGTGAGTCCTTGGGACTTCTCAGAACTGCCTCTCTCGCCCTGTTTTGACATAGATTCTATTTTATACAATCGTACACAGACTTACGCTGCTGCAGCATCCTGCCTTGATCTGTTTGCCAGGCAGAATGTTAGGTTGTATTGCATAAAACATCACAAGGCAAAAGATTTTATACCCACAGAAACAGATAGTCTGGATATTGTCTTTGAGTTTACGGGAATCAGAGATGGGTTCTTGTTTGATAAAGATAACCTCTCATTAAATACTGTCATCTTGGTGAATGCGCATATTCATTCGGTTGACCTTTCAACCAATACTCCTATAGTCCGTATTGCAGGCTTCCAGAGTCAGAGTACAGAATCGGATGGCGTCAGTCAGCAGTTCCTCCATATGCTCCGTCCGTCGTCGGATCAAATCTTTGCAAAAGTGCCTGTTGAAGTGCGCAGGGTAGATGCTGACCGATTTAATCAGGGAAGTTTGGTTAGTCTGCTGAATAATCTGATTAGTAAATACTATACAGATTTCTATGCATTCCAGAATATCAAGAATGAGGCAAATGACCGTGTGGTTCAGGGATTGATAGAAACGCTGATCCAAATGAGAGATGCTGCCAGACTGGATCTTGAACAGCGTGTGCCTGGTGTTTATCTGATGCTTAGGCCTCAGACAGACCAACAGGCAAAATCAATCAATTTGTCTGTGTCATACCTGACAACTTTAGGAGCATCTGTCAACTCTCAACTGACAGTTAAAAGCACTTTCCAATCGCCAAGTGGCTTCAATGCTCAGGCTACACGTCAGATTGCAACGCCTGTTCCTGGAAGTGATGAGGTTCGTGATAAGATCGAAGAAGAGAATCTGTCACGTTATTATATGATTACGACAGATCGTCTGGTGACACCCTCAGATCTCAAACTTTTCTGCTATACAGAGTTGCAATCACGTTTTGGTATTACCCGCCAGATGGTGAAGAGTATATGTGTCAGTCATCATCAGCAATGGGATCAGTGGAATACTGGCTATGAGATTTTAGTAGAAATCGTTCTGAATGATAGTCCATTCATCCGTAGGGGCCTCGAGGAGAAGATTCCTCAGGCAGAGATGCTGCTACAGGCCATGATGCGTGTGAGAAGTACGAACATTTATCCTATACAGGTAACGATTCAAATAGACAAACAAAGTTAATAGATATGGAAGATTTCTTTTTGGATATTGCATACAAAAACAAAACGGTTCGATTCAAGGTCGTAAACCCCGACGCTCCGTTGGGTTCGCTGATCGACAACCTGCGCCATGCCATTGGTGAGGACGGGCGACTGATTTTCGACTTCCCGTCGATTGATCAGACAGGTGCTCCCTTGGATTATTTCTTTGGAAAAGAAGACCCCGATGTGCATGAGATCAGGGTGTTGCGTCCACGTATTGGTCATGAAGACCAAAAACTCAAGGACTATAACGTCAAGAATGGCGATCTGGTATATCTCGTACCTGATCCTATTCCAGGATGAGACAAACTGAGACGTAAGTAGAGAAATGTGATGATGGAGATGGAGAGTCAGAAAATCAATCCCGATATGTTAAGCGGTCGTAATCGCCGTCTATGGCATGAGTGGCACCAGTTGGAAAAAGGGCTGGTGGATAGGCATGATATCTCCATTCAGGTTACAAGAAGGAATGCAGACAACCTTCCGATAGAATACCTTGTCGAGTACCATCTGCGTAGCATCTGTGGGGTTGAGCATGAAAACGAACTGAATAAGCCGGGAGTGGTCAATGCACCAGTCTTTGCTACAGGCTTCCAGATGGTGATAGAGATTCCTCCTGGTTATCCTTGTGTGGACGCCTCACCGTCACTCCATTTCCTGACAGCTGACTCGACAGGAAAAACAATCCCACACCCATGGCATCCCAACATCCGTTACTTTGGAGCATTTGCCGGTAGGGTATGTATCAATATGGCTGATACTTATACGGATTTGTTGTGGGGTGTGAACCGTGTGGCTTCCTATCTGCGTTATGATACCTATCATGCAACGATGGAGCCTCCTTTTCCAGAGGACCTGAAGGTCGCAGAGTGGGTAGTGCGTCAGGGAGAGCCACGTCACTGGATTATATTTGAACAATAGATAGATACAGCATATATGGAAACAAATCATAGAATCATCCTCTTGTTGCTCGGGCTGCTTTGGCTGCTTGGCCTTCAGGCACAGACGGTCAGGACCATCCAAGTGGCGCAAGGAGCGTCATATACTGATCATATTTCCTTAAAAGAAGACAGCAAAGATATGGACTTGATGGTTAAGTTTGTGTTCAACGAAGAGAACAATACACTAACTGTTACCTTGATATCATATCGTATGCTTTTCGTGTTTTGGGATAATGTGCACTATAAACCGTTGATTAAAGGTAGGACCCTGCGCCCTGATCAACTACCGTACGTGGTGGAAACAAAGCCTAAAGACAAATATAAGGTGACAAAGCTCTTCCGTGCTACTATACCAGAACCACGTCAGGATTTCTTTTTCCAGCGTTGGATAGATTATGAGGGACTACAGCCTACTCCCCAAGATTATAAGATGGTGAATGACTATATTACTCAACCCTTTGATATCCAGAACAAACGAACTGATGTGACAGTTAGGTTACATGATGTGTTTCTGATGGATAAAATAGAAAAGAAAAAATATAATCGTTATGATATTCCTTTCGGTAGGGATTTGGATTTAGTATATCAAGTGAAAATCGTGCGTAATCCCTGTTTCGGACTGGACGAAGATGTTGCAGCAGCAAAGAATGCTTTGGATGGCGTTTCTAAGAGTTATGTCTCATTTAAGAAGAAATATAGTAGTGGTGTGCTGAACTCAGAAGAGTCGTTGAAGCTGTTCAATGAGTTGAAGAGCACTATACTCGATCAGTTCCAGCATAAAGAGGTTGCAAGCGATTGCCCGGATATACAAGCTGCATGGGATGATTATAACAACTATGTTGACTCCATAGGCAGAATGAAGTGCATAGTACGTTCGGCTGAGGAAGTTGCAGCAAGTACAGGACTGTCGCCTGAGAGTTTGACAATTCTTCTGTCGAAGGCGAGACAGATAGATAAGATGGTATCTCGTTGGTTGGTTAGTACTGATCTTATAGAACGACGTGACATGGAGGAACAGTGTGAGAATCTGATCTCAGAAGTTAATGCCATGATCGGTAGGAACAGCGGTCACACACCCGAACAGCGTGAGGCTATCGCCACTTTCCGTGCGGCAGAACGGTATTATCAGAGAACGTGTAAACAATAAGTGAATTCGAATAGTTAAATGAAGACGTGGTTTAGATACATCGTATTGATGGCTGTATTCGCTTGTCTGACTGGATTTGTCCAGGCACAGGAAGTGGAGCAGCCTGTTACCACCATGTCGTCACAGGCTCTGTCACCAGAGGCGGAGGCCCTGCAACTTGAGATCGCAGCCCGTTTTTCTCAATTCTCCGACGAACTCCACCAGTTGTTGGCTGTAGGAAAAGTGAACTTTACAGTGGATAGCAAGATAGGTGTTTCCAGTTCTGTTATCTCTGCTATGGAACGTCGTATGCAGACTCTGAACCAGACCTATAATCAGATAGATGTCAAGTGGAATACCTATTATCAGGCACAGCAGATGGATATAGCCAACAGTGAGGACCTGATGAATATGGTGGCTAAAATAGAAGAACTGAAACAGATTGTGAAGGATACCTTGGACTCCAAGACGCAGGCAGTAGAGGCCGCATCGAATTTTGCTGCAGCTGACCAATTTATTATCAGTCAGGTCGGTGTCTACAAAAATCTGTATTCGAAAGCATATAAGTTGTCGTTAGTCAAGCAACTCGGACCTAAATTGGAAAAAGTGAAGGCTAAGGAACAAGTCTTGTTTTCTGAGTTACAGACTAACTATAATCAGGCAAAGGATGCCTGTGAGATTGTACCTTCATTGTCGAATCGTATGGAGGTGCTTGATGAACAATATGTGGTTATGAAGAGCGTGTCGGAGAAAGTACAGGCTTTAGAGTACAAACCATTTATCCAACGTGTAAAGGACTATGTGCTCGGGTTGGCATGTGTGGCCGTTATCTTGCTGTTCCTAAACGGTATGATGACAAAATATAAGTCGTATAGAGAGAAGGTCGCAAGTATGAAAAAGTATAATGAAATGTTGAAGAATAATGGAAAGGGACCTACCTATCCTACCATATAATTAGTATAAAAGAAAAATATAAGAAATGAATATAAAGATGTTCCGATTTCTATGGATGGCTATCATGGCTTTTTGTCTGATTGGCTGCGACGATATTTCTCCTGAAGAAGATATCAATATGGATGATATCTTCAGCACGGAGAGTTTAGAACAAGAGCAGCAGACAGAAGATGCTATGAAGGTGATCGGCGTTAACTTCACGCCAGGATATAAGCAGTTTACCTTGCAGACGGGTATCTTACGTGACTTGGGACCTTATGCCCTGACAGATACGAGTCAGGTTGTAATAAAGGCCACAGAAAGTGTAGGAGGACGATTGAATGATACGATGAGTAAACCAGTCCTCGTGGAGGTGAAAAACTCAGAGGCAGAGGAAGTGGCTAAGAAAAAGATCAAGGTACTGGTATTGGTCGATCTGGCTCAACCACAATACGTTGTTGATGAAGAGCGGAATGCGGTAGCTGAAATCCGGGCAGTCTTTGCACACGACAACCTGTTCGTAGCATTTATGTACGGCATGAATGTGTCGGAAACCATGGAGGCTACGGATTATGTACTCAATACTTATTTTACAGCTCAACCAGATAATTTCAAATATTTGTATCGTTCTCTCTTACTAAAAAAGCGCGAGATGGCCGATCGCACTGGTGTATGGTCAGATGCAAAGAAAATGGAACTGATAGTATTCTCCGACGAAAAGGTGTATGGCGAGAACGATAGGCCTGTCGATCCTCAGCATTTTGAATTGCAAGGTACGTTGGTAAACGATACGCTGACTAATGATAGTCTTTCTATATCTACAGTATGCTTCAAATCAAAGGGCACAATTCTTGACGATGATGAGGCAAAGAGTGTCATGAAAGTTGTCTGTAAGAACTCTGGCGGTCTTTATATGGATCAATTTCACTGGACCCAGTTGAAAGATAATCTGATACAAGAGAATGGACAAATGATTCTTGCCAACGAGTTCATATTTGAAAATCCAGACGGCAAGGTGTATCGTGGCGATCCCCATACTATGAGGATAGAGATCTATGCCAAGGATACTGAAAAGCTAATATGCTCTACGACATCGAGTATCTACTTGGGAACCGCTTACAATCCTGTGATTGTGAATGGCGGAAATATAGTATGGATGTTCCTGCAGGGCATTGTAACGGGACTGATGTTCATGCTGTTTGTCTATTTGGTGTTCCAGTTCCTGATACCTTATATCCAGTATAAACTCTTCGAGAAAAAATATGTGCTGAAGTATGTTCCAGGTAATATGAGCGTTGGAAATGTGCTCATCACAGAGTCGTGCTATTTCTGTAAGGCTCGTTTTAAGGAGGGCGATACTATCGTGGCAAAGTGTGAACATGTGATGCACAAAAGCTGCTGGGACGAGAACGACTATCACTGTCCTGAGTATGGTCGTCGTTGCCAGGATGGTTCACATTATTATAATAATAAGAACTTGTTCGATCCGAAGAATGCCTTATTCTATATGAAGTGGATTCTTACTGCTATTGTCGCTTCTATCTGCACATGGTTCGTTTATATGCTTTATGTGACGAATTATGATGCCCAAACGCAGCAATTCGTTGCCAAGATGATGGAGTCAAAGATTGGAGCTACTGGTGAGTTGGCCATGTTTAACAGTAACAGCGACTATACCGACTATATCCCGGTGTTTGGATTACTTACAGGCTTCTTCTTTACTTTGGCCTTGTCTTCACTGTCTGTACGCAGAATGCAGTTTAAGAGACAGTTGCTGGATATCTTGCTCAGAGCCGTCATCGTTGGTGTGGTAGCTTATTGTATGTTCTGGGTATTCAGGAGTATCTCATTTGCCTTCAGTTTCGTGGGTTTGTTGTCTGCTATTATGGATAGTGTGCCTTGGGCACTTGTCTCCATGCTGATTGTTTTTATCTCAACAGTGGGCACCCGTATCAAACTGAGGAAATATGTTCTGGCCGTGGCAATCGTGCTGGGCGTGCTTTCTATGTATCTATGGACGGTATTCTTCAGGGATATCACCCAGATGGACATCCGAGTGTTGCTTCTGTATAGCATCATGTTCTTAGCCATTGGCCTGGCAGTCTCAGTGGCTGAACTGGCTCCAAAGTCAGAACATTACTTCTTGAACATTAAGGGTGCCGTCAAGGAGATGGATGTGGCCCTCTTCAAGTGGTTCTTCAATAATCCCGATGATGTAGTCACCATCGGTAAGTCCATTGACTGCTCCTTGCAGATGTCATGGGATATCAAGGGACAAGTGGCTCCCATCAATGCCGAGTTGCGGATGGTGGGTGATGATATTCGTTTGACTGCAGTTGAGGATGGCGTGCGGGTTGGCGATGAACCGCTGCCTGCGGGACGTAGTGTATCGCTCTACCATAATACACAGTTCTCTATCGGAGATACTACTTTCACATACGTTGAGAGGGATATTTGATGGGTATAAAAAATGCGGTCGAAGAACTCGACCGCAAACTCCCACATTGGGAATAATTTGTTCCCTAGTTTGGAATAATTTGTTCCCTAACTGGGAAAATTATTTTTTCTTCAACATGTCGCGAATCTCTGCGAGCAACTCTTCCTGAGTCGGACCAGCAGGAGCTTCAGGCTCAGCGGGCTCTTCCTTCTTGCGGTTCATCTTGTTAATGCCCTTCAGCATCAGGAAAATACAGAAGGCAACGATCAGGAAGTCAACAATGTTCTGAATGAACTGCCCGTATGCAAATACGGCATCGCCAGCCTCCTTGGCTTCAGCCAGTGTTTTAGCGGTTCCACCACTTAAGTTGACGAAGAGGTCAGTAAAACTGACGCCACCAGTAGCCTTACCGATAAGTGGCATCAGAATGTCGTCAACAAGCGAGCTGACAATCTTACCAAACGCACCGCCGATAATTACACCAACAGCCATGTCCATCACGTTGCCCTTCATGGCAAACTCCTTAAATTCTTTAATAAATCCCATAATCTAAAATTTTAATGTTTAACTTATGACGTTTGAATTGTAATCTATGTTTTGCAAACTCAGAATTAGCATACCTTATTTATCTCCATTCAAGTCTTATTTATGATGTTTAATCTTTATTAAGATAGAAATCTTGTGCAAATATAGATATTTTTTTGTAACTTTGCATCCGAAAAAGGAAAAAACTTCCGAAAACAGGTAAAAAAGTTAGTATATTAGGTATAAACCCATTTAATTATTTAGTAAAATGACAAAAGTAGCAATTAACGGTTTTGGCCGTATCGGTCGCCTCGCTTTCCGTCAGATGTTCGAGGCTGAAGGTTATGAAGTAGTAGCAATCCGCTCAGGGTGGTTTCGCTGGCAAGTTCGGTGAGGGTAAGCACACTGTAGAGGCTACCGACAACTCTATCATCGTTGACGGTAAGGAGATTACTATCTATGCTATGCCTAACGCTGCTGAGCTGCCTTGGGGCGAGCTTGGTGTTGACGTAGTTCTGGAGTGCACAGGTTTCTACACATCTAAGGAGAAGGCTTCTGCTCATATTCAGGCTGGTGCCAAGAAGGTTGTTATCTCTGCTCCTGCTGGTAACGATCTGCCCACCATCGTTTACAATGTAAACCACAAGACTCTGACGCCTGCTGACACTGTTATCTCAGCTGCTTCTTGCACAACCAACTGCTTGGCTCCTATGGCTGCAGCTCTGAACGGTTATGCTCCTATCGTTAGCGGTATCATGTCAACTATTCACGCTTACACTGGTGACCAGATGATTCTCGACGGTCCTCAGCGCAAGGGTGACCTCCGTCGTAGCCGCGCAGGTGCTCAGAACATCGTTCCTAACTCAACAGGTGCTGCCAAGGCTATCGGTCTGGTTATCCCCGAGCTGAATGGTAAGCTGATCGGTTCTGCACAGCGCGTTCCGACTCCTACAGGCTCTACTACCATTCTGGTTGCTGTAGTGAAGGGTAAGGACATCACTAAGGAGGGTATCAACGCTGCCATGAAGGCTGCTGGAACTGAGAGCTTCGGTTACACTGAGGATCAGATCGTTTCTAGCGATATCATCGGTATGAAGTTCGGTTCTCTGTTCGATGCTACTCAGACAATGGTTAGCAAGATCGACGACGATACCTATCAGGTACAGGTTGTTTCTTGGTACGACAATGAGAACTCTTATACTTCTCAGATGGTTCGCACCATTAAGTACCTCGCCGAGCTGAAATAATTATTAGCCCTACAAGGTAAAAATTGGCCGTTCGATTTTGTCGGACGGCTTTTTTTTTATATATTTGCAGCCGTATATAAAAAGATTCCTAACCGAAACCGGAAATGAAGAAATTGTTGATGATGGTTACAATGCTTGCAACGGCTATGACGCTTATGGCTCAGAATGCCGCTGAAGAGTATATTGGGCTTGAAACTATTGAAGAAGGGTGGAAGACAAAGACCATAGATCGTGTGAATAACAGTAGTTTTCATACGATGTTGGAACGATTCGACCAGACGTGGCCCACTTGGATGGTGGAATCTGTACTAGAAACGATGAAGAAAGGGCTTACCAAGGAGATCCTGGAAGAAGAGACTGACTTGAAGGTTATTGCTGATGTCAAGAATGGCTATGCTGAAGTGAGCGACGCAGGCACCGATGGTGAGTATATGTCGGCTTGTGTTTGGAAACGCGACAATGGTCATCGCCTCTTTGCCGTCCGTTTAGGCGATCCCACAGATCCCTTCATCGAGTTCGTCTGCTTTTACGACTACAATCCCCAGAAGAAAACCTTGACTCCAGAGCCCGATGTCTTGGGATTTAGGAAATGGACTCCCCGTTATCCCTATTATTGCAGATTACCCAGATTTGGCAAGAATCTGGTTATTGAGGACTGGGGTAAAGATGGTCCGTTGCTTCACACCTTTACATGGAATGGCATGAAACCAGTATTGACCAAGACAGAGCCCTATGTTTTTGAGGATGAGTTGAAGGTGAGCGCAAAAAGCCTTGTTGGTGAATGGCGATGGGTGGGTAAGAATGTACCAGAATTGATACTTGTCTTGGAGGCTGGTAATACGGCACCAGATACGGATGGACTGAAGGTCGTTGATCTCTATCGTTATCGTATTGAAGGTTATAGGAATCCCGACTACAAGTTTGATGGACAGACCATTCACATTCGTAAGGATGTGGATGAAAACGCATATATTGAACTCGATCTTAAACTGAAAGGCGAAGACCTCGTGGGGCATTGTGTGATGGTAGGTCTTTTAGAAAAAGATTTCGATGACGACATAACCCTTCGTCGCCATTACTTTGAATATGACAAATAATAATCTTTATAAAATATGAGAAAGGCATTATTGATGTTCCTGTTGCTCACTATCGCAGTAATAGCGCAAGCACAGAAGACGTCCGCTGCTAAGGCTCGGGTAGCACAGACCCGTCAGGCTTATGCAGAGGCTAGAAAGAATGTGGCAAATGCAGAACAGCTTCAGAAAGTTGGGAAGCCGTCCAACATGACCGTTGTCAACAGTAACTATACCCTTGGAGATGGAGTAGGAAAAGTAACGACCACCTATTATTATACCCAGGAGGAAGATACAATTATGGGCCGCTATTTCTATGAGCCCTACTTCATTGTTAATAACTACAACACACCTGGCAACAAGTACTACCAGGAGTTCCTCTACGACAAGGACCTGGGCCTTATTTTCTATTACGAGAAAAATGAAGGAAACGAAACACGCCTCTACTTTGGTAAGGAAGACGAGGTCGACGATGAAGGATTGGTGTACGAAATCAACACCAGCAGTCGCATGATGGAGCCCCCCTTCGCTTGTCGTGTGGGTTATGAGTTGACTAACGCCTTCCATCTTCTGATGAATAGAGAATTTTAAATGATCAGGTTACAATGAAGAAGTTCATCCCCCTGTTTGCCTTGCTCTTGGTGAGTATGATGGCGTCTGCTCAGGATAAGGCTGAGCGTATCAAGGACATTCGCAAGGCCTATGCCGAAGCCAAGAAGGATATAGATGATAATGGTAAGAACGGCAATCCCCGAATGGATTTGCGGATCAGTGTTAGTGACGGAACGGAGGTAAGCAATGACTTTATCATCAACGAAGATACCGAGGTGACCTTCTTTTTTAAGCGGATGCGCCTCACGGTAGAGACCGATCTCTTTGATCCTCATTGCTATTTCGTGATTGAGAAGTGGGGTGCTAATGGTCATAACCGTTATCGTGAATTGCTCTTCGATGCCATCAGTGGTCATCTGATATTCTCCTTCTTGAAATCAGAGAGCCATGCAGGCTTTGTCACTGAGTCGCGCTATTACTATGACGACCTAGGCAATATTATTGAGGAGAAACATAAGGCTGGAGGTGAGGATGCTGGTGGCGCCGGCTCTTTATATAGTTATGGTGGTGACCAGACTCTTGCTATGAGATATAAGGCCATGTTTGATGCCTTGATGGAGCAGAAGGGCGCAACTGCAGACAGATATGTGACCACACCCTCTGCCGACAAGGCTGCGAGATTAAAGCAGATTCGGAGTACTTATGCTTTAGCCAAACAGAAAATCGATAAGGATTCCAAGTCGGCTATCCCCCGTCATATTCTGATAGACATCCACGATCAGGAAGATCCTGATATGCCACCACAGACAGATGTCGTGAATATCTGGTTCGGACCTGTTCAAAACGGAGAGGAAACGACTCGACGTTGCTACTTCATGTCTTCGACCACCGACTTGGGCGACCATCATGTTTATAGCGAGTATCTCATTGATACCAAGACCTCAGAGTTGATGTTCTGTTTCAGTCAGCAAGCTCAGAACGATGCGCCTTCCCTCGAGTGGCGCTACTATTTTGAGAGGGATAAATGCATAGAAGTGAAAGGACTCGCAGATCGTAATGGTCCTGGTTTCGCTGATATGAAAGCAGCCAGGTTCTACCTCAATCTGTTCAATGGTTTGGTCAATCAGGAGTATTGAGAATAACAGATGATGCGGCAGATGATTACGATATTAGGGCCTACAGCCTCGGGTAAGACACCTGTGGCTGCACACCTTGCTGCTGAGATAGGTGGAGAGATTATCTCTGCCGACTCCCGTCAGGTGTATCGCCGTATGGATATTGGTACGGGTAAAGATATCGGAGATTATACCGTGGACGGACGTCAGATACCATATCATCTGATAGATATATGTGAACCGGGCACGAAGTATAATCTTTTTGAATACCAACAGGATTTCTTCGATGCTTACGAGAGAATAAAGAGCAGGGGAGCGGTGCCCATTCTCTGTGGGGGCACAGGACTTTATATCGAGGCTGTACTGAAAGGTTATAGGCTCTCGCCTGTTCCCCAGAACCCGCAACTGCGCGATGAACTCGAAGGGAAATCGTTGGAGGAACTGACGCGGATGCTCTCAGAACTGAAACAGAAGACGGGCTCAAACATGCACAACACCACAGACGTTGATTCTTGTCAGAGAGCCATCCGAGCCATCGAAATAGAATCTTACAATCTTTACCATTCCATGCCCAAAAGGGAGCTGCCACCTGTTGACTCCCTCATCATAGGTATTGATATCGACCGCGAACTGAGGCGTGAGAAGATTACCCGTCGATTGAAGGCTCGTCTGGAGGAGGGTATGGTCGAAGAGGTAAAGGCACTCCTTGATGAGGGTATCCCTGCCGGCGACCTTATTTATTATGGCCTGGAATATAAGTTCATCACAGAATATCTGACGCATCAACTCTCTTACGAAGAGATGTATGAGCGTCTCAAAATTGCTATCCATCAGTTTGCCAAGCGCCAGATGACATGGTTCCGAGGCATGGAGCGCAGAGGGTTCACGATCCATTGGGTCGGTGCCACCCTTTCTATGGAAGAGAAAATACAAAAAATCATACAACTATGGCAGTAGAAACAACAAAGTGGGGCATCCTGTATTGTCCCAAGACCGGCATTACCAACAAGCGCAAACGCTGGGAGAAAATCCAGAAGGTGCTAGATGCGCGTGGGGTGGCATACGATTTCGTACAGAGTGAGACACCCGATAGTGTGGAACGTCTGATAAAGATGATGATTTCCAATGGTTACAAGACTATTGTCATCGTGGGTGGCGACTCTGCCTTGAACGATGCCGTTAACTGTCTGATGATGGAGGAGAAAGAGGTGCGTGAGAGCATTGCTTTGGGTGTAATCCCTAATGGTGTGATGAACGACTTCGCCCGTTTCTGGGAGTTTGATGAGGACAACCTTGAACAGACCATAGACTGGCTCATCCAGCATCGTGTTCGTAAAATCGACCTTGGTTGTATCCGCTATTCGAATGCCAAGGGCGAGAAGTGCCATCGCTACTTCCTGAATTGTATTAATATAGGTATGACGGCCGATATCATGAACTTGCGTCGCCAGACGCGTCGCCTTTTCGGTTCGCGTACCTTATCTTTTATATCGTCGCTCTTTGTCATGCTTTTCCACCGTATGGAGTATAAGATGAAACTGAAGATCAACAGCGACGAGATCGACCGTAAGGTGATGACTGTCTGTGTGGGTTCTGGTCCTGGTTACGGACAGACGCCTAATGCTGTGCCATATAATGGCATGCTCGACGTCAGTGTGGTCTATCACCCCGAGGTGGTACAACTTATCGAAGGACTATGGTTGCTGGTCACTGGCCGTTTCCTCAATCACCGCAATGTGCATCCCTATCGTACGAAGGAGATACAGGTGGATTATGCCAAACATGCCATGGTCGGTATCGATGGAAGACTGATGAAAACTCCTGTCGGGCATTATCTCATCAACGTCGAACAGGAAGTTATCAATTTCCTGATTCCTGCTTAAATCTTCAGGCAAGTCACTCGGCTTGCCTGCTATTTTTGCTTAAATAATTGTTAAAGTGCTTGATTTCTTTTGCAGACTGCAATAAATTGCCTACCTTTGGGGAATTAATGACTAATATATTCAATAATTAAATACCTTTAGATAGGAACTATGAGCTATTTACGATTAGAAAAAGCCGTGATGACTAACCTGCAGGAAAGTCTCCGTCGTGAATTACTCCGTACCAACCGTTCTGGTGCTTACAGCAGTTCCACGCTTGTGGATTGCAACACACGTAAGTACCACGGTCTGCTGGTAGTGCCTGTACCCGAGCTTGATGATGAGAACCATGTGCTCTTGTCTTCGCTCGATTGTACGGTAATCCAACATGGAGCAGAGTTCAACCTCGGCCTGCACAAGTATCAGGGCAACACATTCAGTCCTAACGGACACAAGTACATCCGTGAGTTTGATGCCAGCCTCGTGCCTACTACCACGTATCGCGTGGGTGGTGTCGTGTTGAAGAAGGAAGTGATCTTCCAGCATTACGAGGACCGTATCCTCATCCGCTATACGCTGGTGGAGGCCCACTCGGCTACCACTCTGCGTTTCCGTCCGTTCCTGGCCTTCCGTAGTGTGCGCCAGTTTACCCACGAGAACGCTACTGCCAGCCGCGAGTATAGTGCAGTGGATAATGGAATCAAGACTTGCATGTATGCAGGCTATCCCGATCTCTACATGCAGTTCTCTAAGAAGAACGAGTTCGTCTTCCAGCCCGACTGGTATCGTGGTGTGGAGTATCCTAAAGAGCAGGAGCGTGGTTATGCTTCCAACGAGGATCTCTATGTGCCCGGCTATTTTGAGATGCCTATCAAGAAGGGTGAAAGCATTATATTCGCTGGTTCTACTTCTCAGATTAAATCTTCAACTTTGAAGAAACTCTTCGACGAGGAGGTAGCCGACCGTGTACCTCGTGATAATTTCTATCACTGTCTGGTCACTGCTGCCCATCAGTTCCACTTCCGCGATCGCCGTAGTGGCACAATGGAGAAGATTGACAAGAAGGACGAGCGTTATTTGCTGGCAGGTTATCCTTGGTTCAAAGCCCGTGCCCGCGACACATTCATCGCGTTGCCTGGACTGACGCTGGCCATAGGCGAGCGCGACTACTTTGAATTGGTGATGCGCACTGCCGAGCGTGGTCTCCGTGAGTTCATGGAGGAGAAACCTCTGTCTGTGAAGATATATGAGATTGAACAACCCGACGTACCCCTCTGGGCTATATGGGCCATCCAACAGTATGTGAAGGAAGTGGGCGTCGAAGATGGTTTCAAGAAGTACGGCAAACTCGTCAAGGACATCGTCAAGTATGTTGAGAAGGGTGGTCATCCCAACCTTCGTCTCGACGAGAACGGTCTGCTATACTCTAACGGTCGTGACAAGGCCGTTACCTGGATGAACTCCACAGCCAACGGTCGTCCGGTAGTTCCACGTTCAGGTTATATCGTTGAGTTCAATGCCCTCTGGTACAACGCCTTGAAGTTCTGTGCTTCAATGGCCGCTGATCAGAAGGATGAGAAGGCTGTTGCACATCTGGAAGAACTTGCTGCCAAAGTGAAGCAGTCGTTCGTGGAAACCTTCGTCAATGAGTATGGCTATCTGCTCGACTATGTCGATGGTAACATGATGGACTGGAGTGTTCGTCCTAACATGATCTTCGCTGTGGCCCTCGACTACTCACCGCTTTCTCAGCAGCAGATGAAGAGCGTGGTAGATATTTGTACGCGTGAGTTGCTTACGCCTAAGGGACTGCGTTCGCTGTCTCCTAAGAGTGGTGGCTACAATCCTATTTATGTGGGTCCGCAGACTCAGCGCGACTATGCCTACCATCAGGGTACTGCCTGGCCTTGGCTTGGCGGCTTCTATATGGAGGCCTGTCTGAAGCTCTACAAGCGCTCTCGCCTGAGCTTCATCGAGCGCCAGCTGGTGGGCTATGAAGACGAGATGGACTATCATGCCATTGGCACCATTTCTGAGCTCTTCGACGGTAACCCCCCATTCCATGGTCGTGGTGCCATGTCGTTTGCGATGAATGTGGCAGAGATCCTGCGCACGCTCAAGCTGATGGATAAGTATTCATATCAAAAATAAGGAGGAACGACGATGAAAGTATTAATGTTTGGATGGGAGTATCCTCCTCACGTATTTGGTGGACTCGCCACTGCTAACTATGGAATCTCCGAAGGCCTCAAGGCTCAGGGAGATATAGAGACTGTTCTCTGTCTGCCTCATCCCTTTGGCGATGAGAGCCAGCATGCCTGTCGCATCGTTGCCATGAATGCTGTGCCTATCGCTTATCGTGATGTCGATTACGACTATGTGAAGCAGCGCGTGGGTAATATCATGGATCCCGATTACTATTTCAAGCTCCGTGAACATATCTATGCCGACTTCAACTACATGAATGTAAACGATCTGGGAGCCATGGAGTTTGCAGGAGGCTATCCTGGCAATCTGCACGAAGAGATCAATAACTACTCCATCATTGCCGGTCAGGTGGCTCGCACGGAGGAGTTCGACATTATCCATGCCCACGACTGGCTTACCTTCCCTGCAGGTATCCATGCCAAGCAGGTTAGTGGCAAGCCTCTGTGCATCCATGTCCATGCCACCGATTTCGACCGTTCTCGTGGTAAGGTGAACCCCACGGTTTACTCCATCGAGAAGAACGGTATGGACTGGGCCGACTGCATCATGTGTGTGTCTGAACTGACGCGCCAGACGGTGATCCATCAGTACCATCAGGATCCACGTAAGTGCTACACGGTTCATAATGCCGTTTATCCTCTGCCCGATGAGTATCAGGCCATTCCGCGTCCCGACCATACGGGCAAGGAGAAAGTGGTAACCTTCCTGGGCCGTATCACGATGCAGAAGGGTCCAGAGTACTTTGTTGAGGCTGCTACGATGGTGCTCCACCGCACCCGTAATGTCCGCTTCTGTATGGCAGGTTCGGGTGATATGATGGATGCGATGATCCACCTCGCAGCCGAGCGTGGTATCGCCGATCGCTTCCATTTCCCGGGCTTCATGCGTGGCAAGCAGGTTTATGAATGTCTGAAAGCATCTGATGTATATGTGATGCCTTCTGTGAGTGAGCCCTTCGGTATCTCGCCACTGGAGGCTATGCAGTGCGGCACGCCTTCGATCATCTCGAAGCAGAGTGGTTGCGCTGAGATTCTCGACAACTGTATCAAGGTTGACTACTGGGATATCCACGCCCTGGCTGATGCCATCTATTCGATCTGCCATAACGAGTCGCTCTTCCAGTACCTCAAGGAAGAGGGCAAGCGCGAGGTCGATCAGATTACCTGGGAGAAGGTGGGTACGTGGATCCGCACACTCTATCGCCGCACATTAGGTTGGGAACAGTAATTAATTGAAAATTGATAATTGAAAATTGAAATAGTTATGAAAACGATTTGTTTATATTTCGAGATACATCAGATTATTCATCTGAAGCGTTACCGTTTCTTCGATATCGGTACCGATCATTATTACTACGATGACTACGAGAACGAGCGTAGCATTACAGACATTGCCGAGCGCTCTTACATGCCTGCACTCAACACGTTGCACGACATGATCAACGAGAACGGCAAATTCTTCAAGGTGGCCTTCTCTCTCTCAGGTACTGGCATTGAGCAGCTTGAGATGCATGCTCCTCAGGTGATTGAGAAGCTGCAGCAGATGAACGAGACGGGTTGCGTGGAGTTCCTCGCAGAGCCCTATAGCCATGGTCTCTCATCGCTAGCTAATCCTGACACCTTCGCCCTCGACGTGAAGAAGCAGGCAGCGAAGATCGAAGAGCTGTTTGGCAAGAAGCCTACCGTAGCCCGTAACTCCTCGCTTATCTATAGCGACGATATCGGTGCCCAGATTGCCGCTCTTGGTTTCAAGGGTATGCTTACCGAGGGTGCCAAGCACGTGCTGGGTTGGAAGTCGCCCCACTATGTCTATAACTGCAACATCGCCCCCAATCTGAAGCTTCTGCTTCGTGATATCGAACTCTCAGATGATATCTCGTTGCGCTTCAACAACTCTGAGTGGGACGGTTATCCTCTCTTCGCTGATGCCTATATCGACCGCATCGCCCGTTTGCCCGAGGAAGAGCAGATCATCAACATCTTCATGGAGCTCTCAGCTCTGGGTATTGCCCAGCCGTTGTCGTCGAATATCCTCGACTTCATCCATGCATTGCCTGCATGCGCCAAGGAGAAGGGCATCAACTTCATGACGCCTACCGAGATCTGCAAGGCCTGCAAGAGTGTGGGCAACCTCGACGTGCCCGACACTCTGTCGTGGGTTGATGAGGAGCGCGATGTCAGTTGCTGGCTGGGTAATGCCATGCAGCACGAGGCTTTCAACAAGCTCTACTCTGTTGCCGATCGTCTGCGCATTGCCAACGATCCCCGCATCAATCAGGACTGGGACTATCTGCAGGCTTCCAACAACTTCCGCTTCATGACCACCAAGCCCTCTAACGTAGGACTGGATCGTGGTATCTATAGTGGTCCGTTCGATGCCTTCACGAATTACATGAACATCCTTGGCGACTTCATCAACAGAGTCAATGCCCTCTATCCGCTCGATATCGACAACGACGAGCTCGAAGGTCTGCTTACGACCATCAAGAACCAGGGCGACGAGATTGAGATGAAGGACAAGGAGATCACCCGTCTGAAGGCTCGTCTCGAGAAGCTCGAGGGTGCTCAGCCCAAGGCCGAGAAGCCCAAAGCTCCCGCCAAAAAGGCCCCAGCAAAGAAGGCTGCAGAAAAGAAGTAATTAGTAATCCCCCGCTCTCACGAGCGAGGGATTATTTTTTCTTCCGTTATATTGCAGTCTTGTATTCCATTTTCTTGAAGGAATTATCTGTCACAACTGTCACAAACTTGCGTGATTTCCATTGGCGTATCTGATCTGAGGTCCCCTTCTCCGACAATCCGCACTGCTTGCGCACTCGGATCACATCGTCAGTCGTAAACTCGTCAGGCAACATCAGCAGCATGTTCTGAGGGCCTCGCTTGGTCTCATAGCTGTTGTCTTCGTTTTCAGCAGCAATCATCGCTCCGAAGTAGTTCATCTTACACCAGAGGTCGTTCTGCAGCGACCAGCGAGTGAAGTCCTCAATGCTCTTCTCCCACTTGCAGCCATTGGCCACGTAGAGCACACAAGCCTTCAGCCAGGCTATCACACAGGCACGATGCGAGAGATCGTCGAACACACGGCTCTGAGAGAGCACAGCCAGTTCCTGACACTCTTTCTGAAGCTTCTTGGCCAACTTGAAAGCCTGAGGACAATCAATCACACCACGCGAAGCGCAGAGGTTCAGGATGTAGGGCTTCAACTCCTCAACGAACTTGGCGTCGTAGTCGCCAAACACCAGCTGCTCTGCACCAATCTCACGCTGAGGAATCGTGCTGAAGCTGATGCGCTGCACGGGTCCGTCAGTGCAGACGGGCCTGAAGTACTTCTTCACCTTCTTGGGTGTGGTATTGGCGTTCCAGTTCAAGCGCAGACATACGGTCTTCGTTACTGACTGCGTACCCACGCGTGTCTGACCATAGCGGTTGCCAGGGTCGAACGAGAGACACATCACCAGGAACTGATGACCACTCTTGCCATTACCCTTGAGTGCGTCGAACATCTGGATCTCATTCACCTTCACATAAAGGAAATGGCCTTCTGCCTCGTCCGTACGCGTCACCAAAGCAGCGTTGGTCATATCGCCATGAATCTCCTGAATGATGAGACCCTCTGGGCGCTTCGACTTGTCCTTGTTGGCGCCCTTGGTGTTCATCTCGTCCTTCCACTCAGCCTCGCGCTGCTCATTGACTTTGTCGCGCTCGCGGATGTCGGCCATGATGTGGTCGATGGGCTTGTCGATACAACCCTTACCTGTACCTGACTCTGCCACTAGACAATCCATCAGCGTCGCCTCGTGCTCCACATTATCTGTGTACTTGAAGGATGTCTGATACAGATGGGCTCCGAGCGAGGGGAACACGCCACTGGCTACGGCTGGCTTATAGACACCAGGTACCTTCGAGGTGAGCAGTTTGATGAGCTTGGGCAACTTTACAGGCAGCTCTGGAGGCTGAGGCGCATTGAAGTAGAAGTCGTGCTTCGAGGGGGCATCCTTCTGGGTATTGGCATCTGTCTCTCCCTTGCCTTCCAGTGCATCGAGCGTATTGATCAGTGCACGGGGCATACCCTCATAGGTACTCTTCAGTGCACTCTTGATCTTGGCGCGCTTCTCCTCAATGGGAAATCCGTCGTAGCAGGGGATTACCTGATCGAGCCAATCGAAGTTGTTACCACAGATGTGGCGGATGGCATAAGCCAGTTCGTAGGTCTTGACATCGCGATCGCCCATCGTAGGCTCATAGCCGTGGTTGTTCACCTCCCAGTACTTCTTGATGATCTCGTCAAACGAGTGACCATGATACTCCTTAGGAAACTCCTTGGCTTCGCATGGGGTGGGGCTAACCTGCTTTGCAACTTGCGAAGGCATCTCATCCTCCCAAGGCTTGTAGTGCTTGTTGTCGCTCTTGGCCCCTGCTGGTACCTCTTCCAGACCCTCGCGCGTGCGTACCTTTATTAAATTGTACTCCTCAGCGCTCTCCTCAACCGTCAGGCTGGTCTCAAAGATCTGGTCGTCAAGATACACCAAGTCGTGCTCATCACCACTTGTAGAAAACACCACGCGACCCAGGTCGTGACAATTCGTGTCCATCTGCACCTTGAGGATACATGATACTCGCACCAGATTCTCAAGAATCGTCTTTCCCTTTTCGCGCTTACATACCAGATGCCATCCGCCACCAGCTGAACGCTCGAGCATCAGCAAGCCGATGTCATCTTTCATCGAGAGAATTTTCTCCTTTGCTGTCTCTGCTTCCACAGGGTCGTAGCAGTCAACATCGTAGAAGAAACAGTCCGAGGGGTGACAGCAACCTGCCACTTTGCCATCGGGCATCAGATCATTATAAGCAAACTGCACCAGGCGAGCCTTCGCGTCAGCGTTACCCATGCGGGCGAGCGCCAGATTTGAGAGGTTGGCCTCCGAGTTGCGCACTGCGAGGAATTCCTCGCGATTTGTTACTTTGCGGGCCATCTTGTGCCCATTTTTGATTGTAATTAAATTAATCATTTGTTTGTTTTTGTTTTGTTTGATTTGTTTTGACAGTTTTTTTCTTTTTTCCGTCGTGCAGGCCTTCCTGCCGTGTCCTTTGTATCAACATGTCAAAGATCGCGGTGCAAAGGTAAAGCTCTATTATTGCCCTCCAAATTTTGAATGTTAAAATTTTCATTTTATTTTAGTGTGTCTCGTAATATATTGATTTATAGGCAGATATATTTTTCGAGCGTTCCCGTTTTTAACATTTCTGGCCACAAAAAAACAAACGTTCGATTGACTTTTTCTGCCAATCGAACGCTAATCGAATTCCAATCGAATTTCGTTACTCTTCTGTAGGTGCTCCGTTTACATAATCAATCACCCAGAAATAGAATTTTTGCCTCTTCTCCAAGCCAATATAGCTTGAGAGTGTCTTCGCCTTTTTATTTCTCTCCATGACAGACTCGCGATCGCTGGGCAGCATGTTCCAGTTGGGGTAGAGTATCTCTTTGGCTATACCCAGATTACTCTGATCCTTACTAAACACACCCGCAGCTTTCAGACATCCCAAGATGGGACCTTTCACCATCAGCGGCTTCTTTTTCATGTCCTTCAGAATCTCGTTGCCATAGGTCGAGGCTATCAGCTTGTTGATAAATACATCGCGCCACTCGGGCGTAAAGCGCTTCTTGTCGGTACTGAACTTGTCGAACCATGCTCCCTTGAAAAACAACTTCAGTTCTGCCTTCACGTCGATGGAGTCGAAACTGACATACTCAGTGGTCTCCGATGCTTCTTCCGCTTCCTCCTCTTCTGTTGTGTCAGGGAAATACAGATTCTCCTTGCCCATAATCACGATGGTCAACATGAAGATATAGTCTGTCAGCGCAAAAAACTGCTCGGCTGTTTCTGGCGTTTCCTTCAGTTTATACATCATCAGGGCGAACTTGCGCCACGAGGTGTCGTCGTCTCTCAACATGTCCCATCGCTTGGAGATCATCAGTTTCGAGAACTCCTTGATCTGTTGCTCGCGCTCCTCTTGCAATTGTTCTACCAGCAGGTCGCGCTCAGGGAACAGTTGCTGCATGTCGCGAATCTTGCCGATCGATTTGGCGTGGGCGTGCAGCATCTCCCAAGCAAACCAGTGCTCAGCGTTGCCCCTTAGGTTGCGCATGAGTTGTGGGTAGGCAGGCACCTTGTCATCGTGGAACATGAAGCGGAGCTCAATGGTGAGTCGCTCGATGAGCCAGCCGATGTCGAAGAGCCTGTTGGCATCCAGTTGCAGTCGTTCGTAACTACGCTGACGACTGAATGTAGGTATGTTGCTAAAAGTCCTGGTATCCATCGAGCGGGTTGTCATATTTGATGGCGTCACCCATGTACTTCGCGAAGAGCCACTCCGTCAGATAGCCCATCGTGATGTTATACTCATCGGTGAGGTCGATGTCAAGATCGTATTTCTTTAAGATGTCCTCCAGCTTTTTCATCAGTGGCTGCTTGAAGAGGGCAAACCCGTTGCGGCTACGAATCACCGTTGGTGCAGGCATGCTGGCCTCTGCAGCTTGGTAAATCTCTCGCGCAGCGTCAGGGTAGGGCTCCTCGTAGTCGTGAGGCATCCACCCCCAGAGGGCATCCACCACGCGCATTTCCTCGTCGTTCAGTCCCAACTCGCGCCCACGCTGCTGATGCGCTCTTACGGTCTCAATGCTTTCGAGCACGTTGCTGATATACGCCTCGCACTCCGCAAGTTCCTTCACGTTGACGTTGTTGCTGTTGCAGTTCTCTGCATAGTAGTCCTGTACCGCATCAAATCGCCCCACCACGCGTGCGTACTCTCTTTCTATCACGATGCGCGCTATGAGCGCAGCCACGTGCCTGTAGGGCGTCTCGCGCAGCCACTTGACCAACTTCTCGTTCTCTATCGTAAAGTCCTTCTCTGGCTCAGTGGGGTGTATAGCCATACCAGGCTCTATCACGTTCAGGTCGAGAGGGTGGTGGAAGTACAGGTCGAAACCAAACTCGGCCAATTCCTCGTACCAATCAGCCAATGCACTCTCTTCCTCGTACAAGGGATTATCCATACGACGCTCGCGCTCATCATTCAGAAACTTGTAGATAAACCATTCCAACGAATCGCCATAATCCCGCTGACTCAGCAAGGCGTCTGCTTCAGCCATCATGAACCTTCGGCGCTCGTCTTCGCTCATCGTTGCGACCTTGTCCAGATCGGCATCCATGAACACTTCTTTCTTCAGCAGCTGATGCATCTGTTCAGCCGTTATCTTCTTCTCCATCTTACACTTATTATATATATGGGGTGCAAAGGTAGCGCTTTTTTTCGACACCACCAAACGAGTGTGACAGTTGTGACAATTAAAAAAACATTAGATTTTCATTTACTAATATATATAATATATATATTATATATATTAGTAAGCATTAAGCAGTAGTTTTTCTTCCCTAAAATAACTGTCACAATTGTCACAGCCCCCCCGCGCATAGCACACCTCCTGCCTGGAATCACCCCGCCAATAAGCCCTGCTTTTCAATCAATACTCGCCCCTTATTTTTGAATAAGTGTCCACTATTTTCAATTGCTGGCAGCTTATTGTCGGAAGCCCCTTTCCTGCTCGTAACTTTTTCCCTCGTTAGGGAAATAAAATTCTCTAACCAGCGCGCCATATTTTTCCAGTCAGAGCGCAATATATTACTTTTAATTACTTTATAATATGTAAATATAATTCCAAATACGTCATACTACGCCATCAAAGGCAATAATACCCACTATTAACTGAAAATATTGCTACTATTGATCCCCGCAATTGCTACTATTAATTCCCGCAAAAATTCCCCTTAATCCCACATAATCACCCCATCCCCACCTCAAAAACAATTGTCCGTTTCTTTCCTTTCCATCATCTGGCCCCAATAAAAATACCCCTCGAAAATTTGGAATTCTCAATTATTCTTCTTACCTTTGCAAGCAAATACATAGTATCTATGGAAGATAAAGATAAGATGAAAGTATCAGAGCCTGCAGCAGCCTTACTTAGTGAGGATGTGAGAAAGAGCGGCTTATTAAATCAGGTTATGAATTTAAGTCAGCCAGATAAGGTGGCTTTGGCTGCATATCTGAGCAAGGATATAAAGGTTAATAAGGCTTTTGGTACTGATGAGTTTGGTAGAATCCTGCTGACAAAGGAAATGAGAGACGCTGCAGTGAAAGGTGATCGCGATTTTGAGGATGGTAAATGCTTCACTGAGGCTGATTTTAAGGAGAGATTTGCTAAATGGCTTTAGAGATCAGCTATAGTCCTCAGTACTTTGATAGCCTGGAGGCAATACTGGAATTTTTCGACGAACGCAATGGTAGTGACAACTTCAGCAGGAAGCTGTTGAAGATGATTCGTAAGCAGATTCAACTTGTTGCATCTATGCCAGAGATAGGCAGACTTACTGACTTCCCTGGTATAAGAATCGTGTTTGTGGAACGTTTTGGCATCGAGTATCAGATAAGGGATAAAGCAATTCTTATCATCGATATTTATTCATGCGAAACAAATCCTGATGCCAGGACATTCAAGATGCAGTAAAAGAAATAGATGTTTTAATTTGAAAAAGTGGTTCAATTATTTGGAATGAGCCGCTTTTTTTCTTATCTTTGCCCTCGGATAGTATAATAACTAAAACAATTGAACCAATGAAGAAATATTTGTTACTATATCTTATGTTTCTTTGGCCCTTTTTTGCAAGTGCCGATGCTGTGGAGATTGGTGGCATCTTTTACAATTTGAATACGGAAGATAAAACTGCAGAGGTAACATCTAACCCAAATGGTTATATCGGTGTGATTGTAATCCCTGAGGAAATAACTTATGGTGATATTAAATACAACGTGACCTCAATTGGTGGATGGGCATTTAGCGGATGTAGTAGCTTGATTTCTGTGACTATTCCCAACAGCATTGATAGTATTGAAATAGGTGCTTTTTCTGGCTGTACTAGTTTGACGTCGGTTACTATTCCTGAGAATGTAAAAAGTATAGATGTTGCAGCTTTTAACTATTGTACTAGTTTGGTGAATGTCTCAATACCCAATAGCGTTATATATGTTGGAAGCAATGCGTTTACTGAAACACCATGGTTAAAAAACCAACCAGATGGTCTAATTTATGTTGGGAAAGCAGCGTACCGTTATAAAGGTTCCTCAGATAACAAAAGCGTTGTCATAAAAGATGGAACAACGTGTATATCAGGATTGGCATTCGAAGATTGTAGTGGTCTTAAATCTATTATTATTCCCAATAGTGTAACAAGCATTGGAATTCATGCATTCTCAGGTTGTAGTAGCTTGACATCGTTAATTATTCCTGCAGGTGTAACAAGTTTGGGAAGCTCTGACATAGGAGGATGCATAAACCTCACTTCTCTTGCATTATTGGCAGATTCGAATGTTGACTATTTAATTAACTTCTTGAGTTTTATTGACGAAAATATATTATCAAATCTAACTGTTTACGTTCCAGCCAGTACTCTATCTAAATATGATTCTGGGTCATATTGTCAAAAACCCCATTTTAGTGCATTAGGTGCTTTTAATGGATATTGTGGGGAAAATGTTAAATATTCTTTTGATACATATACTGGGGTGCTAAAAATCTCCGGGGTAGGTGAAATGTGGTCTTTACCATGTGATAGCTATAAATCGTGGATAAAATCTGTAGAAATAGAGAACGGAGTAACATCCATAGCTGAACGTGCATTTGAGGGTTATAGTTCGTTAATTTCAATTACGATTCCAAATAGTGTAGAATATATTGGTAATTGGGCTTTTGATAATACACCATGGTATGCAAATCAGCCTGACGGTTTATTCTGTGCAGGAAAAGTAGTATATAAATATAAAGGGGAAATGCCAGAAAATACATCAATTAACATCAAAGATGGAATTGTTAGCATATCTCCATCTGCATTTTCGGGATGTAGCGGTCTGGCATCCATTTCAATTCCTAATAGTGTAACAACAATAGGTAAAGATGCTTTTGTGAATTGCAGCAACTTGAATTCTATATCTATCCCCATTAATATAACCCAAATAGAAGATTACACATTCAGTGGGTGTAGTAGCTTGATCTCAATCTCATTGCCTAATGACTTGACATCCATTGGCCATAGTGCTTTCTATGGATGTAGTAGCTTGACATCGATTACGATTCCGTCAAGTGTGGAATTAATAGGTAATGAAGCATTTGGTGGTTGCAGTGTTTTATCTTCAATAATACTACCTTCTAATGTTAAGTCTATTGGGAAATATACATTTTCTGGTTGTAGTGGATTAACCTCAATTGTAGTTCCAGAAGGTGTGACCTCAATTGGAGAATATGCTTTTTGCGGTTGTAGTGGTTTAACCTCAATTGTGATTCCAGAAAGCGTGACCTCAATAGGTGAATATGCTTTTTACGGATGTAGTGGATTATCTTCACTTTTGATTCCTGATGGAGTTTATTCCATTCGTAAATATGCATTCTCTGGTTGTACAGATCTTACCTCTGTTACATTCCCTACTAACGAATATTACACTAATATTGAAGATGGATTATTCATGAATTGTAGTAGCTTGACTTCTATATTCATCCCAAGTAATATAACATACATTGGAAATAATTCATTTAGTAAATGCAATCAATTAAACTCTATAATTGTAGATGAAAACAATTCTGTTTTTGATTCCAGAAATAGTTGTAATGCAATTGTTAGAACAGAAAACAACGAATTAGTATTGGGATGCAATAATACGATCATTCCTGAAGACATAACGAGTATCGCAGGAAATGCTTTTTCGGAATGTTACAATCTTTCCTCGATTTCAATCCCGTCAGGTGTGATAAGTATTGATGATTTTTCGTTTAATGATTGTATAGGATTATCATCAATAACTGTTGATGAGGCAAATCCTGTATATGATTCACGTGATAATTGTAATGCCATTATAGAAACTGCTACGAATACTTTGATTTTAGCAAGTATTAATACCGTAATTCCTCAAGGTGTAAAGCTGTCGAACTGGAATGCCTATAAAAACTGTATATCTCTAACTCTTCCTGATGGATTGAAAACGATCAATTATGATATGTTTAGATATTGCATAAACTTAGAATCTATCTGTATTCCGGGAAGTGTTACAACAATAGATGAACACGCTTTTATGGATTGTACTAAATTAAAAAATGTTGTATTTAAAGAAGGATCAGACACTTTGTCTTTTTGTGCCTATTCCTATTATTATATTGACTGGTTTTTGGGTTGTCCGATAGATAGCATTTTTATTGGTCGAAATATAAAATATGATATATCATATAATAATCATGGTAACAATTCTTTATCACCTTTTAAGGATAATGAGTTTTTGAAAAAAGTTGTTTATGGAGACAATGTATCGATTGTTGCAGATGGTATGTTTAGCGGATGCTCAAATTTGTCATTTTTGGTTTTACCTGAGAAATTAGATTATTTGGGTAGAAATGCATTTTATGGATGTGAAAATTTGTCTTCTGTTTCCATTCCAGAAGGATTATCATCAATAGAGGAAAATGCTTTTGGTAGATGTAAAAATATCTCAAATATCGAAATACCAGGAAGTGTGGAAGAGATAGAGAGTAATGCTTTTTATGGCTGTGAAAGTATTACCTCAGTTACCATACCAGCCTCGGTTACATCAATTGGAAAAGGCGCATTTTATGGTTGTATTAGTTTGTCTGATCTAAAGATTGATGATGGTGATCAGCCCTTGTCTATCCGTGAAGAAAGCTATTCGAAAGCTTTTGAAGGGTGTCCAATTACAAATCTATATTTAGGTAGAAATATAATAAATAATAGCTACAATTATATTTATTCGTCATTAGCATCCTTTACAACGCCATTTGATTTGACAATAGGTAAGACGGTGACAGAATTGGCAGGTGGGACATTTGCAGAATGTGAGAAAATAAAAACAATAACCTTCGAGGAGGGTGTTGACACCTTAAGACTAATAAATGATCATAATGGTTATAGCACTATTATGCCATTTGAAAATACCCCTATCGATAGTATTTATTTAGGCAGAGTTATAGTAGGTTATGATAATTATTATCCAGAAGAAACTACAATTCCTTTTGCAAATGTAGGCTCCTCTTTTGCCTTGCGGATTGGCGAGATTATTAATGAAATAGGCGAAAGAGCCTGCTCGGGATGGAAGATTTCAAGACTTTACATTCCAGAAAATGTTTCAGTGATTGGATTAGACGCCTTTTCAAATTGTGACCCATTATCTTCTGTAGTGATAGAAGATGGTGCTAATTCATTGGAGTTTTTGGAAGGGAGTCGTTTCAAGGGATGTCAATTAAAGAATTTGTATTTAGGAAGAAATTTAGTATATACAGATAGTAGCTCTCCATTCAGAAACAATAAAGAAGCTTTGACTACATTAACTATAGGTAATCATGTGACAGAAATTGGTGATTATGAATTTGTAGGAATGAAATCTTTAAAGAATATAGTATTTCCTGGAAGTTTGAAGAAAATCGGCAAACAAGCATTCTATGGATGTGAGGCTTTGACAACGATTAGTATCCCCCAATGTGTTACAGAGATTTGTGAGGATGCATTTAATTTGACTCCATCCCTAACTTCTTTCATCATAGAGGATGGAACGGAAAATCTTGCTATCAACAATTGTTTTTTGAATTCGTCTTTAAGTGAAGTGTATTTAGGTCGAAATATTACATATCCAGAACATAATTCACCATTCAGTCTACTAGAATCTTTGATGTCATTAAAGATAGGAGAAAAGGTAACTACTATTGGTAATTATGCTTTTTCAGGATGTCAAAACTTACAAGAGGTAACGTCTTACGCAGTTAATGTTCCTACTACAGGAGTAAATGTGTTTACAGAGTCATATATTGTAAATGCAACGCTCCATGTTTTACCCACAGCGTATGAGAATTATAAAATAAAAGCGCCTTGGAACCTGTTTAAAAACATGTTGGAAATAGAAGGCGAGGAGATTACTATCAGTTCTGCCCAACAAGTGCCTTATTATAGTGACAAGAATCTGGACTTTAGATATGTGAAATCTTTAAAGGCATACGTCGCTACAGGTTATGATAAGTCAACTGGAACTATATGGCTATCTCGTATCAATGAGGTGCCTGCTGAGACGGGCTTCTTGTTGGTGGGCGAAGAGGGTACCTACGTTATTCCTATTTCTGAGAAATCTAGCGATTGTTATTATAAGAATATGTTCAAGGGTACGCTCGAGGGCACAACCCTCTACACGACCGATGGCGACTATACCAACTACTATCTGTCGAAGGGAGATGCCGGTGTGGGCTTCTACAAGGTGACGAATGAAAATGGTGTCTCGATAAAGGCCAACCGTGCTTATCTGCCGATATTGACAGATATTCCAGCCAATGGTGCTGAGGGTGATGCCGAGGTGATTAAGATAAGTGCAGCTAAGCAAGTGCCTTATTATACCAGCAAGAACATAGACTTTACGAGTCTTGATGCTCAAGGCGTGAAGGCTTATACGGCTACTGGCTATAACTATAGTACAGGTGTCATCTGGCTGACACGAGTGAAGAAGGTTCCTGCCCAGACAGGTATCCTGGTGATGGCTGATAAGGAAGGGGTGTACAATGTTCCCACGACTATGGTTCAATCCGTCTATGAGAATATGTTCACAGGTTCAGAGACGGCTCAGACCATTTACACCACAGAGACGGATGGAGATATAACCTACATCAACTATTACTTGTCGAATGGTGAGAGTGGTGTAGGCTTCTACAAGGTGACGAAGGAAGATGGTGTGAAGATGGGTGCCAACCGCTGCTATCTGCCCATTCCGAAGCGCGATGCCGCCTCCGGTGCCCGTGGTAAGTCTGGAGAGTCATCCTTCTGCAAGATGATCCTCTCAGACGAGAGTAACGACGATGTCATCGCCATCCCCGTCTTTGGTGGTATGAATGGTGATGATGAAGGCACGACAGGCATCAGCGAGGCTCCGCAGAGGGTAGGCGAGCCAGATGTGTATTACAACCTTCAGGGTCAGCGTGTGAACAATCCTACTATGGGTCTTTACATCCGTAATGGTAAAAAGGTAATTGTAAGATAGTATTGCATAGAGTAGCGGGGCGCTTGATGGCACCCCGCTATTTTGTTTGTGACAGTTGTGACAATTAAATACGTTACTACACCTTATTAATATATATAGTAACGCCCCTTTTTAAGTATTCAGCGCGGCGAAGAGTTTGTCGAGGGCTTCGGTGGGGGTGGTGGATTCGTTGAGGAGGGTGACGAACTTGGAGCCGATGATGGCGCCTGCGGCGTTGCTTTGGGCGGCTTCGAGAGTCTGTTTGTTGCTGATGCCAAAGCCGATCATGCGGGGGTTGCGCAGGTTCATGGCGTTGATGCGACGGAAGTAAGCCTGTTTGGCGTCGTCGAACGAACTTTGGGCGCCTGTGATGGCGGCAGAGGAGACCATGTAGATGAAGCCATCGGTATTGTCGTCGATGAAGCGGATGCGCTCTTCGCTGGTCTCGGGCGTGATGAGCATGATGACTCTCAGGTCATATTTGTCTGCAATGGGTTTCACGATGTCCTGATAGTCCTTGAAGGGCAGATCGGGGATGATCATGCCACTGACGCCGCTCTCGACACAACTCTTACAGAACTGCTCGATGCCATAATGCAGGATGGGGTTGAGGTAGCCCATCAGCACGAGCGGAATCTGTACTTGGTCCTTGATGGCCTTGAGTTGGACAAAGAGCGTGTGGAGGTTCATGCCGTTTTTCAGTGCCTGCGTAGCTGCACTCTGGATGACGGGACCATCGGCTAGGGGATCGCTGAAGGGGATGCCCACCTCGATCATGGCAATGCCGCGACGCTGCATGGCGAGGATCACATCGGCTGTGCCCTCAAGCGTGGGGCAACCAGCACAGAAGTAGAGCGACAGGAGTTTCTCATCCTTATGATTTGCGAAAAGAGCGTTAATCTTGTTCATATCTTAATCTTTTTAATGAATTCTTTTAATGCGGTTACGTCTTTGAGGGCGGGGGCGAGCTCGAAGCGCGAGTTGAGATCGATGCCGATGCATCGCTCGTGGTGGAAGTCTCGGATGCGGTGAGCATCGTCGGGACCGATGCCTCCACTGAGGAGAAAGGGCGTGGAACCCTTGTAGGCTGTGAGCACACTCCAGTCGAACTGTTCACCATTGCCTCCCACCATCTTACCCTTGGTGTCGAAGAGATAGTAGTGGGCAATGCCCTCATAGGCTTTGGTCTGCTCGAGGTCGGAGACCGTAGCGATGTTGAAGGCCTTGATGACCTTCACGCCTTCGAGGCTGACGGTGTGCACCATCCCGGGACGCTCGTGCCCATGAAGCTGGACGATGTCGAGGCCGTAGTCGTGCACCTTCTGGCGGATATCCTCGATACTGGAATCCACGAACACGCCTACACGCTTGCAACTAGTAGGCAGGTAATCGGGCTTTTGTGATACGTAGCGACTCGACTTGGGCCAGAAGATGAACCCCATCAGGTCGATGCCTAATGCCTCTACCTCATGGATGTTGAGGGCATCGCGCATGCCACATACCTTAATCGTCATACTTGGGCATTGAGGGTGTTGAGGGCTTTGAGCTGGGCGATGAAGTTAGCTAGGGCCAAGGCTGGATCGGGCTCCTTCATGAAGTTCTCTCCGATGAGAAAACCACGGAAACCACAGTCTCTCAGCTGTTTCACGACATTGGGGTCGCTGATGCCACTCTCGCTCACCTTCACGCCATCGTAAGGCAATCGTGAAAGCAACTGATACGAGTTGTTGACATCGGTCTCAAAGGTACCCAGGTTGCGGTTGTTCACTCCATACATGTCGGGCTCCAGCTCGGCATACTCGGTTTCTTCCTCAGTGTGCATCTCGAGCAGCACCTCGAGACCCAGTTCGTGGGCCTTGGCAATGTAGTCTCGACACTGGTCCTTCGAAAGACAGGCTGCAATCAGCAAGATGGCAGAGGCTCCTGTGAGGCGTGCCTGATAGATCTGGTAGTCGTCGATGATGAAGTTCTTGTACAAGATGGGGATGTTGACTTTCGAGAGTCTGGCGTTCCTGATATCCACGCTGTTACCTCCGAAGAAGTGGGTGTCGGTGAGGATGCTCAGCGCAGCAGCACCATAGTCCTGATAGTGGCGGGGGATGATGTTGGCCATAGCCTCCCTGTTGATCCACCCCTTGGAAGGCGATTTGCGCTTAAACTCGGCTATGATGCCAGTGTCGGAGGCTTTGAGCGCAGCCTTCATGGATTCCGTCTGCCCCTTCTTGAGGATTTCCACCCGGCTCTCCAGAATGTTTTGCGAGAGTTCCTTCTTGTAGCGCTCTATTTCCAGTTTCTTGTAAGCGACGATGTCTTCTAAAATGTCTGCCATAACGATTTAACTATTTAGTTCAACGAATTTCTTAAAGGTAGCAAGGGCCTTGCCGCTGTCGATGCTCTCACGGGCAATCTCGATGCACTCCTCGATGGACTTCTCTCCCTTCTCGAGCACCTGGATGCCAAAGGCCGCATTGGCCAGCACGATATTCTTCTGAGCGGGCAAGGCTCGATTCTCGAGTACGCTGTCGAAGATCTGAGCAGCCTCTTCCTCGGTAGCGCCACCCACGAGTTCTTCTGGTTTGGCTACCTCGAAGCCCAGATCCTGGGGCTTGAAGATGCGCTCGTAGTTCTTGGTGGTCACCTTGAAGTCGCCCGTCAGCGATATCTCGTCGTAACCATCGATGGAGTTCACGATGCCGTAGTCGATACCGATCTTCTGATACACCTGATGGTAGAGGCGCATCTGGTCGAGGTTGGCCACACCAAGGAGTTGGCACTTAGGCTGACTAGGGTTCACCAGCGGACCCAGCAGATTGAAAATCGTGGGGAACTGAAGTGCCTTGCGGATGGGCCCCACGAACTTCATGGCCTTGGCGAAGAGTTGGGCATGGAGATATACGATACCGGCCTCGTTGAGTGAGCGGTTCAGCTTGTCGATATCATCGGTAAACTTGATGCCGTGGTGCTGAATCACATTCGAAGCGCCTGATACAGAGGTGGCTGCGTAGTTGCCGTGCTTGGCTACCTTGTAGCCTGCGCCTGCGATGACGAAGCACGAGGTGGTTGAAATGTTGAAGGTGTTCTTGCGGTCGCCACCCGTACCCACCACGTCGATATATCGATCGGCGTTGAGGATAGCAGGAACGCCTGTCTCCAGGATGCCGTCACGGAAACCAAGCAGTTCGTCAACGGTGACGCCACGCATCTGCAGAGCTGTCAGCAACGCCGTAATCTGTTCTGTAGGGAATTCACTTTGAGTGATGCCAATCAGAATATTCTTCATCTCTTCACGAGAGAGCTCCTCGTGGTTCAGCATCCTGTTCAGGATGTCTTTCATTGTCTGTGCCATAATTATGTTTAGTGTTTAGTGATGAGTTTTTAGAGATAGAGCCAGTTCTGAATTATCTTGCGTCCGTCGGGGGTAAGCACGCTCTCAGGGTGGAACTGGATGCCTCGAATGTTGAGCGTCTTGTGGCGCAGGGCCATGATCTGTCCCATCCCCGACGTTCCGTCGCCTACCCGTAGCCCCATCCCCGACGTTCCGTCGCCTACCCGTAGCCCTTCGTCACTTTCTGCGGTGATTTCGAGGCAATCGGGGAAGTTCTCCCTCGATACCACCCACGAGTGGTAGCGCCCCATGGTGATGCGGCTTGGGAGACCGGAGAAAATCTCGTCGTTACCAAACTGCGTGCCTTCAGTGGCTACGCCATGAAAGACGTCGGAGAGGTTTTCCAACTTGGCCCCGAACACCTCGCCAATGGCCTGATGACCCAGACATACGCCAAGGATGGGTTTCTTGCCTGCATAGGTCTTGATGACGTCGAGCAGAAGACCTGCCTCAGAGGGGATGCCAGGACCTGGCGAGAGGAGAATCTTACTGTACTGCTCCAGGTCGGAAAGCTCGAACTGGTCGTTGCGTAGTACGGTTACCTCTGCGCCCAGCTCCTTAACCAAATGACTCAGATTATATGTAAACGAGTCGTAGTTGTCTATGATTACTATCTTCATAACCTTACATCTTTTCAGCCATTAATATGGCGCGACGAAGCGCACCCAGTTTGTTGTTCACTTCCTGAAGCTCGTAGTCCTCGTTGCTCTTGGCCACGATACCACCACCAGCCTGGAACCAGAGTTCACCGTTACGTGAAACGAATGTGCGGATGGTGATGGCCTGGTTCAACGAACCATTGAGTCCTATATATCCGATGCAACCGCCATAGGCACCACGATTGTGGGGCTCGTACTCGGAGATGAGCTGCATGGCGCGCACCTTCGGAGCACCACTCAGCGTACCTGCAGGGAAGGTGTCGATAAAAGCCTTGATGGGATCGGCCCCTTCGTCGAGTTCGCCACTTACGCGAGATACCAGATGGATGACGTGGGAGTAATATTGCAGGTCTTTGTAGAAATCGACTTTCACACTATGACAATTCCTCGACAGGTCGTTGCGTGCCAGATCCACCAGCATCACGTGTTCAGCATTCTCCTTGGGATCGTTGCGCAGATACTCGGCTCCCTTGCGATCGGCCTCTGCATCACCCGTTCGCCTGGTGGTACCTGCGATGGGGTCGATATAAGCCTTTCTTCCCTCGATGCGGCAATGCGTCTCGGGTGAGGAACCAAAGATACGGAATCCTCCGAAATCAAAGTAGAAGAGGTAGGGTGAAGGATTGATCGAGCGTAGGGCGCGATAGAGCTTGAAGTCGTCGCCCTCGTACTTCTGGATAAACCTGCGACTGAGCACAATCTGGAATACATCGCCTCGCAGACAGTGCTTGATGCCCTTGCGGATATTCGCCTTGTGTTCTTCGTCGGTAAGGGGCGAAGTGGTCTCTCCCACAGGGTGGAAATCGTAGGCCTTCACGTTGGCCTTGTTCATCTGCTTGTAGATGGTGTCGAGTTCTTGTTCGTCGCCCAGCGTGACGATGGTCAGCGTGTTGTTGAAGTGGTCGAATACAATCACCACCTTATATAATATATAGAGCATGTCGGGTGCATCGTTGCGCTCCTGGGTCTCATCCTTCACGGCGATATCCTCGAAGTAGCGAACGGCGTTGAACGAGGTATAGCCATAGAGTCCGCATACCTCAGCATGTTCGCCCTCCACCTTGATGTGGTCGATGAGGGCATGGATGGCTTTGTCAGAGCGATAGGTCTTGTTCACCTCGTGCTTCTCGATACTGCCATCGGGGAAGGAAACGGTGGCCTCGCCATGTCCGATTGCGACACTGGCGATGGGGTTGATGCCGATGAACGAGCGCGAGTTGTTCGAGTCGTGATAGTCAGAACTCTCCATCAGTGCACTCTGGGGGTAGATATCTCTCAGTCGCATATACACACCCACTGGGGTGTAGAGGTCTGCGAGGATCGTCTTACTACTTGTCGTATATTTAAAAGTTTCCATATTCCTTAGCCATTTGTTTGTTCTTCAAATAGGTCTCCACATCCTTGTCGCCACGACCGCTGACGGTGAGTACCACCACGTCGTCGGGCTTGAACGAGAGTTTCTTCAGGGCAGCGATAGCGTGGGCACTCTCGATGGCAGGGATGATGCCCTCCATGCGGGTGAGTTCGTAACCACCATAGATGGCCTCGTCGTCGTTGATGCTGAGCACCTTCGTACGACCTTTCTTGGCCATATTACAATGCATGGGACCAACGCCTGGGTAGTCGAGACCAGCCGAGATGGTGAAGGCCTCCTGTATCTGACCGTCTTCGTCCTGCATCACGAGCATCTTCGCTCCGTGAAGAATGCCCGTCGAACCCTTGTGGATGGTGGCTGCGGTATAATCAGTTTCCCAACCATGACCTCCTGCTTCGGCCAATACAATCTTCACACGTTCGTCATCCACATAGTGGTAGATGGTGCCGGCAGCGTTAGAACCTCCACCGATGCAGGCGATAAGATAGTCGGGGTAGTCGCGTCCGATCTTCTCTTTGAGTTGCCATTTGATCTCTTCCGAGATGATGCTCTGCATACGTGCCACAAGGTCGGGATAGGGGTGTGGTCCCATGGTAGAGCCCACGATGTAGAAGGTGTCGGCAGGATGGCAGCACCAGTCGCGGATAGCCTCACTGCAGGCATCGCTCAGTGTCATGTTCCCCGTACGAACGGGATGCACTTCAGCACCCAACATCTTCATACGCTCTACGTTAGTGTGCTGGCGCTCTACATCGGTAGCACCCATAAACACCTCGCACTTCATGTTCATCAGTGCACACACCGTAGCAGTAGCAACACCATGCTGTCCGGCTCCCGTCTCAGCGATAATGCGCGTCTTGCCCATCTTCTTGGCGAGCAGGATCTGTCCAACGGTGTTGTTGATCTTATGGGCACCCGTATGGTTCAGGTCTTCGCGCTTCAGGTAGAGTTGGCACCCGTATTGTTCGCTCATGCGTTTGGCATAATAAAGGGGTGACGGACGACCTACATAATCCTTCAGCAGGGCGTGATACTCTGCCTTGAACTCCTCGCTCTCGATAATCGGCAGATAGGCATCCTGCAGGTCGTGTACGCACTTGTAGAGGATCTCGGGCACATAGGCGCCTCCGAACTCTCCGTAAAAACCTCTTTCGTCAACGAAATAACTCTCCTTGCTCTCCGTGCGAAGATTCCCACGTTCGTCATAATGACCAAGTTCATTCTGGTTTCTTTTAATCGAATCATTCATATCTTTTATTCTTTCAATGTTCAATCTTTAACTAAAAAAGACCCGTCGCAGTCGCGACGAGCCTTTTTATATCTGATGACAACATACGGCCATAAGCCTCGCGACTATTTTAATCTCGAGAGCGCCACCACCAAATGTTGTTCATATACTTCATGTTCTGTTTTTGTTTGTTTCGGCTGCAAAGATATGCATATTTCTTTTTCTGTGCAAACTTTTTGGCGATTTTTTTAATAAAACGAAAGAAAAAGTGCTATTTTTGTGTCAAATAGGCTCTCACGTCGCTCCAGTGATAGTAGGGCGTAGTGACTGGTGTCAGCGCAGGAATGGTGGTCTCGTTCTCGTTGAGCAGGAATTTTACAAGTATGTCGTCAGAGTCTTGCTTGCGGTAGTAGATGATCTGGATATTTGCTGCCATCGGGATGATCTTGTCGATGGAGATATGCTTGTAGAGGTTCTGAATATCGGATGTTGCTCCCATAGCTTCTTTCAGACCTAACAGATAGGTCAGGGGCAATACCGAACTGTCGTGACTGAAGCGAAGTGTTGCTGTGGGCTTGCCTTCCCTGATCACTCTGTCGGCTGTACTCACAATGCTGTCGAGCACCTCCTTCTGTTGTAGGTAATAGGGTGTCGAGCCTGGCACCAGTCCTGTGTTCAATAGCCACCCGGCATTATATCCCTGCCACATATCGAACAGTTCATCATTGGTGAAGACATCTATGAGTGAGATGTTCAGTTCGGGTACGTTCTGTAGGTCTTCGGCCACATTGTAGAGGGCTTCCATCAGCTCGCGTCCGTCAACAAATGTTTTTGCCTTCTCTGCATCCTTGAAGAGCGCTATCATCAGTCGTGTGGGGTTGTGAGCACTTTCGAAGAGGTCGGACCCCTCCTTATGGAGCGCTTTGGCCTGGGGTGTTACTTCAGGTTTGATGCTGAGGTCCTCGACCACGTAACGGAAGTCGCGCTCACTGGCGTTCATCGTGATCTCCAGAGCAGGATTCAACGACTGGAGCTCTTGACAGAAGTTGAACATCGAGAGCATGACGCGCCTTGAGGTCGATGATTTGGCATCAATCTTGAGCGGTTGCGAAAGGAGCGTTCTGAATCGCTCGTACATACGATGGGCAATCTCGTGATGCTGGCGTGCACCCAGTTTCGACAGGTCTCCGTCTCTGTGCCAGGCATCGGCATAGCCTAAGCGCAACTTAGCCAGTACGTCATTACCCAGTGGCGTGAGCAAACCGAACTGCCTGGCGCTGTCGAGTTTGTTGATGGCTGTAGTGTAGTATTGGTTGCTTGACATATAGCGCGACCCATGCCGCCCGTAGTGGCTGATGTAGAATGGCTCGTAACCTTCGGGCGCCTTGGTCAGTTTCTGTTGCCTGGGGCCTGGGTAGGCAAAGTAATTAGAGCCTGTGCGGTAGATGTCGCTAAGGATTTCCTTCTTCGTGGTCTGGGCTGTAGCGGTGGTCGCAGCCAGCAATGCTATATATATAATAAGGTGTCTCATTTCTTGTAGGTGATATTGGCTTCTTTCAACATGTTGCGGTAGTAGGCACTTACGTCCTTCCAGTGGTAGAATGGGTAGCAGTCTGTAGCGATGGGAATGGAGGTCTCGTTCTCGTTCATCAGGAACTTCACGAGGATATCGTCTGAATCTTGCTTGCGGAAGAAGATGAGTTGGATATTACCGGCCATAGGGATCAGACGGAACAAAGCGAAATGATTGTGCAGGTCGTCCATATCGTCGGTGCCTCCTATGGTCTCTTTTACACCAAGTATAAAGGCGAAGGGCAGTACCACACTGTCGTGACCGAAGCGCAGACGTACGCCGCTCTTGCCAGAGGCCAGCATCTGGTCGGCCTCGTCGAGGACATTCTTCAGCAGCGGATAGATGGCGTAATAGCTGTGCTGTGCACCAGGCATCAGTCCTTCCCACAGGCACCAGCTGGCATTATAGGCCCTAAAGCCATCGATGTACTCGTCGTCGGTAAACAGATCCTTGAAACTAAGTCCCAGTTCAGGCAGACAATCCATATCGGCAGCGATGTTCCAAAGTCCGTCAGTAAACTGATAGTGGTCGATGAACTGTCCGGCTTGCTCTGTGTCGGTGAATAGCATCTCGAACTGGTGGCGCCCGTTGAGCATCTGGTGACGGAAAGAGTCGAGTTTCTCATAGAGCGCAGCATCGGTCTCCGACTCTGGAAGATAGATGCTGTCGTTGGGTATGATGTAGTACATATCGTGCTCACTGGCATCCATGGTGATGTCGAGCTTAGGGTTCATCGTTAACAGCTCCTGACAGAAATTAGCCATCGAGAGCATGCAGCGCCTCACGGTTGAAGAGTTGGCCTTGACACTGATAGGCTGACTCATCAGAGAGGGATAGTTTGTGTAGAGCCGATGGGCGATGGCACGATGTTGGCGACCGCCTAATGGTGTCAGGTCTCCTGCACGCTGTCTGGCATCCTCAGCAGCGATGTTCAGTCGTCTCAGCACGTCTTCGCCATAGGGCGTCAGCAATCCAAGACTCCTGGCTGTGTCCATCTTGGCAATTGTGTACTCGTAGTGCTCGTCGCCCGTCATATATCGGGCACCATGACGCCCGTAGTGAGTCACATAGAAGGGCTCGTAGCCATCAGGTGCAGGGGTGACATGACCTGAGGGGTTGGGGTAATTACAGTAATTACCGCTAGCCAGGTCCAAATGAGCAAGCAGCTCGGTTCTCGATGTTTGCGCCATAGTGGCCAGACTGAGTCCTGCCATCAGGCATAGGGTCATTAATTTATGGTTTATCATAACTGCAAAGATACGAAGATTTCTGTATAGTTATCCGCTAATTATTAAAAATAATCTTAAATCACGACCGATTTCTTTGTATTTACACCCTTGATTGAAGGTTTTTTACTAATTTTGGACTTTCAAATAACTATAAGCCAAAGGAAAATATGAAAAAACTATTAGTATTGGTCATGCTGATGGCCGCTATGCAGACCCATGCCTCCGAACAGTTGCTGAGTGACGGATGGCGTGTTCAGAGTTCACAATCCAAGAAGTCTTACGATGCTGTAGTGCCTTCCACCATTATGGGCACCCTTACCCGAAACGGTCTCTATAAGGGCATCCTTGAGGGTGTGGCCTATAAACAATATGATAGTGAGCCCTTCGACTGCTCTTGGTGGTATCGTCGCGACTTTGCCCTGAAGAATCTCAGCAGCGATGAACATGTGTTGCTCGTGTTCGATGGCATCTGTTATCGTGCCAATGTCTTTGTGAATGGTGTGCAGGTGGCCTCTAAAGATACGCTCTGCGGTCCGTTCCGTCGTCATATCCTTGACATCACCGGTGTGGCTAAGGCAAAGAATAAACTTGAGGTAGAAATCTTTAAAGCTCAGCCTGGCGAACCCAACATCGGTTTTGTGGACTGGAATCCGCGTCCGCTCGACGAGTCGATGGGATTGTTCCGTGAGGTGCGCCTTGTGCGTACGGGTGATGTGGCCATTGGCGAGGGTAGTGTTGAATCAAAGCTCGACCTCAAGACGCTTAGCGAAGCTTGGCTCACGGTGAGGGCGACACTCCGCAATCTCTCCGACAAACCTGTCAAGGGTGAGGTCAGAGGTCGTTTCGACGGTCGTACGTTCTCTGTTCCTGTCGCTTTAGCACCTCATGAAGTTCTTCAGTTCTGCGTCAGCGATCTCGAAGCCCTCCACGTCTTGAATCCCCGTCTGTGGTGGTGCCATAACATGGGCAAGCCCGAACTCTATGACATGACACTCGAGTTTGTCATTAATGATAAGGTGAGCGACAACGAACAATTCACGTTTGGTATCCGTGAGATCAAGGATTACTACACCTCTGAGGGCTTTCGTGCTTTTGAGCTCAATGGTCGTCCAGTACTTATCCGAGGAGCCGGATGGACAGATGATATCTTTCTTCGAGACACACCAGAGACCAACGAACTCCAGGTGCGCTATGTGCGCGATATGAACCTCAACTGTATCCGCTTCGAGAATGTTTGGGGCACATCGCAGAATATCTACGATCTCTGCGACCGCTATGGCCTGATGGTGCTTACGGGTTGGAGTTGTCAGTGGGAGTGGGCTGAGTATCTGGGCAAACCTATCGATAAGAAGTATGGTGGCATCGTCAGTGCCGAGGATAGGACTCTCATTAGTCGTTCGTTTGGCGATCAAGTGCGCTGGTTGCGCCGCCATCCCAGTATCATCGCCTGGTTTGTGGGTAGCGACCTTTTGCCCCATCCCGATCTCGAGCGACAGTATATCGATATCTTGAAGCAGAACGATGATCGTCCCCATCTCATCTCGGCAGCCAACACCAAGAGTGAGGTGTCAGGACTCTCGGGAATGAAGATGGCAGGTCCTTACGACTATGTGGCGCCTAACTACTGGTATTTGGAACAAGCACCAGGTGGCGCCTTCGGTTTCAACACAGAGACGGGCATCGGTGCTCAGTTGCCTGTGCGTGAGTCGCTTGAGAAAATGATTGGCAAGAATCTTTGGCCACTCAGCGATGTGTGGAATTATCACTGCACGGCCTCTGCTTCGGCCATGAACACGCTCAGTCGTCTGCAGATGGTGATTAAAGGCCGTTACGGTGAGCCTACTGGAATCGATGATTTCCTCCGCAAGGCCAACCTTGTGAATTACGATGGCACTCGTGCCATGTTCGAGTCGTTCCGAGTCAATGTGCCCCGAGCAACAGGTATCGTGCAGTGGATGCTCAACTCAGCGCGCCCGGGTCTTTACTGGCAACTCTATGACTATTATCTCGTGCCCAATGCCTCATACTATTCTGTGAAGAAAGGTAATGCTCCGTTGCAACTGATCTATGATTACGCCAAGCGCACCGTCTTTGCCGTCAATGAGTGTCGAGACATGCGTCAGTTGCAGGCTACGATGCATCTCTATGCCCTCGATGGCCGGCTCTTGGCCCAGCGCTCTCTGCCCGTGAATGTGGCTCCCTATTCCTCAGTGAAGACCTTTGACGTGCCTACAGCCGATGGCGTTACGTTCCTCTTCCTCACTTTGAGCGACTGCGAGGGCCGTGTGGTTTCTCGCAACGAATATGCCCTCTCTTCGGTGGCTGACGAATACGACTGGAGCACCTCCGACTGGTATAAGACCGAGTTTACACGCTTTGCCGACTACACCTCATTGGCGCAGATGCCGAAGGCTGATGTGCAGATCAAGTCGAAGACTTACAAGGACGGTCATCTGACGCTGACACTGGCCAACGCCTCAGATGTTGTGGGATACTTCGTTCGTCTCTCGGCCAAGGATGCTGCAGGTCAACTCATCGTCCCAGCCTTCTGGAGTGACAACTACATCAGCATCCAGCCTCATGGTGAATTGCAGATTACCTGCGATCTCTCAGAGGAACCTCAAACTATCACCCTCGAATAATGAATAATCCCCCGCAGGCATTGCGGGGGATTTGTTTATTTCGTGCTGTACCAGTCGCGGAGCACATAGAAGGCTTTCTTCTTATCCCCCTTGTCTGAGAAGAGTCCCTTGCGGTTGTAATAGTCCTGAATGCCTGTGAGCACACGTCGTGGTGAACGGAAGTCCTTCAGGATCCAAGGTGTCGTACCGGCCAGCCCTTCTATCTTGTCGAGCATAGCCGTGTTCTCGAGGTAAAGATTCTCTTGGAACTCCTCCGTCCATCGCTGGTTTTTGTTGCCGTGAAGACCATACTTGGCGCCTCCTCCAAACTCACTCACAATGACCGGCTTGTCGTAGGGAATCTCCCATGTCATCTTCGGGGCGTCGTTCACGTCGCGATACCAGCCGATATACTGGTTAAAACTCACGATATCCACGTATTGGCTCATGTTGTCCTGCAACTTGTTGTGGTAGTTTGAGGCGCCAGTCACCTCCATAGCCATCGATATCAGTCGGCTGTTATCGAGTTCTCTGGCATGCTTGGCTAATCGGCTTAGGAAGTTGTCACGTTGGGCAGAGTGGGGTGTCTCGTTGGCGATGCTCCAAATGATCACATTAGCACGGTTCTGGTCTCTCTCAATCATGTCGCTCAGCTGCTGCTCAGCATTGGCATAGGTCTTGGGGTTTGTCCAGGCGATGGTCCAATAGCAGGGTATCTCGCTCCACACCATGATTCCCATCCTCTCTGCCTCGCGCACGGTGTATTCGTTGTGGGGATAGTGGGCCAGTCGCACGAAGTTGCACCCTAATTCCTTTGCCCACGACAATAGCGTTCTGGCATCCTCAGTTGAATTGGCTCGACCACCGCCGTAAGGTTTCTCTTCGTGGAGGCTGATGCCCTTAAGGAAGATGGACTGACCGTTCAGCAGAATCTGTTTGCCCCGTGCCTCTATCGTTCGGAAACCTATCTCGTCGGTGATGGTGTCCTCGCCATGCAGGATTTCAACCTGGTATAACTTAGGGTTCGAGGGTGACCACAATTGACAGTTGACAATTGAGAGTTGACAGTTGATAGTGCCGTTGTCGTCGGTAGTAAAGGTCTTCTCGACTTTCAGTTCGGGGATGCGGAGCGTGACAGACTGTCCGCCTTCGGCCTGATTGAGTTTGGCTGTGAAGTGTATCAGACGATGGTTCTTTTTCTTGGCAGGCGTCTTGCTGAGTTCCAGTTTGTAGTTTTCGATGTAGGAGGATGCTACGTTTACTAGGTAGACATCACGGGTGATACCGCCATAGTTCCACCAGTCGAATATTTGTGTAGGCACGTCCTCCGCATGGCGCTTGTTGTCCACCTTCACGATTACCACGTTTTCACCATCCTTTAGTAGTTCCGTCACGTCGAAATTGAATGCCGTGAATCCCCCGATGTGATGGCCGGCCTTTTTACCGTTCACCCACACGTGAGTGTCGTAGTTCGCTGCCCCGAAATAGATTAGCGTCCTTCGTCCCTCCTGGGGGTGGAACTCAAAACTTTTCTTCAACCACACCGTACCTTCGTAGAAAAACAGTCGCTCGTCCTGTGTGTTCCAGTCGCCCGGAACCTGCATGGTCTCAGCCTTGTCAAAGTCATACTCGATCAGATCCTCTGGTCGCTGGGGTTTGGCATTCACGAAGAATCCCCATCTCGTCGGGTTCATGCGGTAGTCGTAGTAACCCTCCTCCTGCACATCCACGATGTAATTCCATGCGCCGTTCAGACTCATGGTTTGCCTTCCCATCACGTTCATCACTTGCGGTACCTCTTTTGCTCCAGCTGTTATTACCGCTCCTAACAGCAGCATAGTAGATAGAATTATTTTCATCTTCCTCTTAGGGCTTAGTTTTCTGGTTGCAAAGATAGTGTAATTCATGCACAATACAAAATAAAACACGTTCGTAATCGTTAATTAATATAAAGATAGCGTAGGAATCTGTCGCTATTATGATAAAAATGACTACCTTTGTAAGTCGTATTATCATGTTATGAAACAATTATGTTTATCTGTGTTGCTGATGGTTGCTGTTACGGCTTCGGCTCAGACCGTAGCTCAGGAGCTACAAGCTGATCCTAACCGTTCAGCAGGCAATTTCTATGCTCTTCCCATCGACAAGATGCCCAAGGATACACCAGCCCCTGAGGGTAAGAAACCATTCTACATTAACCATTACGGCTGTCCTGGATCCTATTATCGCGAGTCAATTTCTTTATACGAGGAGCCCTATCAAGTATTTGCTAAAGCTGATAGTCTGGGGAAACTGACGAAACTGGGTAAGGACGTGAAACTGCGTCTCGACCTGTTGCGTCGCGATGCCAAGGACCGTATAGGTGAACTTACGTCTAAGGGTGCACACCAGAGTCGGGAGCAAATCCGCCAGATGGTGCTGCGCTTCCCTGACGTCTTTTCGTCTGACGGTTATTACAGTGGTCGTAGCATTGTACAGAACAACTGTCTCCTGACAGTCGAGGAGGCTATGGTGCAGTTGTCGTCGATGATTCAGCCCCTCAACATGAACCTGTCGTGTACGCATAGGGAGGACCGTTTCATGGAACCTCAGGATAAGGTGCTCGAAGCCCTGCGTTGGGACTCGCTAACACAGGTCCACTATGATCGTTTCCTGGCCCTCCATTCAGGACATGCTCGTCTGATGGAATCGCTCTTCACCGATCAGGATTTCCTGATCTCTCATGTTGATCCGGAGACGTTGAGCCGTCAGCTTTTCGTCCTTGCAGGCAGCATCCAGCACACTGACCTTGCTGCCCATGTGTCACTCTTCGACCTTTTTACACCAGCAGAGATCCGGGGCCATTGGAAAAAACTGAACGCCAAATACTATATCACGAACGGAGCCTGCACCTTGAATGGTAGCACCCAGCCCTTCATGCAACGCGCCACCCTGCGCAACATGATCCACATGGGCGACAGTGTGCAGAAACGGGAACATCCCATGGCACATCTGCGCTTCACCAACGAGAATGTGGTGATGGCGCTGGCTTGTCTGATGGAGCTCGATAGCTGTGGTGTGCAGACCGACAATCTTGATGCCCTGGGCGATATGGGTTGGGTGAACTATCGTATTGCCCCCCTTGGCGGTAGCATCGTGATGATCCACTACCGTAGTGAGCAGGGCGATCCCGATGTACTCGTGAAAGTGCTGCTCAATGGCCAGGAGGCGCGCCTGCCCATCGAGACTGATTGTGCTCCATATTACCACTGGGATGACGTGAAGCGCTACTACCTGCGTAAGCTTTATCGTTACGAGAATATCCGACTGAATGCAGCAGAAAAATAAGATTAATGAATTGACATGATCCACAAATACCCTATATTCAAGTTGTTGGTGATAAGTGTTTTACTTTTTTACCTTTTTACTTTTATACCTTCTCAAGCTCAGACGGTGAGAGACCTCATCATCCAGAAACCTGCTTATGCCTCGTGCAACTATGATACCTATCCCGACAGCATACCTAACAATCTGACACCGTCGCCCAAGGGCAAGAAGCCTTTCTACATCTCGCATTACGGCCGTCACGGGTCGCGTTATATCAATAGTCGCACTGGCTACGATACGCCATTTAAGATGATGGCCCATGCTGACAGCGTCAACGAACTCACGCCCACTGGTGAGCGTGTGTTCGAAGAGATGAAGCTCATCATGGCCGACACCGAAGGTCGCTGGGGCGAGCTTACTAGTTATGGTAAGAAGCAGCATCGTCTGATTGCCCAAAGAATGGTTGAGCGTTTTCCAGAAGTGTTTAGCGGTGATGCGCGTGTTAAGTGCATCAGTACCATCATACCACGATGCATTGCGTCGATGGGTGTCGCCATGATGGAGATGAAGCAGCATAACCCCAAGTTGCGCATCACGATGGAAGCCTCACAGCGCTACCAGTGGTATATGAACCACCAGGACCGCAAGTTGCGTCGAGGCTATATGACTCCTGAGGCACAGAAAGCCTATGATGCCTATGTCAATCCCCGTTTGGGCAACAGCCGACTGATGGAACTCATCTTTAAAAACCCCGATATCGTGAAGGAGATTGTTGATGAGGAGGATTTTAACTATTACCTTATGAAGATGGGGCTCTTCCAGCAGAACACCCACCTCTATCAAAACACCTATCTGCGGGACCTCTTTCAGATCGACGAGCTCTACCAGATGTGGCAGATTGACAATGCCCTATGGTATATCCAGCATGGTGCTTGTAAGCTCAATGGTGGCAAGCAGCCTACCAGCCAGATTCCTTTGCTGCGTCAGCTTATCGCTGATGCCGACAGTTGCATCCGCTTGGATAAACCGGGTGCCCAATTGCGTTATGGTCATGAGACTGTGTTGCTGCCGCTGGTTTGTCTGATTGGTATCAACGGCTACGATCTGGCCACAGATAACCTTGACGAGCTTGAAGAGAAAGGGTGGTGGTGCTCCAGCGTCTTTCCCATGGGTGCCAACCTGCAGTTCATTTTCTACCGCAGCAACCCGAGAGACAAGGACGTACTTCTGAAGGTGCTCCTCAACGAACAAGAGGCTACTCTGCCAATCTCCACCGACTGCGCCCCCTATTACCACTGGTCCGATTTCCGCAATTACTGCCTAAGGAAACTGGAGGAGGCCAAGAATGTTGAAAGGAATTGAGGCGTAGCCAATTGAATAATTATAACACTAAGAAAGGCCTGACTGAGTCGGGCCTTTCTTGTTTGATTACTAGATTTCCCAGCCAATGGCGGAGGCGCCGAGGACAGCGGCACTGGCTCCATCGAGACCACTCACGAGGAACTGGGCCTTGCCCTTGAAGATGTTCATGACGCTCTTCTCGTAAGCCTCACGAATAGGCTTCATCAGTAGTTCGCCAGCCTTGACCATGCCACCGAAGAAGATGAATGCCTCGGGCGAAGAGAATGCTGCAAAGTCAGCACAAGCCTCACCTAGCATCTTACCTGTAAACTCATAAATTTCTTTTGACAGTTCATCACCCTTTCCAGCTGCGATGCTGACATCGAGGGAGGTGATCTTCTCGGGATCGAGCTCACGGAGCAGTGATGGGCGATCGCTCTTGGCCAACAATTCACGCGCCGTGCGAGCCACACCGGTAGCGGAGCAGTAAGCCTCGAGACAGCCTGTGCGACCGCAACCGCAGCTACGGCCTTCCTCGCCGCGCACCATGATGACATGGCCCAACTCACCTGCGAAACCATCGTGACCGTAGAGCAGTTGACCATTGACAACGATACCAGAACCTACACCCGTACCAAGAGTGATAACGATGAAGTTCTTCATACCACGAGCCACACCATATACCATTTCGCCAATAGCAGCGGCGTTGGCATCGTTGGTAAGGGCAACGGGGATATTGTCAAGACGCTCGCTGAACAGCTTAGCAAGTGGCACTACTCCGCTCTTGGCCCAAGACAGGTTAGGCGCAAACTCGATGGTACCGTTATAATAGTTACCGTTAGGCGCACCAATACCCATAGCCTTGATCTTCTCGATACCACCCACCTGGTCGATGATAACCTTCAGAACCTCTACACAGGCATCTACATATTCTTCGGCCGTCTCGTATGAACCGGTCTTAATAGCTGTTGTAGCCTTAATCTCACCACGGGCATCGACGATGCCGAAAACAGAGTTTGTTCCTCCTAAGTCTAAACCGATGACATACGGTTTGATAGTTGAGTTTTGTTCGTTCATATTTAATATGGTTTAAAGTTTTATTTTCCGATTTATTGTTTCCAAGGTACAAAGTTAACAAAAAAGCTACATTCTTAGGCTGTTTTTACGGAAATTAACCATTAATTTCGGGATTTTTTCGTAACTTTGCACCCGATATGCCGATACATATACCTATAAATATATTAGATTTCATCTTTAAGGGGATGATGATCGGAGTAATAGCCAGTGCTCCGATGGGGCCTATTGGTATCCTTTGTGTACAGCGCACACTGAACAAAGGGCGCTGGTATGGACTGGCTACGGGTATCGGTGCTGCTGCCAGCGATATCATCTATGCGGGTTTTGCTGGATTCGGTATGTCATTTGTGATGGATTTCATTACCAACGACCAGAACCGTTTCTATCTGCAGATAGTGGGTAGCATCATGTTGCTCTGCTTTGGTCTCTACACCTATCGATCGGATCCCACGAGGAAGATGCACCAGAGTGGCCAGCAGAAGGGTACGCTGTGGTATAACACGTGGACGGCTTTCCTCGTGACATTTTCAAACCCGCTGATTATCTTTTTGTTTTTGGCTATGTATGCCCAGTTCGCCTTTGTGCTGCCCGACCATCCGTTTGAGATGGTGGTGGGCTTTGCCAGCATCGTTGGTGGCGCCCTGCTGTGGTGGTGGGGACTGACGTGGCTGGTGGATAAGATCCGCACGAAGTTTGATACCAACGGCATCCGTATCATCAATCAGGTGATTGGTGTGGCTGTGATTATCGGATCGGTCATCATGCTGTTGGGACTCACCACGAACCTGCTGCGCTTTTAGGTACGGATGAATACTGATTAACACGGTTAAAAAGAATTATGTATATAGCAAACAAATTGAGGAAAAGTAATATAGCCGAGTATCTATTGTATATGTGGCAGATTGAGGACACGATAAGGGCTTTTGACTGTTCATTGACACGTATTAAGCGTGAATATGTGGAGCGTTTCGATTTTACCGACGAGCAGAAAGAAGAGGAAATCGACTGGTTTGGCAATCTGATCCGTATGATGAATCAGGAGGGTTGTCGCGAAAAGGGACACCTGCAAATTAACCAAGTGACAATGCAGATGCTGATTGAGTTGAACAACCAGTTACTGCAGTCTCCGAAGTTCCCCTTTTACAACACGGAGTACTACAAAGTGCTTCCGTTTATCGTGGAGCTCCGTAATCGTGGTGCCAATAAGGACGAGAACGAGATTGAGACATGTTTCAACTCGCTTTATGGGGTGATGATGCTTCGACTGCAGAAGAAGGACATATCTACTGACACCCAGCATGCCGTGAAGGAGATATCCACCTTTATAGGCATGCTCTCAGATTACTACAAAAAAGATAAGGAAGAAGGTCTGAAATTTGACTAAATAAAAAAGTATGCTCAGAAAGAAGACAGTGTTAATTTGTGTCCAACAGATAATTGAGGAAATATGAAAATATTGATAACGGGCTGTAATGGCCAATTAGGAAACGAGATGCAGTTGCTGGAGGAGAAGAACCCCCAGCATACCTATTTTAATACGGATGTGGCAGAACTCGACATTACCGACCAGAAAGCCATCGAAACATTTGTGGAGGAACACGAGATCGACGGTATCGTGAACTGTGCCGCCTACACCGCTGTGGATAAGGCTGAGGACAATCTGGTACTCTGTACCAAGCTTAACGCTACGGCACCTGAATACCTGGCTGCTGCTATTGAAAAACGTGGGGGCTGGATCATTCAGATATCGACCGACTACGTGTTTGACGGTACCAACCATACACCATATGTGGAGAGCGACCCCGTGTGTCCTAATAGTGTATATGGACGTACAAAACTATCTGGTGAGGAGGCTGTACGGAAAACTTGTCGCAGGATGATGATCATTCGTACGGCTTGGCTCTACTCCACCTTTGGTAATAATTTCGTGAAGACGATGATTAGGTTGGGTAAGGAGAAACCAGAGTTGGGCGTAATCTTTGATCAGATTGGTACGCCGACATATGCCCGCGACCTGGCTGTGGTCATCTTTGCGGCCATCAATCAGGGCATTGTGCCTGGTATCTACCATTTCTCGAATGAGGGTGCCATCTCGTGGTACGACTTCACAAAGGCTATCCACCGCATCGCAGGTATCACCACTTGTCATGTGCGTCCGCTCCACACGTCGGAGTATCCCACACCAGCCAAGCGCCCCCACTATTCCGTGCTTGACAAGACCAAAATCAAACAAACCTACGCCCTCGAAATCCCCTATTGGGAAGAAAGCCTCGTGGAGTGCGTGAAACAATTAATATAGGCACGATACTGCGTTTATCCGTGTCTTAAAAATATGATTATGAATCAGGAGATAGAAAGAAGACGAACTTTTGCGATTATTTCGCATCCGGATGCCGGTAAGACCACACTGACGGAGAAATTCCTGTTGTTTGGTGGCCAGATACAGGTAGCTGGAGCCGTTAAGAATAATAAGATCAAGAAGACAGCTACAAGCGACTGGATGGACATTGAAAAACAGCGTGGAATCTCGGTATCCACTTCAGTGATGGAGTTTGACTATACCCCCGATGGTAAAGACATCGAGTATAAGGTGAACATACTAGACACCCCAGGTCACCAAGACTTTGCTGAAGACACTTTCCGTACGCTGACAGCTGTTGACTCGGCCATTATCGTGGTGGATGGTGCCAAAGGTGTAGAGACGCAGACACGCAAATTGATGACCGTTTGTCGCATGAGGAAGACGCCCGTCATTATTTTCATCAATAAAATGGACCGTGAGGGACGTGACCCCTTCGATCTGCTCGATGAACTGGAACAGGAACTGGAGATCAAGGTACGCCCTTTGTCGTGGCCTATTGACCAAGGTGCCAAGTTCAAGGGCGTGTATAACATCTACGAACAGAAACTAGACCTGTTTACCCCCGACAAGCAGCGAGTGACTGAGAAGGTGGAAGTGGATATCGACAGCGCTGAACTCGATGCTCGGGTAGGGGAACAGGATGCAGGGAAACTGCGTGAAGACCTGGAACTAGTGGATGGTGTGTATCCCGAGTTCGATGTGGAGACATACCGTTCGGCTGAGGTGGCTCCTGTGTTTTTTGGTTCTGCCCTCAATAACTTTGGTGTGCAGGAGCTGCTGAACTGTTTTGTGGAGATAGCTCCCTCACCACGCCCCACGAAGGCAGAGGAACGCGATGTGCAGCCCGAAGAGCCTAAATTTACGGGCTTTATCTTCAAGATTACGGCTAACATAGACCCCAACCACCGTTCATGTATCGCCTTTTGTAAGGTGTGCTCAGGACGTTTCCAGCGCAATGTGCCCTATCTGCATGTACGGCAAGGGAAGACGATGCGATTTACCTCGCCCACGCAGTTTATGGCACAGCGTAAGAGTACCATCGACGAGGCTTGGCCAGGCGATATCGTAGGACTGCCCGATACGGGTGGCGTGTTCAAGATTGGCGATACCATCACCGAAGGCGAGCAACTGCATTTCCGCGGATTGCCTTCATTTTCGCCCGAACTCTTCAAATATATCGAGAACGATGATCCTATGAAGTCGAAACAACTGCAGAAGGGCATCGACCAATTGATGGACGAAGGAGTGGCCCAACTTTTTGTCAATCAGTTCAATAACCGCAAGATTATCGGTACGGTGGGACAGTTGCAGTTTGAGGTGATTCAGTATCGACTTGAGAACGAGTACAACGCTAAGTGCCGCTGGGAGCCTGTGCATCTGTATAAAGCCTGTTGGATAGAGAGCGACGACGACGCTGAGTTGGAGAACTTCAAGAAGCGCAAATACCAATATATGGCTAAGGATAAGGAGGGGCGCGACGTATTCCTCGCAGACTCAGGTTACGTGCTCTCAATGGCGCAAGAAGACTTTAAACACATCAAATTCCACTTCACAAGTGAGTTCTAGACTTATGAGAAAAATAGTTATATCCATCCTGTTGATGCTTCCCCTGTTGCTACAAGCACAGATAACAGGTGTGGTGGTTGATGAATCCGATGGTGGACCAGTGCCTTATGCCTCTGTCCAGTATAAAGGTAACAATGTGTCGGTAGTGGCCGACGGTAATGGCCGTTTCCGCATAGAGCGCCATAACGGTTGGCGAATGACCATCAGTTCAGTGGGTTATCGTGAGCAGGTGATCAACGTGAATCCAAAGACTCCCACTCAGATGACCATCCGACTGGCTTCTGACAATCGTACGCTTAGTGAAGTGACCATCAAGTCGAAGAAAAGTTCTCGCTATCGCCGAAAGAACAACCCTGCCGTTGATCTGATGCGCAAGGTGATTGCCAACAAGAAGAAAGCCGACCTGAAGCGTCACGACTACTATAGCTATCAGAGTTATCAGAAGATAGCACTCGGCCTCAACGATATCAAGAAAGAGACACTCGAGAAGGGTATCTTCAAGCGTTATCCTTGGCTTAGAGAGCAGGTTGACACCAGTCAATACACCGACAAATTGTGGTTGCCGCTGACGGTCGATGAAATGGTGACCGAACATTTGTGGCGCAAGGATCCCAAGGCAGAGCGTACCATTGTGAAAGGTACGAAGTCGAGTGGTGTGAACGACTTGTTCCAGACTGGCGATATGTTGACTACAGTGATGCGTGAGACATTTGCCGACGTGGATATCTACGATGATTATATCCTGCTGATGCGCCATAAGTTCAGCTCACCTATCGGTCGCGATGCCATCCAGTTTTATCGTTATTATATCACCGATACCGTCTATGTAGGCAACGACCGCTGTATCCAGCTTGATTTTCTGCCTAATAACCAGCAAGACTTCGGATTCCGTGGGCAGATATATATCATTGCCGATACCACTCTCCATTATCAGGTAAAGCGTTGCGAGCTCTATATACCTCGTTCGAGCGATGTGAACTGGGTGGAGTCGATGCAGTGTATGCAGGAGTTCTCGCAACAGGATGACGGTGAGTGGCTACTCACCATCGACGATATGGTGGTGGAGCTGATGCTAACCGACTTTATACAAAAAGGGGTGGTGACGCGAACGACGCGTAAGACCGATTTCTCTTTCGACCCCATTGCTGATGCGAGGTTCAAGAAGAAGAATCCGCTACAGGTGGAGCCTGGCTCCGACAACCGTAGCGATGAGTTCTGGGCCGAACATCGACAGGTGGAGTTTACCAAGAGTGAGGCTGGCATGGGTGGTTTCCTCGATCATCTGGAGCAGTTGAAGGGCTTTAAGTATGTTATTTTTGTGCTGAAAGCACTCTTTGAGAACTATCTGGAAACAGGCTCGCGCGATAAACCCAGTAAGTTTGACGTTGGCCCCATCAACACGTTTATCTCGCAGAACTTCTACGACGGTCTGCGTTTCCGTGTGGGTGGTCAGACCACAGCCAACCTGAATCGCCACCTTTTCGCCAAAGGCTATTTGGCCTACGGCACGAAGACGCACGAGAAATACTATAACGCAGAACTCACTTATTCGATTACGCCTAAGTCGTATCTGCCTCAGGAGTTCCCTGTGAACAACATTATCTTCTCTTCAAAACGCGATGTGGCCTTGCCCAGCGATAAATATGCTGTAACGGATAAGGATAATGTGTTCTCTTCGTTTAAGGTTCACGATATCGATAAGATGTTTATGTATAACACCCAGAGGCTGGCTTACGAATTTGAGACCTCTACGCATTGGCGCTTTTCAGCAGACCTGAAGATGGAGCGTATAGAGCCTATCGGAAGTTTTGAGCTGTTGCCCGTTGGTCCAGAGGCTACACCACTCTCTAAGATGCGTTATACGGAATCGACCTTTGGTATCCGTTTTGCCCCCGATGAGAAATTTATCAATACCAAGCAGCGTCGTCGTACCACGAATAAGGATGCCTGGTATGCACAGATGCAGCACACTATTGGCTATCAGGGATTCTTAGGTGGCGACTATGCTTATAATTACTCAGAGTTTGAGTGGTTCCGTCGTACTTGGCTTCCGATGAGTTGGGGTAGGATCGATACACGTCTGCGATTAGGCATACAATGGAATCAGGTTCCTTGGCCATTGCTGCCTATGCCTCAGGCCAACCTCTCTTATGTGGTGGCACCGCAGCTGTTTAACATGATCAACAATATCGAGTTCTTGAACGACCGTTTTGGTTCGCTGATGTTTACTTGGGAGATGGGTGGTAAGATATTCAACCGCATTCCCTTGTTGCGCAAACTGAAATGGCGTGAAATCCTAGAGTTTAAGGGGCTATGGGGTGCGCTCTCTGATAAAAATAATCCCTATCTACCAGAAAACCAGTCGAGTTCGCGGTTGATGGTGTTCCCGTCGAACAGCTTTATCATGGACAGCAAGCACCCTTATTTCGAGTATGCCATCGGTGTGCAGAACATCTTCAGTCTTATACAGATAGAGTACGTTCATCGTATCAATTATCTCTACCTGCCTACTGCTGCCAAGCATGGTATTCGCTTTACCATCAACCCTTCGTTCTAATGATATGTATTATGACAAGAGAAGAAGATATCAAGAAAGCTGTTGAGACGATGCGAAAGGGTGGAGTAATTCTCTATCCGACCGACACCGTGTGGGGCATAGGATGCGACGCAACTAATGCGGAGGCTGTGGCCAAAGTATATCAGATTAAGCAGCGCGACGATACGAAGGCATTGATCTGTCTGGTTGATTCGGATGCAAGGATGCAACGGTATTTTCGACAGGTGCCTGATGTGGCTTGGCAGATTGTGGATAGTCTAAAGGAGGGAGACTCAAAACCTACGACGCTTATTCTCGATGGAGCCATCAATCTGGCTCCGAACCTGATTGCTGAAGATGGTAGTGTGGGTATGCGTATTACCAACGAGCCTTTCTCGAAGGAACTCTGCTTTAGATTCCAAAAGGCTATCGTCTCCACCTCTGCCAACATCAGTGGGGAGCCTGCTGCGCAGAATTACAGTGACATCGACCCGAGAATCATCGAGGCGGTGGATTATGTATGCTGGAGTCGTAGGCAGGAGCATAAGCCTCATACCCCATCGAGCATTATCAAGTTAAAAGGAAACGGAGAAGTTGAGATAATCAGGAAATAATATGAGGCACGTATTTCACAGATTAACGTGGATTGAATCTGTGTCAATGGAATAAGAATGGAAGCAACAACAGACAGAAGACCTAAGTGGCTGATGCGCCTGCATGAGTGGCGCGTGGCACATGTCAGCGAGAGGATGTTTATGATTATTCTCGCTCTGATTGTAGGCTTCTTTGCGGCTGTCGCTGCCTTTTCGCTCCACTGGATCATCAACCAGATTGTGATGCTGCTGACAAGTTCGTTTGAGAAGTCGCATGCCAACTGGCTCTATCTGGTGTATCCTGTGGTGGGTATCTACCTGACGTCGCTCTTTGTACGCTATATCGTAAAAGACAATATCTCGCATGGTATTACGCGCATCCTCTATGCCATCTCGTCGAATAAATCGAGGTTAAAGTCACACAACTGCTGGTCGAGTGTGATAGCATCAGCTATTACGATTGGTTTTGGTGGATCTGTGGGAGCCGAGGCTCCTATTGTGCTGACGGGTTCGGCCATCGGATCGAATTTGGGACAATTGTTCCATCTGGATCGTAAGATGCTGATGACATTGGTGGGCTGTGGTGCAGCAGGAGCCATCGCAGGTATTTTTAAGGCACCAATAGCTGGCCTGGTGTTTACGCTAGAGGTCTTGATGATCGACATGACGATGTCGGCTTTGCTGCCCATCTTGGTGTCGTGTGTAACCGCCACGTGCTTTACTTATATCTTCAGTGGCGATGCTGCATTGTTTACCTTTCACCTCGACAGCGGGTGGTCGGTAGAACGAATACCGGCTTGTGTGTTGTTGGGTGTGGTTTGTGGACTTATCTCACTCTATTTTATCCGGATGATGGGTGCCTGCGAGGATGTGTTTGCTAAGTTCAAGGACCATCCGCACATCAAACTGGCTATTGGTGGAACAGTGCTGAGTCTGCTGATATTCCTCTTTCCTGCACTCTATGGTGAGGGCTATAGTAGTATAAACCTGCTGTTGAACGGACGGACAGAGGCTGATTGGAACCAGATTCTGAATAATTCATTGTTCTCTGGACAGGGTTCGTTATTGATTATTTATATCGCTTTGGTGCTGTTTACGAAGGTGCTGGCCACCTCAGCCACAAATGGTGGCGGCGGTTGTGGCGGTACATTTGCACCGTCGCTGTTTATCGGCTGTCTGACTGGTTTCCTGTTCTCTCGTTTGTGGAATATCAACGCCCTTGGAGTGTATGTGCCAGAGAAGAATTTTGCTCTGTTGGGTATGGCAGGCGTGATGTCGGGTGTGATGCATGCGCCATTGACAGGTATCTTCCTTATAGCGGAGCTGACAGGAGGCTACTCGATGTTTATGCCACTGATGATAGTTAGTGTGTGTGCTTATCTGACAATCATCATCTTTGAGCCTCACAGCATCTATGGATCACGACTGGCCCGACAGGGAAAGCTGTTGACTCATCATACCGATCATGCTGTACTGACGCTGATGAATTTGGATTCTGTGATTGAAAAGGATTATTTGAGCGTGACACCCGATATGGAACTGGGACAGATTGTCCACAAGATCAGTCGTAGCCACACCTCTGTGCTGCCGGTATTGGATGCAGGAGGGATGCTGTTGGGCGAGATCGATATAGCCAACATCCGTAATGTGTTGTTCCGCATCGAACTATATCATCATTTTACGGCCTCACAGCTGATGATAGAGCCAAAGGCTACACTGAGTGATGCTATGCCGATGGCTGATGTGATGCAGACATTCGACAATACGGGGGCAAACTGGTTGCCTGTGTTCGATGCAGACAGTCGTCTGAAAGGTTACATCTCGCGCCAGCGTATCTATACCATGTATCGCAAAATGGTGGCCGATATGAGTGAGGATTAGGTGATAGATAATTATTGATAGTTGACAGTTAATAGTTGATAGTATGGAGAAAAAAGATTTGCGGATCATTTTTATGGGGACGCCGGAGTTCGCCGTTGAGACGCTGAAGGCGTTGGTGGAGAACGAGTATAATGTGGTGGCGGTGGTAACACAGCCCGACAAACCTGTGGGACGGCATCAGGATACGGTGCAGCCCTCGGAAGTGAAGAAGTTTGCTTTGGAGCATCAACTCCCCGTGCTTCAGCCAGAGAAGATGAAGGATCCGGTGTTTGTGGAACAGTTGAAGAGCTATAAGGCTAATCTGCAAGTGGTGGTGGCCTTTAGGATGCTCCCTGAAGTGGTATGGGATATGCCGCAATACGGCACCTTCAATGTGCATGCTGCCTTGTTGCCCCAGTATCGCGGTGCAGCTCCCATCAACTGGGCTGTCATCAACGGAGAGACGAAGACGGGCGTGACCACCTTCTTTCTCGACAAAGATATTGATACCGGTCGCGTGATCTTGCAGAAGCCTTTCGACATCCCCGATGAGGCTAATGTGGAATACGTTTATGATGGCTTGATGCACCTCGGTGCCGAAATCTGTCTGGAGACACTTGAGAAGATTATTGCTGCCGACGGACATCCGGAGAGTATTCCTCAGGAAGAACTTGAGGGGAAGTTTAAGCGACTCTATGAGGCTCCGAAACTCTTTAAGAATGTCTGTGAGATAGACTGGAACCGTCCTTGCAAACGTATCTATGACTTTATTCGTGGTCTGAGTCCATATCCTGGTGCATGGACAACACTCTTGGGTCCTAACGGCAAGACGGTGGATCTGAAGATATTCAAGACCACTAAGACGGAGAAACAGTTAGGCATGAGACTGGGAACGATTGTGGTGTATAAGGGTGTGCTCTATATCACTACTGCCGACTATATGTTGCAGATTGACGAGTTGCAGATGGCTGGTAGGGAGCGGATGAAAGCACGCGACTTCTTGAATGGAAATAAAAATATTGAAAGTTATATAATAAAATAAGGTATATGTGCGTTTCTTAGGTATAAACAACTTCAAATTGTGATTGCCTATGAAGATTTCTACTCCCGAAGAATTTAAGCCCAGAGCACTGACGCTCGACATTATCCGGCAGGTAGCCTACACGTACAGACCGAACAAAAAAACGGCGTATAGCCTGAATTAGAAAATGGCATTAGTATCACCTTCATTGCTCGCTGCCGACTTCTTGCATCTCGACCGCGACATCGACATGATTAACAGAAGTGAGGCCGACTGGCTTCATCTTGACGTGATGGACGGATCGTTCGTTCCAAACATCTCCTTCGGATTCCCCGTTCTAGAGGCTGTGGCCAAAGCTTGTAAGAAGCCGCTCGACGTGCATTATATGATTGAGCGTCCAGAGCGGTATATCCAGCAGACAGCTAAACTTGGTGCTATGATGATGAATGTGCACTATGAGGCCTCTGTTCATCTGCATCGTACGGTTCAGGAGATCCACAACGCAGGTATGAAGGCTGGAGTAACTCTGAACCCATCGACTCCCGTCTCAGTATTGGAGGATATCCTCGGTGATGTGGAGATGGTGCTGTTGATGAGCGTGAACCCCGGTTTTGGCGGTCAGAAGTTCATCGAGAACACCATCGATAAAGTGAAGCGCCTGCGCCAGATGATAGAGGCTAAGGGACTGCAAACACTTATCGAGGTGGATGGCGGTGTGCAAGGAGAAACGGCCCCCCGACTGGTGGCAGCGGGTGTCGATGTGTTGGTTAGTGGCAGTTATGTGTTCAATGCTCCCGAACCAGAGACGGTGATTCGTCAACTCAGGACTCTATAGCCAGATTCACACCGTATTCCTTCGTCAGTTTACGCAGATTCATCAGGGCGTAGCGCATACGTCCCAGTGAGGTGTTGATGCTGACATTCGTCTGTTCGGCAATCTCCTTGAACGACAACTCCTGGAAATAGCGCATGAAGACCACTTCGCGCTGTGTCTCAGGAAGCGCCTCCATCAAGCGTTTCACATCCTTGAGTACCTGTTCGTTGGACAGCTCGCTTTCGCGGTTGCTGTCCAGCATCGAGGCGCTGTTCAGGTTTGAAAGATCGTTGTCCTTACCTGTTTCTATGATCTTGCTGCTCTTCACAGCCCTGTAGTGGTCGATGATGACATTGTGTGCTATACGGGTTACCCACCAGATAAACTTACCGGATACGGCATATTGACCGCCCTGTAACTTGGTTATCACTTTCAGGTAGGTCTCCTGAAAGAGGTCATTGGCCAAGTCTTCATCTTTCACCACATACATGATATAGGTGAAAATCTTGTCTTGACTCCGTGAAAGTAACTCGTCGAATGCTCTGTTATTACCATCGATGTAAGCTAATGCCAACTGTTCGTCGGTCATACTTTCCAACGTGCTCATACTTTATTCTCATTTAATACTGAGTAAAGTCTGTTTCGATAGGCAATAATGGTTTAAATTGTTAATACTGGCGGCAAAAGTATGAATTTTTGTTGAAACAACCAAATAAAATCAAAAAAAAATGAGAAATAAGTCCGTTTTAGGGGCCTATTTCCCATTATTTTGAGGTCAGAATCTTTCTAAAAGCCTACTTTTTGTACTCCTCTGCACGGCGCATCAGGTACTGGCCGTAATCATTTTTTATCATCGGTTCTGCTAGTTTCTTCAGTTGCTCCTTGTCAATCCAGCCCCGTTTGAAGGCGATTTCCTCCAGACAAGCTACTTTCAGGCCCTGACGCTTCTCGATAACCTCTATGAAGGTCGATGCCTCGGAGAGTGAGTCGTGGGTACCCGTATCAAGCCAGGCAAAACCGCGCTGCAGTGTCTGTACCAATAGGTTCTTCTGTTGCAGATACACTTGATTGACCGTTGTAATCTCCAGTTCCCCACGAGCACTGGGTTTGATGTTCTTAGCTATCTCCACCACGCTGTTTGGATAGAAGTAGAGCCCCACTACAGCATAGTTGGATTTAGGTTTGGCAGGCTTCTCCTCAATACTCAGACAATTGCCGTTCTCATCAAACTCGGCAACTCCATAGCGCTCAGGATCGTTCACGTAATAGCCGAATACAGTGGCATGGTTGTTTTGTTCTGCATTGATGACGGCCTGTTTCAGCATACCAGTGAATCCGCTGCCGTAGAAAATGTTATCGCCCAAGACGAGACAGGCACAGTCATCGCCGATAAACTTCTCACCAATGATGAAGGCCTGAGCCAGACCGTCGGGGGAAGGCTGCTCTGCATACTCGAACTTGACACCCAGTTCCGAACCATCACCCAACAGACGCTTGAAACCAGGCAGGTCGTAAGGTGTGGAGATAATCAGGATCTCGCGGATGCCAGCCAGCATCAGCGTTGAGATGGGGTAGTAGATCATCGGCTTGTCGAAGATGGGGATTAACTGTTTTGAAACTCCCTTTGTAATGGGGTAGAGGCGTGTGCCCGAACCACCGGCTAATACGATTCCTTTCATGTCATGTGATTGTTTGATGGTGCAAAGATAATAAAAATAACGACATAAGCGTGAAGAATTAAGAAAAAAGTTGTACCTTTGCAGGCGATTTACAAATATATATCAAACAATTATGGGTTTTTGGAATAAAATATTCGGAAAGAAAGATACTCAGAAGGTGGGAGGCATGGAGGATTTCATGACGCTCATCCGTGTCTATTTCCAGGCTGCTATGGCGGCAGACCTTGGCATTACCAACCTGGCTGCACTTCCCGATCTTCGGGTGTTTAAGGCTACCCTGAAGGTTCCTACTGTTAATAATAAATTAGGAGTAGGTGAGCGGAGTCGTTGTAAGAACATGTTGAAGGCGATGTACGGTATGGACGACGATTTCTTCAAGGAAATTGACGGGAGCCTTCGCAAGCGTTGTAAGAAGGTACAGGATGCACAGACCTATCTGTTGCAGTTCCAGGGCTTTACACAAGACATCATGATGCTGACTGGTAATCTGATGAAGTTCAAACTCCGTCTGCCGGGCTTCATGAAGAAGGCACTCTATACCATGACGGAGAAGACGGTCAGCGATATCTTCAACAAGAACGACTTCTCGGATGCTTCTGTGATGAAGACTGTAGTCGCCGTGCGTGAGTACAACCGTCGTTTGGGGTTCTCGCAGAAGTGGATAACCGATTTCGTATATAAGGTGGTGATGCTTGCTAAAAAGGAGCCACGCCCCTCTGGCGACGAGAAATAGATTAAAAATTCTTAAAAGATAGTCCGTGTCTTATTCTTTAACAAGGAAAATGCATAATTTTGTAGCATAATTAGTTATGTTATGAATCCAAACGAGAAAGCATTGTCAGCATTCGAGACTCGCGTCAGGCAGATGATTCTCCGCTTTCAGGAATTGAAAAAGGAGAATGAGGATCTGCGTGTACTTGTGGGCAAGAATGAACAAGACATCAAGGCTCTACAGGCTCAGCTGACTCAGGCGGACAACGACTATCAGTCATTGAAGATGGCTAAGATGATGGAAATCACCGATGGTGACTTGGAGAGTGCCAAAGCCCGTCTCGCCAAGATGATACGAGAGGTGAACAAATGCATCACCATCCTAACTGACGAACAGGAACAATAAATTGCTATACCAATGGCAGAAGTGAACAATGAGAAACTCAATATAAGGCTGCACGTCTATGACGAGGAGATTCAAGTGACGGTGCCACGCTCCGAAGAGGAGTATTACCGTAAGGCAGCCAAGCTCATCACTGACCGTTATAATGCCTATGCACAGGCATATAAGGGTAAGAAGGGCGAGCACACAATCGCGCTGATGGCGTTGATTGACATTGCCCTGATGTATGAGCGGGAGCTGGGCAAGAACGACACGGCTCCTTATAATGATATTCTTACGAAGTTGACTTCTGAGATTGAGGAAGCGCTGAAGTAGGAATTCATTATTAACAACATAGATTTTATATGGATTTAATTTTTGTATTATTGATTGCTGCCGGTGCTCTCGTATTGGGAGGTGTCGGTGGATACTTGCTTTTCCGTTTTGTTCTGAAAGGAAAGTATAATGAGATGGTCGATGCTGCTGAAAAGCAGGCTGAGGTTGTCAAGGAGAAAAAACTGCTTGAGGTAAAGGAGAAGTTCCTGAACAAGAAGAGCGAGCTGGAGAAGGAAGTGCAGCAGCGCAACCAGCACATCCAGCAGAGTGAAAACAAACTGAAGCAGCGCGAGATTTCACTGAACCAGCGTCAGGAGGAACTCGGACGTAGGAAGAATGAACTCGACAACCAGCAGAATCGTATCGACAATGAGAAGAAACTGTTGGCCGTGAAGGCTGAGGAACTGGAGAAGATGCAGCTCAAGGAGCGCGAGATGCTCGAAGAGGTATCTGGACTGAGTGCTGAGGATGCCAAGGCCCGACTCGTAGAGTCGATGAAAGACGAGGCTAAGACTGCCGCAGCCAGTTACATCAACGAGATTATGGATGAGGCAAAACTCAATGCCAATGCCCAGGCCAAGAAGATCGTTATCCAGACGATTCAGCGTGTAGCTACTGAGACAGCCATTGAGAACTCCGTCAGTGTGTTCCATATCGACAACGATGAGGTGAAGGGTCGTATTATCGGTCGTGAAGGTCGTAACATCCGTGCCCTCGAGGCAGCAGCAGGCGTTGAGATTGTGGTTGATGACACCCCTGAGGCTATCGTTATCTCTGGTTTCGATCCTGTCCGTCGTGAGGTTTGCCGTCTGGCTCTTCATCAGCTCGTCAGCGATGGTCGTATCCATCCTGCCCGTATTGAAGAGGTGGTAGCCAAGGTAAAGAAACAGCTCGACAATGAGATTATCGAGACGGGTAAGCGTACCGCTATCGACTTGGGTATCCATGGTCTGCATCCCGAGCTCATCCGTATCATTGGTAAGATGAAGTATCGTTCGTCGTACGGACAGAATCTGTTGCAGCATGCCCGTGAGACGGCTAACCTCTGTGCTGTGATGGCTGCAGAGCTGGGCTTGAATCCTAAGAAAGCCAAGCGCGCAGGTCTGTTGCACGATATAGGTAAGGTGCCCGATGAGGACAGCGAGATGCCACACGCACTCTATGGTGCCAAGATTGCAGAGCAGTTCAAGGAGAAACCCGATATCTGCAACGCCATCGGTGCTCACCACGATGAGATGGAGATGCAGACGTTGTTAGCACCTATCGTTCAAGTTTGTGACGCCATATCAGGTGCCCGTCCTGGTGCCCGTCGTGAGATTGTCGAGGCCTATATCAAGCGTCTGAACGACCTTGAGGCTATTGCCATGAGTTATCCCGGTGTCACCAAGACCTACGCTATCCAGGCAGGTCGTGAGCTACGTGTGATTGTAGGTGCCGACAAGATGAACGATGCCGAGAGTGAAGCCCTCAGCACCGACATCGCCACAAAGATCCAGAACGAGATGACTTATCCTGGTCAGGTGAAGATTACGGTAATCCGCGAGACGCGCTCTGTCGCTTATGCTAAATAGTAGGTGATATTACCAAACGAATAAGGCGGAAATCTGAAAAGGTTTCCGCCTTTTTTATGATTGTAATTATCCGCTTCTTGAAATGATGATAGTCGTTGTGGTGGAAGGAGCGCCACCTTTATAAGTAAAACAACTTGTTTTACTGTCGAAGGAGGCATCCTTTATGGTTGTTCAGACGTCATCTTTGAAGGTAAAACAAGTTGTTTTACTTTTTACTTGTGGCTCTGGTAATAGTCGAGGGCTAGTCGGACATTCTCGACAACGGCTTCAGAACTGAAGGTGGCACCGGTGACGGCATCGACCTTCTGGGCCTTGGCTTCCTTTACTTTCAGACCGTTCCACTTTTCAAGAAGGGCTTTCTTTACCTTAGCGTAGTACTTAGGTGTCTCCTGACTCTTGAGGAACTCAATACGTTCCACCTTGTCGTTCTTGATATAGACCTTCAGTGGGGTGGGTGCCTGATAGCCTTCTACATTCTTGCCAAGTTCGGTGGTGTCGATAATATAGACGCCGTTTTCCTTGGTCATAATCTCGTTACCTGCCATGAAACTCATCAGGCAGAGCACTGCCATGCAACTCAGGATATGGAAGAATTGCTTTTTCATCTTCATTCGTTTAAAATGTTGGGAGTTCGGGATTGTTTATCTTCTTTGTTGCCATGACCTCCATCTCTACGAGCCAGCCTGGACGGCAGACGGGGGCATGGACAATGATGTAGGGTTTGTCCGGGAAGCGTTCCTCGTAAAGTTGGCGAACCAACTCATAGTCTGCCACGTCGCGCAGATAGACGATCATCTGCATCACGTCGTCGTAATTGCAGTCAGCCTCTGCGAGCAGGGCTTCTACATTCTCCCACATGCGGCGTGTCTGCTTCTCAACATCCTTGGGAAACAAAATCTCACCCTTGTTGTTGATGCTGGCAGTGCCAGAGATGAAGACGTGGCGACGGTCGGCGTAGTCGATATACGAGCCACGCTCGAAACTCACACCATAGTCGCTGGTGCGGTTGAGGTGGGTGGGGGCATAGAGGTAATGGATCTGCTCGGGTTGGATGCCTGCAATGGCGTAGTTGTCCATCTGCGAAAGCACATTGGGATCGGCCTGGCGCCCTCCGATGCCTGTAGAGGCAATGAAATGGGTGTGCTGGGTGAGTCCCTGGGTGAAGAACACCTGGTTGCGGGCACGAACCACTCCACCATAGTTCAGATCGATGTCGTTGACGAATAGCCAGGTGCGGATGCAGTTGTCAGCGAGCTTGCAGCCTTCTTCGGCCAATTGCATGATATACTCGTTAAAGAGCAGGCGCATCTGGTATTCGGAGTTGGCTGCGAGGTTGTGGGCAGAGGCATTAAAGAGGTGGCGGAACTGGCCGTGCTTCACTTCGTAGAGTCCACTCTTGGTAAGACCGGTCTGCACATCCGACATCAGCCATACCCAAAGGGCTACTTTCGTTCCGTCGAGAGGAGCTTGCTGGATGATGCTTTTGGCGCAGTCAGTAACATCGCCGACGATGATGTCGTCGGCCTGATTGGCAGCATCGCTGAGAAAATAGCGTTTGAAGACGGCATGGGTGTCGGGTAGATGCTCAAGCAGTCCGTCGTAGGCGGCCATGATGGCCTCCAGCTGTTGGGCATAGGTGAGCCGCTGCCGGGTGATGTGTATCATGGCGTGATATTCTCTGACTTCAGTACCATTGTCGAAACAGCAGATGTCGGCTATGGCGTTTCCGAATTCTATATGTGAGCAATTTTCGTTCATTATCGTGTTCTTTTGGTTTATATTTTGTTGATGTCAACATACCCATGCATAACAGCATAGATGGTAAGGGCCGAGACGCTCTTCATGCCCAGTTTCTCCATGATGTTCTTGCGATGGGTGATGACGGTAGACAGACCGATGTTTAATTTGTCGGCTATCTCCTTGTTGATGTACCCCTGTACGATCAGCGACATGACTTCAATCTCCCGATCGGTGAGAATCTTCTGCCTCAGGATGGCAGGCATCGAAGGCAGGTGCTCGCCGTGACTGTGACCATGCTGCTGGAGAGCCAGAACGGAGCGTATCAACTGTTTTTCAGGTACATTCGTGCAAAGGCAGTTGAAACCGGAGAGTTGAGACATGGTGTCCAATGATAGTGTCAGGACAATGGTCTTCCGTTTCCGCTCCATAAAAAACGACATATTCTCCAACACGATATTCATGGCCGTGAAATAGTGGAAATAGACGTCGGGATCGTTGGCTTCCAGTTCGGTAAAAGAACCGTAAGTATCAACGGTCATGATGGGCATGACGTTCTGGAGAATACTCTTTAACCCCAACGCTGAGAGAGTGTTGGGGTCAATGATGGCAATTTGGGGTCGTATGGATTGGCCGTTATGCATTCCTGATGTCAAACAGGTTGTAGAAACCTGTCATCATGAATACCTTGCGGATTTCCTCATTGATATTCTCAATGATGACCTTACCACCCTTTGCTCCGGCTTCTTTGCGGATAGTCAGGAAGAGGCGCAAGCCAGAACTGCTGATATATTCGAGTTGAGTGCAGTCGATGATGATGGTCTTGTCGGCATTTTCCAATAGCGGAGCGATTTCCTGTTGCGCCTTCACTGCTGCAGGTGTGTCAAGACGTCCTTCAAAGATAGCTCTTAGTCCTTCGTTCTCTTCATTAATCTTAATCATAATGCTTATTGTTTATTGAATTCTTTTCTTAATGTGAGTATATTCTTATGGTCAATGTATTCATAACTGACAGAATCCATGATCGTACGTACCAGATGAATACCAAGTCCGCCTACTTCCCGTTCTTCTACAGACAGTGTAGTATCCACTTCCTCCTTCTGGGTGGGATCGAAAGGAATGCCCGAATCACTGATGACAAAGGTTATGAATTGCTGATCAGCATCTGCCTGTATGTCCACATAGCCGACCGTTCCTTCAGGGTAGGCGTAGTTCATGACATTGACGACAGCCTCCTCAATGGCCAGATTGAGACTCATACACAGATCCATGTCAATTCCCTGTTCCTCGCAGAAAACCTCGATGAACTCGCCGAGTTGAGGGATGGTTTCAATGTCGTTGGGCAGCGTCAGATGCTTCATATACCTTATTTATATTATTAGGACAGGAATCCGAGCAGGGCACCGGCAGCTACGGCAGAGCCTATGACACCGGCCACATTCGGACCCATGGCGTGCATGAGCAGGAAGTTATGACGGTCGTATTCCAGTCCGAGGTTATTCGAGATACGTGCGGCCATAGGCACAGCACTTACGCCAGCGTTACCGATCAGCGGATTCAGTTTCTTGCCTTCAGGCAGGAAGAGATTCATGATCTTCACAAAGCAGACACCCGAGGCAGTGGCAATCATAAAGGCCATGGCACCCAGAGCGAAAATCTTGATGGTGTTGAAGGTCAGGAACTCTGAGGCCTGTGTAGAGCAACCTACGGTGAGTCCCAACAGCATCACCACGATGTCGTTCAGCGCTGCACCGGCCGTCTTGGCCAGACGGGTGGTCTTGCCACTCTCCTTCAGCAGGTTACCGAAGAACAGCATGCCCAGCAGGGGCAGACCAGACGGTACAATGAAGGTGGTAAGCAACAGACCGATAATAGGGAAGAGAATGCGCTCCGTCTGAGACACTTCGCGACCAGGCTTCATCTTGATGACGCGCTCCTTCTTGGTAGTGAGCAGGCGCATGATAAACGGCTGGATCACCGGCACAAGTGCCATATAGGAATAGGCACATACGGCGATGGCACCCATCAGGTTGGGGGAGAGCTTGGAACTCAGGAAGATTGCCGTAGGACCATCGGCACCACCGATAATGGCGATACCAGCTGCCTGCGAGGGTTCAAAGCCCATGGCCAGTGCTACCATATAGGCACCGAAGATACCAAACTGTGCCGAGGCTCCGATGAGCATCAGCTTCGGATTAGCCAGCAAGGCCGTGAAGTCTGTCATGGCACCGATGCCCAGGAATATCAGTGGTGGATACCATCCTTGTCGCACACCTTGGTAGAAGATGTTCAGCACAGAGTTGTCCTCATATAGTCCAATCTCCAGTCCGGCATCGGCACGGAAGGGAATGTTGCCAAGGATGATGCCCAGTCCGATGGGAACGAGCAGCAACGGCTCAAAGTCCTTCTTAATGGCGAGCCAGATAAAGAAGGCTCCCACCACAATCATGATCAGGTTCCCGATGGTGGCATTAGCAAATGCCGTATAGGTCAGGAACTCCTCAAAATTCTGTATGATAAACTGTCCTAAATCCATAGCTTATCCGATGGTTATGAGGACGGCACCCTCCATGACGGTCTCGCCTTGCTTGACAGTAACGGAAGTGACGGTTCCTTCGTATTCTGATTCGATATTGTTTTGCATCTTCATAGCCTCGAGTATCAGCACCACGTCGCCTATCTTGACGGTATCGCCCACATTGACTTTGATGTCTGTGATGGTGCCTGGCAGAGGAGCCTTGATGGGTGAGCCTGTGCCTGCTGCCAGAGGTTTATCGGCTGCGGGGGCAGCTGCAGGTGCAACAGTAGGACGGGCTACTGGCTTGGGAGCCTCGATATGTACCTTCTTCAGGGTGCTCGTCGGATTGATGGGCTGTTTTAACTCCACGTCGAAACGGATGCCGTTGACGTTAACCTTGGCAACATTGCCTTCTACTTCTTCTATCTCTACGTCGTAATCGACGCCTTGTACTTTATATTGATACTTGTTCATCTTCTATAAACTTTAAACTATTAACTATCAACTGTCAACTATCTCAAATCGGGGGTTGTTGGAATCTTCGGTGCCGAGTGACTTGAGGGCTGTAGCGGGTCATGGAAATGCGTCATCTGACTGTATTCGTCGCTCCAGCCAGTATCTTTGGTCTTAATAGTGATAACACCACTCTCCACATCATGCACATTGTCCTGATACTGTTTCAGGGCCATAGAGATGACGGCGATATAGACTTCCTTGTCGATACCCTTTGTTTTAAGACCATCCTGCAGGATGTTTCCTGTGGCATGGGCAATGTCGTGAGTGACCTCAACCGTCTTGGTAATGGGCTTGATAGGTTGGGTGTTCACAACTTTCTTGGCGGTATCGAGGTTGCGCATAATTAATCCGAATATCCAGAAGAACAAGAACAGGATAGCCAGACAGAAGAACACGATACCCATAGCCAACAAGGTGATGCCAAAGCCGTGAGGGTCTTCGCGCTTCAACTTAGCATCTTTCGTCTCGTCGGTCTTGATAAAGTTTTCAATACCAGGTGTCACGTTCTGAGCCGATTTCACGCTCCATTTTTCTTTGCCTTGACGGGCATAGCTTTGATCGGCTGCCAAGGCGGGAATCGTAACGGAGTCGATGAGTTCCTCGGCATTGCCATTATAGAAGCCGAGCCATATGGGCTCCGACAGGGGAACCTGAAGTGCAAGATGCAACTTGCCCTGAGTGGGGTTGGAGTTGCAGAAGAACACGATGTGCTGCCGACCGCCAATCTGTGTGCGAGTGTCTCCGCTGGGGATGACGCTCATGCGTTTGATGCGTTCGGGTACGCTCATCTTAGGGTCAACGACGGAACGGTCGGTCGTGAAATACATACCACGGATGTTATATGTGGTGAACGAGGTGTTCTCCAGTTCTATCCAGGCTTCACGGTTACCATACTCATCCACGATACTGGCGGTATTGTTGGTCAGTACCTCATTGATGCGAATGTTCTTGGCTCCTTGACCATACATCGCAGAGGCACATGTCAGCAACAATCCGCTTAGCAGGGTGATTTTATTCATTTTTGTTACGTATATTATTATATTTCAATCTTCCAATATCTCTTTGTTATCCGCAGAAGAATAGCACGATGATCTGTGCAGTGAAGATGCGCAGGAACATTGCCAGCGGATAGACCGTTGAATAACCCACAGCGGGTGCTTCTTTCGAACAGATGCTATTGGCGTAAGCCAGTGCTGGGGGGTCGGTATAGGTACCCGCTATCATACCCGCAATGGTGAAGTAGTTGAACTTATAGCGTATGCGGGCAATGGGACCTACGACTAAGATAGGTATGATCGTAATCAGGAAACCTGTCAGCACATAGAGCAGACCGTCGCCTTCAATCACTGTCTCAAAGAACCCTGCACCTGCCTTGATGCCAACGGATGCAAGGAACAATACCAGTCCGATTTCACGGAGCATCATGTTCGCAGAGGTTGTGGTGTAGGTGACGAGGTGAATCTTATAACCGTAGCGTCCGATGAGAATAGCGATAATGAGTGGACCTCCTGCTAAACCCAGTTTTACGGGAACTGGCATGCCAGGGATGGCAAAGGGGAGCGAACCGAAGATCAGTCCAAGGAAGATGCCTACAAAGATAGTAGCAATATTCGGTGCGTTCAGGCGACGGATGCTATTACCCATCTTATTAGCCACACGGTCGACGGCATCTTCAGGACCTACCACCATAATTTTGTCACCCACCTGCAAAGGCAGTCCTGCAGAGGCGAAAAGGTCCATGCCATGACGGGTGACGCGTGTGACATTCACACCGTGTACACTGGAGAAATGCTGTGAGGCCAGCGTCTTACCATTGATACTGGGGTTGGTGATAAGGATACGCTTCGATACCAAAGGCTGGTCTGACTGTTCAAAGTCAATGTCGAGTTTAGGACCGATGAATGCCATAATGGCCTCCTGATCGGCTTCGGCACAGACAATCAACATCTGGTCACCTAAATGGAAGATGGTATCGCGGTTGGGGATACATAACTCGCCCTGATGAACCAGTCGTGATACCACAAAGTCGCGGTTCAGGAAGTCGTGTACCTGTAACAGTGTCTTTCCCTCCAGATATTTGTTGGTCACCTCAAGGTGCATCTTATAAGGCTTCTTGTTGGCGCTTGTTTCTTCCATGGCCTTCAGACGAGCCTCTTCTTTTTCTAACTTGATGTTACATATATACCTTATTAATATAGTAGCACCAATGATGCCAAGTACACCAAGGGGGTAGGCACAGGCATATGCCGATGCAATCTGAGGTGCCCCATTAGGGAAGACGGTGTTCAACGCCTCGTTGGCAGCACCAAGACCAGGGGTGTTGGTAACGGCACCATATAGCGTACCAACCATCATGGGAAGACTCGTGACGTTGCTGGTGTCGAAGAAAATATAATAACAGGCGAACATCACGAGAATGTTCAACAGAATAGCAGAAGAAGCCAATCCGTTGAGCTTGATGCCTTGGGTTCCGAAACTCTCGAAGAAACCAGGACCTACCTGCATACCGATCATAAAGACAAACAGTATCAGTCCGAAATCTTGTACGAACGTCAGAATGGGTGTGGGAGCCGTGAATCCGATATGTCCGGCAAGAATGCCAGCAAATAGCACAAACGTCACACCGAGTGAGATACCGAAGACCTTGATCTTACCCAGATAGACACCTATTGCGATGACGACGGCATAGAGTAATACGATATGAGCTACGGAGTCGGTCGCCGTAAACAAGTCTTTTAACCATTGAAATGATTCCATAATCAATACAATCTGTTATTTCGAGTGCAAAGATACTTAAAAAAATGCGCAACTTCTGCAAATTTGTGCATTTAATTTTGAATAAAAACTGATTTTTTATTTCTTTCACAATTCTTTGTGGTTAATTGGCCAAAAAGTTTGTATCTTTGTGGGCTGTTTAGATATACTTAAAACAACTTATATAATAATTTAACGTAACAAACTCTATGGCAAACAAAGAGAAACTCTTTACCGAGTTTACTGCGCCTACCACTCAGGAGTGGTTGGACAAGATTGAAGTGGACCTGAAGGGTGCCGACTTCCAGAAGCGCTTGGTATGGAGAACAAATGAAGGTTTTAATGTACAGCCCTTCTATCGTCGTGAAGACCTGGCGAACCTGAAAACACCCGATGCTCTCCCTGGAGAGTTCCCATTCGTGCGTGGCAACAAGAAGGACTCTAACACATGGTATGTCCGTCAGAATATTGTGGTGGACGATGCCAAGGAAGCTAACAAGAAGGCTCTCGACATCCTGAATAAGGGTATCGACTCCTTAGGTTTTAAGATTCCTGGCAAACTGGTTTCGAAAGAGACTGTAGAGGCTTTGCTCGATGGCATCTACTGTGATATCATTGAAGTGAATTTCGCCACTTGTCCCCGTCATTCTGTTGAACTCGCAGAGATTCTGGTTGATCTCTTCAATAAGAAAGGCTACGATAAGGAGAAGGTGGTTGGCTCGATTGAGTGGGATCCCATGCAGAAGATGGTGATGAAGGGCAAGGATGTGACCCCGATGCTGGAGTTCGGTCCTCAGCTCGTTGAAGCCCTGAAGGAGTATCCTAACTTCCGTTGTATCGCAGTCGATTCGGATGCACTTAACAATGCTGGAGCCTATATCGTTCAGGAACTGGGCTATGCACTGGCTTGGGGTAATGAGTATCTGCAGCAGTTGACAGATGCCGGCGTTGATGTCGATCTGGCCGCTAAGAGTATCAAGTTCAACATGGGTGTTTCTGAGAACTATTTCATGGAGATAGCAAAGTTCCGTGCTGCCCGCCTGCTCTGGGCTCAGATTGTAAAGCAGTATGAACCAAAGAGTGATTGTGCTTGCAAGATGATCATTAATGCTACTACCTCTAGTTATAACCAGACGCTGTTTGATTCTTACGTGAATCTGCTGCGTTCTCAGACCGAGGCTATGAGTGCTGCCCTGGGTAGTGTTCACTCGATGGTGGTAACACCGTTTGATGCACCTTATGAAGACGCCACTGATTTCTCTGAGCGTATCGCCCGCAACCAGCAGTTGCTGATTAAGGAGGAGAGCCACTTCGATCGTATCGTTGATCCGTCTGCAGGTTCATATTATATTGAGCACCTGACTGATGCCTTGGCTCAGGAGGCTTGGAAGATCTTCCTGAAGGTAGAAGAGGAGGGAGGCTTCCTCGCAGCTGTTAAGACTGGCAACGTACAGGACGATATCAATACAACCAACGTCAAGCGTCACGGTGATGCTGCCAAACGCAAGGAGTTCCTGTTGGGTACCAACCAGTTCCCCAACTTCACAGAGAAGAGTGAGGGCAAGAAAGCTAAGGCTTGTGGTTGCTGCTGTGGTAAGGCTGAGGAAGAGGAACATCCTTTCAAGGCGATTAACAGCACCCGTTTGGCTGCTGATTTTGAGGATCTCCGTATCCATACTGAGGAGACGAAGGTTCCCACAGCCTTTATGCTGACGATTGGTAATTTGGCTATGCGTCAGGCTCGTGCTCAGTTCTCTTGTAACTTCCTGGCTTGTGCTGGTTACAAGGTGATCGATAATCTTGGATTCAAGACCGTTGAAGAGGGCGTTGATGCTGCACTCGAGGCTAAGGCCGATATCGTAGTGATCTGCTCTAGTGATGATGAGTATGCAGAGTACGCTATCCCTGCCTTCAAGTATTTGAATGGTCGTGCGATGTTCGTAGTGGCTGGAGCTCCTGCTTGCATGGAGGATCTGAAGGCAGCTGGCATCGAGAACTACATCCATGTAAAGTGCAACGTGCTCGAGACTTTGAAAGAATATAATCAGAAACTTGGTATTTAAAGAATAGGAGAATTGAATGATGCGTAAACAATTTAAAGACATAGATATCTA
>CACXVS010000008.1 GCA_902771155.1 uncultured Prevotellaceae bacterium
CCATTCTCATTAAACAAACGCTGGTAATAGGCGGCAGGATCCTCCATCGAAAAATCGCAATCGGCAAAGGTTATCAGCACCACAGCCTGACGATACACTTTCTGCGGATCCCAATCTTGAACGGGAAAACTAAGCACCCCGCGGGTCTTAGCTTTATCAGTGGGGATATTTAGTACACAAGGCTTTCGCTCTTGTGCGCTGGTGGCAACCGCCACCAGCAACACAAATGCGAACAGTATTATTTTGCGCAAGGTGTCCATGGCTTCAGGGTCTTGAAGAAGTCATTACCCTTATCGTCGACGAGGATGAAGGCGGGGAAGTCTTCGACCTCAATCTTCCAGACAGCCTCCATACCCAACTCAGGATACTCCACGCACTCGATGCTCTTGATAGAACTCTGAGAGAGCACTGCAGCTACACCACCGATGGTGCCGAGGTAGAAACCACCATACTTCTTACAAGCCTCAGTCACCACGTCGGAGCGGTTGCCCTTGGCAATCATGACGAGTGATGCGCCATTAGCCTGGAACTCGTCCACATAGGGATCCATACGGTTGGCGGTGGTTGGGCCCATCGAACCACAAGGATAGCCCTCTGGTGTCTTTGCGGGTCCGGCATAGAGTACGGGGTACTTCTTGAAGTAGTCGGGCATGCCCTCGCCTGCGTCGAGACGGGCCTTCAGTTTGGCGTGAGCGATGTCACGGGCCACGATGATGGTACCCTTCAGGTTGACACGTGTAGAGACAGGATACTTGGAGAGTTCCTTGCGAACGGCATCGATGCCCTCGTTGAGGTCGATCTCGATGCCCTTGCCACCCTCACCCGGCTTGCGAAGCTCCTCAGGGATCAGCTCTGTGGGATTCGAGTCCATCTTCTCCAACCAGATACCATCGGCATTGATCTTGGCCTTGATGTTTCTGTCGGCAGAGCAGGATACGCCCATACCAATCGGACAAGAAGCACCATGACGAGGCAGACGGACCACACGGATGTCGTGAGCCAGGTACTTACCACCGAACTGGGCTCCCAGACCAATCTTCTGAGCCTCAACAATCAGCTTCTGCTCGAGATCTACATCGCGGAAAGCTCGACCTGTCTCATCGCCAGTAGTGGGCAGACCATCGTAGAACTTGATGGAAGCGAGCTTCACAGTGAGCAGATTCTTCTCAGCTGAAGTACCACCAATCACGAAGGCAATGTGATAAGGAGGACATGCAGCTGTACCGAGCGACTTCATCTTCTCTACGAGGAACGGGATGAGGGTTCCCTCGTTCTGGATGGTGGCCTTGGTCATCGGGTAGAAGTAGGTCTTGTTGGCAGAGCCACCGCCCTTGGCTACCATCACGAACTTATACTCGGCACCCTCGGTGGCCTCGATATCAATCTGGGCAGGGAGGTTGCAACGGGTGTTCACCTCGTCGTACATATTCAGAGGGGCGTTCTGAGAGTAGCGCAGGTTGTCCTGGGTGAAGGTGTTGAACACACCCAGCGAGAGGGCCTCCTCGTCCTCGAAACCGGTCCAGATCTGCTGACCCTTCTCACCATGGATGATGGCGGTGCCGGTGTCCTGACAGAAAGGCAGGATGCCCTTAGCGGCCACCTCGGCATTACGGAGGAACTGCAGGGCCACGTACTTGTCGTTCTCTGAGGCCTCGGGATCGGTGAGGATCTTGGCGACCTGCTCGTTATGCTCACGGCGCAGCATGAACTCCACATCGTGGAAGGCCTGCTGGGCCAACAGGGTGAGGGCCTCTTTCGACACCTTCACAATGGTTTTTCCTTCAAACTCTGACGTTGTCACGCCATCTTTCGTCAAAAGGCGATACTCGGTCTTGTCTTCGCCCACCTGAAACATCGGGGCATACTTAAATTCAACTGTCTTAGCCATACTGTTTGTTTTTTAGGGAGTCATGGAGACTAAGAGTGGAGACAAGGAGACAGGGAGTTCAAGGAGTTCAAGACATATCTCTGCAAGAAAAAAATCCCACAAACAATTGTCCTGAGCTCCGTGAACTCCTAGAACTCCGTGAACTCCTTGCAACTCCTTGTCTCCTTAGAATCCATGTTATTAATCTTTTATACCATTATTGTTAATTATTCCATTACAATATAGAAAGAGCATCTTGCTTGCATCTTCGAGTGTATCATGAAGATTCGAGAAATCAGCATCACTAATATACTGCAAATCCCTAGACAGCAAGATATAATCACGACACTCTTCCATACTACCTTGAGAGATATTCATAAAACATAATTTATCGGCTTTACTTAACTTCTTATAGCCTTCAGCAATATTGGCTTCAATAGAGACGGCTGCTCTTCGGAACTGAGACGTTAATCCATAGAGTTCATCTACAGGAAAACTTTTAGTAATCCTATAAACCAGAAGCACGAACAAATGTGCCTTCTGCCATGCTATCACATTCTCAAACGTATATGTCATATGTCCTGAACTCCTTGAACTCCTTGTCTCCTTGAACTCCTTGTCTCCTTGAACTCCTTGTCTCCTTGTCTCCTTGATATTAATATCCGAAGATCTCTTCCGTGGTGAGGCGACGGATGGGGCCAATCTTGCTGAGGGCCTCCATGTCGAGCTCCTTCTCGTCGCCGAGGATGAGGTAGCGATAAGCCTTGTTGGCCATCTGACTCTTCTCGTAATCCACGATATCCTGCAGACGGACGGAGGGGAGGGCGTTGTACACCTTCTCGTACAGGTCGTAGTCGATGCCCAGGCGCTTGGCAGAGAGATAGGCGTTGAGGACACCCGTCTTCGTGACGCGTCTGCTGGCGAGCTGCTTCGTCAAGGCGTCCTTGGCAATCTGGAAGGACGTCTCACTGGCAGGCATCTCGTTGAGGATGACATGGAACTGGTTTACGGCATCCATCATCTTATCGTTCTGTGTGATGATATAGGCAAAACAATGTTCCTTCTCATCTTTCTTCACAGGTGTCATATAATAAGCTGCAGCACTGTAAGCCAGGCCACGGGCCTCACGCATCTCCTGGAACACGATGCCATTCATACCGCCACCGTAGTACTCGTTGAAGAGTTCCACCACAGCCTCCTGCTCAGGATGCCAGTCGCGACCTTCATTATGGTACATCTCGAGGTAGATGTTCTTCGCATCGTAAGGTGCAATCCAAACCTCGTTGACATTGGCCTCCTGGCGCTCGTAGGGCTTGCCCTTGGGGACATCAGCCAACGTCTGAGGAGTAGGATGGACAGAGCCCAACACCTCTGAGAGTTCCTCGGGAGAGAGTTTGCCATAGTAGAGCACACTGTGCTTCAGACCGGGAAGACCGGCAATGAGCGAGAGCAGTTGCTGGGGATCGGCCTTACGCAGTTCAGCCTCACTCATCACGTCGCGCCTGGAATTGTGCTCACCATAGATGGCATAGTTTGTGAGATAAGAGAAATTGGTTCGCTGGTCGGTCTTCGCATCCTCACGCGCCTTCAGGATCAGACCAACATACTGGTCGTAAGACTCCTTGTCGGCCTTGGCGTTTCTCACCACGTCTTCGAGCAGGGCCAGTGCCTCAGGCATCTGAGACTGCAGACCACTGAGCGAGATGTTGAGATTGTCGCTATTCACGTTGACAGAGTAATTACAAGCCAACTGGTAGAACTTCTGCTTCACCTCGGCTGCGGAGAGTTTGGCGGTACCCACATAGTCGAGATAGCCTGCGGCGATGTCGTAACGGTTGTCGTCCTGCTGGCCGAACTCATAGCGGAAGACGAGGTTGAAGAGGTCGTTCTCGGTGTTCTGCTTATAGTAAAGGGGCAACTTGTTCTTGGTCTCGCCAATCACCATGTCCTTCTTGAAATCGACGAACTTAGGCTGGATGGGCTCCACCTGCGACTCCTGGATCTCCTTTACGAAGGCACTCATCTGGTCGCGGTTGGCCTGGATCGGGGTGATGGCAGGCTTGTCGATCTTCTTCTGGGTAGAATCCGTACCCATCTTCTTATAAATGGTGGCATAGCCATTGGTGAAGAAACGGTTGGCAAAGGCCACAATCTGCTCCTTGGTCATCTCCGACACACGATCGAGTTTGCCTATCATCTGATCCCAACTGATGCCGTTGATAAAGGCATTCATAAACTGACGGGCGCGCCACTGGTTGCTCTCGAGGGATTTCTGGTAGTTGAGCTTCATATTATTGATCACACTGGGCAGGAGGTCGTCGGAGAAGTTTCCCTTCTTCAGGTTCTCGATCTCTGCCAGCATGAGGTCTCTCACCTCCTCGAGCGACTGCTCGGGCTTGGGCATACCATTGAGGATGAACAAAGAATAATCCTGCTCGTCAAACAGTCCGGCTCCAGCACTTAACACCTTCATCTGCTGGTTCAGGTTGATATCGAAGATACCCGCCTTACCGTTGTTCAGCATATAGCCAATCACGTCGAGGGTGTCGCACTGCAGGTCGGAGGCTTTCTTGGCGAGCCATCCCACCCACACGTTCTCTGCCTGCTGACCTATGACGGCTGTATCGACGGGAGCCGTCAGGGGCTTCTGGACGGGGAACACTGGCTGAGAGACGTCGGCACCTGGCTTCCAACCGCCAAAGTACTGGTCGATGATGGCAATGGTCTTGTCCATGTCGAAGTCGCCCGCCATGCAGATGGCCACATTATTGGGCACGTACCACTTCTTGAAGTAGTTCTTGATATTCGTAATCGAGGGGTTCTTCAGGTGCTCCTGCGTACCGATGGTGGTCTGGGTACCATAGGGGTGCGTCGGGGTGAGTTTCTCGCCCAGGGCCTTCCACACCTTGTCGCCATCGTCGGTCAGGTAGAGGTTATACTCCTCATAGACGGCCTCGAGCTCGGTATGGAAACCGCGAATCACCATGTTCTGGAAACGGTCGCTCTGGATCTTCGCCCAGTTCTCGATCTCGTTGCTGGGGATATCCTCCGTATAGCAGGTGACATCGTTGGAGGTGAAGGCGTTGGTACCCTCGGCACCGATAGCTGCCATCAGCTTGTCGTACTCGTTGGGGATGAAGTACTGGGCTGCTACCTGTGAGATGCTGTCGATCTCATGGTACTTCTGCTTGCGGGCCTCTGGATCCGTCATCCGGCGATATTCCTCGTAGCACTGCTCAATCTTGTCGAGCAGGGGAGCCTCAGCAGCCACGTTGTTAGAGCCGAAGTGGGTGGAACCCTTAAACATCAGGTGCTCCAGATAGTGAGCCAGACCGGTGGTCTCGGCCGGGTCGTTCTTCGAACCCGTGCGCACGGCGATGTAGGTCTGAATACGAGGGCGCTCAGTGTTCACGGAGAAATACACTTTCAGGCCGTTGTCGAGGGTGTAGATCCTCGTCTTCATGAGGTCGCCCGCCACTGTCTCAAACTTGTAGTCCTTGGCAGATAAAGGTGAAAAAGTAAAAAGGTAAAATAGTAAAATAATACCGTACTTCATTTGCTTCATAGTTTTCATTGGTGTTCTACTTTGTTTATGATGTTTATTATTGTTCCTATAATCGTATTTACCTTTTAATTAGTTCTCGTAATCTATCTCGTGGTCCAATTTCTCGATAAAGTCATCGAGCACCTCCTTATCGACATCACCCATGGCGTACTCCTTCTCGGCATCCTTACGGATCTCGGCAATCCAGGCACGACGGGCCTTGATGTAATCCTCATGGATATGCTCTGCATCGGCCTCGGTAATCTCCTCAAGACCATAGTAGTCGAGGATCATCTGATAAGACCACGACCAACGGTATTCGCTGTAGTTGTCGTTGATCTCTGAGAAGCGGTCGAGCACCTGCTGGATATTGTCGATGTCGCCATTCTTGATGTCACGAACCATGCGCAACTCCTCACTCTCAGGCAACAGCAGACCGCTCAGGTCGGTCCAACGGCCCTTGCCCACCAGACTCTTCGGACGGCCGAAGAAGCCCTCCTTCTGGGCTCGCTTCAACACGGCACCCATATAGATACGCAGGGCGATATCGTAATACTTCAAGCCCTTGCGCAAGGACGAGGCGTTGATGACATACTCGTGGAAATTATAGGTTGACACGTTATCGCCAGAGGCCTCGCGCAGAGCCGTCAGCACCTTGATTCCCTCCATAATCTCTCCCACGGTGAAGGGCGAGAGCCAGTCGAAGTTGATGATACTCTTCTTGGAGAGTTTAGAACGCTTGTCGCGCTTGGGCCACTTCTTGATGTCACGATACAGACCTACGGTGGTGATGTTGCGCCCTGGCACCAGATAGCAGTCGTCGCCATAGGCCAGCAGATAGGAGAACGGCAGATTGCGGGTGTCGGGGTGGTGCATCAGTTTACCGAAGCACACCGAGAAAGCACCAATGGTGGCAGGCATAAGGATATAGCTGCCTGAGGCCGTCTTCGTGCCACGCTCCAGGGTGCCATAGTGCAGGGGACCCATCTTGTAGGCGTGGTTGGAGAAGTTGGTATTAGAGCCTGCGTTGTAGAACGAGAACTCACCACCTATCAGCAGCGAACTCTTGTGGTGACTGGCACAGAAGGGTCCGCAGAAAGCTGCACAAGCCTCACCATTGGCCATGAACGAGTTGGCAAAGAAGAGCGAAGCCTCTGCCGTAAAACCGTTCGTAATCTGACAGGCCTCGCCCACGAAGCAGTCCTGCATCTTCACTGAGTTGTTGATGGAGCAACCGTCGCAGATAATGGAGTTCTCACAGATGACACCAGTGCCGATAAACACAGGAGCGTCCATCGACGACATCACCGTACACTCGGAAAGTCGGGAGGCACCGCTGATCTCACAGTCGCCCTTGATGATGGTGTTGGTGATATCCTTGGCATTGATGATCTTCACATTGTTTCCGATGTAACCTCTGTCGGGACGGTTCACCCGCAGCTCGTCCTCAATCATCTGCTGAAGGGTCTTCTTCAACTGCTTATCGTGGTTGTGCTTCACCATAAACGAGGCGAGTTGGGAATTGAGCTCACGGAAGATGGTGACATTACCATCGCCCATCTCGTTGAGCACACTGATGACAGATCCCTCGCCATAGGTGGCGTCGTCGGTAGTCTCGAGTGTACAGATGTTAGAGATGTAGCAGTCGTTGCCTATCGTATAATTATTGATGTAGTTGCCCACCTTCTCTATCAGACAGTCGTTGCCCACTGTGACGTTTCGCAGTGTGGCATCGTTGATGCCTGAATGCTTGACAAAGCCCTTGGTTACCTCTACCATCTTATCGAAGGAACCCAGGCGGATGTCGCCATAGAAGATGACGCGATGGAAGTTATAAGGCTTAAAGTCTTCGTCCACCATAACTCGCTGCCAGTCTTCTGCCCAGCAGACATTCTTCTCTAAGATTTCGATCTCGGTTTGTGTTAGTTGTCTGTAATTACTCATAATCTTGATATAAAAAATCGTTATACGGATATTTCTGTACATGGAGTTCGCACACCCGTTTGTAAAGGGTCTCACGCAACTCGTCGATATTCTCCTTCTGGCGTGCCGAGATAAACAAGGTCTCCAGGTATTGTCTTGAACTCCTTGAGCTCCCCGCCTCCTTGTCACCCATCTTCCCCATCCACGTCTTCTTCAGGTCGTCGAGGGTGTAGTTCTCACGCGTCAGGGGTGTCAGGTCGTCTTCCTCCTTCTCCACCCACTTGTAGGCATCGATCTTGTTAAACACCAGCATGGCTGGTTTATCGGCACATCCCAGTTCCTTCAGCGTCTCCTCCACCACACGGATCTGTTCCTCGAAATCCGGGTGGGAGATATCCACCACGTGCACCAGCAGATCGGCCTCTCTCACCTCGTCGAGGGTGCTCTTAAAGCTCTCCACCAGGTCGGAGGGCAACTTACGGATAAATCCTACGGTATCAGCCAGGAGGAAGGGAAGGTTGTCGATAGTCATCTTCCTCACGGTGGTGTCGAGGGTGGCGAAGAGCTTGTTTTCTGCAAACACCTCACTCTTGGCCAGCAGGTTCATCATCGTCGATTTCCCCACGTTGGTATAGCCCACGAGGGCCACTCGGATGAGGCGCCCACGGTTCTTCCTCTGTGTCGTCTTCTGCTTGTCGATCTCTGCCAGACGCTGTTTCAGGAGGGTGATACGCTGCAAGATGATACGACGGTCCATCTCCAACTGCGTCTCACCAGGTCCACGCAGACCCACGGAGCCCTTACCGCCTCCGGAGCCTGAGCCACCGCCCTGGCGCTCCAGGTGCGTCCAGAGCCGCTGAAGTCGGGGGAGCATATAGCGATGCTGGGCCAACTCAACCTGAGCCTTGGCTTCCGCCGTCTGGGCCCTCATGGCGAAGATATCCAATATCAAGGTGGTGCGATCCAGGATCTTCACCTGTAGCTCCTTCTCGATATTACGTATCTGCTTGGCAGAGAGCTCATCGTCGAAAATCACCATACCCACAGGCTGGGGTGCGTTCGACTCATCGAGCAGACCCTCGGCAAAGAGACTGGCATCCTGTGCATCTAACCAGTCGTCGTAGGCATCCTGACATTTCTTGATATAGTCCTTGATCTCCTGGAGCTTGCCACTCCCCACATAGGTGGTCTGACTCGGACCACCCACCTTCTGGGTAAAGCGCTTCACAGTGACTGCTCCTGCCGTATCTGCCAGGAACTCCAGTTCGTCAAGATATTCTTTCGTCTTGGCTTCATCCTGCTCTTTGGTAATCAGTCCTACCAGTACTGCAGTTTCCGCCTTGGCTTCTGAGATTACAAATTCCTTCATATTGGGTACAAAGGTAATGAAAATCCACCATAGATGATACTGATTAACACACATTAATAAAAAAAATCACGCTATTCTCTTTTATTTTTTTGGAAAATTTGTACTTTTGTACCCAAAATCACGAACCAAAAAACAAACAAACATTATGAGAGTAATTATTCAGAGCGACTATCAGAAAATGTCGCAGTGGGCAGCAAACCACGTTATTGAGCGCATCAACGAGTTCAACCCAACCCCTGAAAAGAAGTTCGTTCTGGGTCTTCCCACGGGTTCTTCTCCCGTTGGCATGTACAATGCCCTCGTCGAGGCCAACCGTGCCGGAAAAGTGTCCTTCAAGAACGTCATCACGTTCAATATGGACGAGTATGTAGGTCTGCCCGAGGCTCATCCTGAGAGTTATCATGCCTTCATGGCCCGCAATCTGTTCGACCACATCGATTGCCCCAAGGAGAATATCCATATCCTCAATGGTAATGCCTCTGACCTTCAGGCTGAGTGCAAGCACTACGAGGAGATGATTCTGGAGGCTGGTGGCATCGACCTGTTCATTGGCGGCATTGGTCCCGACGGTCATATCGCTTTCAACGAGCCAGGTTCTTCTCTGCGCAGTCGTACCCGTATGAAGACACTCACCACCGATACCCGCATTGCCAATAGCCGTTTCTTCGGTGGCAATCCTGAGAACGTGCCTGCTCATGCCCTTACCGTTGGCGTAGGTACGGTGATGGATGCCCGCGAGGTGATGATCCTGGTGAATGGCCATGGCAAGGCCCGCGCCATGCAGGCTGCCATCGAGGGTGCCGTCAACCACATGTGGACCATCTCTGCCCTGCAGATGCATGAGCATGGTATCATCGTCAGCGACGAGGAGGCTGCTGATGAACTGAAGGTCAGCACCTATAAGTATTTCAAGGATATCGAAAGCGACCAGTTACTGTAATGAGGAAGGTCCTTTTATCCATATTACTGACGTCATCAGTCCTGGCATGGGCTGGTGACGTTACTGTTTCATCACCCGACGGACGCCTGGTGGTAAACGTGAGTTGCGAGGCCGGACGCGTGTATTACGATGCCAGTCTCGATGGTCAGCAGGTGCTTCAGCCATCAGCCTTAGGGATGAAGACCAGTCTTGGCGACCTCACCAGAGACCTGACCGTTAAGAGTCAGAAGAGTGAGACGGGTCTGAGTGAGAGATATACCATGCGAGGCACGAAAGCCTCATCGTCGGAATACAACTTCAATGCCCTGACGCTCGACCTGCAGAACAAGGATGGGGTGGCATTCAGCATCCTCTTTCAGGTGAGCAACAACGACATCGCCTTCCGATACAAGATGCCACGACAGAAGATTGGCAGGATAGAGTACAAGCGTGCTCGCATCCTCTCCGAACTCAGCAGCTTCAACTTCCCTGAGGGCACCACCACCTTTATCTCCCCACAGATAGGTCCTGAGACGGGTTGGGAACAGACCAAACCCTCTTACGAGGAAGGCTACTCTGCCGATGGCGCCATGGACACCCCCTCACAGTATGGACATGGCTATATCTTCCCTGCCCTGTTTCATATTCAGGGAGACAAGAAGACAGGGAGACAGGGAGACAAGGAGACAGGGAGACAGGGAGTTCAGGACAAATCCATGTGGGTTCTGGTGGCTGAGACGGGTGTCAGTTCGGCCTATTGCGGTAGTCATCTGTCGGATTACCAGACTGGCGTGGGTTATACCGTCGCCTATCCTGATCGTGGTGAGAACAACGGCTTCGGCACTGACTTCGCAGGCATCCCCCTGCCAGGTGAGACGCCCTGGCGCACCATCACCGTTGGCTCTAGTCTGAAACCCATCGTCGAGACCACCATCAGCTACGACCTCGTCAAGCCCCTCTACAAGCCCTCTGTCGACTACCAGCCAGGGCGCTATACGTGGAGTTGGCTCATCTGGCAAGACACCTCCATCAACTACGACGATCAGGTGAAGTTCATCGACCTGGCCTCTGCCATGGGCTTCGAGTATTGTCTCGTCGATAACTGGTGGGACACTCAGATTGGTCGTGACCGCATCGCAGAACTCTCACGCTATGCCCAGTCGAAGGGTGTCCACCTGCTGTTGTGGTACAACTCCAACGGTTTCTGGAACGACGCCCCTCAAGGGCCTCGTGATTGCATGAGTACGGCTATAGCCCGTGAGCGCGAGATGAAATGGATGCAGTCGATTGGCATCAAGGGTATCAAGGTCGATTTCTTCGGAGGCGACAAACAGGAGACCATGCGCCTCTACGAGGATATCCTCAGCGATGCCAACCGCTATGGCCTGCAGGTGGTGTTCCATGGCTGTACCATCCCTCGCGGTTGGGAGCGTATGTACCCCAACTACGTCGCCTCCGAGGCTGTACTGGCCTCCGAGAACGTGTTCTTCAACGAGGGAGCTGCCATCAAACAACCTTTCGACCTCACCCTCCATCCCTTCTGTCGCAACGCCACAGCCTCGATGGACTGGGGAGGCATCATCATGAACAAATACCTGTCGAAGGACAATAAGAGCCGTCATTCTCGTAAGACGACGGATATCTTCGAGATGGCCTCTGGCATCATCATGCAGACCTCCGTACAGTGTGTGGCCATGCAGCCTAACAACCTCGGAGAACTCCCTCAGTTCGAGATGGACTTCCTGAAGCAGCTCCCCACAACCTGGAACGAGACGCGTTTCATCGACGGCTATCCTGGCAAGTATGTGGTCCTGGCGCGCCAGACCACCAATGGTCAGTGGTACATCGCTGGTCTGAACGCCCTGAAGGAGCCCCTCACGCTCTCGCTCGATGTCAAGGCCTTTGGTCCACTCTCCCACCTCTATCTCGACAACAAACAGGGCGAGCCTTCGCTCACCACCCTCAAGCCCGACAAGAAGGGCTTCGTGAAAGTAACCCTCCAACCCAATGGAGGACTGATTATCAAATAACCCCATAAATAAACACACGATGAAGAGATTTGCTTTATTCCTCCTGGTTCTGGTCTCCGTCTCGATGGCGAAGGCAGAAGACGGTAGCCAACTATGGCTCAGATACCAACCCCTGAACAAGGCCAAGGTCAGTGGTCCTGAATGTCTCGCAGCCGAGGAACTGCGCACCTACTACCAAGGCGACGAGGCCACCCTCGTGCTCGACCCCTCGATGGCTTGCGATGCCTACCGCATCAGTGGCAGTACCATTACCGCTAAAAGCGAACTGGGTCTGCTCTATGGCGCCTATGCCCTCTTACGGGGCGAACAGGGCTACTCGGCACCCTACTTCCGCCTGCGCATCCTCAACCACTGGGACAACCCCGACGGCTCCATCGAACGTGGCTATGCAGGTCTGAGCATCTTCTGGAAAGAGGACACCAAAGCACCCCTCAATACCCAACTCTCCAAACTCGATGCCGACCACATCAAGGCCTATGCCCGTGCCAACGCCTCGATAGGCATCAACGGCACCGTGGTCAACAATGTCAACGCCTCGCCTCGTATGCTCTCTGCTGCCTATATCAATAAGGTTAAAGAGATAGCCGACATCCTGCGCCCCTATGGCCTCAAGGTCTATGTCTCAGTAAACTTCGCCTCACCCATGACAATACCCGCCAAGGGTTTCAACGGGGGCAGACCAGTGAAGACAGCCGACCCCCTGAACCCACAGGTAAAGGCTTGGTGGAAGGCTAAAGCCAAGGAGATCTACGAGTTGATACCCGACTTCGGAGGCTTCCTCGTAAAGGCCAACTCAGAAGGTCAGCCTGGTCCCTTCGACTACAAGCGCACTCACGCTGATGGCGCCAACACCCTGGCCGATGCCCTGAAGCCCTATGGAGGCATCGTCATGTGGCGCTCGTTCGTCTATGGAGCTGCCCATAAGGGTGAGGATCGTGTCAAACAGGCTGTATCGGAGTTCGCCAACCTCGATGGCAAGTTCCACGACAACGTCATCCTCCAGTCCAAGAACGGTCCCCTCGACTTCCAGCCTCGTGAGCCTTACGCCCCCATCTTCGACAACATGAAGAAGACCTCCCAGATGGCCGAGTTGCAGATTACGCAGGAATACCTGGGTCAGTCGCGCCATCTGGTATATCTCGCCCCCATGTGGCGCGAGTTCTTCGGCTTTGTAGCCCCAGAGCGTCTGGTGGGCATCGCTGGTGTGGCTAACATAGGTCTCGACACCAACTGGTGTGGTCATCACTTCTCCCAGGCCAACTGGTACGCCTTTGGTCGTCTGGCCTGGAATCCAAATCTGAAGAGTGAGGAGATTGCAGAGGAATGGCTCAAGCAGACTTTTGCGCCACAAGGTAATCATAACTATCAACTATCCCCTATCCACTCTCAACTCCTCAGCATGATGTTGCGCTCGCGCGAGGCCTGTGTCGATTACATGATGCCCATCGGTCTCCACCACATCTTCAGGTTCGACCACCACTACGGTCCTGAGCCCGATGGCTACATCGCCTCCTACCCCATCGAGTGGTGCCCTGTATATTACCACAAGGCTGACACCTTGGGCATTGGCTTCGATCGCACCCACACAGGTTCTGATGCCACGTCGCAGTATCGTGAGCCCTACTGCTCGCTCTACGACGATGTCAACACCTGTCCTGAGCGCTATCTGCTCTGGTTCCACCGTGTGCCCTGGACCTACCGCATGAAGAGTGGACGTAACGTCTATGAAGAGTTGCAGTATCGCTATAACCGTGGTGTCAGCGAGGTAGAAGACTTCATCCGGATCTGGAACGAGGCCAAACCCGCCATCGACGACCAGCGTTGGAAGGAGGTAGATGAGCGTATGCAGCACCAACTCGAGAACGCCCTGGAGTGGCGCGACACCTGTCTCAACTACTTTGGATCGTTCATTAAGAAATAATCATGAGAAAGTTCGCATTCCTCGTCGTTGGCCTCTTCATGCTGATGGCTTGTGAGAAGCCTCAGAAACAGGCTGAGTACATCGTCCAGGTATCACTGGGTGGATGGCATTCGCCCGACTATACAGCCGAACAGGTCATAGGTCGCATCGACACGGTGAGCCAACTGATTCCTGTCAAGAAGGTCATCATCGGTTGGAGCCAGGACAAGGAGCTCTATCGTCAGGTGGGTGCCTTTCTCCACGAGAAGGGCATCCGCATGATGCTATGGCTACCCGTCTTTGCCGAGACTGAGGAGGTATGCGAGAACAGTCCTGCGGTCGATCTCTGGGGAAAGATACCAGCCAACTACGATCTGGCAGCAGGCGAGGGCTTTCGCTTCAATTGCCCGTCTGATCCGAAGAATGCGACTAACGTGGTGGCGCTCTACGACTCCCTGTTCAGCGATTTCGGTTTCGATGGCGTGTTCCTCGATCGCATCCGCACCCAGTCGTTTGTGAGTGGGGTAAGTGGGGTGCTCAATTGCGGATGTCCTCTATGTGTGGAGCGCTTCGCCACAGAGGGTGTTGACCTCCAGATGGTCAAAGACGAGGTGGAGTCTCAAGGCGATTCCTTTTTCTCCGTCAGTGGCTATAACCCCGTCGGAGGCTTCCATTTCACCAACCAGGTAGCCTCTTCCTTCTTTCAAGCAAAAGGTCGTGTGGTCAGCACTACCGTTGCCACTATTGCCGATAGTCTCCACCGTCGGGGCCTCGAAGTGGGCATGGACCTCTACGCACCCTTCATGGCGCCCTTCGTGGGACAGGACTATGACATCCTGGCACGTCATGCTGATTTCATCAAGCCCATGTTGTATCGCCAGACCTATGCCCCTGCGGGTATGGGGTTCGAGTACGACCTGCTTCGCAAGGCCATCCCCAAGGCCAAAGGCTATCCCGACTTGAAGATGGATGCCCACTTCCTGCATACCCAACTGGATGCCATGGAGCCCTATACCTGCGGCAAGTATCCAGGCATCGAGGTCAACTACCGGGAAGTGGTAGCCCCCACCTCACCAGAGTACATCTCCGAGTCGCTCAAGGCCATTCTAAGCCACGGCTTCAACGGGGTCGTCCTCTCCTGGAACATCATGGAGGCTCCCCTCTCCCACCTCGAGTCTTTGAAAGAGTAAGATTCCCCAACAACAAGTCAGAAGTCAAGTCATCAGGTCAGACTAAACAGGAATTGCTGGTCTGAGTATTCCCATTTGGCGGTGCCGAAGCGGATAAGACGGGCCAGGAGGGCGATCACTTGATGGCGGGGGAGGTTTGAGCGTTTCACTATCTGGTTAAGTGTCAGAAAACCTTCCATGGCATCAAGCAGTTGGCGAACGGCCTCATCGTAGGTCATTACAGACCCTCTGGTCTTTTGTGTTTCGCGCCAAAGGGCCAGATGAACTGGTGAGGCTACGATGTTCTCATCAGCGATGCGGATATAGGCACGACTCTTTCCGTCTTCATCCTCAGCACAAACGGGTTTCTTGTCTGATGGTGGAACAGTAGCAATGACAATCGTACGCCCATCCACATGGTAGGTATCAAACTTAATGCTGGGTTCAGGCTTACAATACTTATAAGCAGCCTGATGCATCATAAAGATTTCCTCCTCAGAGCGCACGCCAGAGAGATGTCCGTCGTCTCGAACACCAATCAGCAACCGTCCTCCATCCGTATTGGCAAATGCCGATACAGACCTGGCCAACTTACGAGCATCGGAGACCCGATACTTGAAGTCCTGTTGCTGATGCTCCCCCTCCTTAATAAGGCTGAGCAGATAATGCCTGTCGTCCATACCAGCTGCAAAGGTAATAATAATTTTTGAGATTTTGTCGCAAGTCTGTTAGTCCTCCTGCTCGTAATAGTATGAGTAGTCGATGCCCTTCATGAAGATTTCGCGATCGTCGATCTTGTCTGTCATTGCTTGTTTCAGTAGTGCCCGAATCTTTGTACTATCCATATGACTCTCGATCATTGCGTCCAGATAGTCTTTCTTATCTATCTTACTCCAATCGACGCACATCTTCAAACGCTTCTTGAAAATCAAGTCGAGCCAAATACGGGTGCTTCTACCATTACCCTCCATAAACGGATGAGCAACGTTCATCTCCACATATTTGTCCACTATCTCATCAAAGGTTGACTCTGGCATCTGCTCGATGGTCTTTAGGTTCTGGTGCAAATACTCAGCCAAGCAAAACATCGTATTGCCTTTAGAGATCGTCTTAGTACGAATCTTGCCAGCGAAGTCATACAAACCACCAAAGATATAGGCATGAATCTGTTGAAGCGCCTTTGTCGTACCTACATCCTTATCTGCTATCAGATTACTTTCCATAAAGGTATAGGCTATAAGGCGACTTTGACCATCAATAGTGTTGTCACCATACAAAAGAAAGTTTAAAGTCTTCTTACTCATATACATCTGCAAAGGTACAAAAAAAAGAGCAAATAACCAACTTTTTTTGAGATTTTGTCGCAAGTTAGAATTATGGTGTTCCCTTCACACTCCATATATCCTTAATCATATTTAAAGCACAAAAAATGCCTGATTTTGTGCTGAGTATTGAAAAAAGTGCCAACAAAAATAAAAAATAGGCTAAGAATTATTGTAGTTTTCCAATTTATTTCTTATATTTGCAACGTCGCAGATAATCTGTGGCAGACATAGTAGGAAGCGTATAGCTTTCATCTGTACCGAAAAGTCTGGTAAACTTTAACGTAAAGCAGATGTAGAGTGAACACGTTCCCTCCTTGGTAGGAATTTAACCTGTGTAGCCATACTGGCTCACATCCTAGATATCCTCCAAGGGTGTGGGCTGTTTCTTTTATCTCTTTACAGGTTTTACCAGAGCCTTCGGTAGGATAGCTGAGAGGCTCACACTTCTGTGTCATGAAATTAAAGGTAAAGCCAATGACGCAAACAAATATTTACTACCGCCCTATTTGGACTTGTGGACGATATGATGAAAAGGCACAAGCTGCAATCTATTATAACTTGATTGCTGGCATGAGCTATTTCTTTGAAAGCTATTCTGCAATGGTGATTGGTGAGGTCCTTGCTGTTCCACGTAATGGAATGATGGAACTTAATGTCATTGCCAATAAATTGAACATTGCAATGGAAAGCATTGCTCCTTTCTTCCAGCAATTGGAACAGATGGGTATTGTCTCTTCTGTATTACCAACAGAAGAAATAATTGCTGATTATCGTAAGCGAGTGAGTGAATACAATTGCCAACAACAGCAAACTGTAGAACTTACAACGCAAGAGAAGTTGCCATACGCAATTTCTAATGCAGAGCAATTGTTTACGGAAAAGGTTGGTGGCATAACAAGCGTAATGTTAGAACTGACGTATCGTTGTAGTGAGAAGTGTATCCATTGTTACAATGAGGGAGCAACACGAAATGAGTATGAGATCAGTACTCGTGGGGATAGAGAGGAACTGACGTTTGATGACTACATACGTATTATTGACGAACTCTATGAGCAAGGATTAATCAAAGTTTGCTTGACTGGAGGCGATCCTTTTTCAAAGTCCTTTGCATGGGATTTGATAGACCACCTATATAAAAAAGGTATAGCTTTTGATGTATTTACCAATGGCCAAAGTATTGTTAATGATGTTGAACGTTTGGCAAACTATTATCCACGTTTAGTTGGTGTTTCCATCTACAGCGGTATCGCTGAGGTACACGATTATATCACTCGTATCAAAGGCTCATGGGAGAAGTCAATGTCAGTTGTCCGCCAACTATCTGTTTCGGGTGTTCCATTGAATCTCAAGTGCTGTGTTATGCGCCCTAATGTTAAGTCATACTACATGGTTGCTGATATAGCAAAGAAATATGGCGCTGTACCTCAATTTGAAATCAATTTGACAGATTCGATTGAGGGAGACAAATGTGTAAGCAAGTATTTGAGGATGACAGAAGTACAGTTAGAAATTGTACTACGTGATAGTAACATAGCTCTTTATGTGGGAAAAGAAGCACCCAACTATGGCGGAATGAAAAGAAATATGAATGAAAGCCCATGCGGTGCCGGTTTCAATTCATTTTGTATCACTCCAGAAGGATATCTTATTCCATGCTGTTCTTTCCACACAAACTTGGGTAATTTAAAACAAGAAAGCGTTGTGGGAATTATCAATAATAGCACAGAACTTTCATATTGGCGGAATCTGACTTTGAACGAATATGAAGAATGTGGCAGGTATGATTATTGTGATTACTGCAGTCTTTGTGCAGGAAATAATTTCATAGAGCACGGCTCGCCAATCAAGGCCTCCGAGATAAATTGTTTCATGGCAAAAGTAAGACATAATTTGGCAAATAAAATGATGAATGGCTACGATCCACTTAATGGTAAAACAGTGAGAGAACGATTGGCTGATTTGCCAGATTACATCCCTATAAGCATAAAAAGGGAAATGTCCCAGAATTATAGCAACAAGAAAATAAAGGTAAGTGGGTAAATGTGGTTCCCCAAGAAATATCACATGTCACACATTTAATTTTACTGCTATGAAGTTAAATTTGATGGTTAGCGCATCTTCTGATGTTCGCAAAATGAGTGGTTGCTCTAAGACCAACGAGACCTATTGCGGTATTCAGTATCGTCAGGGTTAATTAGAGTGTTAGGTTGGACAGTCACATTGTGCTGTCCAACCTTTAGTTATTCACAATTAATGAAATATAAAATATGGTAAGAATAGATGAAATAAAGAGTCTTTTTGATAGGTTATGTAATACGAATCTGAGCAACGAAGATGATATACCAGAAATTTCGTCCGAAGAAAAAGTGAACTTGATTAAGTTGATTAATGATGCTAAAGCAGAAGCAGATCGCTTGCACATATTAGATATTATGAATAGAGTATGCAGGTAGTTAACTGCTTTCAGTATTCATATCGTATTTTAGAAAGCTCTGCATATTCTAAAAGTGTTTTTCCTTATCTTCGTAATCAAGACGGAGACAAGGAAATGCTTTGCCCTAGTCCTCTTCATGGTCGTAGCTATGTTGTTGGTATGACTAATAATGGAAGATATATTGTTAGTAAGGGAAATGGGTTATGCTATACTAAGCACACTTTCTTACATACTGGAGAGTTTTACGATGGAACATGGGGACTATTACTCAGGCAAGATGCCGAGCGAGACTTTGTTATGGGTCAAGAAATAGAAAATCTTGGTATCAAGACAAACCAAATGGGATATGTGCTGGAACTTGATGTTGAAATAGCTCTTCCAAATGGGCATAAGGTAAAACCAACAATATTGCAGTATGATGTTGAATGTCCGTATAGAATCTGTGATGCAGCTTTTATGACACAAGAGCAGTTACAAATTGAAGTTGAGAAATGGAAAAAGATGAATAATTGTGGCTATGAAAAAGCCCACATGATTGCTGCTAATGTATTGATTCGTAACCTTCGAATTTTACATGACCATAATATCCTACATAATGCCATCCATGAACAGAACTATACTTGGGCATTGGAATTGATAGACTTCGAGTTAGCATGTTCAACAAAACATCCCTATACAAATGAGGATGACATGAGGCATGTAAAAGACTTATTCCCTCGTGAGATTATGCAGACTTATGTCATCATCAACTATATTGCTGGTGTACTTAGGGAAAAAATAGATTTTGTTGAGGTTGATGCCCTCTTTGCTGAATATGGCTTTGATTTGAAACAATTTGTTGTCCCCGTTTTTACTATTTAAGGTCGAGCGGTGGACTAAAGAAACGCTAAATAAATATGATTGCGAACTTGGTGAATATGGCAGATGTCTTCGATAAGTGTAATAAAGCTTATTTTGAGGGAAAACTACCTATTTCCCAATTTGACTTGTTACATTCTTATTTGTTATGTGGTTACTTTGAATATACCAAGGGTGGATGGTTTGATAAAACTCTTTATGATCCGACAATATCTATTACTGATTATTATGACTTTACTGAAAAGCAGTTTAAGGATATCATGTGTCATGAAATGATTCATTACTATTTGGCATATTTCGGAATAGATAGAGGTTGTCATCATGGAAAGGAATTTATGAAAATGGCAGACCGTCTGAATCGTAAATATGGATTAAATATAACGAAGAGAATTGATACCTCTACTTTCAAGAGAAGAAAAGGGGCTCCTAGGTTTACTTATTGGTTAACACAAAAAATATTTGGATAATGAGGTTTTTTAAGGAGTTTAATGGGTTCATTTTCGAGTTCAAATCGTTTGGAGAGTATTTCGGCTTTCTGATTGGTAGGCTGTTAGGTGTCATTATTTTCTTTGGTGTAATATTGTTTTTGTTATTTTTGTTTTCATAGTTGTGATGTAGCCTTTAACCTGGCCATAGGAAAAAAAAAATGATTCAAAAGGCTAATGCTATGACATTCTTTTTTGGAGATTTTGTCGCAAGTTGCATATGCACAAAAAGGTATTTTGCAAAAAAACACCGAAAAGTTTGCAAGTGTGACTATTTTTAGTTACCTTTGCAGTCGATGAATAAGAAAGACAAACTGATTAAGCGATTCAGGACGCTCCCAAAAGACTTCACTTTCGAAGAGGTGGTGAGTCTATTTCAGGGCTATGGATTTGAACTGGAAAACAAAGGAGCTACTTCTGGTTCACGCATCAAGTTCTATAATGCAAAAGATGAAAATGCATACATCATGCATAAGCCCCATCCGAGTAATATCATTAAGGGCTATTTGATGCGTGATATTCTGAATTTTCTGTTGAGAAACAATTATATAAAATAGGAGGAAAAAGAATGGGATATTTGAAGTACAAAGGCTATACCGGTAGTGTAGAATATAGCGAAGAAGACAAATGTCTTTTTGGAAAGGTTCAGGGCATGTCGAAAGACAGCATTACCTATGAAGGAACTACCGTTGAGGAATTGACTGCTGATTTTGAAGGGGCTATTGACGATTATCTTGCTTTGTGTGCAGAGAAGGGCATTGAGCCAAGAAAGCCCTATACGGGTGTTCTGAATGTTCGACTAACACCTGAGATTCATAGTGGTGTGGCAATGGCTGCTCAAAAGGCAGGAATTACCATCAATGCCTTTATTAAGAACGCTGTAGCCAAAGCTCTAGGAATGGTTCTTTAATCAAACACACGGGATCTTTTTTTGAGATTTTGTCGCAAGTTGCGTAAAGAAATTCATGTTCGCAGAATACAAATAAAAGCCACCTTCGGGTGGCTTTTTAAATGAGGGTTTTTACTTCAGTTCGAGGATGACTTTGTCGTAGAGGCCGTATTCGCTCATGACGATGTAGCCCTCTTTCTTCCATCGCTCTATCATCTTCTCGGCGTTGCTCTGGGTTACTCCACATTGCCTGATCACATCGATGGTGGTGAACTGGTTGCCCAGGACGCGATAGCGTTGCTTCATCTTCAGTGAGTAGCGCTTGTCGTGTACAGGACCTCCGAATCCACATAATTGCTGCTCCACGAAATACGATTCCCAATAACGTCCGAAGAAATAATGCTGGCAACTGAACTGGATCTTACAGATCAGTTGGCAGAACCAGCGGTCGGTATCGTCGATGGTCAACGTACGATGCGCTTTCCACTCGTCCCAGTGACGCATCAGGATAAAGGGTACGGAGACGTTAATGCCATAATAGCCCACGCGCTTACAGATGAGTTCATCTACCCTGGAGTCGTCCTCCTTGGCGTCCTCCATACGTCGCTTCGTCCATTCATAGCATTCCTCCACCAGATCCCTGATAGGCAGTTCGCCATACTCCTTGTCGAGTCGCTCGGCCCACATGCGCAAGGTCTTGTCCTCCTCTGGCTCCTGTTGAGTCTCGTCGAACCTCTCACGTTTCAGCATCTTGAAGTTGGTCGAGGGCATGGGGATGGCAGCCAGACGGGTGGCCAGACCAGTACCGATGTTCCTTTGGTTCACTTTGTGCTCCAGAGCCATAGGCGTACCCGTATAGACGTAATTCCAATAGACATTAAAATTAGGCTGAAGCAGATTATTGACGTAACACTCACCGTCCTCCTCATTATGGAAAGCCTTGAGTTCCATAAAGAACTTGCTGTTCCATGCCTCGCTTTGAAGACGGATGGCATTGTCGAGTTCAGTGTCGAACGAGAGCAGATGCAGGTGCATCTCCTCGCCATCAACGATATCGACGGCATTGTTCATGTCCTCGATAAACACCTTATTAGAGGTACGGGCGGGATGAGTGCGAATGAGCGCCTTGGGCTTTACGGGCCCCTCACCTTTCTGACCACTATGCTCCCACTCGCTGTACTTGCGCTTGTAGCGGTTTACGGCCTTCATGCCCTCTTCCGACACACGTATGATGGGCGCAGCCAGGAGATCGTAGAGACGGGTGGCAAACGACTTGCCACTACCGGGGTCGCCAATGATATAGACGCCGTAGTTCAAACGACGTACCTCACGAGGCTGAAAATAATAATGATAGGTGCATCGCGTCATCAGTGTGCCCAGGAAACAGCCTCCCACGAAGAGGGCTGCTGGATAGGCTGCTGGTTCGAGACCTTTGCAGACCTCACTCAGACAAGGATAGTCTTTCATCAGTTTCTCAATCTCTTTACCATAAGATTCTAATGTCTGCTCAATGAGCCGACGGTTTGTTGGTTTTGTCATATATGCTTTGTTTATTGGTTGTTTTCCGAGTGCAAAGGTACAAAAAATAATCGACAAAACCAAGCAACTTGCGACAAAATCCTGAAATTATTATGTCATTCTGAGCCATAAATACTCTTCATGAATTTATAATATTAATATATAATATATATATTATATATTAATATTATAAATTATATATCTATATATTCTCCGTGTGTCTGTGGACGACGAACTTTTTTGGGGTTTTTGTCGCAAGTGCAATGATACGGCATTATACAGAATGTAAGATAATTTCAAAATCGGCAAAAAGCACCTTAAATTGCACTATTAGGAGAAAAACTTGCTACTATTAAAGGGCGCAAAATTTTCCTAGTTAGGAAAAAAGTTTTTTCCTTAAAGAGCGATTTTCCATTTTAAAAAGGTACATAAAATATGTAAAGAAAAATGAGCAATATTCTATCTAAAGACAAGAATACTGCTCAATGGCTGTTACGGTAAGGCCTTACGGGCGATGGCCATCATCTCTTCCAATTGGGGCGTGGGCTTTTCTACCTCTGCCGCTTTCTCGAGGAACAGCTGGTAATAAGTGCGGGCCTGTTCCCCGTCCTTCAGGAGATAGGCGTAGGCATTGGCAATATTATAATAGGTGGCGACGGAAGAGGGATTGTACGTGAGGTGTTCTTTCCATGCCCTGACGGCCTCCTCGTAATGCTGAGTCAGATAGTAGGCCTCGCCTTCTGAGAGGGTGATGGCCTTCATGATGGTGGTGTCGGGGCGCATCATTTCCCTGGCGAGATTGAGATACCCCAGTCCCTCGGGATAGCGCTGGGTATCGACGCAGACCACCCCCAGACGATAGGCGCAACTCAGATGCTGCATGCCACTGATGAGGAAGGCCAGGCTGAGATACTTGTAGGCTCGCTCCAAGTCCTCAATCTGCGAGTAGCACATACCAGCAGAGTAGAGCGTGTTGAAGGTGGAGTCGCCCTGTTCCATCAGATGGTTGTACATCATGGCAGCTGCTGTGAAGTCGCGATTCATGAACCACGCATCAGCCAGTGCCCTGTTCACCATGATATTCGTGGAGTCCTTCAGCGTATATTTCAGTCCGCAGATGATGCCTTTCTGTGGTTGACTGGCTTTGGCATAGGCGAGGATAAGACCAGACACCATCTCACCATCCATAGGGTAACGATTCACCAGCTGACTGGTCCAGTACATATAGGAGTCGTTGTCGCCCTGCTTCTGGTAGCTGAGGGCGAGCTGGCGGAAGGATTCGTGCGAGAGCGAGTCCTCTGGCATATTCTTCAGGAGTTCGGAGGTCTTACGATAGTTGGCACGCTTGTAGTGGCAATCAGCCAACTTCAGGCGCACCTCACGAGGGATCCTGTCTTCGGGTACGTACGTGCTCATCACATCGCTGTCCTCCATCGAGAAGCGCACCACATCCTGTGACTCAGCCAGATCGTAGGCACGTTGGTAACACTTCAGCGCCTCGAAGGTGTTGAACTGTTGCATGCAGCTATCGCCAGTCTGCACATAGAAGGCAAGGGAATCAATAGCCTCGCCCCTGACGGGTAGAGCCGTCAGCAGGGCGAGGATGACAAAAAGACTTGATAGTTTCTTCATGTCTATAACGAGAGAGAGGTTTATCAGTTCTTCTTGGTGGTGATGAGAATCACGCCATTCTTAGCCTTTTCGCCATACTTCTCGATAGCGGCCTTGTCTTTCAGTACATCTATGTGGTCAACAGACTCGCTTTTGATCTTACCTAATTCATCATGAGAAACCTCTTTGCCATCAACATAAATCACAGTTTCAAGTGAAGGAGGAAGACCATTCTTAGCTGCAGAAGAGCCTGCGAGATAAGCAGCAGACTTCTCATCGATGATGTGGATGTTGCCAGCTCGATCTTTTTCACCATCGAGATTGAAAGAAATGGGAACGGTGTACTTGACACGGACAACTTTGCCATTCTGCTTGCCTGGTGTCCAGTTTGGCATCGCATTGATGACACGCAGGGCTTCAGCATCGAGCAAGGGATCGACGGACTTCACCACTTTAGCCCCAGAGATGCTGCCGTCCTTCTCTACCACGAAGGTAGCGATGACGCGCCCCTGAGTGCCTGCCTTTTCAGCCTCTTCAGGATAGTTAACGGTATTTGAAAGGAATTCGAAGAGTGCCTTCGGACCACCAGGATACTGGGGCATCTCCTCCACCACATCGAAGGCTCCATCCTGTTTTTCCACCTCTAAGGCATTGGGCATCTCAACGGGTTCCACCTTTTCTTGAGGGACAGGAGGTTGTTCAATCACCATCATATCATTGGTTGACCCCATTTTGATGGTCGCATCCTTTTTACCTTTCTTGACCATCTTTTTCTGAGGCTGTTGATACACCACATCGGTAACAGTCTCTGCATTCAGGGCTAAGGCTACTGCCACGATGGGCAGGAGTGCCAACAGCTTCAGATAGCTTTGGCGTGGGGATTTCTTATGTAACATCATATTGATTCGGTTTTTGAGGGTACTGTGAGAGATGCCGTTGGCAAGGGAGTACCCACCGATGCCTGCGGCTTTTGTGATTAACAGGTATTGATATTGACGCGCATTGATCCCTTGAGAGAGTACTGCACCGTCGGCCTCGTATTCATGGATGGCTCGCAGGTCGGAGCGCAGCATCCACATGGCGGGATTAAACCACTGGAGGGCGGTGAGAGTATCGACGAGGATCAGATCCCACGAGTGATGGAGTCTGATATGTCCCCGTTCATGCGCAAGAATAGCGCTATCGCTGATTTCGAAATCGTCACGATTCATCACAATGTAGTGCATCCAACTGAAGGGTGCCATTTCTGCATTGTCAGTGACGCAGATGGTGATTCCGTCGGCTTGCGGATGGCGTTCACTGTGCCTGATCAGACTGAGGATTCTGAACAACGACCAGAGGGTGTAGCCAAGCGTTGCCATTACACCTAATATATATAATATGGGCAACGCGATCTGCCACCAAGGCGTTGAGGACTCTTCGTCCAAGACACCCACCTGGATGTCGCCTACAGAGACGCTTGCCACAGCCTGCATCGTCACCGTCTCGTGGAAGGTAATCACACAGAGAGGCAGTACGAACGAAGCCACTGCAGTAGTGAGGAGCACCAGACGGTTCACGTGGTGGAACGTCTCACGAGCCAGCAACAGGCGGTAGAACATATAGAATACCGCCAGAAGCACAGCCACCTTCAGGTCGTATGTCAGAAACTCAATCATGATGGTTCTCAATTTGGTCTATCAGTTCTTTCAGTTCTTCGACGGAAATCTTCTCTTCCTTAACGAACGAGGAGACTGCACTGAGATAGGAGTTGTTGAAATAGTTCTTGATGACACCTGCAATCGACTTCCTGCCATACTCAGCCTCAGTGATGAGGGGGTAGTACTGATAGGTGTTGCCAAACTGCTTGTGGTCGAGAAAACCTTCTTTCTCCAGGATTCGCACCATCGTGGAGAGGGTATTGAAGTGAGGTCGGGGCTCGTCGTAGAACTCCAGGAGCTCCTTGACGAACATCGGACCATGCGCCCAATACAGATCCATGATTTCCTTTTCTTTATTTGTCAGCTTTTTCATTGTCGTTTTACTTTTAGTCAATAAGTCACTTTGCGCGTCGGGTATCACTACCTGAGCACAAAGTAACTAAAAGTTTTCGTTATATACAACTAAAAGTCGTAGTTTTTAAACTAAATTAATTAGTTTGCTATGGATTTAACTATTTTTTAGCGCAAACGGGCGCTTTATCTCGTCAATACTTCTCAAGGAGACAAGGAGTTCAAGGAGACAAGGAGTTCAAGACATATGTCAGTTAACTCCAAATGTCTCATTATGATAAAGAAACAACGGAATCAGGTATTGTCTTGAACTCCTTGAACTCCCTGTCTCCCGATCTCCTAAGATCAAGCGAAACTTGCGACAAAAACTTGAAAAAAGTTCGTCATCGCAAAATAATATCGTGCTAATTGCTTTCAAGTTTCAGAAATAGTTTATATCTTTGCAACAAACAAATTAGAATAAAGAGGAAACGCGTTATGAAACTAAGACAGGTATTAATGGGAGTGATGTTGCTCGGAGCGACGTGCGCTATGGGCGAGGATAGGCAGATGAAAGAGTTTATCGACCAGCTGATGGCGAAGATGACCGTGGAGGAGAAACTGGGACAGATGAATCTGTTGCCTGGAACATCGGCTACGACGGGCGAGTTGAAGGATAGTCCGCTTCTGCAACTCGTAGCGCAGGGCAAGCTTGGCACCATCCTGAACCAGAAGGGTGTAGAGGGCATCAGGGCACTTCAGGATGCTGCGGTCAAGCAGAGCAGACTGGGCATACCCCTGTTGGTGGGCATGGACGTGATCCATGGCTACGAGACCATCTTCCCCATCCCTCTGGCCATGTCGTGCAGTTGGGACCTGAAGGCCATTGAGGAGGCAGCAAGGATAGCTGCTAAGGAGGCGACGGCTGATGGCATCTGTTGGACGTATAGTCCGATGGTGGATATCGCCCTGGATGCCCGTTGGGGTCGTATCGCTGAGGGCAATGGCGAGGACCCCTTCCTGGGCTCGCGCATCGCAGAGGCGATGGTTAGGGGCTATCAGGGCGACTTCGGACCAGAGAACATGATGGCCTGCGTGAAGCACTATGCACTCTATGGTGGGGCCGAGGCTGGGCGCGACTATAATACGGTAGATATGAGTCATATCAGGATGTACAACCAGTTCTTCCCTCCCTACGAGGCAGCAGCAAAGGCGGGAGCAGGATCGGTGATGACCTCGTTTAACATCGTGGATTACACCCCCGCTACGGCTAACCGTTGGCTGATCGACGACGTATTGAGGCAGCAATGGGGTTGGGACGGATTCGTGGTGACAGACTATGGTGCCATCGGAGAGATCACCAAGCACGGATTGGGCGACCTGAGTCAGGCTTCGGTTCTGGCGTTGAAGGCGGGTACGGACATGGACATGTGTTCGGAAGGGTTTATCAACACGCTGGAGCAATCGCTGAAGGAAGGGAGGGTGACGATGGCAGAGATCGACCAGGCTTGCAGAAGGGTGCTCGAGGCGAAATACAAGCTGGGACTCTTCGACAACCCCTACCGCTTCCTCGACGAGAAGCGTCGCGATCAGGACATCTACACCCCAGAGCACAGGAAGGCTGCAAGAGATCTGACGGCAGAGACGTTTGTGCTCCTGAAAAACGAGGGGGGCCTTCTGCCCTTGAAGAAGCAGGGGAAGATAGCACTCATAGGACCGATGGGCGACAATCGTGCAAACATGACGGGTACGTGGGCGCCCACTGCTACCAACGAGAAATATGCCACCCTGAAAGAGGCCATGGAGAGGGCACTGGAAGGGAAGGCGACACTGAGTTACGCTCAGGGCTGCAACTTCGCCAAAGACCCCACGCTCCAGAAGGATGGCGGATTCTATAGGACCACTCCTTTCAAGGACAGTGAGGCGATGAAGCGCGAGGCACTCAGTATCGCCAAGGATGCCGATGTGATCATCTGTGCCATGGGCGAATCGGCAGAGATGAGTGGCGAGAGCAGCAGTAGGGCTACACTCGAGATGTTCGACGTACAAAGGGAATTGCTCGAGGCACTGTTGGAGTTGGGCAAGCCGTTGGTGGTGCTCAACTTTGCAGGTCGTCCCACGGTGATGACCTGGGAGCAGGCACATGTACCAGCCATCCTGCAAGTGTGGTTTGGGGGTAGTGAGGCAGGCGACGCCATCTGCGATGTGATCTTTGGCGACAAGGTGCCCTCGGGCAAGCTGACCACCTCGATGCCTCAGGCGACAGGTCAGGAACCGCTCTACTACAACTATCTGCCTACGGGCCGACCTGTGGGTGAGGACCGCAAGGACTTCTCGAAATTCGGAAGCAACTATTTCGATGTGCGCAACGACCCACTCTACCCCTTCGGCTACGGACTGAGCTACACGAGTTTTGAGTACAGCGACGTGAGTCTGGATGGACGAACGGCCTCAGTAACCGTCAAGAATACAGGCGATTACGATGGAGACGAGATTGTGCAATTATACATCCACGACGTGGTGGCCAGCATCACTCGACCAGTGAAGGAACTGAAGGGCTTTGAGCGCATCCACCTGAAAAAGGGCGAAAGCAAGGTAGTAAAATTTGAGATCACAGACGAGCTCTTGAAGTTCTACGACCGTGATCTCAACTATGTTCTCGAGCCAGGCGACTTCGAGATTATGATTGGGCCAGACAGTAGTCTGAAGCACCTGAAAAAGGCAGTGCTTACCCGATAATAATGTCGTACTTCGACATGAACGAGGCTCCGGGCTGAAGATGGTTCATGAGGGGCTTGTCCTTGAACTCGCCCTTGAAACTGCGAGGATCGCCAATGCCATACCAAGGTTCGATACACACGAAGGGGGCCTGTTTGCCATAAGGACTCCAGAAGGCAACGACGGGGGTACGGAACTCGACGGTGACCTCAGGCTCACCAGCCTTGTTGAGCAATTCTGCACGATGGAGCTGACTCTTATGGATCTTAATGGAGTCGTTGCGCCAGGTGTTGTCGGAGAACTCCATCAGTCCGTTCTCAGCCTCCACGAAGGGTACCTCGTCCATCTCGTGCGAGCCGTCGCCATAGCTGTGGAGGGCGTCCATCAGTTCCTCGTTGTCGAGACGGATACAACCACTCTGCGTATCACCAGCCTTCATGCCAGGTACGTTGAAGGCAGGATGACCGCCTATCTGGAAGTGGATCTCACGGGTATCCGTATTATGGACGTGCCAGATGACACCGATCTTGTTCTCGTCGAGCGTGTAGCTGATGGAGAGGGTAAAGTCGTAGGGATACACCTTTTTCGTCTCTTCTGAGGACTCGAGGGCAAAGGTCACCTTTCGAGGGCCCTGGGCGATGAGCTTGAACTCAGCATCACGGGCAAAACCATGACGAGGCAGGTGGTACTCCTGGCCATCCACACGGTAGGTCTCGTTGTTAACGCTGCACACGATGGGAAAGAGGATTGGGGAGTGGCGAGGCCAGAATTGGGGATCGGCTTGCCACAGATATTCCTTACCATTGGCATCCTTGATGCTCTGGAGCTCGGCTCCTTTCTCCGATACGACGATGGAGAGTTGTTCGTTCTTCAGTTCTACCATATTATTTTGCTTTATAGATGACTATTGAGAAATAGATGATTTCCAAAAAGAGCAGGCCAAAGACCACCAAGAAGGGAGTGGGCGACGGTGACGACATGCCCAGCATCATATAGGCCACACTCAGGGGTATCAACAGGAAGGTGATGCCCATCACCCGTGAAAAGCGGATGGCCAGTTCCACCTGACGGACATTGGTGATCTTGAAAGGCATATTGATGTGTCTCGGGAAATAGGCTATCGCCATGCAGACGACGGCTCCTATTGTCAGGATGATGCAGGGGATGGCGACACCTGCTGGCGAGCCATAGGCATTAGCCTTCCCAGAGGCATCGAAATGGGTGGGCACGATGTCTGGTGCACGATGGATCATCCAGATGATGATGCCCCAGACGATAATCGCAATGATGACAAAGGCTATCTCAAAGACAGTTGCCTCTGTGGTGCGATGCACCTTGACGGACTTCAAATCAAAAGTATTCTTCTGTTCCATTTTTATCTGCTTAGTCTTACATTGGTGGGAGTTTGCGGACAGCCAGTAGTGTTGCTATGGTGCAAACAACACCTACAATTATTATTGCGGATGCGAAGGCCGAAACACTCATGACATGAGATATAAACAGTACTATCAGCATGGCAAGGAGCATGAACTGCAGGGCCATAATCAATATCAATGCTTTTTTCCTATTCATCGTTTTCTTCTGTTTGGGTTTGTTTTTTCTTTTTTGGCAGGCGTTTTGCCTTGCGCAGGGCCTCGGTGATGATCCACTGCAGCTGGCCGTTGGTGCTGCGGAACTCGTCCGCAGCCCAGGCCTCTATAGCGTTCATCGTCTCAGCGTCAACGCGGAGGATAAAACTCTTGGTGTTGCTCTTCTCTGCCATGTATTAATGGTTTAGTGTGCCAGTATTGACGACGGGCTGAGCTGCATCGTCGCCACAGAGCACCACGAGCAGGTTAGACACCATAGCAGCCTTCTTGTCGTCGTCGAGTTCTACGATATCCTCGTTGGTGAGTTTGTCGAGGGCCATCTTCACCATCGAGACGGCTCCCTCCACGATCTTCTCACGAGCTGTGATGATGGCTGAAGCCTGTTGGCGACGCAACATCACTGCAGCAATCTCCGGGGCGTAGGCCAGGTAGTTGATACGGGCCTCGACAACCTCGATACCTGCAAGGGCCAGACGTTCGTCGAGCTTCTCCTCCAATTGCTGGTTGATCTCATCGGCACTTGAGCGCAGGGTGGGCTCCCCAGCCTTCGTGTCCTCGTCGTCGTAGGCATACTGACCAGCCACCTGGCGGAGAGCTGCATCACTCTGCACACGCACGAAGTTCTCGAGGGCATTCATCAACCCCTTGGTATCTGAGCCCACAGCTGCCTGGTTAGAGGCCATCGTCTGGGTATCGACCTCGAAGAGGGCCTTATAGGTATCCTTCAGTTTCCACACCAGCACAAGTCCGATCATCACCGGGTTACCCGTCTTGTCGTTTACCTTGATGGGCTCTGCGTCGAGGTTACGAGCACGAAGCGACACCTTCTTGGTGCCATAGAAAGGATTGATCCAGTAGAAGCCTGTTTTGGCAAAGGTACCTGCGTACTTACCAAACCAGGTGGTGACACGGGCCTCGTTGGGTTCGAGCATCAAGTGACCACACCACATGATGATATTGACGATCAGCAGCAACAAACTGCCACCCAACAACCAACCGCCACAAGCGCCATCGCTGCCATCGAGCAGAATGATGCTATACACAATGCCAACAATCGCCAGAATGGCTACAGCGAGATTCACAAACAGCATCAGAAAGCCGTTCATCACCACTCCATTAAATGCATACTCCTTTGTTTCCATAATTCTTTTACCTTATTAATATATAACAACATTGTCAACTATTCAAAGTGATATCAATTTGATATCGCAAAGATATGAACTATTTTTTAATTGACAATGGATTCGGCCCAATAATTAAGTAAGTTTAACTATCAACTGTCTGCTATCAACTATTAACTTTTGTATCTTTGCACCCCGATGGAACGAAGCAAGGAGATTTATAAGGTGACGCTTGTGGGAGGAGCAGTGAATGTCATTCTGCTACTCTTCAAGTTCGTAGCTGGCATTGTGGGCCATAGTGCCGCAATGGTAGCTGATGCAGTGCACTCCCTGTCGGACTTCGTTACTGACGTGATCGTACTCGTGTTCGTACGTATCAGCACTAAGCCCAAGGACAAGAGTCATGACTATGGTCATGGCAAGTATGAAACGCTGGCAATGACCATCATCGGTATGGCACTCCTAGCCGTAGCGGTAGGCATCGTATATAGTGGTCTTACGAAAACCATTGCCTGGGTAAACGGTGAACAACTCGAGGCACCTGGTATGCTGGCCTTGTGGGCAGCATTATTGTCGGTAGTGCTGAAGGAGGGCGTCTATCGCTATTCGATGGTCAAGGCGCGCCAACTCAGTTCACAGGCTGTGGAGGCTAACGCCTGGCATCATCGCAGCGATGCCCTGTCGTCGATAGGAACAGCCATCGGTATTGGTGGCGCCATCTTCTTAGGCCAGCGTTGGACGGTGCTCGACCCTATCGCCTCGGTCATCGTGGGCGCCTTTATCGTAAAGGTATCGTTCGACCTCCTGCGCAATGGCATTGGCGACCTGACGGAGCAGTCCCTACCCGACTCGGTGGAAGACGAGATCCTGAGTCTGGTGGCTTCGCTGCCAGGAGTGGTGGAGCCCCACGACCTTCGTACCCGTCGTATAGGTAACCACTATGCCATCGAGCTCCACATCCTGATGGATGGCAACATCACCCTGAGCAAAGCCCACGATAAGGCGTCGGAGGTGGAAGAGCTGTTACGCCAGCACTATGGTGAGGAAACCCACGTGGCCGTACATGTAGAACCCACTCAAATAAGAGAACAGAGATGAACCTGAACGAGATAGAGAATAAACGTATAGCCGTACTGCTTTCGGGCGGTGTGGATAGCAGTGTGGTGGTCTATGAGTTTGCCCGACTCGGCCTCCATCCGGATTGTTTCTACATTAAGATAGGTCCAGAGAAGGAAGAGGAATGGGACTGTTCTTCTGAGGAGGATCTGGAGATGGCCACAGCTGTGGCCCATAAGTATGGCTGTAAGTTAGAGGTTATCGATTGCCATCAGGAGTATTGGAACCAGGTGACACAATATACGATGGACAAGGTGCGTGCAGGCATGACCCCTAATCCTGACGTGATGTGCAACCGTCTGATCAAGTTTGGTGCCTTCGACGAGAAACGGGGCCATGACTACGACCTTATTGCCACAGGTCACTATGCCATGACGGAGATCGACACTGAGGGGAGGAAATGGCTCTGTACCAGTCCTGACCCAGTGAAGGACCAGACGGATTTCCTGGCTCAGATCTACGATTGGCAACTGAAGAAGGCTCTCTTCCCCATAGGTCATTACGTAAAGGACGAGGTGCGCCAAATAGCTGAGCGTGAGCACCTGGTGAATGCCAAGCGCAAGGACTCGCAGGGCATCTGTTTCCTGGGTAAGATCAACTACAACGACTATATCCGTCGCTATCTGGGCGAACAGCCTGGCGACGTCATCGAACTCGAAACGGGCAAACGAATTGGAGAGCACAAGGGTTTGTGGTTCCATACCATTGGTCAGCGCAAGGGCATGGGCTTTAGTGGTGGACCATGGTTTGTAGTGAAGAAAGATGTAGAGAGGAATATCCTCTACGTCTCGCATGGCTACGACCCAGAGACAGCCTATCAGCAAGATTTCCCCGTGAGAGACTTCCATTTCCTCACTCAGGAAATCAAGCCAACTAACGTGACCTTCAAGATACGCCACACTCCAGAATACCATCCTGCCACACTGGAATGGACAAACGATGGTAAGTTTGTCGTCCATTCAAGCGAGAGGATCCATGGGGTGGCCCCTGGTCAGTTCTGCGTAGTCTATGACCAGAACCACCATCGCTGCCTTGGGTCAGGCGAGATCACCGTATAGACTTACATGTTGGAGAACTCACGGTTGAGCCAGTCCATACGGGTGCCAAGCCACTCCTTGAGATATTCTATCTCGTTGAAATAGGAGCCCCAGATATCACGGTTGCGCTCTGTGTACTTATAGAAGGTCTGCCACTTGTTATTATTCTCCACAGCAGAATATTTCAGATAGTTGGCATCGGCATTGATCTCTGACATGATGGCCGATTTCCTGGAATAGAAATACTGCCATCGATCCTTTACCAACTGCACGAAATAAGGATCCTCAAAAAGACGGTGTATCCAAACCTGGTTCTTGATCTGGAAACCCTCAGGACTGCTATCACAGCCATCGCTGGCATCTGCATTACCAAAGGCGATGTCGTAATCCCAAAGCGGACCCATGAAGATCTTCCCACCTGGAATCCACGTCATAAAGGTGCTCGACCACCGGATGGCATCCCAACTCTTGGCAATCTCGTTGATGATATACCAATCAACCATCGACGTGGCGTCGAAATACTTCTGCCACCCAGTCTCCGGGTCTTTGAAGTTGCCACTATACAAGACAACCTCAGCCTCGTTCACGAAGTTCTTGACCAACGTATAGTTTTCGTCATACCAACTGACCTTAGGTTCCTTGATATTGATGGGTTGAGGCAGGACCTGTGAGCTGAAATAACGGGAATCTGATTCGCCTGAGGCATAAGCATCAATCTCAAGCAGGAAACCCTCGTTGCCAATATCGACACGCTGTTTGGACACACCAACTTTCTCGATGAGCTGGTAGGTTCCATTATACCTTCCATTGAGCCAAACCTCTATAAAATGAGAATGAGGCGACCAGGCAAGTTTACTCATGTCGCCCAGATTGTAAGCCAACTTATTACGGATCATTGTCTTGTCCATATAGTTGGCAAGCAGCGCCCACGACTTACCCTTAGGCATGTCGAGAAGACTCTCTTTCTTGTCAAACATGATCTTTAGGGGTTTCTTAGGAAGCACCCAAGTAGAATTTCCCCTACCCTTGATCTGCATGTCGTACTCTATCGCATCGTTGGAACGGGTAACCACATCCTTCCTGATTGTCATATGGGCCTTCAGGTATTGATCCTTTGATTCAATCTTCTGGCGCCCTTCGGTCTCTATCCAACAAACAGGCAGACCAGTATAGGCATGGATGAGCACACGATAGGTCTTGGCATCCTGACCTTCTCCGACTTGTAATGTTACCGGTTCGCTGAAATCAATGACGGTGACGTCACTTGTAACCTGACTACCATTGAGACTGACATCTCCGACACTCGTAAAATGAGGTATCAGATGCTTGTCACTGGTGAGATGGGGTATCCACCCCTCAATCAGACTATCGCCAATGATCTCGCAAGAGACATTGCTGACAAGTATCTCTGGATTCTGGGAAGCCAGCAACTGGAACTCAACCATTCGGGTATCGGAATCCGTCAGATAAACGGTATCCGTATCATATATCGTAGTACGCTCATAAACCGTATCCCTCACGATGACCGTATCGGGCTTCATCGGTTTATCAGGCCCTACAGGGATTTCAGGTTCCACCACATCATCACTCGTGGAACATGAAAGAATCATGCCAAAGAGGGCCAGAGTGATCGAGAGACCAAATACAAACCTTTTCATATATCCTCCAACATTAAAACCTTCTCAACAATGGGCGCCATGTCGTAATACTTATATTCTGCCAGACGCCCTCCGAAATGTACGTTCCGCTCTTGAGATGCCAACGTATGGTACTGCTCTGCAAGGGCATTGTTACGGGCATCATTCACCGTATAGTAGGGCTCCATACCCTCCTGATACTCCATAGAGAATTCACGACTGATCACCGTCTTGGGACAACGATAGACCTCATCGCCAAACATCTCGAAATGCTTGTGCTCGATGATACGCGTGTAAGGCACCTCGCGCTCTGTAAAGTTCATCACGGCATTTCCCTGGAAATTGGGCATGTCGAGCACCTCCTGCTCAAACCTGACAGTGCGCCAGTCCAACTTTCCGAACCTATAGTCGAAATAGGCATCGAGGGCACCTGTATATATTATCTTATCGGCAATCGACTCCCAATGGGAACGCTGCTCAAAGAAATCGGTATCCACCAACGTCTCAACGCCCTGAAGAAGCCCTTCGATGAGTTGGTTATACCCTCCAATGGGTATGCCCTGATAGTGGTCGTTGAAATAGTTGTTGTCATAGACAAAACGTACGGGCAGGCGCTTGATGATAAACGCAGGAAGATCGGTACACCGACGTCCCCATTGCTTCTCAGTATAGCCTTTGATGAGCGTTTCATAGATATCACGTCCTATCAGCACGAGGGCCTGTTCCTCGAGGTTGCGAGGCTCAGAGACACCTGCCGCCTTCATGGCTGCTACAGCCTCAGCCTTCTGCTCTTCTATCTTCTGACGCGCCTCTTCAGGGGTAACCACACCCCACATCTGGTAAAACGTATTCATGTTGAAGGGCAAGTTATACTGTCTGCCCTTGTAATGCGCTATCGGAGAGTTGGTATAGCGATTGAATGGCACGATGGCATTGACGAAATCCCACACCTCCTTATTATTCGTGTGGAAGATATGGGCCCCATATTTATGGACATGGATGCCCTCGACGGTTTCACAATAGACATTGCCACCCAGATGAGGACGCTTGTCAATAACCAGACAGCGCTTGCCCCTCTGACGAGCGATATGGGCGAACGTACAACCATACAAGCCTGCCCCAACTATCAGATAATCGTATTCCTTTATCATTCTTTCTCCTTATTAGCTTTATAGAAATACAAGCGACGACCGCCCTCTTTGCCTGCAATATCATGGAGGGTATATTGACGAGTCACCTTCACACTATCCAACGACATAGGCACTGTCTCCTGTAGGGGGGTGTCCGTCATAATCCAGACGGGGGCTATCCGTTCAAATCTTTCAGACTCCGACTTGAGGAGTCGCTCTGAGATGAGCATCTGGAAGGGGAGCATCACGCGATTGGCCTGAGTCAGCCCATTCCTCTGTAATACAGCCAGGCCATCGAAACTGGCGACATTCCATATCTGTTTTTGTTCCTCGCCAGGCATCTTCTGGATGATGGCATCTGCATCAGCATAGAAAGGCTGATCCTGGGGGAATGCCGTGATGACCAGACTGAGTTTATAAAGTACGCCTATGAAGAACATCAGAAACACAAGGGCTTTTTGCCATTTGTTGAGTTCATTATACACAATAGCCGTAGCCACCACTGTCAGGGGAGCGAGAATGATAAAATAATTGCCCCATCCTTTGCTCCCTATGGCCACAAAAGAGCCTATATAACACAATATGACCAGAGGAGTCAGTACAGAGCTTCGTTTCTTGAGCCAGAGGAATGACAGAATCACCAAAGTAGTGAGGCCATAATACAGGAAGACTCTCTTCCTGTCAAGTGCCACTGCCGTGGGATAACTCATGTATTCGAAATTGAACGTAAAGGTACCATAGATCATCTCCCTGATACCCTCATAGCCATATAATACCCCTATCACCAAACTGCATGAAACTATCACCACGGCCCAGCCTATGAAAGCCACGACCAAAGACCTGAACAGTTGGGCAGGTGTCACTACCGACTTCTTGTAAAGATGATAGAGTACATAGAACAAGACAGCACAACAGATAGCAGCCATATTGTTGATGCGCAGGAAGGTGACGACACCCATGGAGAGGCCAACGAAGAAAAACTCCTTGGAGGAAATCTCCCTGTCTTCCACAAAATGCCTGACGAACACATAGAGGCTGTAGCTGATGGGGAGCAAGCTCCACTCTTCGGAAAGATTGCCATCAGAAAGGACAATCATATACAGGAACAAGCCCATAACTACAGGCCAAATCACACCTTTGGATTTGACTAGCAATGACGAGATAAGCCACCATACATATGTAACAATAGCCATATATAGACAGAAAAACAGGAACAGTCCCCATCTCCCAGGTACCAGCCATTGGCAGAAGGCATTGATAAAATAAATGATGACACCCTTGTGGTCGAACAAGTCGAGATACAACACCTTATCTTGAAGCATGGCCAGACCCATTTGGCGGAATACGAGCGAGTCGCACCCTTCGTAAGCGCCCAATGGTGAGATGGGAATGGCCATCAGCAACTGATAGCCTATGGTGATAAGGAGTATCATCAGGAAGACACCACACTTGTTTTTCATGGTAGCACTGCTCATGGTCGATTATCCTTAAGATTGTGGTTGATCGTCACGAAATCGCCCAAGGCTTTCCACCCAATCTTCATGATACGCTTCATGTTGATGGAATTGACCCCTCCTTGTCGAGGTCGGAAGGTGATCGGATACCACCCCATCCTATAATTCCACTTCTTAGCGATGGCCGAGATGGCCACATTGCAAAGGAAATAATCATGGGGAATTACATCCATAATGGCCTGCAACTTATCTGCACGCATAAGACGGAACGGGGTATTGGCATCCGTAACCCATTCGTGGAAAATCAGCCATACGATGAATCGTAATGTCTTACTGACAAAAACCCTACTGAGCCCATCCTGACGACCTCGACGAACACCTATCTGGATGTCGTATTGCGCACGGTTCTCCCACATCTGCCAGAATTCGTCAGGACAGGTCTGCCCATCGCTATCTGTCTGGAACACGTAATGGGCACCCTGAGAGATGGCGTAGCGATACAGATAAAGCACAGTAGCACCATGGCCGCTATTGGGCTTGTCGAGTGGCAAGAGTAACGGATACTTCGCTTTCAGACCCTGCATAATGGTGAAGGTTTCATCCTTACTACCATCATTGGCAATCACCAAACAGGCCTCGCTCTCAGAAGAGAGCTTCTCTACGACAGGATACCACTGTCTGATGGTTTCTTCAATATTCTTCGCCTCGTTATAGGCTGGCATCACCAGATACACCTTCTCCATGCTTGACGGGTTTAAAAGTAAGATATTTGTTAACCAGGAACTGGAAGAAAACTACCAATACAATCGACAACAGTTTCGAGACAATCTTGTTCATCTCAAAATAATTGATACAGGTATAGAGAATCAGATTACTCATCATCAGTCCACACAAACCAACGCAAAGGAAAATGCTGAAACGGCGCGTGGTATTGTCTTTGACCTTGAAATTGTAGTTGCGATTCAGCGTAAAACTGGTAGAGATTCCTGCCAACACACTGATACAATTGGCCAAAAGATATTGTACCCCCAGCACTTGAACCAATAAGGTATAAATGGCGAAATCCAAACCAGAGGAAAATGAACCAATGATACCATATAGAATCAAGTGGTGGGACTTATGATACAACGTCTTGATGAGCTCCAACATGTCAGATTGCTATTTTTAATCTGCAAAGTTACAGCTTTTTTCTTAAATAACGAAAAAATTACCTAAAAATCATAGATTTTTCTTCGGATAGAGGGCATCCCACCATGTAGGATCGTCCTTAAGCCACTTTGCAAACCATGCCATTTGGGTGGCAAGCCACTTCTCTTTCTTCGTGTAATCAAGGATATGATGGTTCTCCCCCTCTACCTCAACGAGGGCCACCTCTCGACCTAAAAGTTTCAAAGCAGTAAACATCTGAAGACTCTCAATAAGGGGAACGTTTGTATCGGCATTGCCATGAAGCAGTAACAAGGGGGTATGGATCTTGTCAGCATTGAAGAGCGGACTCTGATCGACATAAAGCTGGCGATGGCTCCAAGGATAGCTATTGGCCATCGCCACCTCACTATAGTTATAGCCCCAGTAACCCTCCCCCCAGTAACTAGTGTGGTTGGCGATACCTGCATGCGAGACCGCAGCAGCAAAGATATCAGTCTGCGTCTGAAGATATTGCGTCATAAATCCACCATAGGAAGCGCCCATACACCCAATCTTTTTGGAATTAATGAAAGGATGCTCTTCACATATTTTCTTCGTACCTTCGATAATATCCTCTGCAGGTCCTCTTCCGGCCGTATTGACATGACGAGAAGCCCACTCCTGTCCAAAGCCCGTAGCACCACTGGGCTCCAGGATGTAAGCCACATAACCCAGAGAGTTCCAATACTGAGGTGCATAAGGAGACTCGAAATAACGTGACACTGGCGAGCATCCACCATAATAATATACAATCATGGGGTATTGTTTCGATGCATCAAAATCCTTAGGCAGATAAAGACGTCCATAGACGGTGTCACCTTTGGAATTAGTAAAGTTCCAATCTTCGCATGTACCGATCTCCGCATCGGCAAGTGCCGTCTTTCCATCGAACAAGGTCTTTTGTCTATTGGTTTTCAGATCGAACACATACGCAGAAGCAGGTTCCATCGTCTTATACGAGAGATAGGCGAGAACAGGCGCATGAGTGGCCATGTCATAACGATAGGCGTAATCACCCTGAATGGGAAGTTTGGATATCTTTCCCGTTTTAGGATTAAGGGCAAACATATTGACATAATCGCGATCCTCAGCAGAGAAATAAATCAGACCATCAGCCCACGACCAAACCACTCGCTCGATACTGGGATCGAAAGATTTCGTCAGTGGAGAAATCTTCTTCGTGACGATGTCGTAAAGGAACAATTCATTCTCAGTCATACTTGGAGTGATCTCTGCAGGGAGCTGACATCCAATACGATTGAAAGCTTCTGGGGTTCCCATGAAAAGGATCTGACGACCATCAGGCGAGAAACTACCAACGCCAAGGAAACCCTCACACTGGAAAATAGTGTCAGTCTTGAGGGTTTGAGCATCCATAAGATAACAATCGCCCACTTCCGTCGGACGCTTAGTCAAACGGGAGTATGAGGTACCAATAAGCAGGGTAGAGCCATCGGGAGAGATATCCTCCAGGTAAGTATTCTGGTGACCAAAGGTGATACGCTGGGTGACACCTGTCGCAATATCGTATTTACTGAGATAGCTGCGCTTGCGCCAACCTGGTTGGCGATCGTCCATCTCTAACACTTCGAAGACATCCTGATCCTCCTTCGGTCCCTCCTCCTCTATTGAAATAATGATATAATCTTCAGTAGGAGCTATCGTATAATCGCCCTCAGGAATGTCAGAGACAAAAAGCGTACGAGTACCAGAGAGCGGATCTACCTTGTACAAATTAGTCTGTCCACTCTCCTTCTCTTCCTCTATCCATGCACAACTCTGGGGCATCCAAAGGGGACTGCGCTCTGGTCGCATGAGAAGGCGCCCTGTCTTTACCTCACGCAGTTCGTATGTCCAACGACTATTCCCTCCACGCTCCGTTGTCTGATAGGACACACATACTAATTGACCATCAGGTGAAAGGGATATACCTCGCACTCGTTTGCCATCAGTCAGGTCATGTACCATATAAGGATGACGCTTGTCAAGGGTATAGGAGACTGCTTTGTTGGCATCGATATTCACATGAATGGAATCGGTATCTTTGGATTCAGCCAGGAATTTCACTGCAACGACATGATGTTCAGGAGCGAGTTTTAATTCCTCACTAGCCTCAACACCATCGATATAGAGTTGATAATTCTTCGGTCCCTTGACAGTAATCTTACCTTTTAGATAATCAGAGTTGTTTATAAAAAAAGAAAGAAGACCAACACTGCGACTATTTTCCAATGAAGGAAGAACTGCACCTTCAAAAGTACCTGATGCAGGACTCGTCAGAGAAAGGGCTTTGAGTAACGACTTATCGTCGAACTTCTTACCCAGCACATCGACAGAATCAAAGGCCGTAGGGGAAGTAACGGCATAAGGACCTGACAGGTTAAACGTCGTAATCTCAGTCTTTGTCTGGGCAATACCGGCCAGACTTCCTGCCAATAGCAGGCTCATAGTTAGCAATCTTTTCATATGCAGAATAGAATTAAAATGCTTCGCGATATTTGCCGCTATCCTTGTCATCCATCATTGACAGATAGGACTGGTAACGGCTTTGGGCAATGTAATGATCTTCAAGGGCTTTCAACACCGCACACCCAGGTTCGTGGGTATGGGTGCAGTTGGAGAAACGACAATCTTTTGAGAAACGGAAAATCTCACGAAAATAACTGGTCAGTTCCTCTGGCTCCATGTCGAATGAACCAAAGCCTTTGATACCCGGGGTGTCAATGATCCACCCGCCATCGATGGGGATCATCTCAGAGAAAGTGGTGGTATGCTGACCCGTGTTATGGGCATCAGAGATCTCAGAGGTTCGGAGATTTGCACCTGGTACCAGTTGGTTGATCAAGGTTGATTTTCCCACACCACTATTGCCACTAAGCAGAGTTATCTTGTCTTTGAGAAGAGGGCGTAATGTTTCCAAGCCATCGCGTGTCTCTGCAGACACAGCATGACATTCATACCCTATTGTCTCATATAAGGAGATCATCATCTGCTGATATCGGCGCTGGTCCTCGTCGAGCAGATCCGTCTTGTTGAACACCAATACCACAGGCACACGATAGGCCTCTGCAGAAGCAAGGAAACGATCAATGAACGTAGTGGAAGTCTGGGGGTAGTCCACAGTGACAATCAAAAAAGCCTGATCGACATTGGCTGCGATGATATGACTCTGCTTCGATAAATTCTGGGACTTGCGGATGATATAATTACGTCGATCCTCTATTTCAGTAATGAAAGCTGTGCCTTCAGGGTTAATAACCAGTTTCACACGATCACCCACAGCCACAGGATTAGTGCTGCGGATTCCCTTGAGACGGAAATTCCCCTTGACCTTAGACTCAACAAGCTGGCCATCGTCCGCAAGGACGGTGTACCAGCTGCCAGTATTCTTTACGACTAAGCCGTGCATTACACGGTCATGATTTCCTTGTTCTTCGCGGCAATCAGTTCGTCGATTTTCTTGATGAACTTGTCGTGAATCTTCTGAAGCTCCAACTCGGCATCCTTCTCGTTGTCCTCGCTAAGACCGTCCTTGATGGCTTTCTTCAGTTTTTCCTTGATATCGGAACGTACGTTGCGTACCTCCACCTTAGCCTTCTCGGCAATCTTGTTGCACTGTTTGGTGAGATCACGACGACGCTCCTCGGTAGGTTGTGGGATATTCAAACGAATTACCTCACCATTGTTTTCTGGGGTAATACCAACATCGGAATCCATAATGGCCTTCTCAATGTTCTTGATTTCCTTACGATCCCAAGGCTTAATGGCAATCGTACGAGCATCTGGAACTGACAGATTAGCCACCTGATTCAAAGGAACTTTACTTCCATAGGATTCAACACGTACGCCATCAAGGATGGCAATGTTGGCACGTCCAGCACGGATACGATTCAGCTCGTCCTCTAAGAACATAGCTGCCATTTCCATGCGCTCTTCACTCTTTTTTAAAGTCTCTTTTACGTCTAACATAATCTTTCTGTTTAAGTCTTTCTGTGACAAAAGTACCGCTTTTCCATGAAATCTCCAAATGTTTTGCAGTTTTTTGCATCAATTTTCCTAATAATATAATAGGTGAAAGGAAGAAATAAGGCGAAATACCATATTTGTGGTATGCGGAATAACCCAACTGTGCGATTTCCAATGCTCCGTTTTTGCCGTACCTTTGCACCATGAAAAAGAAATGAAAGAATTAACAACATTTTAAATTGAAAGATTATGGCAAAGATTGCAAAACAGTTGACTGATTTGATCGGCAACACTCCGTTATTGGAACTCAGTAAGTTTTCAAAGGCTAAAGGTCTGGAGACGCCTATTATTGCGAAGGTGGAATTTTTCAACCCAGGAGGTAGTGTAAAAGACCGCATCGCACTGGCGATGATAGAAGACGCAGAGAAGAAAGGTCTTTTGAAGCCTGGCGCAACGATTATCGAACCTACCAGCGGTAATACTGGCGTGGGACTGGCACTTGTATCAGCCGTTAAAGGGTATAAACTGATCTTAACCATGCCTGAGACAATGAGTATTGAGCGCCGTAACCTTGTGAAGGCTTACGGAGCAGAGGTTCGTCTTACCAGTGGTAAGGATGGTATGCCTGGTGCCATCAAGGCTGCTGAGGCACTGCGCGACAGCATCCCCGGAAGCATCATCCTACAACAGTTCGAGAATGGTGCCAACCCGGCCAAGCACTATGCGACCACTGGGCCTGAGATTTGGGAACAGACAGACGGTAAGATTGACATCTTTGTAGCTGGTGTGGGTACAGGCGGTACCGTTTCTGGCGTAGCCAAATATCTGAAGGAAAAGAATCCAAACGTGAAGGTTATTGCCGTTGAGCCTAAGTCTTCACCTGTACTCAATGGCGGACAAAGCGGTCCACATAAGATTCAGGGTATCGGAGCTGGTTTTGTGCCCAAGACGTATAATGGCAATCTTATTGATGAAGTATTCGATGTAGAAAACGACGATGCCATTCGTGCCGGACGCGAATTGGCTAAGCATGATGGTGTGTTGGTTGGTATATCGTCTGGAGCTGCTGCCTACGCTGCCTCTGAGATTGCCAAACGCCCTGAAAACAAGGGTAAGACTATTGTTGCCCTACTCCCAGACACAGGTGAGCGCTACCTTTCTACAGTGCTTTATGCCTTCGAGGAATACCCTCTTTAATCCAATTATCAGTGCTTTTTCCTACGCAAATTACCCCATAATGAGGTAATTTGCGTATTTTTCGTTCAAATATTTGGTTATTTAAACACTTTTGACTATCTTTGCAGAGTTAAAGCTACACCTGCATAAACTTCGTATGAAATTTACCAATAGGAAAAGACCTTTCATCACAATCGTCATGCTGACATTTGCCACGATAGCATGTGCCAGGAAAGAAGAAATAGGTAACTTCGCAGACATCAGCCATCTGGCTGCCTATTTTGTGGCGGCATTGATGATTGGCTTTTTTATCATGGTATTCACAAATCGTGTATTGTATTTTCGTCTGAAGGATATCAATTTCAAAACCAGACAACTCAACACCCAGTTGGCCCTTGTGCTGGATGCCAACAAAACACAAGTTTGGACGTATAACAACGACAAAAGGATATTTGCCCTACTCTCCAACCACGGTGAGCAGCAGAACACCTATAATGCCATCGACTTTTCATCGTTTTACGACCACGACGATTTCAGTGCCATGATGAGGCAGATGAATGCTGTCATCAGGGGCCAAAAAGAATCATGCATCCAAACCGTCAAAGAGAAGAAGCCCCAAAAAGAAGATCGGCCACAACGCATCTACGAAATAGAGATATCCCTACTTCACCGGCATCATCAGGACGATAAAATCCTGTTGGGCATTCAACGCGACATTACAGATGATAAAATCAGAAAGGAAAAAGCCAGCAACCTGGCACTACGCTACCACACGGTGTTCAACTCATCGCTTGTGGATATGGTCTATTATGATGCAGATGGTATCATGACCGACATCAACGAGAAGGCCTGCGAGACCTTTGAAGTGGAAGACAAAGAGAAATTACTTGCAACCAAGCCTCACCTGAATGACGTGCCTGCAATGCAAGATATTGATATCAGAAACATAGAGCAATTTCATTCTTCATCCATCACTTCCATCAATGACATCAACAGGCCTATTGGCGGACTGAAAGGTCCGAACTGGGATTCCGACAAGACCTATTATGAACAGATTATCTCACCAATACACGATGAGGATGGTAAGTTGGCAGGCATTGTGATGGCCGGGCGCAACATCACAGAAATGGTAGAATCTCAGCACCACCAGAAATGGGCAGGTCAACAGCTGAAGATGAAGACCAAGGACATCCAAGCATACATTGAAAATATCAACTACTCCTTGCGTGTCAGCAATGTTCGACTTATCAACTATTACCCCGACACACATGAGTTGGAGATTTCCAGTGACCTCAACAAGCCAGAATACAGATTGCCACAATTGCGTTGCATCACACTCTTGCAACATTACAATCGCAGAAAAGCCAGAGGACTGTTTCGACGGATGGACCGACGCTATCCCAGCACAATCAGTACTACCATGCATACGCTTTTCCGTGATCATCAAGGACGTGACATCTATCTGAATTTCAGCCTCGTACCTGTTACAGGAAAAGACGGCAAAATCTCCCATTATTTCGGTATGTGCCAGAATAACACGGATATGGTTTATACTGAGAACAAACTCAGAGAAGAAACCCTGAAAGCTCAAGAGACAGAAGCTCTGAAGGATACTTTCTTAACAAACATGAGCCACGAAATCCGTACGCCGTTGAATGCCGTCATCGGTTTTGCCGAGTTATTCAACAGTCCCCACGATGATGCTGACGAGCCAGTCTTTGCAGAGGAGATTAAACGCAACACAGGCGAACTACTGCAACTAGTAAACGACATACTCTTCATCTCACGCCTTGACGCCAAAATGGTTGAATTTAACTACAAGGATTGTGATTTCGCACTGATATTCGATGGTCTTTGTTATTTGGGATGGAGCGCCGTCAACCCAAAAGTCAAGGTCTTTGTAGAAAATCCCTACAACCATCTGATAATTAACATTGACGAGAAAAATCTGGGAATAGTTCTCCAAAAACTCTGTAGCCATGCTGCACAGCACACGGAAGAAGGAACTATCCGTGCTAAATACGAGTATCGCCATGGTGAACTTTCCATCAGTATCGAGGATACAGGCTATGGCCTTACTAAGGAGCAACAGACGCGTATCTTTGAACGCTTTGCCCGAAACGAATTGGTCAATCAACATGCTACCGGACTTGACATGCCTATCATCAAGGAGATTATCGAGCAAATGGGAGGCACCCTTGAGATTCAATCGGAACCTGGCAAAGGCAACACCGTCTATATCATCATTCCTTGCGAGATGATCAGCATGGAGAAAAAAATAGAAATCATTTAATTCCCAAGGCACATGGACATCCTATTCGTCATCATACAAGCTTCCATCTTCAGCGGACTCGATGCAATATCTGTGTTAATGGTCTGTATCATCCTTTTTATTTTCATTGTGACATGGGGAGTTAATCGCATCAGCATTCTCCGAATACGAAAGAATGCAGAACAGAGCAAGGAGATTTCGTCCATCATGCAACACACCCTCGACATTAGCAACAACTATGTAGTTTGTTTAGATGTGCGTCTCAAGCATGCTCACAACCTTCATGGCAATCTTTTGACTGAGGATGGCATGACTTACGAAGAGAGTTTTGAAATGATCCACCCCAACGATAGGGATATCTACAAAAACTTCATCGCTCACTTGGTTAAGGATGGTAACACCACCGACAGTTGTATTTTCAGATGGGATATAAGCGGCAGGAAACATCTGAAGCAATGGCATTATATGTTAGACCAAGGTGCTATTGATGTTTCCGACAAAGGGTTCAATATATTCTGCACCTTTACCGATGTAACAAGCTTGGTTAATGAGGAAAACAAGGAGAAGGAGATGACGAGCAAATATCGGAAGATGTTTGAACAATCAATTATCGGTCTCGCATTCTACGACAAAGATGGAAAGCTGCTGACAGCCAACCAAAAGATGCGCGAGATTCTTCATTTCCAGTCTGATGAAGATCCGTTCTATTTCGGCCACACAATCTATGAGATGCCCACTTTCCGAGAGCTACTCTACAACGGTGACATTCAGGATCTCTTTTTCTGTACAAAGAGTGTCATTATTGAACGAGGGGTAAACTGCTTTACGGAGATGCACGTTCACCCCATCCATGATGAGCAGGGGAATCTGGTTTACATCACCTTCTCCATTCGCGATGTCACACAAGAACGTGAGTTGTATTTGCAAAACAAAGAGAATGACCTCGAAATACGCCACATCAATGAGGAAATTACTGAATATGAGAACGAACTGTTGTACTTGATGAGTACATGTAACATGCGCTTCTTCCGCGTCTCACTAGAAAAGCAGACCTTTACACTCTACAAGAGCATGGCTGTTCCAGAACAAGTGATGAACCTTGATGAAGCAATAGCGCATTTCGTAGAAGGACCGTTCAAGGATGGCCTATCAAACTATGAACACTTCTTCTGTGTTCCCAGAACCGACCTTACGTATATGCACCCCTTCTTCCATGAAAACGAGGAGCTGCAATGGAACTTCATCGACAGCGTACCGACTTTCGACGAGGACGGACGAATGACGGGTACCTATGGAATTATTCGTAATGTGACAGCCCTCATCGAGAAACAGGAACAGTTGAAGCGGGAAACAGAACGTGCCAACTTGTCGGGTATGATGAAGAGTACATTTATGGCAAATATGACACACGAAATCCGTACACCACTTAATGCCATTGTGGGATTCTCCGACGTTTTGCCGATGCTCAGCACACCTGAGGAAAAGCAGGAAATTATTCGAGTCATCATGAACAACTGTGACATGCTCATGCGACTTATCAACGACGTCCTTGCCGTTTCTGCACTGGATGGTGGAAGTATTCAGATTCAACCCGTCGAAACTGATTTTGCAAAGGATTTCAAGGATATGTGTTTGTCACTGGCTCAACGTGTACAGACTCCTGGGGTGGAGTTCATTGCGGATAATCCCTACTCCAAGCTAGTGGTCACTATTGACAAGGAACGTATTCTTCAGATCCTCACTAATTTTGTCACCAATGCTGTAAAATACACACAGCAAGGACATATCAAAGTGGGATATGAATACCGCGAATCAAATGGTGACGGACTCTATCTCTACTGCGAAGATACTGGCGCAGGAATCCCCAAGGAAGACCAAGCGAAAGTATTCGATCGCTTCGTTAAGCTCAACGACTATGTGCAGGGTACTGGTCTTGGTCTGAACATCTCTAAGGCCATTGCCGAGAATTGCAAGGGAGATATCGGCGTCATCTCTGAAGGAGAGGGCAAAGGTAGTACTTTCTGGGTATGGATTCCCTGTAAAGCCTCGATTGTTAACTAAGTAAATATTGATAACATGACCATATATACAACCAAGTCTGTGATAAAAGCCAAATGGGCAGTGAGGGTACTGACACTACTGATTGCCTATTATGGCTCATGCGCCACGACCATGGCACAGACCGACAGTACAAGAGTTTTCACAACCGAACGTCCTTTGATCTATGAAGACGCCTGGGATCTCTGGCCTTATGTATTCTTGAACGAGAATGGAGAGCCCGACGGTTACAACATTGACTTGTTGAAACTCATTTTCAAGGAGCTCGACATCCCCTATGTTATCAAGTTGATGCCGACGCTCGATGCACAGGCCGACTTGAAGAGTGGTAAATCCGACCTCATGCTGAGAATGGATGCAGATTTCTCACGTGGAAACTCCTCCTATGGCAAGAGCATCGTTCAATTGTTTACGCATAGCGTCGTTATGCCCAAAGACCGTATAGTAAAAGTAGAGACTGGCAAAAGTTTGTCGCGCTATACAGTCATTGTCCACGAAGGCAGTTTCAGTCACCACCTGATAAGAAATAAAGGATGGGCAAAAGAGATAAAAGCTTACGACGATATGAAGGAAGCAATCCAGCATGTCAGCTCAGCGAACGACGGTCTTATTGTGTGGAACACCATGTCTCTGAGATGGCTGATGCGAAAGTTCCATACCGACAATCTGACCATCTCACCAATCGACCTGCCTTACGGTGAATATAAATTCATGTCGAAAAACCATCGACTGCTGGAACAGATCGATAGCGTCTATTCCCATCTGAGAGCTGCCGATCGACTTCAACCTATCCAGAACAAATGGTTCTATCCAGACCGAAAGGAGTCTGGCATTCCTGAATGGGTATGGAAGGTAGCTTATCTACTGGTAACTATCGCTTTATGTTTCCTCATATATTATTTAATATATCGTCTTCGTGAACGTAGGATGACCAAGGTCTTACGCAAGAGCAACAACCGTCTATCACTGATTCTGAAGACTAGCCATGTGAGTCTGTGGACCTACAACGTAACAACGAAAACCTTTACATGGATGGATGAGCAGGGAAAACCTCTCCACAACTCCACGATTGAAGAGTTCGCCTACAAATATCATCCAGATGATGTATATAAGCTTCAACAATCCATTGACTACATCACCCATCAGAAGGAAAAGAATGTGAATCTCAACATCAAGGTCTTTGAAGATGAAGACAAAGAAGAGCATAATTACACTGTATCACTTTCTGCTCTGCGTACAGACAAGGACGGGCGACCCATTACTATTCTCTGCACCCGTAGCGATATTACCAATGAATTGCTCAGACAGATTAAAGTCAAAGATACCATGCTGCGATATCAGGCCATTTTCCAGACAGCTATGATTGACATGGTCTCGTATGACGGGAACGGCATTATTCAGGATATTAACCAGAAAGCACTTGACGCACTTCATATAGATATTGAAACGATACGGAGAATGAAAATATCCATTAAGGACGTACTCGGTATGGATGTGGATCTGGATCATTTCGAACTCATGTATATGACGCAATTATGCGATTCTTCTGACCAGCGTATTCTAAGTAGAATGCTGAAGAAAGGCAAACTCTATTATGAGTTGCAGCTCATGCCCATTCACGACATCAACGGCAAACTGATTGGAATATTCGGCACAGGCCGTAATGTCACTGAGATAGCCGAGTCCTATCATAATCTGGAAAAGAACGTCCTCGCACTCCAAAAAGCCAACAACGAAATATCCGAGTATATACGCAATATTGATTATGTGCTTACTATAGGAGGTGTACGTATTGTGAAATATGATCCAGATACGCACATGCTCACCATCTTCAGCGAGGCCAATCGTGTTGAATATACGCTGACCCAGGCTCGACTGATGAAACTTGTTGAGGAGGATTCGAAAAAGAAGGTTGAGCGTATCCTTAGCAGCATGGACAACCTGATAAACGATAATATCCATACCGATATTAAGACCACGATTCGCAGTAAGAACGGCAAGAATCTTCAGCTACAATTTAACTTTATTCCTTATCATGACAAAAATGGCAGAATAAAGGAATTCTTCGGCATGTGTCGTGACATCAGTGAATTAAAGGAAATGGAGGACCGACTTGTCAGGGAGACTCTCAGGGCACAAGAGGTGGAAACCGTAAAGAATGCTTTCCTACACAATATGAGTTTTGAGATACGTACTCCGCTCAATGCCGTTGTGGGTTTCGCCGAACTGTTCCAATTAGAGCACTCACAAGAGGATGAAAGCATCTTTATCAATGAGATTAAGGATAACTCTGCCAAACTGCTCAAGTTGATTAACGACATTCTGTTCTTATCGCGCCTTGACGCTGATATGATCACAATGAAAACCACTCATGTCGATTTCACCAAATCCATTGAGTCTATTTGTGATGCTGCCTGGGCAAATGACAAGAAACCTGGCGTAGAATATATTGTCAAGAAGCCCTTTAGGAAACTTGTGCTCGATATTGACGAGTTTAACCTTGGCATCATTATTGATAAAATCATCACGAATGCAGTTCAGCACACCACACAGGGCAGAATCCTTGTCCGCTATGATTTCCTTGGAGACGAGTTAATCGTTGCTGTCGATGATACAGGTGATGGCATCCCAGAAAATATCCTGAAACATATCTTCGAACGATTTGTCACTGGCGGCGGTAGCAGTACAAGGGCTGGTTTGGGACTTAGCATCTGTCACGATCTCATCCGTCACTTAGGAGGAACCATCAATATCAAGTCCGACCTAGGCAAGGGTACCAGTGTGTGGTTCACTCTTCCCTGTAGAGCTATAGAATTGGACCGAATTTAAAGAATTGTAACATGGCAAGAAATATCTACATATTTGTTATCACCTGTCTGTTCTGCTGCAGTTCCTTGCTTCCTGTGAGGGCTCAGTATGCACGTGAATACACCCAAGAGCACCCATTGATTATTGTCAGCGATTGGGAATTTCCTCCATATGAGTTCCGCAATGACAATGGAGAACCAGATGGCTATAATGTTGAAGTGCTCAATCTTGTACTCGACAAACTCAACATTCCTCATAAGTATGTCATGCAGGAATGGTATCAAGCTACCAAGACCTTCGAGGAGCGTAAGGCCGACCTCATTCATGCCCTCTCCGGATTCTACAGGAAGTATCCCTATGTGATGACACAAAACATGATTACCTACTATCCTTTGAAATCTGTCAGGCGAAGAGACCAAAAAGCGCTGATGAAACTCAGTCAATTAACAGCTGATGACACGCTTATGGTAAAAAACAACGATTATGCTCCACTAAGCATCCATGAGATGAACCCTCAGTTCTCTATGGAATATCGCTCCCCCAAAGAGGCTCTTACCAACATTCGCAACGGCAGGAATTCATACTATATCTGGGGAGAACTACCTCTTAAGATGAAAATCAAGGAGTTCGGACTTGACAGTCTTCTGGTAATGGACGATATTGACATTCCTGCAGGAGAACTCCGTATCATAGGTTACGACCAAGAGCTTATCAATGCCATCGACGACACTTTCGCTCGTCTTGAGCAGTCAGGAGAGATACAGGTTATTCACGACAAGTGGTATTACCCTGAACGCATCCACAATGATTCGTCACCGGTAGCCCTTTTCATTCTCATAGGATCCATCATAGCCATTATCGTGGTCCTCCTGCTCAGCCGTCTCATACGAAGCCGTATTCAGGCTGCAAGTATCCGTACTTCCGAAATCAACAGCATGATGTCTCAGGCTCTTAAGATGGGCCAGCTTTTCGTTACGGAATACGACATTGAGCATGATCTGTTCCGCAACGTCCATGGCTCGATGCTTCCTGAAAACGGATTGTCGAGTAAAGAAATGTTCAACCGTATATCGCAGGATGTTCGTGAAGAATCCAGGCGTCGCAATAATATGTTGATCACAGGTGAATCCGACTCCTGGGCATTTACAAAACGATTTAACTTAGGCTCTTCCGACAAACCCGAATGGCATTTCATCCAAGGCAATGCGATCCCAGAGAAAGAGTATGGGAAAACGCGCTATATTGTGTATTCCATGAAAGACATCACCCATGAAATAGAAGAAGAGCGTTTCAACAGCGAGACAGGTAATAAATATATGAGGATGTTCGAGACCAACCTGATTGCCATGTCTTTCTATGACAAGAATGGTACACTCATTGATGTCAACGAAAACATGAAACGGCTCTGTGAATTCAATACTGAGAGAGAGAGATTCTTCCGGCAAATGTGTCTATTCGATGTACCGCTTTTCAAAGATCAATTTGACCCCAGGAGCAACGAAGTATTCCATGCCTGCCAGAAGATGTACTATGCCGATATAAACCTCAAAAAGTATATCGAAATAAGAGTTCGCCCCACTTTCGATAGCTATGGAGATCTCCGCTACTATGTCGTGACAGCCCGCGATGTCACAGCTGAGAGACAGATGTATTTGGAACAGGTTAGGCATGAGAATGAGATCATACGGACCAACGAGGCCATTAATCTATACGAAAGACAGCTGAACTATCTTCTTAGGAACAGTCTGATGTTCATCTGGAACTACTACCCTGCTACAGGGAAGATCACTATCAGTCGTTCAGCCCGAAGTAATGATTTCAGTGAAACCATTGAGGATTTCTTTTCAGGAATTGACAGTGCCGATCAAACAGAGGTACTCAACAGAATTAAGGAATGTGTAACTAATATGCAATCCTACAATGCCATTTATCACTACACATCAACACCGATGGAGAAATATCCTGTATGGTATTCTATCAGTGGTATCCCTTGTACGGATAGTGAAGGTAAGCTTTCTCATTACTTTGGTATCGCCCGTAACATTACCAAACTGATGGATATTCAGGAGCAGCTGAAGATTGAAACCAGTCGTGCAGAAAACTCTGGCAAGATGAAGAGTGCCTTCCTCGCCAATATGACCCACGAGATTCGTACACCACTAAATGCCATTGTTGGCTTCAGCGATCTGTTGCCCGTAGTCGATAGCAAAGAGGAGCGCCTGGAGTTTATTCGCATCATCCGCAACAACTGCGACATGCTTATGCGCCTCATAAACGACATCCTCGAAGCTTCCAGTATGGGACAGACACTTGCCATCGAGACTAAGGAAGTGGAGTTCTCAACAGCCTTCGACGATATCTGTCAGACACTTGCTCAACGTGTTCAAGAGCCTGGCGTGGAATTCATCAAAGATAATCCTTACAAGAGCTACGTCACCACCCTTGACATTGGCCGTATCCAACAAGTGCTCACAAACTTTGTTACCAATGCGGTTAAATATACCCACCAGGGACATATCAAAGTGGGCTATCGTTATGAGCGCAGAATGACAAAGGATGAAACAGGCGAGGCTGACGGACTATACTTCTATTGCGAGGATACGGGTGTTGGCATTCCCCAGGAACAACAGGCAAGTGTATTTGAGCGCTTTGTGAAACTCAACGACTTTGTGCAGGGAACAGGTCTCGGCCTTAGTATCTGCCAAGCCATTGCCGATCGCTGTAATGGACATATTGGTGTGACCTCTGAAGGTAAGGAAAAGGGATCCACATTCTGGATGTGGATCCCCTGTGAGAAGAATAAGTGACTGAGGATTAACTGAAGAAGATCATCCGCTCCAGCCAGTAGATGACCATGCCAGCGAGATAGCCCACAAAGGCTACCCAGGTAATCTTCTTCAGATACCAGCCGAATGTAATCTTTTCAAGTCCCATGACGACGACACCTGCTGCAGAGCCAATAATCAGCATTGAACCGCCTACACCAGCGCAGTAGGCCAGAAGTTGCCAGAAGATACCGTCAACAGCCATGTCGCCAGCAGCAGCTACAGGATACATGCCCATACAACCTGCCACCAGGGGGACATTATCAACAATAGAAGAGAGTACACCTATAATTCCTGTTACGAGGAAGTGGTTTCCCTCGAAAGTAGAATCGAGTACAGAACCCATCAGCGTCAGAACGCCAACCTCCTGAAGCACTGCTACAGCCATCAGGATGCCAAGGAAGAACATAATGGTCGAAAGGTCGATCTTAGAAAGCAGATCGCTAACACGCTTTGCCATTGTATCGTCTTCAGCCGTATTGTAATGGAAGATCTCCGTTACTGTCCAGAGCACGCCAAGCACGAGCAGAATACCCATGAACGGCGGGAGATGAGTCAACGTCTTAAAGATGGGCACAAAGCAAAGACCTCCAACACCTAACCAGAAAATCACATTACGTTGTGCCTTCGTGAACTGGCTGACCTCTGCCTTTGGCAGATTCAAAGACTTGTCGAACTTGCCTTTCAGCTGGTATTGCAAGATAAAGGCCGGAACAAGCATAGACACCAGCGAAGGAATGAATATCTCCATAATCACGCCCTGGGTTGTGATAACCCCTTTGATCCATAGCATAATAGTCGTCACATCGCCAATTGGGGAGAAGGCACCTCCAGAGTTGGCTGATATCACGACAAGGGCAGCATAGATGAGACGGTCACCCCGGCTCTGTACCAACTTGCGCAACACCATGATCATTACAATCGAGGTAGTCAAATTGTCAAGAATGGCAGACAGGAAGAAGGTCATAAAGACCATACGCCACATCAGTTTCCGTTTAGAGCGGGTCTTTATGGCATCGCGCACAAAGTTGAAACCACCATTGGAGTCAACGATCTCCACAATGGTCATAGCACCCATCAGGAAGAAAAGTGTGCCTGCTGCATCGCCCAGATGATGCTCGATAACCTCACTGATATGATGGAGCAGACCGTTTTCTGCCACTCCCGGGTAATAAGCACCTGGTCCCATCATCAGCAGCGTCCAGCAACACACACACATCAGCAGCGCAATGGCTGCTTTGTTTACTCTTGTCAGACTCTCCAAAGCTATACAAAGATAGCCGATACAGAAGACGATGACAATCAGAATTGTTAATGTTGACATTTCTTTTTATCTTTAATGTTCGAATTTGACTGCAAAGGTACAAAAAAACAATATCATTAGTTATTATTTAGGATTTTTTATTTGATATTTGTTTTGTAGTATCTCTAAAAACTTGTAACTTTGCACCAACAATATGAACAACAACATACACGAAGAAAAATGGAGCGAGAATGTGATACTGATCGATGCAGACTACGTCGATAAGGTAGCGTTTAACCTCATTGTAAACTTCGAAAGAATGATAGGCCGCCGTATTCCCCAAGCCGACTTGGCCAAATGGATCGACTGCGTTGCTCTTGATGGAGGTCTTCGTCAAGGAGAACATGAGACATTGGTTGTATTGATCCACCGGAAAGACAAGACAAAACTGGATAACTTTACGCCCTCTGACTATACCAAGGAGCTTGACGGTAAGGCCTTTAAAGACAACCTAGGCGAATTCTCAATAGCAGCCTATCCTATCGAGGAGATCGCAGGGTGCGAGGATTACTTCGCTGATGCACTCCAAATGATCACTGCCCAAAAGGAAGTCAAGCGCATCATGGTGATTCCAAACGCAGAAAGTCCCTATATATATAATAAGGTACGCGAGACGCTCAATCGCCTCGACGATGATAACAAACGCATCACCGTCTTCGCCATGCAGCCCATGCCCGGTGGTAATTTCCGACAAGAGATCCTAGGCTACTCTCTCATGGCTGCACTTGGCATCAGTTCTGAGGAAATCAGTAATCAAACTAATTAAGATCATATGGCAAAAGTATTAATGATTGGCGCTGGAGGCGTCGCAACGGTAGCAGCATTCAAGATTGCTCAGAATGCTGACGTGTTTACAGACTTTATGATTGCCAGTCGTCGCAAGGCCAAGTGTGACAAGATTGTGGAGGATATCCATAAGGCTGGCTACAAGATGGACATCAAGACTGCCCAGGTGGATGCTGACGATGTGGAGCAGTTGAAGACACTCTTCAACAGCTACAAGCCTGAGCTCGTAATTAACCTTGCCCTGCCCTATCAGGACCTGACAATCATGGACGCATGTCTGGCTTGTGGATGCAGCTATCTCGACACAGCCAACTACGAGCCAAAAGATGAGGCCCATTTCGAGTACTCCTGGCAGTGGGCATACCGCGACCGGTTCGAGAAGGCTGGTCTGACAGCCATCCTTGGTTGTGGTTTCGACCCAGGTGTTACCAGCATCTATACTGCCTATGCTGCCAAGCACCATTTCAAGGAAATCCAGTATCTTGATATCGTTGACTGCAATGCCGGCGACCACCACAAGGCTTTCGCCACCAACTTCAACCCAGAGATCAATATCCGTGAGATTACCCAGAAAGGACTCTACTGGGAGGATGGCAAATGGGTAGAGACTGAGCCTTTGGAGATTCACAAGGATCTCACCTACCCCAACATCGGCCCTCGCGACAGCTATCTGTTGCACCATGAGGAGATCGAGTCACTGGTCATCAACTACCCCACCATCAAGCGTGCCCGCTTCTGGATGACCTTTGGCCAGCAGTACCTGAAGCACCTCGAGGTGATCCAGAATATTGGTATGAGTCGTATCGACGAGGTGGAATACGAAGCTCCGCTGGCCGATGGCTCTGGCACGGCAAAGGTAAAGATCGTACCTCTGCAGTTCCTGAAGGCAGTACTGCCTAATCCCCAGGACCTGGGTGAGAACTACGAGGGCGAGACCTCTATCGGATGTCGTATTCGTGGTATTGGCAACGATGGCAAAGAGCATACCTATTATGTCTATAATAACTGCTCGCATCGTGCAGCCTACGAGGAGACCGGCATGCAAGGAGTCAGCTATACCACTGGTGTTCCAGCCATGATTGGTGCCATGATGTTCTGCAAAGGACTCTGGAAGAAGCCAGGCGTTCACAACGTCGAGGAATTCGATCCAGATCCGTTCATGGAGCAGCTGAATAAGCAGGGACTGCCTTGGCATGAAATCCATGACGGAGACTTAGAACTCTAAATAAATTAGTTAATCGTAAATAGAAAATTAGACTATGGCAAAAGAAAAAGAAGAGGCTTTGTCGCCTCAACAAGAGAAATTGAAAGCACTTCAAGCTGCAATGGCCAAGATCGAGAAAGATTATGGCAAAGGCTCCATCATGCGTATGGGAGAAGAGCAGGTTGAGAATGTCGAAGTGATTCCCACTGGTAGCATAGGACTGAACGCCGCCCTTGGCGTTGGTGGCTATCCCAAAGGGCGCATCATAGAGATTTATGGTCCTGAGTCATCAGGTAAGACCACGTTGGCCATCCATGCCATGGCAGAGTGCCAGAAGGCAGGAGGTATCGCAGCATTCATCGATGCAGAACATGCATTCGACCGTTTCTATGCTGCCAAACTGGGTGTCGATGTGGATAACCTCTATATCTCCCAGCCCGACAATGGAGAACAGGCTCTTGAGATTGCCGACCAGTTGATTCGTTCAAGTGCAATCGACATCATCGTCATCGACTCTGTCGCCGCTCTGACACCTAAGAAGGAGATTGAGGGCGATATGGGTGATTCAGCCGTAGGTCTTCAGGCTCGTCTGATGAGTCAGGCCCTGCGCAAACTCACCTCTACGATCTCGAAGACCAACACCACTTGTATCTTCATCAACCAGCTTCGTGAGAAGATAGGTGTGATGTTTGGCAATCCTGAGACCACCACTGGCGGTAATGCCCTGAAGTTCTACGCCTCGGTACGTCTCGACATTCGCAAGGTGACGACACTTAAGGATGGCGACCAGCCTATAGGCAATCAGGTACGAGTGAAGATTGTCAAGAACAAGGTGGCACCCCCATTCCGCAAGGCTGAATTTGAGATCACCTTTGGCGAGGGCATCTCTAAGATTGGTGAGATTGTGGACCTCGGTGTTGAGTATGGCATCATCAAGAAGAGCGGTTCCTGGTTCTCTTATGGAGACTCCCGACTGGCTCAAGGTCGTGATGGAACCAAGGCTTTGCTGAAAGACAATCCGGAATTATGCGAAGAACTGGAGGCCAAGATCATGCAGGCCATCTCAGATAAAGCATAAAGACATAAAATTAATCCCAACCGATTGGCTGGGATTAATTTTATGATTTATAGTGGAGTACCTTTTCCGTTCTTCCAACTGTTGCCTCCTTTAGATGTCGTACGCCTGCCAGTACCTCCCTTACGACTGGTTGGAGTTTTCTTACCCGTAGAAGCTTGTTTCGTATAAGTCTTGGTGACAACACCACTACCGTCGAAATCCACGTACAACAACATATTGTTAGAACGGTTGAATATCCAGGTATAGTTACCATTTTGACCGTGTTCCACCTTGTCTGGTTCACCAGCAGCCATCATTACCTCATCCTCAGTGAAACCAATGCCGACGTGACCTTGACGCATCATGGCACGGCTACCCTCTGAAGACTGGATCTTCTTACCAGGACCTGCAGCGAAGATATATCCGAAGTACTCCTCCTGATTCTCTGCACGATGAGAATCCATCACAAAGTCGCCATAGAAATACGTTCCAAGTGTCGTATTCTTCAGCTTCAGGGTGAACTTGTCATCGTTCTTATGAGGATTCATGGCTTCGATCTGATATTCCATCATACGAGGAATGGCCTGCATCTTCTTCGTGCTCTCGTTCAACAGCTTGGTCTTGAACTTCGTATGGATGATCTTGCCAAGATACTGTCTGTAGTTGTAACTATTGATTGCCATAATGTCATCTACCAGTTCGAACGAATTGCCAAAGAGGTACTTGGCCTCATCCATGATAAACTCATCATCACGCATACCGCAGTTGGTCTTCGAGATAGCCACATTCTGATAGAACTCATTGCCATCCTTGTCCTCTACAATAATCTTCACGGGATAATTACGTGTGCCGACACCTACTTTGGTAACCTTTACCTCCATGTCCTTGTCAACCATCACATTCTGGAATCCGTCTCCATCGTACTCAGTGTCGATACGATAATACTGAGTCTTGGTGAAGAGCGTCTTACCCATCAGCTTCTCACGAGCTATATCCACATCACCAAGATAAGCCAACGTAGGCACACCTGTCTTGGTGTAGCAGTAATCGTCGAACGAGCCACTGGGAATCTCGTAGTAGTAGTCACGGCCATTATCCTGGCAGTGGAAATCAATACGCGAATGGCCGTCGGCACTCTCATGATGGCCCTTGTAGATCATAATCTTATACTTCAAGGGCATGCTGCTCACGTCTTTTCCGGTAGCTGCGTCTGTGAAAGTCTTGACCACAAGGTCGTATTTCTCAGGCAGTACCATGAATTTCATACCCTCCTGCCAATCGCAGAGGCTATAAAACTTAAAGTTTTGGCTGATAAAGTCTGTTGCAGTCTCTTCTTCCTGGGCGACAAGATCCATGCCCTCAGCAATGGTAGGCTGCGCATGCTTCTTAGCCCCACTAGTCTTAACGATGTAAGGATTCTCCTGAGCCATGGCTGTCAGAAAGAGCATTACTGCACAGGTTGTCAAAAAAGTCTTCTTCATAACTTTCGATAGTTTTATTTTGGAATTCCGAGTGCAAAGATAGCACAAATCAACCGAACTACCAAATAATTTGTGCCAAAATGACGTGACTAAGAACAATTTTTTCCAAAAAAGACATTTTGGCACATGCTTTGCACCCCAAACTCTGTCAAAATGAGTATAAACTAATAAAAATTATAAGAATTATGGGAAAGATTATTGGAATTGACTTAGGAACTACCAACAGCTGCGTTTCTGTATTCGAGGGAAACGAGCCTGTAGTAATCGCCAACAGTGAGGGTAAGCGTACAACTCCCTCTGTGGTTGGTTTTGTTGAGAACGGTGAGCGTAAGATTGGTGACCCTGCCAAGCGTCAGGCCATCACCAACCCAAAGAACACTGTTTACTCTATCAAGCGTTTCATGGGTGAGAACTGGCAGCAGACCGAGAAGGAGATTGCTCGCGTACCTTATTCAGTAGTTAACGAGGGCGGTTATCCCCGTGTTGACATCAATGGTCGTAAGTACACACCACAGGAGATCTCTGCTATGGTGCTTCAGAAGATGAAGAAGACCGCCGAGGACTATCTTGGCGAGGAGGTGAAAGAGGCTGTGATTACCGTACCTGCCTACTTCTCCGACTCTCAGCGTCAGGCCACCAAGGAGGCTGGTCAGATTGCAGGTCTCGAGGTGAAGCGTATCGTCAACGAGCCTACTGCAGCCGCTCTGGCTTATGGCGTAGATAAGGCCAACAAGGACATGAAGATTGCCGTATTCGACCTCGGTGGCGGTACGTTCGATATCTCTATCCTCGAGTTTGGTGGCGGTGTGTTCGAGGTGCTCTCTACCAATGGTGATACCCATCTGGGTGGTGACGACTTCGACCAGGTGATCATCGACTGGCTCGTTCAGGAGTTCAAGAACGATGAGGGTGCCGACCTGAAGGCCGATCCTATGGCTATGCAGCGTCTGAAGGAGGCTGCTGAGAAGGCAAAGATTGAGCTCTCAAGCTCTACCTCTACCGAGATTAACCTGCCTTACATCATGCCTGTGGCTGGTGTACCTAAGCACTTGGTGAAGAACCTGACTCGTGCCAAGTTCGAGCAGTTGGCTCACGACCTGATTCAGGCTTGTCTGGCACCATGTCAGAAGGCCATCGCTGATGCCAAGTTGACCACTGCCGATATCGACGAGGTAATCCTCGTAGGTGGTTCAAGCCGTATTCCTGCCGTGCAGACACTGGTTAAGAACTACTTCGGCAAGGAGCCTTCAAAGGGTGTAAATCCCGACGAGGTGGTAGCCGTTGGTGCAGCTATCCAGGGTGCTATCCTGAACAAGGAAGGTGGTGTAGGCGACATCGTACTGCTCGATGTGACACCTCTGACACTGGGTATCGAGACCATGGGTGGCGTGATGACCAAACTGATCGAGGCCAACTCGACGATTCCTTGCAAGAAGAGCGAGGTATTCTCTACTGCAGCTGACAATCAGACAGAGGTTACCATCCACGTTCTGCAGGGTGAGCGCCCAATGGCAGCTCAGAACAAGTCTATCGGCCAGTTCAACCTCACCGGCATCGCTCCTGCCCGTCGTGGTATTCCTCAGATCGAGGTAACCTTCGACATCGATGCCAACGGTATCCTGAAGGTATCTGCCAAGGATAAGGCCACTGGTAAGGAACAGGCCATCCGCATCGAGGCATCATCTGGTCTGAGCCAGGACGAGATCAACCGCATGAAGGCCGAGGCTGAGCAGAACGCAGAGAACGATAAGAAGGAGCGCGAGCGTGTTGACAAGTTGAACCAGGCTGACTCGATGATCTTCCAGACAGAGAACCAGCTGAATGAGATTGGCGACAAGATTCCTGCAGACAAGAAGCCCGCCATCGAACAGGCTCTCCAGCAGTTGAAGGATGCCCATAAGGCAGGCGACGTCAACGCCATCGACACAGCCATCTCAGCCCTCAACAACGCTTGGCAGACCGCTTCTGCCTCGATGTATCAGCAGGGTGCCGCAGGCCAGCCCGGTGGTGACACCTATCAAGGTGGTCAGCAGCAGGCCCAGCAGGAAGGCCCGAAGGCTGAGGATATCCAAGACGCCGACTTCGAGGAGGTTAAATGACACCGATAGGCAAAGACACAACAAAACGCAACAAAATAGCGTGTAGCTCAACGAGTTACACGCTATTTGTTTTTTATGCCCTCATGTTTGCTATGTCTTTATTATGCCCTTATTTATCCCATTTTTGCAACATTCATGTAACGCGACTAAATTTGCGACAAGATGCCACCTATTTATACTTATTAGTACTTATACATACTTAAATTCAAAGAATTATGCCAGAAGCTAAATTTCAAATCAAACGCAAATGTGAAGTATGCGGGAACACCTTTATCGCAAAGACATTAGATTCCCGCTACTGTTGTAGACATTGTGCCGACATTGCCTACAAGAAAAGGAAAGCTGACAAAGCTAAAGAAGAGCGACTAAACCAAATCGCTCAAATCATTCCTGGTGAAAGAGACTTTATTAGCGTCAAGGAAGCTGTTGCAATGTATGCTATCAGCAAGGACACCCTCTATCGCCTGATTCGCAAAGGGAAGCTACCTTATATTAATATAGGAGAGCGCCTAACTCGAATTTCACGAGAACAGTTAGAAAAGATAGTGCCTTTGCGTGAAGAGCCCATCAAAGATGAGCACATGCTACCACGACTCTATGATTTGGAACCAGAGAATTGC
>CACXVS010000009.1 GCA_902771155.1 uncultured Prevotellaceae bacterium
CCACGAAGCGTGCATGGTTTCAATCGTCAGGTTTGTATAGACGAGATGAAGTTCGACAGCAATGGCAATATACTGCCAGTCGTACCTACCCACGATGCCAAGGGTGTTGACCTCTTCAAGACTTACACCTTGAAAAACCTCGCCCTGAATGCCAAGGTTACGGCATCTTCCTATTACGACAAGTGGTTCTGTCCAGAATATGCCGTTGATGATAACAATGCTACGCTATGGAAGGCCCGCAACACCAATTGGGGGCAAGGCAGTCACCAAGACGAATGGTTGCAGATAGACCTTGGCAAACCCATGAAATTCAATGAGGTGTGGACGCAGTTCGAATACGCCACTTTCTTTTATCAGTATAAGATAGAGACATCACTCGATGGCAAGAAATGGACGCTCTATGCTGATCGAACCAGCAACACTATGCAGGGCTCGCCTATGATAGACAAAAAAAACGCGAAAGCCCGCTATCTGCGAATCACCATCACTGATACACAGAAAAATGGTCACATGCCTGCCATCTGGAACATCAAGGTTTGGCAGAAGGCTCCAGAACTGCCAGAGATCAATGTAGAGACCAATGACGGCTATCCTGGCATGCATCAGAAGGACGTTGAGCCAGCCTCACGCTATAGCACTTCTGCCACAATAGACTTCAACGCTGCAGCAATAGCAGCATCTAACAGCGCCATACAGCCTTTCGATATCACGGAAGCTGGTTCGCTAAAAGCCAATAAACCTATCCGCATAAGGGTAAAGGATGGCCGTTGGGCTATGTTCCTCAATGGCACTCAGCGTCTGGAGAGCGAGAAACCTATATCAGAAGACTTCCGCTATAATGCGCCATACACCATCTCTGCACTTGTGTATCAGACAAAGGTAGGGCCTGTGCCTACGGTCGTTTCATTGTCAACATCGCATGCTGATCTCGCCACCACAGAGTTCCGTCTGGGCAGCGACCTCCAAACAGGCATTCTGAATCATAATGGTTCGTTTGAGAGTTTTGGATCTCCCGAGGCTGTCAAGACCGCTGAAGGACGCTGGACCCTGTGGACAGTCACCTATGATGGTTGGATGGAGCGTGTTTATAAAGACGGGAAACTCGTCCACGAACAGAACAATTTCCTGATGGTTCGTCCTGAAGGCCATGTCACCATCGGTGCAGATGGCTCTGGAGCCAACAACTTCATGGGCTATATCAGTCAGTTGAACATCGTTCCTCAAGCTATGACTGCTCAGGAAGTGAAGGACTGCTATGATGCCTGCTGTATGACGACACCCGTTACCTCGCTGGGCGATGACGACTTTGAGGAGATCGACCCCGACAGCAAGTTCACGTTACCAACAACCATGGAGCCCGTCTATGAACATAAGGGCGAACTGAAGCTAAGTGATGGTAACGCCGCCTTCAACGATGCCCCGCTGAAGAATGGCGGTATGATCTGCAAAGAGGTCGAGGGCGACTTCGTCGTGATGGCACGCTTTGACGATATGGAAGGACTGGCAACGCGAAGCATCACCGCCTATAACGATGGCGGACTGCTCATCAGCAACGGGCAGGACACTTATTATCAACTTGGTGTCTTTCCACTCTACAACTGTGGTAACATGCTGACCATCCTCAGTATGCAGGGACGTCAGCAGTTCCCCAACTACACTGGCTACGACTTCGACTCCATCCTACAATTTGAGCGTAGAGGCAATCAGCTCTTTGCCCGCACCAGTCGTGATGGCGTGACATGGACGAACATGCCAGGCTCACCCATTGAAGTCAGCTGTCCCAAACTCGGCATCGGGACCTACCAGACCACCTACAGCAACAACCCGTCGTGGGTGAAACTGCGTGATTTTATCATCTATCAGTAAATAAGAATATGAAGAAACTAGTAACTATTGCATTGGCGGCAGCGATGATCCTGACCGCCTCAGCAGCCCAAAAGCAGAAAGGGCAGGCACACGGCTATCCCATCAGTCCTGTGCCATTTACCTCAGTGAAAGTAACTCCAGGCACCTTCTGGGGACAACGGCTCGAGGCCAGTCGTAAGGTGACAATCCCCCTCGCCTTCTCGAAATGTGAGGAGACAGGTCGTTACACTAACTTCTCGAATGCTGCCCAACACCTGAAGGATCCATCGAAAGTGTTTAAGGTAGGAGGACTCGCCTTCGACGATACCGATCCCTATAAGACCATTGAAGGAGCCAGTTATATCCTGCAGACCTATCCTGACAAGAAACTTGTGCAATACATCGACTCGGTGCTCGACGTGATTGCCTCTGCCCAGGAGCCCGACGGATACCTTTACACCTCACGTACACAGAACCCCAAGGAACCCCATGAGTGGGCTGGTGACAAACGCTGGAGCAAAGAGGAGGATCTGAGTCATGAGCTCTATAACCTCGGTCATATGGTAGAGGGTGCTATCGCCCATTATCAGGCTACGGGCTCAAGGAAATTCCTCGACATCGCCATCCGCTATGCCGATGTGGTGTGCAAGGAGGTAGGTCCCAATCCTGGACAGGCCTGTGTTGTGCCAGGTCACCAGATTGCAGAGATGGCACTTGCCAAACTGTATCTCGTTACAGGCGACAAGAAATATCTCGACGAGGCCAAGTTCTTCCTCGACTATCGTGGCAAGACTACGATAGTGCACGATTACTCTCAGGCCCACAAACCTGTTATCGAACAGGACGAGGCTGTAGGTCATGCCGTTCGTGCGGCCTATATGTACGCTGGTATGGCCGACGTAGCCGCATTGACTGGTGACAAGGATTATATCAAGGCTATCGATGCCATCTGGGACAATATCGTTACCAAGAAACTCTATATTACTGGTGGCATTGGTGCCACATCAAACGGTGAGGCCTTTGGCGCGAACTATGAGTTGCCTAATATGAGTGCTTATTGTGAAACGTGCGCAGCCATCGGTAATGTCTATGTCAACTATCGTCTGTTCCTTTTGCATGGTGAGTCGAAGTATTATGATGTCTTGGAGCGTACACTCTATAACGGTCTTATCAGTGGCGTATCACTCGAGGGCAATGGTTTCTTCTACCCCAACCCCTTGGAGTCGATGGGTCAGCACCAGCGTCAAGCATGGTTTGGCTGTGCTTGTTGCCCGTCGAACATCTGCCGATTCATTCCCTCTCTGCCTGGATATATCTATGCAGTAAAAGACCATGATGTCTATGTGAACCTCTTCCTCTCCAACAAGAGTAACCTGAGTGTAGCAGGAAAGAAGGTTGCCCTCAGTCAGACCACAGAGTATCCATGGAATGGCGATGTCACCGTGAATGTCGATCAAAATGCAGCAGGACAGTTTGCCATGAAGATCCGTATCCCAGGATGGGTGCGCAATCAGGTAGTGCCTTCTAACCTTTACCAATACTCCGACGGCAAGCGCTTAGGCTATACCGTCAAGGTCAATGGCCAGGAGGTCGGTGCAAAGGTCACAGAGGATGGCTATTACACCATCAGCCGTAAATGGAAGAAAGGTGACAAGGTACAGATTCATTTTGACATGGAACCTCGTACCGTTCGTGCTAACAATAAGGTAGAGGCCGATCGTGGTATGGTCAGTGTAGAGCGCGGTCCGTTGGTGTATTGTGCCGAGCATCCTGACAACAACTTCGACATCATGGGCGCACTGGTTAACCAGAACCCCCAGTTTAAGCTTGGCAAGGGCGAGATTGCCGGTACACCCATACAGACGCTTATCACCGATGCCCAAACTCTGAATTTCAACAATAAGGGTAAATTGCAGGCAGATGACCAGACGCTGACACTGATTCCTTATTATGCATGGTGCCATCGGGGTAGTGGTAAGATGCGCGTTTGGCTGCCTCAGGATCTCAATGCCACCAACCCCTCTCAGCCTGCCACTCTGGCTTCTGAGAGCAAGGTTAGCAGTTCTACTGAGAAAATGCCAGCCCTCTCTGCCATCAACGACCGTCTGGTACCGAAGGATGAAAACGACCGTTCTGTGCCATACACCCACTGGTGGCCGAAGAATGGTACCACAGAGTGGCTCGGTTATGAGTTCCCAGAGGTTTCTACCGTTCAGAGTGCCACTGTCTATTGGTACGACGATGGACCTTGGGGCGGATGCCGTGTACCACAGTCATGGCGTATTCTCTATCAGGACGCCCAGGGACAATGGCAGCCTGTAAGCGATGCCGACAACTACCCCATTGAGAAAGGTGCTGCCTGCACCGTCAACTTCGCCCCAGTTAAGACCAAGGCATTACGGTTGGAAATCGTATTACCCAACGATAACTCGGCTGGTCTGTTTGAATGGATTGTGAAGTAAAAGCATCCTATTAGCATATCTCTTTTTGGTGCCATGGCTGATATCAGTTATGGCACCAATTTATTAAAAGAAAAGAAAAACAAGTTCTTTCCTTTTGCATTTTGCCTAATTATTTGTAACTTTGCAGCAGATGCAGCAGAAACTTAAAGACCAAAACAATGTACAAGCGTATTTTTCTGTTCATGGCTCTCGTTGCACTGACATTCAGTGCTCAGGCCAAGGTAAGGCTGCCGCATATCATTTGCGACAACATGGTGTTACAACAGCAGTCGGATGCCCGCCTATGGGGTTGGGCCGAACCTGGGAAGACGGTGAAGGTGACCACTTCATGGAACAACGAAACCGTCAGCACCAAGGTAGGCAAGGATGGCAAGTGGTTGGTAAAGGTCAAGACACCAAAGGCCAGCTATGAGCCGCTGTCAATCACTTTCGACGATGGTGACGCGCTTACTATTAATAATGTACTCGCGGGCGAGGTCTGGGTCTGTGCTGGACAGTCGAATATGGAGATGCCCGTAAAAGGTTTCTGGATGTGTCCGGTGAAAGACTATAATCAAGTGGTGATCGATGCAAAGAACCATGCTGCTGTGCGTTCGGTGAAGATTCCCAGTGTGATGCGTGCCGAGCCTCAGGATGATGCTGAATGCGAGTGGAGAGTCTGCTCGCCTAACACCGTGGGCGACTTCTCTGCAACAGGTTATTTCTTCGCCCGTACCATGCATCAGGCCCTTGACATCCCCATTGGCCTCATCGAAGCCAATAAGGGAGGTTCGCGTGTGGAGAGTTGGTTGACAAAAGAGAATCTCGAGAAATATACCACCGACCCCACAGACTCTGTGGAGATTTGCAAGAAGTGGGACAAGTGGGACTACCACCGTTCGCTGCTCTGGGGCAATGGCACGTTCAATCCCATTCTGAACTACACTGTGAAAGGTATCCTCTTTTATCAGGGTTGCTCGAACGTGGGAGATCCTGGTGATCAATATTCGGAGCGTCTGAAGATCCTTGTGGAGCAATGGCGCCAGCAATTCGGTCTTGGTGAGATTCCCTTCTACTTTGTACAGATTGCCCCTTATAGGTATGATGACGACAACAACGCCATCAGTGGAGCCCTGCTCCGCGAACAGCAGTTCAAGGCTGCACAGATCATCCCCAACAGTTCGCTGGTGTGCACCAACGACCTGGTCTATCCTTACGAGTACTCCCAGATCCACCCCACCCAGAAGCAGCAGGTGGGTGAGCGCCTGGCCTACACCGCCCTGAGTCGTGATTACGGTTTCGAGGGAATCCTCTATCAGAGTTCCACCTACAAGGACATGAAGATCGATGGTGATGCCATCTATATCCACCTCGACAACAACTACCACACCGACGCTCCCTTCGAGGATATCCAGGGCTTTGAGATAGCCGGTGAGGATAAGGTCTTCTACCCAGCTACAGCCCAACACTTCTGGCAGGAGGGCGGTGGCTATTGGGACGAGGCCCTCAAACTGACTTCCGACAAGGTGAAGAACCCTGTCGCCGTACGTTACTGTTTCAAGAACTTCCAGATCGGTAACATGAAGAATGCAGGCAACCTGCCCCTCTTCCCCTTCCGTACTGACAACTGGTAAGGCTTATGCAACATCATCCATTAGAGCTGTTCAGTTACTGTCCTAAATGTGGCAGTCAGGATTTCGAGATCCATAATGCCCTCAGCCGGCATTGTGCCAACTGCGGGTTTACCTATTACCAAAACCCGAGAGCCTCAACAGCCGCCTTTATCCTCAATAGCAAAGGCGAACTGTTAGTAGCCCGTAGAGCCAAGGAACCCGCCATGGGGACTTTAGACCTACCTGGGGGCTTTGTCGATAACTACGAGAATGCAGAACAGGGGATGGTGAGGGAGATTCAGGAAGAGACGGGACTCGTGGTTCGTGCCACCGATGTGCAGTACCTGTTCTCCATTCCCAATGTCTATCGCTACTCCGGCATGGATATCCATACGCTCGACTTATTCTTCCTCTGTCGCCTGGAGGAAGATGCCGAAGTGAAAGCTGCCGACGATGCTGCCGAACTGTCCTGGCTGCCACTCAGAGAAGTCTATGTAGAACGCTTCGGACTACGCTCTATCAGGGAGGCTGTTCACCGTTTCTTGCAGCAAAATTGTTAAGAAATACAAAAAACCTATATATAAATAAGGTGTGAGCCACTTTTTTGCTTACTTTTGCAGCCCGAAAGAAATAATAACGAGATAAAGTATGCAAAAAAACTTAGTAATTGTCGAGTCGCCTGCTAAGGCAAAGACAATTGAGAAGTTCCTTGGAAAGGACTTCAAGGTGATGTCCAGTTACGGACACATCCGTGATCTGAAAAAGAAAGAACTCAGTGTTGACGAGATCACACTCGAGCCTGAATACGAGATCCCCGACGAGAAGGCAAAGTTGGTGGCCGACCTGCGTTCAAAGGCTGACAAAGCCGAGAAGGTATGGCTCGCATCCGATGAAGACCGTGAAGGAGAAGCCATCTCCTGGCACCTATGCGAGGTTCTGGGACTTGACAAGCAGAAAACCAACCGTATCGTCTTTCACGAGATTACCAAACCCGCCATTCTGGAAGCTATTGAGCATCCGCGCCATCTAGACATGAACCTGGTGAATGCCCAGCAGGCTCGTCGTGTGCTCGACCGTATCGTGGGTTTCAAACTCTCTCCAGTGCTTTGGCGCAAGGTAAAGCCCGCCCTTTCTGCCGGACGTGTGCAGAGTGTGGCCGTCAGACTGATTGTGGAGCGTGAGAGAGAGATTCAGAACTTTAAGAGTGAAGTATATTACAATGTCAACGGCATCTTCGCCCTCACGAATGCCGATGGCTCGGCTACTGAGGTGAAGGCCCAGCTCGCCAACCGTTTCAAGACGGAAGAAGAGGTCATGGCATTCCTGGAGAAATGCAAGGAGGCAGTCTATACGGTAGAGAGTGTCACGAAAAAACCCGTTAAGCGCACACCTGCTCCCCCCTTCACAACCTCAACCCTGCAACAGGAAGCAGCCCGTAAACTTGGCTTTACGGTTTCGCAGACCATGATGGTGGCTCAGCACCTGTACGAAAGCGGACGTATCACCTATATGCGTACCGACTCTGTAAACCTCTCTAAACTCTGTCTGGGTGCCAGCAAGGAGGAGATTACCCGTCTGTATGGTGCCGACTACAGCAAGACACGCCAGTATCACACCAATTCGAAGGGTGCCCAGGAGGCCCACGAGGCTATCCGTCCCACCTATATGGATCAGTCGGAGATCGAGGGCACTGCACAGGAGAAGCGCCTGTATGAACTGATCTGGAAGCGCACGATTGCCAGTCAGATGGCCGATGCTGAGATTGAGAAGACCACAGCCAACATCAGCGTCAGTGGTACCGACGAGCAGTTCGTTGCACAGGGTGAAGTCGTTAAGTTCGACGGTTTCATCAAGGTCTATCGCGAGTCGTCGGAGGATGATGAGCAGCAGGAGGAGTTTGGACATATCCTGCCCCCGCTGAAGAAAGGTCAGGAGTTAACCCGTCGTGAGGTGATAGCAACAGAGCGTTTCAGTCAGGGTCCCCAGCGCTATACAGAGGCCAGTCTCGTCCATAAGATGGAGGAGCTGGGCATTGGCCGTCCTTCCACCTACGCTCCCACCATCTCCACCATCCAGCAGCGCGAGTATGTGCAAAAGGGTGACAAGAAAGGTGAGGACCAGCCGTTTACCATCTTCTCACTGAAGGGCAAGCAGATCAGTCAGAAGAGCCGCAAGGAGAATGTTGGTTCAGAGAAAGGCAAACTGATCCCCACGGATATCGGTATTGTGGTGAACGATTTCCTGATGGAAAACTTCAACGAGATCATGGACTACAACTTTACCGCCAAGGTGGAGCAGGACTTCGATAAGATTGCCGAGGGCAGCGAGACCTGGACGGATATGATGCAGACGTTCTACGACGACTTCATCCCAGAAGTGGAGAAGACCATGAACAGTCGCAATGAGCATAAGGCCGGTGAGCGCCAACTCGGCACCGACCCGAAGAGCGGTCGCCCCGTCTTCGTGAAGATCGGCCGTTTCGGTCCTGTGGTACAGATCGGTACTGCCGACGACAAGGAGAAGCCTCAGTTTGCCCAGTTGCCCAAGGACCAGAGTCTGGAGACGATTACACTCAACGAGGCACTCGAGCTCTTCAAGTTGCCCCGTGAACTGGGAGATTACGAGCACAAGCCAGTCACCATCGGTGCAGGACGTTTCGGCCCGTATGTTCTCCATAACCGCAAATATACTTCCCTGCCGAAGGATGCCGATCCGATGACCATTACCCTCGAAGAGGCCATTGCCCTCATCGAAGAGAAGCGTGAGCAGGACAACCAAAAGCACCTGAAGATCTTCCTCGAAGATCCGAAGTTGGAAGTGCTCAATGGCCGCTATGGTCCCTACCTGGCCTATGACGGCAAGAACTACCGTCTGCCAAGGGCTATGCACGAGAAGGCCACCCAACTCACCTACGAGGAGTGTATGAAGGTCATCAACGCTGTTCCCGAAAAGAAGAGCTGACATGACTCGGATTATCCTCATAGGCTACATGGGGGCGGGGAAGACCACCGTCGGCAAGGCACTCTCGAAAGAACTGGGCATCATCTTCTATGATCTTGACTGGTATATAGAGAGCCGGATGCGGAAGAGTGTGTCACAGATCTTCGCCGAGCGTGGCGAGGAAGGCTTCCGGAAGATTGAGTACAACATGCTCCACGAGGTGGCCGAGTTCGAGAATGTGATCATCAGCTGTGGTGGTGGCACACCTTGTTTCTTCGACAATATGGACTATCTGAACCAGCAAGGACAGGTGGTTTATCTGAAGGCCGACCCCGAAGTGCTGTACAAGCACCTGCTGATGGCCAAGGTGGAGCGCCCACTGCTGAAGGGCAAGACGCCCGACGAGCTCATCACCTTCATCCGCGAGCAGTTGGAAAAGCGTGAGCCCTTCTACAGCAAAGCCCGTTACACCCTCGATGTCAACCTGTTGGACAACTACGAGAAAATCAAGATCAGCGTCGATAAGATCCGCGAACTGCTGAACATATAAACCCACAATATCTGAAACAAAGACCAATAACCGCTTATGAAGAAATGGACCATTGAGGATTCGAAAGAGCTCTACAACATCAACGGTTGGGGCACATCCTATTTCGGCATCAACGACAAGGGCAATGTCTATGTCTCGCCCTCAAAGAACCAGACGCAGATTGACCTGCGTGAAGTGATGGACGAACTGGCCCTTCGCGATGTGACACCCCCGGTATTGCTTCGCTTCCCCGATATTCTCGACAACCGTATCGAGAAAACCTGGAGTTGCTTTAAGAAAGCTGCCGAGGAGTACCAGTACAAGGGTGACAACTACGTGGTCTATCCCATCAAGGTAAACCAGATGCAGCCTGTGGTCGAAGAGATTATTTCCCATGGTCGTAAGTTCAACTTAGGACTGGAGGCCGGTTCTAAGCCAGAGCTGCATGCGGTGATTGCCATGCAGTGCCAGAGCGACTCTATCATCGTCTGTAACGGATACAAGGACCAGAGCTACATCGAACTGGCCTTGCTCGCCCAGAAGATGGGTAAGCACATCTTCATTGTGGTAGAGAAGATGAACGAACTCGAGATCATCGCCCGAGAGGCCAAGAAGATGAACATCCGACCCAATATCGGTATCCGCATCAAACTGGCTTCCTCAGGTTCTGGCAAATGGGAAGAGAGTGGTGGTGATGCCTCGAAGTTCGGACTGACGAGTGCAGAACTCCTGGAGGCCCTTGATCTTCTTGACAAGAAGGACATGCGCGACTGTCTGCGCCTGATCCATTTCCATATCGGTAGTCAGATTACCAAGATCCGTCGTATCCAGACAGCCCTCCGCGAGGCTTCGCAGTTCTATATCCAGCTGCACAAGATGGGCTACAACGTGGATTTCGTGGATTGCGGTGGCGGTCTTGGCGTCGATTACGACGGCACGCGCTCTCCTTCGAGCGAGAGTTCCGTGAACTATAGTATTCAGGAATATGTCAACGACTGTATCTATACCTTCGTCGAAGCAGCCAACAAGAACGACCTGCCCCACCCCAATATCATCACAGAGAGCGGACGTTCTCTCGCTGCCCACCATTCCGTTTTGGTGATCGACGTGCTGGAAACGGCCTCGCTGCCTGAGATGCCTGAGGAGTTTGAGCCCGATGAGAATTCGCATCAACTGGTAAAGGACCTCTATGATATCTGGGACAACCTGTCGCCTCGCAACGTGCTTGAAGACTGGCATGATGCCGAGCAGATACGCGAAGAGGTGCTCGACCTGTTCTCGCACGGTATCGTCGATCTGAAGACCCGTGCCGAGGTCGAGGCCATGTACTGGAGCGTATGTCACGAAATCCACGCCCTGGCCAAGAGTCTGAAGCATATCCCTGAGGAACTGATGAAGATCGACAAGCTCTTAGCCGATAAGTACTTCTGCAACTTCTCACTCTTCCAGAGCCTCAGCGACTCATGGGCTATCGACCAGGTGTTCCCCATCATGCCCATCCAGCGTCTTGACGAGCGCCCCACACGCAATGCCACTATCCAGGACATCACCTGCGACAGCGACGGTAAGATAGCCAACTTTACCACCAACCTCCATAACACCCACTCGTTGCCCGTCCATTCACTGAAGAAGAACGAGCCCTATTATCTGGGTGTGTTCCTCGTAGGAGCCTACCAGGAGATTCTGGGCGACATGCACAACCTGTTTGGCGATACCAACGCCGTTCATATCTCAGAGAAAGACGGCACCTATCATATCGACCAGATTATCGATGGTGAAACGGTGGAGGAAGTACTCGAGTACGTACAGTATAATCCCAAGAAACTGGTTCGCCAGTTGGAGGTATGGGTGGCCAAGAGTGTCAAGCAGGGTAAGATCACACTCGACGAGGGTAAGGAGTTCCTCTCGAACTATCGCAGCGGGCTCTACGGATATACGTATCTGGAGTAAAGGTAAAATAGTAAAAAGGTAAGAAGGTAAAAAAGTAAAAAGGTAAAAGGGTGAAAGAGAAACTGACCATAGTTAAGGTGGGTGGAGCCGTTGTCGAGGACGAGGCCCAGCTCACGCAGCTCCTGAAAGACTTCAGTGCGATTGAGGGTAAGAAGGTGTTGGTGCATGGTGGAGGCCGTCGTGCCACTCAGGTAGCCGCCAGTCTCGGCATCGAGTCGAAGATGGTGGGAGGTCGTCGCATCACCGATGCCGACATGCTCAATGTGGTAACGATGGTCTATGGTGGTCTGGTGAACAAGAACCTCGTGGCCCGTCTGCAGGCCAATGGCGTCAACGCATTAGGCTTGACGGGTGCCGACATCGATGTCATCCGCAGTCATAAGCGCCCTTTGAAAGACGGTATCGACTTCGGTTTCGTGGGTGATGTAGATCGTGCCAACGGTGCGATGCTCAGCAAACTCATCGAAGAAGGCATCACCCCAGTCATGGCCCCACTGACGCACGATGGCGAAGGTCATATCCTGAATACCAATGCCGATACCATCGCCTCGGAGACTGCCAAGTCCCTGGCACCCTATTTCGACGTCACCCTGATCTTCTCGTTCGAGAAAAAGGGCGTACTCCTCAACCCCGACGATGATGACAGTGTCATCCCGACCATTACGCGCGCGGACTTTATTAAATATAAGACCGACGGTACCATCAGTGGTGGGATGCTTCCCAAGATCAATAATGCCCTCTCTGCCATCGATGCAGGCGTGAAAAAGGTGGTAATCACCCTCGCCACAGCCATCGACGGACAATCAGGTACGATTATTAAAGGTACGGATTAACACCGCCAACAATAAATAATCGACTATTTTTGTAACTTTCCCCCATTTCAATCGTCTTACTATAAGAGAGGATGAAAAAGATCAATTTCCGGAACGATATCCTTCCGCTGAAGAACGAGCTCTACAGGCTTGCACTCCGCATCACTCTCAACCCTGCGGAAGCTGAGGATGTCGTACAGGAAACCATGATCAAGATCTGGAACAGGCGAGACCAGTGGGACGAGATTGAATCCATCGAAGCCTTCAGCCTCACCATCTGCCGGAACCTGGCGCTCGACAAGACGCGCAAGACAGAAGGTCAGAACCAGAGTCTCGACGAGGTGGCAGTTGATGCCCCCGACAGAAGTTACTCCTCCAACCCTGAAGAGCAGGCCATGCAGCAAGACCGCATCGAGCTGATACGCCGCCTCATCAGTCAGTTGCCTGAAAAACAGCGCACAGCCATGCAGCTACGCGATTTCGAAGGCAAGAGTTATAAAGAGATTGCCACCGTTATGGGCATCAGTGAGGATCAGGTGAAAATCAACATCTTCCGCGCCCGTCAGGCCATCCGTCAAAAGTATATTGAAACAGAGAAATATGGATTATAAGTACATCGAACAACTCTTAGAGCGCTATTGGCAGTGTGAGACCACACTGCAGGAAGAGGCCATCCTGCGCACCTTCTTCAGTCAGGAGGACCTGCCCGCAGAACTTCAGCAGTACAAGGCGCTGTTCACCTATGAGAGCCAGAAGGAAGAGCCATTGGGTGAGGATTTCGACATGCGCATCTTGGAGAAGATCGGTGAGGCTCCCAAGGCGAAGGTCGTCACGCTGAAAGACCGGCTGATGCCGCTGTTCAGGGCTGCAGCCATCGTGGCCATCGTGCTGACGCTGGGCAATGCCGCTCAGGCACCCTGGGAATGGGGATGGGACGATCCGAAAGACGCCTATGCCAAGTTCCACGAACAGGATGCCGACACCGTCAACGTGCTGAACACCATCCAGGCGGAGAATGCCACCGACAGCATCAAGGCTGTCAACACGGAGAGCTCCACCATTCTTGAGTGATTATTTTCTATGCTTTTCTAAATAAAGGAAACTGGGAAGTTTCCGTTCTCTCATTTTTAACTAATACTAACTAAAGGAGAATCGGGCTGGCAGGATAAACTGCCAGCCTATTTCTTTAGTCGCAGGTTCAGCTGATACAATGCGGGGAGGAAGATGCACAGCGAGAAAGCCAGTGCCATCAATACGGACCGCTGACTACCAAAGAGCTCCACCAACGTCATATCAGGGTCGGGATAGAGGTTGTACATCACATAAGCCACCGTATTGTTTACCCAGTGATACACCACGCCCGGAATGATGCTGTCAGTGCGATAATACATCCATCCCAGGAGCAGTCCCACCAAGACAGCATGGGGCATTTGTGCCGGATTCATGTGGACCAGGGCGAAGAGCAAGGCAGAGATGACAATGCCCAACCAGGGATTAGGCTTCCACTGGAGCAGAGCCTTGAGGATAGCCCCACGAAACACCAGTTCCTCTGTCAAAGGAGCAAACAATCCGACGACAAAGTAACCTAAGCGATCCTTCATAATCATATCAAACGCCTCCTCTGCAGTATTAGGCAGTTCAGGCATCAGTTCCTGCAACCACATAGAGGGGACCAAGGCCCCAAGTGAAGCCACCACACACCAGAAAAGTACAAACCAGGGGCGCGTCTGTAGCCAATGACGGGAGACAATGGCCCATTTCGCCACCAAGAAGACGATAACCGTCACGATGCTTGCCGCTGCCGACGTGATCATCAGAGCCGTAGCTCCTGTACCGTTGCCACCAGATAGTTGGAATGCCAGTGTCACCAACCCACCGGCCACAAACTGAATACCTATAAATATTAAGGTATATATGAGTGCTTTTTTCATCTTAATATGTCTTTTACTTGTGCTTTATCCATCACCAGTTGAGCCGTCAGCGCCTCGGGCGACTCAAAGCGCCGCTCTGCTCTGAGGCGACTCACAAACGAGACGCAAACCGTCTGTCCATAGAGGTCGCCATCGAAGTCGAGAATATTCACCTCCAAAGTCTGGCGATGCCCGTCAAACGTAGGCCGATGCCCGATGTTCATCATCGCCGCCCTCGCCTGCAGTTCACCCTCCAGCGTAGCCCACACAGCATAGACACCTGGGGCAGGAATCAGCTTACAGGCCTCGTCGGGTTCCAGATTCGCTGTGGGGTAACCCAACTGATGACCGATATGTTCGCCTGGCTTCACCGTTCCCTGCAACTGGTAGTAGCGCGTCAGATAATGTGGCATCAGATCTACACGTCCCTCCTCGGCCAACAGCTGCCGGATCACAGACGAACTCACTGGCCGCTCACCGTCGTCCATCAGTTTCGCATCGCCACGCAATACCCACATACCCAACTGCTGGCCATAGCGCACATAGTCGTCGAAACCCTCAGTGCGATCATGCCCGAAGCGGTTGTCGTAACCCGTTATCAGTATCTTCGCCTGCAACTGGTCGTGAAGCACCTGCTGCATAAAAGCCTGGGCAGAGAGTCCTGCCATCTCTTTGGTAAACGGAAGAACGACGAGCGTATCCACCCCTAATTGCCTGATGACGGCCTCCTTTTCCTGCAAAGTAGTGAGCAGCTGTGGACGGAATGAAGGGTCGAGCACCTGTCGGGGTGCCTTGTCGAAAGTGATAACAGTCGCACTAAGCCCCCTCTCTCTGGCCTGCTCCACCACCTTACTGATGACGTGCTGATGACCACGATGCACCCCGTCGAACATACCTACGGTTGCCACACAACTGGCAGGCGTTCCTGGGCTTTGATTGAGGTAAATTGTTTCCATTGGGCGACAAAGTTACGAAAAGTCGGGCGCAAAACAAAGAAACTCGTTTCTTTTTTTGCCGAGACAGAGTAATTTCGCCATCTTTTATGGCAAAGTGACGAAAAAATGGCCGCAGAGCGAAAGAATTAGCGTAAAAATTTGGATATTTAAGGTTTTTCCCTTAACTTTGCACACCAAATCCCGGACTTGTAGCTCAGTTGGTTAGAGCAACAGACTCATAATCTGGAGGTCCCAGGTTCAAGCCCTGGCTGGTCCACACCGCTTCCTAAAAGGCTATACTATTTTATGATGAGAAGGAGTAATTGGATAAAATGTATAGTGGCTGCAACCCTATGCTTCATTGCTATCAGCTGCAAAAAAGATACTGGCTCTTCTACGCCGGAAAAAGAGTTTGTCGATAACTTTAAGGCCCTGGTGATGGGTAGTAAAGAGATCGACAGTCATCAGGACTGGAATACGGTGGGTAATGCCGATGTCAATATCACAGTTGATTTTGGCAACGATGCCGACTATACGGTCTATATCTCCCAGTCGCCCCTCATCCTCGACAAGGAAGCCGTCTTCATCGGAATGGCCAAGCTGAGGTCTGGCGAGTCGAAGACCATCAGCGTCGCCCGTCCGGCTAATGCCCCCCTGCTCTATGCAGCCTGCTACGATGCTAGCGGTCATGCCGTCTGCAAGCCGTTCGCTGTGAACGAGGGCACTACCCAACTCAACTTTACAGGCAAGAGTCCTTCAGACGGGGAGACCTTTACCCCCACCACCGGCAATATCTGGAGCGTGTATGTGCCAGACCTGCCCGACCTCTCTGCCTACACCACCGGCAAACTTGTAAATCCCACTGACGAAGTGGAGCTCGACGACGAGCACGAAGTGCATTTCCAGGTCAGTTCCGACTTCACAGGCTTTATTCCCAGTCTGGGAACCTTTGCCAAGAAGTCTGTCTATGTGACGGCCACCTGGAATCTGACGTTCAACCAGCAGGTGCTGCGCGACAATGTCCTCATTGTGGGTCCTGGTGGCACCCTCGTGGTTCCCAAAGACTTCAAACTCACCACCACTCCCGTGGCTGAAGAGAACGGCGGTTTCATCTATGTCCTCCCTGGCGGAGAGATTATAGGCGACGGTGTGTTAGAGTTTACCACCAACTCCGGCAACTATATCTATAATGCAGGCTCCATCACTGCCAAGGATATCCATCTCCATGGTTGTACGTTCTATAACACTGGTACTATTGGCAACTCCGAGAACTCCACAACAAAGATAACCAGCGCTGTTGATAACACCTCATGCACACTTATTAATTCAGGAAACATTATCCTCTCAGAGATTATGGGCGACAACCTAGCCATCGAAAATGCAGGATTCCTGAAGACAGAAGGTGAATTGGTGCTCAATAGCGCATCCAAGATGGATGATAACAGTTATGCCGAGTGTGCTTCACTGACGCTGAATGGCGATGCCAGTGGCGAGAAGGTGCTCTATATGGGCAATGCAGCCTATATCAACTGTCTGGGCGACATCAGCATTAACAACTACGGTGTGCAAGGTCCTTCTGGCGACGGATTCAAGGCCAATGCCGTGCTGAAAGTCAACAAATGCACCAACTGCATCACCACCGATGGCGTGGCAGGCACCTATCTGCTCGACCATGTAGAACTGATTGTGCCCGATAATTTCCCCACCGTCTTCGACAATGGCGCCATCAATGCCTATGACGGCGACAAACGAGGCGTGGGCCTTGGTAAACTCCTGGAGAGTTTCCCTGGTTACCAAAACCTTCGTATGCTCTATTACTGGATGAACGGTTGTGAAGGCAAGACACTCAATGTGGACAACTACAAATGGACGCTGGCTGACGGCAAATACTGCTTAGTGGGAATTGACGGAGCCACCTTATCCGCAGGCTTTGACACAAACCATCAGACTTGCTTCTATAGCACGTCTCCATCTTACAACTCAAATAGGTTCAGAAAGCAAAGTTCTGGAAGCACACCAACCATTGGCTGTATCTGTTACCTCTTCGAGACATTGGAGTCTTCTACCAAGGATTTTGATTATAATGATGTCGTACTTCGTGTCAGCACGCCCATCGATCTTGGCGATGGTACCTTCTACACCAATGTTCAGGTGATGTGTGTTGGCAATACGGTCAAGACCACTATTCTTTACAACGGTACGCCTTTCGGCGATGAGATTCACGCCGTTATGGGTATCGATACTAATGTAACAATCAACACAAAGAGTTACCAACGCGGTTTCCGAAAGTTAGGCAATATTCCATTTAGCAACAGCACTGGCCGTATCGACAAGCTCAACTTTAGCCTCAGCATTGAGGAGAATGAAGGCAAGGCTATCGTTGAGAATCAGCCCACAACGCTGGGTGCAGCGCCCCTTTACATCGTTGTCAATGGTGACAGAACAGGCAAATTCTTCTGGCCCGCCGAGGCTAATAACATCGGTCTTGCCTACCCGCAGTTCAGCGTATGGGGCTCCAACGTACAAAGCGCCGTCGATTGGTACGACAGCGCTAACGCCACAAAGAGCAAAATCATTTCTTATTAGAATACCTGGTTCTCCGTAGGATATTCGTACCAGTCAAGGGCTCTGTTGCGATCCATCGCCCATTCACCAAATGAGTGGCCATAGGTTTGATAGGCTCCAAACGTATGCACCTCTCTCATAATAAAGCCAATGTTAATACCCTCTAATGGCCAGCGGAAGTCGTCCTTTGGCATGCAGAGTGCCCAAGGCAAACTCTTAATTCTTGAGGGAGAATAGTTGAAGAGAACCTGGGCATTGCGGAAGGCATATTGATGCACTTCAAAAACGCCACTATTAAACTCCTCCATGATAAACGGATCGACCTTCTCCATCGAGAAGTCGTTCAGACCGTCCGATTTCTTAAAGGTAACGACATAGGTAATGGTGCGAGGAACAAACTGCGCATATTCATCGCCAACGCTTCTCGACACATTATATTGCTTACGCTTCATCATACCGAAGTTCTCCTCCAGCAAGTCGCCAGTAGCCCAGTGGGCATCTCCAAACAGGTTGAGCACTGCCTCGCCATGACGACCTGTAGATAGGAACGACTCATAGAACGACTTTTTGTCACTTCTGACCACCGTCTTGATCTGGTCTGGAAGCTCTTGGCCGTTCGTCCTGTTAAACGATAGGCTATCCACCGTCCATACGCTTTCGATATCGCTGGCCTTAAAGCCCACCAGTCGGATAGCGGCAGCAATCTGCTTTTTTCCTCCCACAGCTGCCAGCTGCACTTCAAACCGCATCTCGCGCTCTCCAGTCCGCCCTTGCGACACCCGCAGCACCACATCGTTATAGTCAAAATCGCCAGGAGCAGGAAAATCCTCCTCGAAACCATAGGTATAGAGCATCGGCCTCGGCTCATACGACACCTTCTCGTGATCCACAATCAGGTTGTCGAAACCAATCACCGACTCTGTATCGGGGTAAAACTGCACGATGCTGTAATTCCCTGTGCTATCAACCAAAGCCGCATAGAGTGTCGAGAAGGTGCTAGGATAGGTCAGTGCCATAGGGAACCGCTTACCAGCAGAACCCCATGCCTCGCCCACCACCTGAGCCTTGCCGCTCTCTCTGGGGTTGGCCGTCAGTATCTTTACGACCTGCACACCACCCGTATCAGGCGCCTGTATCAGAATCGTCTTCGACTTGGTGAGAATCCATGTATGATTCGCATCGATCGAATCCACAGGCGAAACACTATCTATATATTCCTGGTGTTTTTTTTCGTCATACATATCACGTTTGCATGACATATTCATGCCAATCATGATCGAGATGGCAACCAACGCTGCCCACTGAAGATGTTTCATACGTATTTTCTTTAATATTTTGCGCCAAAATTACAAATTTTTCTGGACAAACACATCATGAAATGCATGGTTTTACAGAATTTAACATGAATTTTGGTGTAAATTCCCAATAATTTGCTTAAATTTGCACCCAAATCGATTTAGTTTATTAAGTTACGTAACATTCTATTTAATTATTATTGCAATGAAAAGGTATTTGATTAAAGGATTATTGGCTCTAGTTGTAGGAGGCTTTGCAGCCAGTTGTGCTGATCACGACGTGGACTATGTTCCCATTGAGCAGCAGAAAGCAACAGCCTACGCAGAGGCATTTAAAGATTTGATTGGTGGTGAAGTAGCTCCTAACCACGATTGGGGATTTACCCAGAGCCCCCTCTATGATGAAAACGAGATTGCTCAGGCTCGTGCCAACACCCGTAACAATGGCCAGGATGGTGCCATTAACGTAAATGGTAATATGTGGACTGAATGTCCTGGTGTTAGAGTTGATAACAATGAGGAGGTAAACGCCATTTTTAATTATGTAAACTACACTCTTGCTGAGATGGATCGAATTGGCCACTTGTATGGTACCAGGGCTCCACAGAATCTGAATGGATATTTTGTAACTCAGGTAAGAAGTGGTAATAATAACTATACTGACAATACCTACCCTCTTACATATAAACAAGATGGTGGTCAACTTACAAATGTTGGTCAGTATATGAACCATCTTCAGATTGCATTCAATCAGAATCCCATTTCCGGTTGGGAGCACATCAACAATTTCAATGCCAGTGCCAATATTGATTGGGGTAATCCGCAATCTGCTGCAAATGGTAACACAAAGGTTGAAAATAAGGGCGCTTTTGACTTCGCTTATCATAATTCATATGATGATCAATACCATAATAAGTGGATTCTTGTTGACGGTGCAAACATCTCAAGCGATCCCTATTATGCAAACTTCTACTATGTATGTTTCGACTTTGAGAGTAAACCAAAAGGAAACACGACATTCTACAAATACACAGATAGTAATGGCCAAAGCCAAAATGGCGAATTGAGTGGTACATATTTCACAAATGAGGAATTGGCTGCAGAACTTGCAAAACAAGGTATAACCAATCAAAAAGATATAAATATTTATCGTTATATGCACGGTGACAAGATGGTCGCCGGCGACAACAAATATACCGACTGGATTATCCGTATCACTAAGGGTGCCTCTGGTGGAGGTCAAAGTAGCAGTGAAATCACAAATAAAGTTGATCGCATAGAGAAACATAAGATGGTTGCTCAGGGCCGCGTGTTCTGTGAGGACCTTGGTACAAACGCCCAAAGAATGACAAAATCGGATATCGACTTCAACGATGCTGTATTCGATGCCAAGATTTGGAGACTCGGCCAGTATGATCTTCCCTATGTAAACGGGGTTGCGGTTCCAGGCGATAAACCTTATATAACAGGGGTTTACCCCAATGGTATCGACTTTAATGGTGACGAAGTTGGAACATTCAAATATGTGGCAGAGATCCGTTTGTTAGCAGCAGGTGGCACTATTCCGTTGAATATTGGCGGAACATGCCCTGGTCATTTCGAGATTCACGATAAATTCGGAACTGGCAATAACAGGACGATACCCCACACAACGATTATCAACACTGTGGGCGCACCCTCACAAGAGTATTTCTCAACTAACGTGAGAACTGATGTTTGCAATGCCGTCACGGCCGAGATTGACATTACCAGTCTTGTTAAAGCTAAGATAAAGGAAGAGCTTGGTAAAGGTGTTACGCTAGAAAATATAAAAATCGGACTCGACATCATTCCTATTGAGGTTCTGTGGGTTCGTGAAGACGGAGGCGAAGCCGTTGGAGAAATAAGTGCAGAGTATGGTAAGGTTCCACAGAAATTGTGCGTTGACCTTGGTACTCAATGGATTTATGAGCGCGTTCCTATTACAGATGCTTATGGAGACTTTGACAGCTACGCAAAAACAAAAGCGCCAGAATTCTGGAAAACAGATAATATCGACAGGAACCTCCTTTATCCTAACAACCCAGAAGGTATGACTGCATCTGAAACCTACACAGAGGTTAAAATACCAGGCACACCAACCACTACAACCACAACAGAGACTGTGCTGTGGGAGGGTTCGCAGGAGTATTCCAGTAACTCTCAGAACAATATTCCATTATATAATACCACATTAAGTGCAGGCAACAAGTTACGCATTTACGGTAGTGGAAATGGAGATATCACCATTAACAACTCCAATTCTCAGGTTATTATTAGTCAGAACCTGAACTTCAGTGGTGGATATGTCGATATTAATCTTGACGCAACTCAGGCCACAGAATTGTCAAATGGCCCAACGTTGTTGGTTAGTGGATCGAATTTCACAATTACGAAGCTTTCAAAGCTTGTTATTACGACAAGATGATGATTTCATCATAATACATTCATTGCAAAAAGGGGCGCCTGCGCGAGCAGATGCCCCTTATTTTTCTAAAAAACCAGTAGCTGAGCCCTAAGTGAAGGCGAACTTTGCAAAAATTATCATTTTATATACGAAATGTAGCAAAATACCAATGTTTGTGCAATCGTTAACATTATTTAACCAAATTATTTTTGTTACCTATTATATTTATTCGTATCTTTGCAGCACTTTTCCCAAGGAGGATAAGAAATCGATAACATATTAAAATATTAGATAACCAAATTATTAACATTAAAAACTTTATGAAAATGAAGAAGTATTTGATGAGTGGAATTGCAGCAATCGCAGTATGCGCTGCTTTCACAAGTTGCTCAAAGGAGAATCTCTACGACGAGAATCAAATTCAGCAGAATGCCGAGCTGGCTGTTTACAACAATTACAACGAGGCCTTCATTAAGACGTTCGGCAAACCAGCCGCTAACCACCAATGGGGTTTCATCAATTATGCGCAGGCTCGCACCCGTAACAATGGCCAGGATGGTGCCATTAACGTAAATGGTAATATGTGGACTGAATGTCCTGGTGTTAGGGTTAACGAGGAGGTTGACGCCATTTTTAATTATGTGAAGAATGGAACCGAGTGGATGACTCAAAACAGTAAGCCATTCTCAACTAAAGCACCAAAGAATCTGAATGGATATTTTGTAACCCAGGTAAGAAGTGGTAACAATAACTATGCCGACAATACCTACCCTCTTACATATAAACAAGATGGTGGTCAACTTACAAATGTTGGTCAGTATATGAACCATCTTCAGATTGCATTCAATCAGAATCCCCTGGTTGGGAGCACATCAACAACTTCAATGCCAGTGCAAATATAAATTGGAGCAATCCTGAATCTGCTGAAAAAGGAAATACAAAGGTTGAAGCAAATAATGAAAGACCAAAGGGAGCTAATGACTTCGCTTATCATAGTTCATATGATGATCAGTACCACAATAAGTGGATCCTAGTTGATGGTGCAAACATCTCAAGCGACCCCTATTATGCAGACTTCTACTATGTATGTTTCGACTTTGAAAGTGTACCAAAAGGAAACAGTACATTCTACAAATACACAGATAGTAATGGCCAAAGCCAACAAAGCGAATTGGCAGGTACATATTTCACAAATGAGGAATTGGCTGCAGAACTTGTAAAACAAGGCATAACCGATCGAAAAGATATTAATATTTATCGTTATTTGAACGGTGACAAGATGGTCAAGGGTGACAACAAATATACTGACTGGATTATCCGTATTACAAAGGGTGAGCCTGAGGTCATTCCTTCTGAGTGGGATCTCCGTATTATCGCTGAGGACCTGAACGCTACTGCAACTGAGGGTGAGCCTGAGAATTCAGACTGGGACTTCAACGATGTTGTTCTCGACGTGAAGTTCCTTGATGGAACAGATAAAGTAAGAATTCGTGTTACAGCTGCAGGTGCTACACTGCCTATCCGTATCAACGGTGAGGATGCTCTTGAGGTTCACGGACTGTATGGTCAGGATACCAACATCATGATCAATACTGGAGCTGCCGCAGCTGGATATCCGAATCAGGCATACGAAGAAAAGTATCCTGCAAGTGCTACTTTCGAGCGTACTATTTCTGGTGTAGATGCTGATTTTGGTCAGAGTATCAAGATTGAGGTTAAGAAGACTGTTAATGGAGTAGAAGGTTGGTATGAGTTGACAGCTAGGGCTGGACAACCCGCTTCTAAGATGGGTGTTATGCCTGACTTCGATTACTGCACAGAACGTCAGGATATCCAAGGCAGATATTCTAACTTCGTAGCATGGATTAATACTCAACAGCCTAAATATTGGTGGCGTAATACCACAAATGAATAAGTAGACACATCAAATACTTAAATAGCTAAATTAGGGAAGTGGCTTCTGCGTGAGCAGGGGCCATTTCTTTATTTTTGTTAAAATCCGATTTTTTGGGGATGAATACCGGCAATTTGTCGAAATTAGTTGGAAGCTATTGTTTTTTTTCTTACCTTTGCACTCGAATAGAAACATCAAATACTTAAATAACTAAATTGAAGGGGGCTTCTGCGTGAGCAGAGGCCTTTTCCTTTTTTTGTGGATCATCGTTTATTATTATTAGGATGTTTATGTCAGTGCGCCTTAGGGCGCACTCGAGTGCGTCCACGTACGAACTCCAGTGCGTTGGTAGGCGCACTCTGTCCAAGTAGGGAACCCCTTAACCCGACATCGCCTGTTTTCAAATTAGTTTTTCAGCTTTTCATGTAAACATATACCCCTACCCCTCTGTAACCTCGATATACAAAGACTTTCAGCTAAGGTATATGTTGGTTCATCATATACCTATCATGTACCTAACATGTACCCCAACATGTACTTGCGGCAATGGAGGTATATGATGAGGTATATGATGGGTATATGTTAGGTACATGTTTAGAAACATATACCTGTATTAAACACACTATGTATCAATAACTTAGACTGCCTTGAGGTATATGTTTGCCTAAAAACGCTGCGTACATGATATAATAAGGGCTGCTTATTGCACAATAAGGAACGCTTATTTCAGGATAATGGCAGCTTATTATCGAATAACAGCCGAGTATCTTCGTACAAATCGGGGCTTTGTTGCGACAAAATGAGACTATTTAAGATTTTTTTAGAAAAATCGTTTGTTCATACGCAGAAATTTCGTAACTTTGCACCTTGAAATAATAAACAACTATTAATTTAGGATTAGTATGAAAAAGTATTTGATTACAGGAATGGCCGCAATGATGTTCTGCGGTGTGTTCACAAGCTGTACTCGCGACCACGATTATGGCGGAGGCAGTGCATCAGCCCCCGTTGAAGAGGCTTATCAGAAGGCATTTATCACTCATTTCGGCCAGCCCGCTCCCACCCAGACCTGGGGATTTGGCCAGACTGTATCTGGCACCCGTGCCATTGACCCGAATAAGGAGCAGAAAGCTGAGCCTAGAGGTAATGAGTGGGCTGCTACATGGAGTGTTCCTGACACTCTGACAGCTGGACAAAAACTCCGTGTACAAAAGTATTTCCAGTATAATCAATATCCTGGCGATACCCATGATCCTGACCTCGTAAATTTCTTTGTGCAGCAGGTATATGATGGACACGATGATCCACTAACAAAATACGACCAAACGATTATTAACGATACGCTTAAGTATTCTACTGAGGAGTATTTGGCTGCTAATGGTAGAACATGGATCCAGAGTGGTGAGCGCATGGATAAACTAACCGCAGGTTCTAACAACATCCATATTAACAACTTCAACAATGGTAATTGTGGTGTATATCCCAACGTACTTGACAATGGATACGAGGTGAATGATAATGATGAACACCACCATCCTGACAAGATCATGCTGATGTTGAATACCAAGACTGACTGCTTTGGCTATTGGAACTCCGATGGTTCATGTGGTCACAACGATCGTTATCGTCTTGTCAGTGCCCAAGTGATTGACGATTGGATTGATAGTCATACAGACTTGGGCTTTGGTCCAAATTATGGAGACCCTGTGGTGGACCGTTGGAATCGTGACTTCATTGGCTTCGATTTCGATCAGTTGCCAGATTCTGCTTGTTATGCTTATGTCGGCAACGATATCAAAGTAGCAACGGTAAACACTGGTTCTGAAACATTCCAATATGTTTGGGACGGCACGAAGGTGATTCCTGTTACTGGAATTGCAGGAGGGCAAGATCAGGATCTCACAAGTCGATTTGTTAACAACGGAAATCCTAGTTTTTGGGGCAATGGTGAAAGCTTAAGTGTTAATAATGGAATTATTACCTACAATGCAGTAAAAGACGGTGGTTTAAGTGTTTGGTTTGGAGCAAGCATGGATATGTCTGCATATCCGTCTGTTGTTGTTGAATTTGCCGAGCCTACAAATGTAAAAACAAAGTTGATTGTTCAAACAGGTGATGCCGGTCAAGTATGGGGAACAGTCGCTAAAAGTGCAGACGCAGGTGTTGACCAGATTGAATTTGTGTTTGTTGAAAATAGCATTTCTGATTGGCATCGTAAAAATGCTATTAGTCAGATAGCCATTCAGGCAGAAGAAAATACGACCCTTAAAATTAGTCGTATTTATCTGAAAGGTGTAGAGGGAGTTCAGGGCTATGGCACTAATTTGCTTGTTAACGGAAATACTATTAAAATTCTTACTGCAGAAACCAATGAATATTGTGGCAACTATAGGAAGAGAATAGAAAATGGTGTTGGCGACTTCAATGAGGAGGACAATACGGCAACAGCCAATAATGGTATCTATGGATATCACTCAGATGCAAACTATAAAAACGTCAAATGCCTAAACCTGCCATTCTTTGCCAAGATGTATACCGACGGTTATATGCCTGTTGACACCAAGCAATATCGTGAGTGGGTAAAGATCGGCGGATGCGCTGACGGTTATTACAGCGATTGGATTGTCACTATTGCAAAGGCAAATCCTAAGGGAGACACACCTCCACCAGTTGTCGTTACAGGCGATTCAATTGTTGTGATTGCTGAGGACTTGACTATTGAGGACGCTATACCCGACTTTGACTTCAATGATGTGGTATTTAAGGTAAAATGGAACAAGACTGCTAATACCGTAAATGTTGAGTTGCTGGCTGCAGGTGGTACGCTGCCTCTCTATATCGGTGGTACAGACGGTGTCTTTACTGATGGAGTAGAAGTTCATGAGAAGTTCTCTGAGGTGAATCCAAACAAGGTTATAACCACAGGTACAATGATTAATACATTTGCAAATAGGCATAATGAGTATAAGACTCCGACATTCGAAGTAACTAACTTCAACCACTCTGCTACAACCATTGGTGAACTTGCAAACAGCATCAAGGTTGGTGTCATTAAAAACGGAGAGGTTCACGAGCTTGTAGCTCCCTCTGGCCAGGTGCCCACAAAGGTTGCAGTGAAGCCGGACTTCGTTACATACGGCTGGTGCGACGAACGTCAGGATATTGACGACAAGTACAAACTCTTTGATGGTACACCCTTGTTCAGAGAATACGTCATTGGCAATATTGGTGATGATTGGTATAGGATGATTAAGGATGATATTGATAGATAGCACAAGACCATAAGAATTTATTTCATCAAGTACTTAAATACTAATCCGAGAAGGGGGTGTCTGCGAGAGCAGATGCCCCCTGATTTTTGTGACTGTTTTAGGAAGGGTGATGCCTATTTGATACAAACGGGTGTCTTTTATACATTTTTAAGATTATAAATTTGTATAAATCAGGCATTTTCGTAACTTTGCAACCGAATAATAACCATTAAACTCTCTAAGTATTACAATGAAGAAAAATCTAACGACAGGAATGGCCGCTCTCGTATTATGCGGTTTATTCGCAGGATGTTCCCACGACATGGATGACTATGGCGGGGAAAAGAGCGTGCAGAAGAAGCACCAGATGACCTACGAGCAGGCTTTTATTGCCCGTTTCGGTACTCCGTCGCCTAACCTCGACTGGGGTTTCGGTTCTAACACCGCAGCCACTACTCGTTCTCTCAATTCGAACTCGATGGCCTATAGCTCAAAAGCTGTCACAAGAGCAGCCACAAGTACTGCGGAAAGCAATTGGACACTTTCAGAGGGCTATACTGCTACTTTTAACAAGAGTTATTATGAAAAAATCGAGGCGAAAATGCCAGAGCGCCAACCAACAACAGGTTCTGATAACTTTGAGTTTGTTTCTACCGGTTCGTTCGAGTTTAGCCTGATTTTCACAAAGACCACTTCAAACAATGAGATTGGTTACTATTACTATGACCCCGAAAAGGAGAGCCTCTCTGAGCGTCATGAAGTGACCTTCCTGAACAGTCTGAATGATCAGTATAACAATGGAGACTACTTCAAAGTGGTGAAACTCAACAATGGTGTAGAAGAGGATTTCGTTCCCACTTTTGAAGAATCAGGATTTGATATGTGGAAAATGTCTAACATCAAGGAGGTGAAGGCCAAGGTGTTCACTATCAACGTACCTGCTGGTTACCATGTTGGATTCTGGATGAAGAACCACACGTCTGATTGGCCCGTATTCTACTCTAACCAGGCCATGAACCCTTTGAACTATCGCTATAGCGCTGTTGTAGATCTTGGCGACGACACCTTCCTGGTGGGTCTGGAAGACTGGTATAGGGCAAACGGTGGCGATGACGACTGTAACGATGTTATCTTCTCTGTCAAGAAGGGTGTGAATCCTCCACCGATTATCATTCCAACCGAGGAATATCAGGAAATACGCGTGATGGCTGAAGACTTGACCGTAGGCCAGGATACCGACTTCGACTTCAATGATATCGTCTATGACGTGCGCCGCTATCTGAAGGATGTGGGCGACTATCATGAGGAGCAGGTGGTGGTAATCGTAAGAGCTGCCGGTGGTACGCTGCCTCTGTATATTCTGGACGACAACCATGAGGTGCATGGATTGTTTGGGGCTGACATCGACGAGATGGTTAATACCGATGCCCAGAATCGTGGTATGAAGGGTAAGAATGCTGATCCTTATGTCTTCACTTTAGAGAATCCCAGTCGGTATGGCTCAACCATTGGCGAAATTGCCAAGAATATCCCCGTCTGGGTGATCAAGGACGGTGTGAGATGCTATCTGACGGTTCCTAATGCCAGCGAAGGCATTGCTTCAAAGATTGGTGTCGGAACGGATTATGATTGGTGCGACGAGCGTCAGGACATTGACAACAAGTACAGCCTCCAGGAGCCTGGCAGAAAGATCAGCCTGTTTTCGGAATGGATTACTGGCGCTTTCAGTGAAAACGACTGGTATCACTATGCCAAGTCGAGCATCGAGGCTTACAAACTGGCAAAAGGACAATAAGCAATAACCGCCTTATTTTATCAATAATTATCGTAGGGCAATGGCCATAGCGCCGTTGCCCTATGCTTTTTGTGGGGATTTATTTTGCATTGTCCGAAGAAAGTCGTACCTTTGTACCCAATATGGTACTAAATTATATTTGGATTGCGTTTTTCATCATCGCATTCGTGATTGCGCTGGTGAAACTGGTGTTTCTGGGAGACTTCGAGGTGTTCCCGGCTATGATGGATTCTACGTTCTCTTCGTCGAAGACGGCCTTTGAGATTTCGTTGGGTCTGACGGGTGTGTTGTCGCTCTGGCTGGGTATTATGAAGATTGGCGAGAAGGGGGGCGTGGTGAACGTGCTCGCCCGACTGCTGAGTCCTATCTTCGTGAAGCTGTTTCCCGACATTCCCAAGGGGCACCCTGTGACGGGCTCCATCTTCATGAACATCGCTGCCAACATGCTGGGCCTCGACAATGCGGCTACGCCCCTTGGCCTGAAGGCGATGGAACAGTTGAAAGAGATTGAAGATGGAAGATTGAAAATTGAAAAAGAGCAAGGAAGGATCAGTGACAGCCAGTTGAAGGAAATGAGCGTGACGGCTTCGAACCCGATGATCATGTTCCTCGTGCTGAACACCAGTGGACTGACGCTGATTCCTATCTCAATCATGGTGTATCGTGCCCAGATGGGAGCAGCCCAGCCTACGGACATCTTCATCCCCATCCTGCTGGCTACCTTCTTCTCGACACTGGCTGGTATCATCATCACCAGTCTGTTCCAGAAGATTAACCTGCTGAACCGTACCATCTTACTGACGCTGGGAGGCGCTGCTCTGCTCGTGGCTACCATCATCTGGGGCTTCGGAAAGCTCGACTCTGTGCTGATGAACCAGGTGAGCACCTCTGTGGCTAATATCCTGCTGATGACGATTATCATCGCCTTTATCCTGGCTGGTGTCAGAAAGAAGGTGAACGTCTATGACGCCTTTATCGAGGGGGCGAAGGATGGATTTACAACGGCTGTGCGCATCATTCCCTATCTGGTGGCTATCCTCGTGGGCATCGGCGTGTTCAGAGCCAGTGGGGCGATGGACATGCTGATCGACGGCATCCGTTGGAGCGTGGATCTGGTGGGGGTTAACAGCGACTTTGTGGGTGCCCTGCCTACGGCGCTGATGAAACCCCTCTCAGGCAGTGGGGCCCGAGGCATGATGGTGGATGCGATGACAACCTATGGCGCCGACTCGTTTATCGGGCGTCTGAGTTGTATCTTCCAGGGCTCGACGGATACCACGTTCTATATACTGGCCGTTTACTTCGGTAGTGTGGGAATTGTGAAGACGCGCCACGCTGTGACCTGCGGACTCTTAGCCGATCTGGCTGGTATCCTTGCAGCGATCTTCATTGCTTATCTGTTTTTTGGGTAAAATTGAAGAATTGAAGGATTGAAGAATTGAAGAATTGAAGAATTGAAAAATTGAAGATTGAGGATTGAAGTCATGGCGAATCTAAAATCACTTTTCAAAGATACGGCCATATACGGGCTTTCGAGCATCGTGGGCAGGTTCCTGAACTATCTGCTCGTGCCGCTCTACACCCACTATATGCCCAAGGCTTCGGGCGACTATGGCATCAGCACCAACATCTATGCCTATACGGCTCTGATTCTGGTGTTCCTGACCTTTGGCATGGAGACCACGCTGTTCCGATTTGCCAACGACGAGCGCACCAAGCCAGACACGGTGTTCTCGACAGCCTTTGCCACTGTGGGGTCGCTGACGGCCCTTTTCCTAGTGCTGGTCTTCGGATTCATTGGTCCTATCAGTGGGGCACTGGGCTATACAGAGCACCCCGACTATCTGCTGATGATGGCTGTGGTAGTGGCCCTCGACGCCATCCAGGCCATGCCTTTCTGCTATCTGAGATTCCAGAAGCGCGCCATCCGATTCGCCTCGCTGAAGATGCTGTTTATCTTACTGAACATCGCCATGAACGTCGTCTGGTTCGTGCTTTTGGGCAAGACATCGGTGTTCTACGTGTTCTTTATCAATCTGCTGTGCACTGGTTTCATCACCTTCTTCTTTATCCCAGACATGTTCCGCATCAAGTGGAACTTCGACGGGAGTCTGCTTCGCGAGATGCTGAGCTACTCATGGCCCATCCTGATACTGGGTATCGCTGGCATCCTGAACCAGGTGGCCGATAAGATTATCTTCCCACTGGTGTATCCTGACGAGGCAGAGGCCAATGTGCAGTTGGGTGTGTATGGCAGTTGTGTGAAGATTGCCATGATCATGGCTATGATCACCCAGGCCTTCCGCTATGCCTACGAGCCCATCGTGTTTGCCAAGAAAAAGGATGCCGACAAGACGGATTACTATGCCTCGGCCATGAAGTTCTTTATCATCTTCACCCTGCTGGCCTTCCTCGTGGTGATGGGTTGGATGCCTGTGCTGCAATATATTATAGGTGAGGACTATCGTGAGGGACTGGGCGTGGTGCCTATCGTGATGATGGCTGAGATATTCATGGGCATCTACTTCAACCTGTCGTTCTGGTATAAGCTCATCGACAAGACCATTTATGGAGCCTGGTTCTCGATAGCGGGTTGTGCTGTGCTGTTGGCAGTGAACATCGTCTTTATCCCCAAGATCGGCTACTGGGCCTGTGCCTGGGGCGGTCTGGCTGGCTATGGAACGTCGATGATACTGAGTTATCTCGTGGGACAGAAAAAGAACCCCATCCCCTATCCTATCAGTAGTATTGCCATTTACTTTATTTCTGCGATGACCCTGTTTGGCATGATGAAGTGGTTCGAGAGGAATACAGACTGGCCAACATGGATTCTGTTCATCATCAATAATCTCCTGATTGCAGGCTTCGTATTCAGAATCATCAAGAGCGAGCATTTAAAAGTAAAAAAGTAAAAAGGTAAAAAGGTAAAAAGGTAAAAAAGTAAAAGGGTAAAAGGGTAAAAAAAGATGGGAAATAATGTAATATACAAATTAAGCAAGGGTTTTGCTTTGAGGATTATTGATTTGTATTCTTATCTTTATTACGAGAAGAAAGAGTTAATTATATCTAAACAAATATATCGAAGTGGAACAAGTATTGGGGCAAATATAGCGGAAAGCATATATGCACAAAGTGAAGCTGACTACATAAACAAACTTAAAATATCTCTTAAGGAGGCTAGTGAAACAAAATATTGGTTAGAACTATTATATGAATCAAATTTAATTGACGAAGCGCGTTTTAATTCTCTTTCAAACGACATTAATACAATTATTGGAACAACAATTAATATAATAAATAAGTTGAATAAAAAATGAGAAAGTTTTTGTATTTCTTTTTACCTTTTTACCTTTTTACCTTTTTACCTTTAAAGGCTGATGAGGGTATGTGGACGCTGTACAATCTGCCTAATGCCGTCTATGAGACAATGAAGATGGAGAACTACGAACTGCCCTACGGTGCTCTGTACGAAGGCGACGATGCCATCAAGAACTGCGTAGTGAACTTCGGAGGCTACTGCTCGGGGGTGGTGGTATCTCCCGACGGACTCGTGTTTACCAACCACCACTGTGGCTTCGAGGCCATCCGCTCGCACTCCACTGTGGAGCACGACTATATGTTGGACGGCTTTGTGTCGAACAGTTTTGAGGAGGAGCTGCCCAACAAGGACCTCTTCGTGTCGTTCATGGTGGAACAGAAGGATATCACGCCCATGCTCGACTCACTGGGTATCAACCAGATGAACAGCGACAAGCGCTACCTGTTCCTCGACTCGCTGGAGAACGCCATGCTGAAGGATATCGAGAAACAAGACTCCACCTTGCGTGTGGAGATCAAACCATACTACGAGGGGAACCAGTACTATCTGACAACCTATCGCGACTATCCTGACGTGCGCCTGGTGTTTGCCCTGCCCAAGTCGATGGGTAAGTTTGGTGGTGAAACAGACAACTGGATGTGGCCCCGCCAGACCTGCGACTTCAGCGTGTTCCGCATCTATGTCGATCCGAAGACGGGTGGACCTGCGAAATATTCGAAGGACAACGTGCCGATGAAACCGAAGAAATGGGCACCCGTATCGCTGCAGGGCTACGTGCCCGGCTCGTTCTCGATGACCATTGGCTATCCTGGCTCTACAAGTCGTTACCTGTCGAGCTATGGTATCAGAGAGCGCCGAGATGCCCAGAACACCCCAATGTATCAGACAAGAGAGGTGAAGCAGGGCATCATGCTCCGACATATGAGAGCCGACGAGGCCGTGCGCATCAAGTACGACTCGAAGTACGCCAACAGCTCGAACTACTGGAAGAACTCCATCGGTATGAACAAATGTATCGACAGCATCGGACTGATTCAGCAGAAGGCACAGTTCGAGCAGAAGATACGCCAGTGGCAGGACTCAACGGGATACCTGAAAGACAAGCTCGACTTCGACCTGTTGGAGCGTCTCTACCAGAAGCGCTTCGCTGCTGCCAGAGCCCTGACCTACTACAGCGAAACCTTCGGACGCAGAAATACTGACGAGATGACTCGTCGTGCCCTTCGGGTGCAGAATGGTGCCATCGTCAACGGCAAGGAAGGCAAGCCCAAGACCTATTATATCGAATTTAAGGACAACAGCGATACATGGGACTACGATACGGACCGTGAGATCATCGGTGCCCTGCTGAAGCATTACCGTGAGAATGTGGAGATCAAATACCAGCCCGACTTCTACAACGTCATCGACCACGACTTCAAGGGCGACTACCAGAAGTTTGTGGATCACATCTATAAGAAGTCGAAACTGATGAAGAGCGACAAGAAGATCTACATCAACAAGAAGAGCTATCACAAGGACCCGGGTGTGGTGTATGGCGAGAGCGTGAAGAGCGCACAGGCTGACATCGTGCTCGACCTAGAGGCTGTCTCTGACAGTATCGACATCCTGGAGCGTTACCTCTGTGCTGCCAAACTGCGCATGGAGGAGGATATGCCCAACTACAGCGATGCCAACTTCACCATGCGACTCAGCTACGGCCAGGTGGGCGAGTATCTGCTGGGCGGAAAGCCTTCAGGCTACTATACGGACGCCAAGAGCATTGTAGAGAAGATGGAAAAGGGCGAGAAGGGTGTCATCGACTACGAGGCTGAGCCCATCATGAAGGAACTGCTCTCGAAGAACGACTTCGGCAAATACACCGATAAGACCACTGGCAAACTGCACCTCTGTTTCCTGTCGAACAATGATATTACAGGTGGCAACTCTGGTTCGCCGATGTTCAATGGCAAGGGTGAGCTCATTGGTCTGGCCTTCGACGGCAACTGGGACAGTCTGTCGAGCGATATCTTCTTCGACAAGCAACTGGCTCGCTGCATCGGTGTCGATATCCGCTACGTGCTCTACATGATGGAGAGTTGGGGCAAAGCCGATCGCCTGCTGAAAGAGATCAACGCCAAGTAAAGACCTTAATACTAGTTTTTATGCAATATAATTTTAGATGCCTGCTGTTGTTGACAGTCATGGCTTTGATGGTAGCTTGCGAGAAAGAAAAGACCTTTACCACCGTGCCCAGCATTCCACCTGAGGAGCAACCCGAGGAGCCTCAAGTGGAAGAACCGCAGGTGGCTGAGTTCTCACCCCTCCATGTGGAAGGGCGCTGGTTTGTGAATAAGGAGGGGGTGCGTCGTAACCTGCATGGTTTTGCCCAGACCTATAGTCCCTGGTTCAATGAACAGGGCTCGAAATGGAACAACTACGACGTTGATGCCTGTCTGAGCTATAACCAAGGTTTGATTAACAACATCCTCAAACAAGGTTGGAAGATGGACTTTGTGCGTATGCATATGGATCCTTACTGGAGCAATAAGCCTGGTGTGCAGACGACTGGTGAGAACGATATCTCGGCTTTTGACTTCGAGCGCTTTAAGAAGTATCTCGACGAGGTGTTCGTCCCTATGGCCGAGTATATCATATCTAAAAAAATGTATGTAGTGATGCGCCCACCTGGTGTCTGTCCTGAACAGATTACTATTGGAGGGGCCTATCACGACTATCTGAAGCAGGTATGGACCTACGTTGCCCAGCATCCAAGACTGTGTAACAATGGTTACGTGATGTTTGAGCTGTGCAATGAGCCCGTCCAGATCTGCGACGACGACGGCAAGGCCCTCGACAACTGGAACGGTTCGACGTTTGATGCACGTGGTAAGCAGATTACCATATTTATGCAGGAAATCGTCGATGAAATGCGAAAATACTGCAACAATATCCTGCTGATTCCAGGACTGCACTACCAGATGCTATACAAGACCTTTGAGAAGTATCCCGTCGTGGGCGAAAACATCGGCTATGCCGTACACTGCTATCCTGGTTGGTATAACAGTGGTTACGACAGCGAAGTCGATGTGGTCTATGACAAATTCAAGGCAAGCTGGGACAACGAGATCATGCCCATTGGTAAGAAGGCACCTATTGTTGTCACTGAGATGGACTGGGCGCCTGCTGAGTATAATGCCTCATGGGGCAAGGCCATCACTGGTGTGGCTGGTGGGAACGGCTTTGGTGCCAACTTTATGAAAGTGTGCGATGAGAGTTGTAATATCAGCTGGCTGTTATTCACCGGTCCGGAATGGTTGGCTAAATACGACGATAAAGCCGCTGACAGCCACACCTTCCTGACTAATCCGGAGGCCTGTCCAAGACCCGTCTATCGGAAGTATCTGGAATACGCCACCCCAGAGTACATTACCAAGATAAATTCTGCGAACTACGGCAAATAGTCATTCCTATATCATACGGCTGATTTCTTCGATGGAATCAGCCGTTTTGATATACTGTCGCCAGTCGCCACGAATCATGCCCTTCGCCTGCAGATCGTCGAGCATGGCAATGAGTGAGTCCCAGAAACCTTTCATGTTATAAAGGATGACCAGTTTGTCGTGATAGCCGATGGTGGCAGAGGCAGCGACAGTAAAGACCTCATCGATGGTGCCGATGCCACCAGGCAAGGCGATGAACACATCGGCCTGGTCCATCATCAACTGCTTACGATCGCTCAGATTGTCACATGGGATATCAATATCCACATAGTCGCTGATACGGCCAGACTTCTCTACAATCATCGGAACGATGCCGATGGTTCGACCTCCATGCTCTTTAGCCGCTTTGGCCAAACACTCCATCAGGCCCTGATTCACCCCACCATACACAATAGTATGACCATTCTCAGCGGCCCACGTTCCCAACTGCTCCGTCATGACGAAGAAAGCCGGGTCAATCTGCTGGTTTGCAGAACAAAACACACATATCTTCATAACTGCTGCAAAATTACAAAAAAAATTTGTATCTTTGCACCCATGATGAAGACTTTTGAAGAATTAGGCGTCAGCGAGGAGATTCGCAAGGCCATTGAGGAGTTAGGATTTGTGCAGCCGATGCCTGTGCAGGAGGCTGTGATTCCCTATCTGTTAGGTAACCAGAACGATGTCATCGCCCTTGCCCAGACAGGTACGGGTAAGACGGCGGCTTTCGGTATTCCACTGCTGATGCGCCTCGACACCAACTGGCGAGACACACAGGCTCTGGTGCTATCACCCACTCGTGAACTCTGTCTGCAGATAACAGATGATATCCGAGACTTTGCCAAGTATATGGACGGTGTGCATGTGGAGGCCGTCTATGGCGGTGCCTCTATCGAGCCCCAGATGCGCGCCCTGAAGAAAGGCGTGAACATCATCGTGGCCACCCCTGGTCGTCTGGTGGATCTGATGCACCGTGGTTATGCCCGTCTGGAACAGGTAAGGAATATTGTGCTCGACGAGGCCGACGAGATGCTGAACATGGGATTCTCTGATAGTATCAACGAAATCTTCGAGTCGTTGCCAGCAGAGCACAACACCCTGATGTTCTCAGCAACGATGAGTAGGGAGGTGGAGCGCGTGGCCAAGAACTATCTGCACGATTATAAGGAGATTGTGGTGGGCTCTCGTAATGAGGGCGCAGAGAACGTGAACCACATCTATTATATGGTGAACGCCAAGGACAAATATCTCGCCCTGAAGCGCATCGTGGATTACTACCCCAGAATCTTTGCCATCATCTTCTGTCGCACAAAAGTGGAGACACAGGAGGTGGCCGACAAACTGATAAAAGACGGCTATAATGCGGAGTCGCTGCATGGTGACCTCTCACAGCCTCAACGCGACCAGACCATGCAGAAGTTCCGTCAGCATCTGACACAGTTGCTCGTAGCGACGGATGTGGCTGCAAGAGGTCTGGATGTAGATGATCTGACACACGTCATCAACTTCGGATTGCCCGATGATATTGAGAACTATACCCATCGCTCTGGTCGTACGGGCCGTGCTGGCAAGAAAGGTACGAGCATATCGATAGTACATAGTCGTGAGAAGTTCAAGATCCGCAATATCGAAAAGGAGATTGGCAAGGAGTTTGTCAAGGCGGAGATTCCGTCGGCAGAGGAGATCTGCAAGAAACAGCTCTACAAGGTGATGGACCAGATTGTGAAGACCGACGTGGACGATGAGGAGATTGCCCCATTCCTGAAAGACATCAATCGCTACTTTGAGTATATCGACAAGGAGGAACTCATCAAGAAGATTGTTTCCCTGGAGTTTGGCAAGTTCCTGGCTTACTATGCCGAAGCACCTGAGATTGAGGCAGTGGTGCCAGACAAGAATCAGAAAAGGCCCCAGAGCGATAAGCAGAAAGTACAGAACAAGGCCGCTAAGGGGTATCGCAGGCTCTTTATCAATTTAGGTAAGCGTGATGGCTTCTACCCTGGAGAACTGATGCAGACACTGAACCGTTTTGTGGGAGGTCGTCAGGAAGTGGGACATATCGATCTGCTCGACACCATCTCGTATTTCGAGGTTCCTGAAAAGGATGCCAAGAAAGTGATGATTCAACTTTCTGGTATCAGGTATAAAGGTCGTACGGTCAGATGTAATGATTCAGAGGATAAGGGTGCAGCCTCGAAATCCTCAGCCCGGGCACCTCGTTCTGCTAAGAAAGAGGATTGGCGTGAACTGATCAACAAACCTCGACGTGACTTCAAAGGCGAGGAGCCCGATTTCAGCGAAGAAGGCTGGGCCATGCGCAAGCCCCGCAAAAAGAAGAAATAGTTTTCATAGTAAAATATTTCGTTATTCCACAATTGTTTTGTATCTTTGCAGACGTAAAACCTAAACATTAAAATGAAGAAACTAATCGTAATCGCACTGATGATGGTGGGAGGGCTGCAAGTGGTTGGCGCCCAGAACACTATTCAAAGTATCCGTGAGGCTTATCAGGCTCAGAAAAAAGTCATCGCCGAGATGTGTGAGACTTATCCGTACGAGGGAATGCCGCCCGCATTATATCATCTGAAGGTACTCATGAACCTGCCCGCCACAGGACTGCACGAGGAGAACATCCGTATGTACTTTGGAGAACAGGAGCAGGACGACGAGGAGAACTACAATCCCTATCCTCCCCACTACCTGAGTTTCCTGACGACGAAGTATAACTATGCGGCCCGACAGTTCTACGAGGAGTATCTCTACGACAATCAGGGGCAGCTGTTGTTTATCTATGCACAGACACCCGATATCGATATGGGTTGTATGCACGAGTTGAGGCTTTACTTCGACGGGCAGAAACTGTTGCGCCTGAACGTGAAGAAATCAGAGGAACTGGAATCGTTTGATGACACAGCTACCAAGAAGGCCGGCTTTAAGGACGTCTATACTGGCACGACAATCCCAGAAGCCTATCAGGAATTCTGCGACATATATATAGCGAAGGCGAAGCAGTTTCTTGGGATGTTTAAAAGCATAGACAACGTGGTGTACTAAAGGATTGAAGAATTGAAGAATTGAAAATATTGGAATTATGAGGAAACTGATTTTATCATGCATGCTTTGCGGAGCGGGAATGATGGTGAGTGCTCAGGAGGCGCCTAAGTCGAGAATCATTGAAGACGGGGGTACAGGTCCCTATAAGGTGGTGATGACCGAAGTGGCCGGACTGGCTGAGCACACCGTGTTTACGCCTCAAGACCTCTCGGCCTTCAGTGCTGAGAAGCCTCTTCCTGTGCTGGTGTGGGGTAATGGTGCTTGCGCCAACTCGCCATGGGAGCACATGAACTTTCTGAACGAGATTGCCTCGAACGGATTCCTCGTGCTTGCTACGGGTATCATCCCGATGGTGGACGAGTATTACAGGGGGCCGATGAGCCGTACGGAGCAACAGATCGAGAGCATCGACTGGGCTTTCGCTCAGAATGCTGACCCGCAGTCGCCCTACTATCAGAAGATCGACCTGAAGAATATCTGCGTGGCAGGTATGTCGTGCGGTGGATTGCAGACACTCTTTAACTGTGCTGATAAGCGCATCAAGGCTCTGATGATCTGCAATAGTGGTCTCTTCAATCAGCAGAACGCCCATCAGGCTGTAGGCGGTATGCCTATGCCTCCTAAGGAGAAACTGAAGGAGATTCACACTCCCATCATGTATCTGCTGGGTGGTAAGGAAGATATTGCCTACGAGAACGGCATGGACGACTTCCACCGCATTAACCACGTGCCTGCCTGTGCCATCAACTTCCCCGTAGGGCATGGCGGTACCTATCGTGAGCCCCATGGTGGTGAGTTCACAATTGCTGCCCTGGCTTGGCTGAAGTGGCAACTGAAGGGTGACGCTGAGGCGAAGAAGATGTTCGTGGGCAAGGACTGTGGAATCCTGAATCGCGAGGGATGGACGATTGAAAAGAACGGACTCTTTGAGAATAACGACTACGAAACACTGCAGACGGAGCCTATACAGAATCCGATGCTGTGGGCCGATGTACCCGATCCCGACGTGATTCGCGTGGGCGATACCTTCTATCTGGTCTCTACCACAATGCACCTGATGCCAGGTGCACCAGTGATGGCTTCTAAAGACCTGAAGAACTGGGAAACGGTAAGCTATATCTTCGACCGCCTGACAGACTCGCCCAAGTACGACCTGCAAGAGGGTACGGCATATGGGCGCGGTCAGTGGGCTACCTCGCTGAAATATCATAAGGGCAAGTTCTATGCGCTCCTGGCTCCCAACGAGCGGGGTGCTATGGGCGATACCTATATCTTCTCGGCAGAGAAAGCCGAAGGCCCTTGGAATCTGGTTTCGCGTATGCGCCACTTCCACGACTGCTCGCTTTTCTTTGACGACGACGACAGAGTATATGTTGTTTATGGTACGGGTGAGTTGATGGAGCTGAAGCAGGATCTCTCGGATGTCATCGAGGGCACCTATCAGAAGATATTCGAGCGCGAAGAAGACGAGAAAGGACTCCTGGAGGGGTCACGTATGATCAAGCACAATGGCAAGTACTACCTGCTGATGATTTCTCACACTTACGCCCCAGGGCGTCATCGTCGTGAGGTTTGCTATAGGGCTAACGATATTCACGGTCCTTACGAGAAGCAGGTGATTCTGGAAAGTGAGTTCGGTGGTTTCTCATACGAGGCACAGGGTACTATCGTGGATTCGCCTGATGGTGACTGGTATGGCATTATCTTCCAGGATCGTGGCGGTGTGGGACGTGTGCTCACGGTGATGCCCTGCCGATGGATCAACGGTTGGCCGATGCTGGGTGACGTGAACGGGAAAGTGCCTGACACGATGCTGCCCTACGTCAGCGGACAGCCCAAGACAACCATCGTAAAGGGCGATGATTTCTCTGCCAACAGACTTGGACTGCACTGGCAATGGAACCATAATCCCATCGACGAGGCTTGGAGTCTGACAGAGCGACCGGGTTATCTGCGTCTGAAGACCAACCGCGTGGTGAAGACACTCTACCTGGCACCCAACACGCTGACTCAGCGCATGGAGGGTCCCACCTGTACGGGGGCTATCGTGATGGACCTCTCGAAGATGAAAGACGGCGACTGTGCCGGACTGGCTGCCTTCAATAGTGATACGGGTGCCCTGACCGTAAAGAAGCAGGGCAAGAAGCTTATCTTGGAGATGAATGAACAGAAAGTGGAACTCTCGGATCGTGACAAGGAGGTGACGAAGTTTGAGGAGAACCCCATCGAAAGTGTGGCGCTGAAGCAGCAGAAGATCTGGCTGAGAATCGACGCAGACTTCCGTCCTAATGGTCATGGCAGGGGTACGGATACCGCTAACTTCTTCTACAGTCTCGACGGTGAGACTTGGACACAGATAGGCACCAAGGACTATCGGCTGAACTTCGACTGGCGCCGTTTCTTCATGGGCACCAAGTTCGGCATCTTCAACTATGCCACGAAGAAGAAGGGCGGCTATGTGGATATCGATGAATTCAACTATAAGAAACCATAAAAACGATGAAAAAAGTATTAGTATCAACAATCCTATTTTGTCTGACCGTCGTGGCCTCAGCCCAGACGGCATCAGAGTTTAAGTATCCGTTCCAGAACCCCAATCTCTCGAACGAAGAACGCGTAGAGAATCTGCTTTCACTATTGACACCCGACGAGAAGGTGGGACTGATGATGAACAAGTCGGTCTCGATAGACCGTCTGGGTATTCCATCGTACAACTGGTGGAGTGAGGCTTGTCATGGTGTGCGCCAGGGTGGCTACACCGTCTATCCCCAGCCAATCGGTATGGCTGCGGCTTTCAATGCCCAGCTGGTGTATGACGTGTTCTCGCAGGTGTCCGACGAGGCCCGTGCCAACTGGAACCGCACTGACCATAACGACCCTCAGTTGTTTAATGTACCTCAGGGTGTGACCTATTATCCCGGAAATCCGGAACTGACCTTCTGGTGCCCTAATGTGAACATCTTCCGTGATCCCCGCTGGGGGCGCGGTCAGGAGACCTGTGGTGAGGATCCGTATATGAATGCCGTACTGGGTGTGCAGACGGTGTTGGGCATGCAGGGTAACGATAGCCGTTACTTCAAGACGCATGCCTGTGCCAAGCACTATGCCGTGCACAGCGGTCCTGAGCCCCTGCGCCACTCGATGAACGTGGAGCCCACCAACCGTGACCTCTGGGAGACTTATCTGCCTGCCTTCAAGGCGCTCGTCAAGAAGGCCAACGTGAGAGAGGTGATGTGCGCCTACCAGCGTTTCGAAGGGAAGCCCTGTTGTACGAGCGACCGTCTGCTCATCGACATCCTACGTAACAAGTGGGGTTACGATGCGATTGTGCTCACCGACTGCGACGCCATCAACAATTTCTTCAACAAAGGCCAGCATGAGACACATAAGGACGGACTCGCTGCTTCGGTTGACGCCGTGCTGAACGGTACCGATCTAGAATGCGGTAAGGTGTTTATGTCACTTGGTGAGGGCCTGAAGAAAGGCCTCATCAAGGAGAGCGACCTCGACGCCCATCTGCGTAAGACCCTGATGGGGCGCTTCGAACTGGGAATGTTCGACCCTGCCGACATGCTGCCTTGGGCTAAGCTAGGTCCAGAGGTGATCAGCAGTGAAAAGAACAACGCCCTGGCCACGCAGGCTGCTCGTGAGTCGATGGTGCTGTTGGAGAATAAAGGCAACGTACTGCCTCTCTCGAAAGCCATCAAGACACTGGCCGTGATCGGTCCTAACGCTGACGACGTGAACCTGTTGAACGGTAACTATGGCGGAACCCCCACGGAGGAACACCAGATATCGCTGCTCAGTGGTATCAAGGCCGCTGTGCCCGAGGCTAAAGTCATCTACCAGAAGGCCTGTGAACTCGATGACGAATATACCACTATGCATCACCTGCAGGACTTCAACGGTGGTAAGGGTGTGAAGGTGGAGTTCTATAATAATAAGGAACTCGCTGGCGAACCTGCCAAGACAGATTATTACAACGAACTGAACTTCTCGACCTTCGGTGCCTGGGGCTTTGCCCAGGGCGTGAACCGCGATACCCTCTCGGTACGTATCAGCGGTCAGTATGTCTCGACCTTTACGGGTGAGATGAAATATACGCTGATGACCGACAACGGCTACGTGCTGAAGGTGAACGGCGAAGTGGTGGAAGAGGCGCAGGCCGGTGGTCGTCGTTTCTTCGGATTCGGACGCAAGCCAGAGTACAAGTCGTTCCCCGTGGAGAAGGGCAAGACCTACGACGTGGTGATTGAATACAAGCATGGCAACGGTCAGTTTGCCATGTTGCGTGGTGACATCTGCGAGCGCAATCTCGTAGACTTTGCCGATCTGGCCAACGAGGTGAAAGGTGCCGACGCCATTATCATCATCGGTGGTATCTCTGCCCAGATGGAGGGCGAGGGTGGCGACAAGAAAGACATCGAGTTGCCGAAGGTGCAGCAGATGCTGGTAAAAGCAATGCACCAGACTGGTAAGCCCGTGATCTTCGTGAACTGCTCGGGTTCAGCCATCGCCTTTGGAAGTGTGGAGGGAGAGTACGACGCCCTGTTGCAGGCCTGGTATGCTGGTCAGGGTGGTGCGAAGGCACTCGCTGAGGTGCTGTTTGGAGACTACAACCCAGGTGGTAAGCTGCCTGTGACCTTCTATCGCTCGAACGACGATCTGCCCGATTTCCTCGACTACTCGATGAAGAACCGCACCTACCGCTATTTTACGGGTGTTCCCCAGTATGCCTTCGGCTACGGTCTGAGCTATACCACCTTCAATGTGGGTACAGGCAAACTCTCGGCTAAGAAGATGAAGAAAGACGGAAAGGTGACGCTCACTGTGCCTGTGAAGAATACAGGTAAGCGTGAGGGTACGGAAACTATTCAGGTATATGTGAAGGCTCTCGACGATGCCGGCGCACCCATCAAGGCCCTGAAGGGATTCCAGAAATTATCGTTGAAGGCCGGTGAGACCAAGACGGCCACCATCACCCTTGACGGGGAGGCCTTCGAGTACTATGATGAGATGATCGACGAACTGGCTGTAAAACCTGGTCGCTACCAGATTCTCTATGGCACCTCGTCGCTCGACAAGGATCTGAAGGCTTTTGACTTTGTAGTTGAAAATTGAAAATTGAGAATTGAAAATGAGAAAGCTATTGATATTCGGTTTGGGTTTGTTGCTGTCTGGTTCGACAGCAACGGCTCAGACCATAGTCAGTCCTAACGGAAAGGTCTCAGTTAGTCTGGAACTCTCGGAGCAAGGCCAGCCCTGCTATCGTGTCAGCTATGACGGACAAGAGGTTGTTCAACAGTCGGCTTTGGGTCTGAAGACCAATATCGGAGATTTCACCCAGGGATTGGGACAGAAGGAAGTGGTGAGGAACCAGGTGAGCGACACTTACGAGTTGCGTAACATCAAGCAGAGTTGTGTGGATTACGAAGCCAACGAACTGGTTGCCACCTATGTCCTGAAAGATCAGCCTGAAAAGAACGTAGTTGACATCATCTTCCGTGTGAGCAATCGTGATGTGGCCTTCCGTTACAGGATCCTTCCACAGAAAGAGACTCGCGTATGTGTGGTGACAGAAGAGGCCTCGGGTTTTGTACTACCTGAGGGGACGACAACCTTCCTCTGTCCGCAGTCGAAGCCGATGGGTGGTTTCGCACGGACATCGCCCAGTTATGAGACACCTTACACTTGTGATGAGCCTGTAGGCAAAAACGGCTGGGGCGAGGGCTATAGTTTTCCTTGTCTGTTCAAGACACCTGCCGGATGGGCACTCATCAGTGAGACGGGTACAGATGGCGATTATGTGGGTTGTCGGTTGCTGAACGAGCAGGGAGGCACCTACCGCATCGGATTCCCACAGGCTGGCGAACTGAATGGAGCTGGGGCTACGAGTGCCGCTGTGGCACTGCCCTGTGAGACACCCTGGCGCACCATTACCGTAGGTCCTTTGGCCAATATCGTAGAGACGACTGCAGCCTTCGACCTGGTACAACCCAAGTACAAGGCTTCGCAGGAATATATCTACGGCAAGGGCTCGTGGAGCTGGATTATCGGCATGGATCCCAGTTGTAACTTCGACGAACAGAAGCGCTATATCGACTTCTCGGCAGCAATGGGGTATCAGAGTGTGCTCATCGATGCCTTCTGGGATCAGCAGATTGGCTACGAGAAGATAGCCGAACTGGCCCGCTATGGCAAGGAGAAGGGTGTAGGCATCTTCTTGTGGTACAACTCCAATGGTGCGTGGAACGATGCCTTCCAGACGCCTATCGGCAAGATGAACAATAGCCGCATCCGTCGTCAGGAAATGAAATGGATGCAGGAGAATGGCATTCGTGGTATCAAGGTAGATTTCTTTGGGGGCGACAAGCAACCTATGATGCAACTCTATGAGGATATCCTAAGTGATGCCAACGACTTCGGACTGCTTTGTATCTTCCACGGTTGTACGCTGCCTCGCGGTTGGGAACGTATGTACCCCAACTATGCCGCCTCAGAGGCCGTACTGGCTTCAGAGAACCTGCACTTCGGACAAGGAGCCTGTGACGCTGAGGCTTATAACGCCTGTATTCATCCTTTTGTAAGAAATACCGTAGGATCGATGGACTTTGGCGGTTCGGCTCTGAACAAGCGCTATAGTGCAGACAATCAGCATGGCACCACTCGCAAGACCTCTGATGTCTATGCACTGGCTACGGCGGTTCTTTTCCAGAGTGCCGTTCAGCACTTCGCTCTGGCACCCAATAACCTGACGGATGCTCCAGCTTGGGCTATCGACTTCATGAAGAAGGTACCCACGACTTGGGACGAAGTGAAGTTCATCGATGGATACCCAGGCAAGTATATCATCATGGCCCGTCGATGTGGTAAGCAGTGGTTTGTGGTGGGTGTCAATGCAGAGAAAGAGCCTCTGAAGAAGACCATCACCCTTCCGATGTTTGGAGCTGGTACTCCGTTGCAACTCTATAGCGACGATGCCCTGCTTAACGGTAGCGTGAAGACCATCAAGCAGAACAAGCGACAACAACTTACCATTACCATTACCTGTAATGGGGGTGTGGTGGTTACGGAAGTTCAATGATGATACGGCATCCGGCTTTGTAATGGGGGTCAAGGATAATGTTGCCCCCCAAATTGGTGATATGCCGCTTACAGAGGGCCAGACCAAGTCCAAGTCCTTCGGAAAGATCATTCACCTTGGTGAACATCTCGAATAAACGGTTGCTGTCTTCGATGGCAATGCCTGGACCTGTGTCTTCAACGATAAAGCGCATACCCCTTTTGGCCTCTTCAACACTAAGCGACACACAACGTCCATCGGAGTATTTGGCGGCATTGAAGAGTAATTCACGGATGGTGATCTCCAGATAGTGACGGTTGGTCTTGATACAGAAGTCATCGGGAACATCACTCGCGAACATGATGAACAACTTGGGGAAGAGACTCTGGATGCGGGCAATACAACTACGGGCGATCTCGTTGCAGGATACCTCCTCGTCCTTGATGGCATAGACCTCTTCTGTGATGCCCCGGGCAGAGCTGTCGAAGAGCATTCTCACCATACGTTCGAGAACCATGGCATTATGGCTCATCATATCGATGATGCTTATCTGCTCTTCTTCAGGCAATAGACCCTTGCTCTCGCCGATGACCTGAGCAAAGCCCATGATGATGTTCAAAGGTGTACGGATCTGGTGGGAAACATTCTGGATGAACAGTGTTTTCTGCCTATCAGCCTCCTCGGCCAGTTTGCTGGTGCGTGCCAGTTCTTCGTTGCGTTGAGCTGCCTCCTCATTCATCTGATAGATATCGCTGACATGACAACTCAACGACTCCTGCATGATAGAGAAATTAGACTGCAACCGACCCACTACATCGATATAACGGCTTTTCTTAATCCGTTCGTCATAATGACCTTCAGCAATTCGTTGTAGTTTATTGGTCAGTTTGTTGAGGGGTCGGATGGCACCGGCCACAATGAAAATAGAGAACACCAGGATCAGCACCAGCCCAATGAGGATGAGTGGGGCGAGGAGATAGTTCAGAAGATTATACCCCTTGAGGACGCTTCGTTCAGGACAAACAAGAGCCAGACTCCAATTGGTGCCAGGCACGGGCTGGTAACAGACAATACATGGTTCACCATTGATTCTGACCTCCATATTGCCTTGCCGTCCGGAAGTCATCTCATGACCTAAAGCAATCATGTCGGCAGTCCGGTTGGGATCGGTATCTGTGAAGATGGTGTTCTTGAAGAGTTGTGCGGTATCGGGGTGCAGATAATAACGTCCGTCATCGCCCGTCATCATGAAATAGGAACCGGAATAGGGCTTCTCAGCCGTAATGGTTTTCGAGAGGCGAAGGAGGGAGAGATCGGTAGAGATAACACCCACGAACTGCTTATTGTGATTGTAAAGCGGTTTGCTATAGGATGCGATCATCCCATCAAGCGTGAGAGACAAAGAGTCGCTTTCATCATAATAGACCACCCAGCAAGGCTTATTCAGATCATGTGGTGTCTTGTACCATACCTTCTCGAAGTAGTCGTATTCCTCCTCAATGACGGTAGTCACGGTGTCGGCCTCTGAGCCTGTACTCTCCCTGACGGTATAGGCGGAGAAGTACCTGCCGAATTGAGGGAAGACATCTGGTTCGGTACTGATGGAACAGCCATCGATCTGACTATTGAGTGAGACGATATAGCGCGAGTAGGCCAACAACGAGTCGGGTTGAAGGTTATCTGCAATGACCCAGTCGTTGATGTCGGTAGCCGTCTCCACAATGTTCATATGACGACAGATGCGCTGCATAGTGGTATTAAGCACGCTGTTGGCATGTTTGGTGGCCTCGTTCTTAAGATTGTTTTTCGACTGCAAGAAAAGGATGCCCAACGACAGCACAAAGATGGGAATGGCCATCAGCAGAATGCCGAGACTCAGCTTCCATGCAAGCGATTGGCGGATATGTCTGACAAGGTTGCGCATGCTGTTTCTATTCTTTATTCATAATCTTCTCGGAGTCGGCTATCAGCTGATTAAGCAGAGCAGTTACATTTCCTCCCTGTTGCCGAATATCATTGACCAACTGGTCGGTTTCTTCCTCAGTCAGTTTGTTACGGTCATTGCTGATGGACATGACACTATGATAGATGACACTGACAGGTGACAGAATCTGATTCGACATGTTATAGAGGAAGCTGGTCTTCATGCGGTCTGCACTCTGGGCTTGTTCGTAGGCAGCCTGGAGCACTTCTCCTCGTTCCTTAAGGGTATCCGACAATTGCTGCATCTCGGCCATACGGGTGGCCAGCGATTGCTGCATCTGTTGGAAGTGCTTTTGAAGACGCCCCACCTCGTCCTGTTGACGACTATCGGGAATGAGCTCGTCATAACAACCCTCGGCAATATGCTGTGCTGCCTTTCCTAATCGGCGTAGCGGCAAGAACTGATGATGGATAAAAGACCGGCACAGGAACAGCAAGAGCATCAGTCCGATGACAGCGATAATCAAAACATAGTAGAGCAGACGGTTATAGTCGCCGAAGATATCGTCTTCTGGATAGATGATACCTGCGCTCCAATTGAGATCAGTCATGGCACGCCCTCTCACAGCAGTACGCTCAAAAGGCTTGTAGAATATATAGAACTTCTCGCCATTTAGTTTGATGTACTTATAGCCTGTCTCGCCAGCCAGCATCGATTCTGCAGCATCTGCCACTGTAGGGTCTTCAACAGCCAACTCAAATACATTCCGGTTCAGGATACTACTATCGGGATAGACGATGAAAGAACCGTCTTTGCCCAATAAGGTGCAGAAGGAGTTGGGCGATGGTTTGGTTTCGAGTACAATCTTCGACAGTAATGATGGCGACAGGTCGGCTTTCTGTACACCCACCTTCTGCTGCCCTTTAAAGACAGGCAGGAGGAAAGAGAAGTTGCCGTTATTTTCGGATGAAGGCTCTATCCAGCATGCTTCGTTGATGTCTATCGCATCGGAATCAGCATCCCAGATGATTCTGCAATCTGATATGTAGGGATTGATCTCGGTCAGTTTGCTAGCATAGAGCTCTGCCATGTCGGGGTCATCGATATGGGCTAACATCTTCCAATAGATATTACCTGAAGCCTGCTCTACATCCAAAAGGATATTGTCGATTTGCTGAACCGTTGCTTCCAAGGTTTGTCTGGCGTCCAAAAGGGCTTCCTCCTTTAACAATTTTCGCGAAAAGACAAACATAATGATAAGTGCTACCATCAGGAGTGTAGTCAAACAAGCAATGACCATTAGGCTGAGCCTAAAGGATAAGGTCCTGGTAAGCATTCTAGTTAGTCCAAACATATCAGTTGCAAATATAAATAAAAACTGCGATAATTATGTCAAATAATCAGAAAAAGATGTGTAAATTCCCTCAAAAAACACAGATTATCAGTGTTTTCGTGTATCTTTGCAGAAAATATGGATTTACAAAGCATAGAATTATGAAAAAAACGATTCTCACCATCGTCGTCTTAGGCTTGGGTATGATGGCTCAGGCACAAGGTCATCTGACCATTAAGAAGGTAGCGCGAAATGCCGTTAGAATACAGTATCAGGAGCGCGAAGTCGAAGACTCATTACCAGACTGGCTTTATGTGAAGCATGGCGAGACCGCCTGCGATCTGCAAGTGGAAACAGATGCTCAGGCAAACACTCTGACTATCAAGGACCAGCACGGGCACCAACTGTTTAAAGCCTTGCGCCATGAACTGCAAAACGGAAAGGCTACACTGGCCTTTCATTCTCCGAAGGACGAATTCCTCTTCGGACTCGGACAATTCCAGGACGGCTATAGCAATGTGCGTGGACTTTCGAGAAGACTTACACAGGTGAACACACAGATCAGTCTGCCCATGCTCATTTCGAGCAAAGGCTATGGCATCTTGTGGAATAACTACGGAATGACTGAGTTCAACCCCAGTGAGCAGGTTATCACCTTTACCAAACGGTCGGGTGAAGGGCAGCGCGAGATTGTCGATGTGACCTCTACCGAGGGTGGCAAGCGCGAGGTGCGCCAACGGCATATCTTCGACGCCCTCATCAGTGTCGATGAAGAAGCCGACTATGCCCTATTGCTTGATGTAGGCCAGAAGATGGCACGTCGTCATAATCTGGTCATCGACGGAGAAACCGTCATCGAGATGCAGAATGTATGGCTACCCCCCACAGCCTCGACAATCGTACACCTGAAGGCTGGTAAGCATGTCGTGACAACCGAACTGACGAGAGGCGATGAGCCACGCCTATATTATAATAAGGTAAAGAACGAAACCGTATTCAGTTCACCAGTGGCTGATGCGGTGGATTATACTGTGTTTACAGGAACGCCCGATGAGATAATAGCCACTTATCGTGAACTGACGGGTCAGGCACCGGTGATGCCAGACTGGGCCTTGGGCTATATCCATTGTCGTGAACGCTTCCACTCCTCTGCAGAGATTCTGGAAACAGCCAATCGTTTCAAACAGGAGCAGATGCCCATCAGCATGATTGTGCAGGATTGGCAGTACTGGGGGAAATATGGTTGGAATGCCATGCGTTTCGATGAGGAATTCTATCCTGACCCAAAGGCCCTTACCGATAGTCTGCATAAGATGGACATCCGTCTGATGGTCAGCGTGTGGTCGAAGATTGACAAGACATCAGAGGTGGGTCGCCAGATGGAGGCTGACGGACATTATATCCCTGGCACCGACTGGATCGACTTCTTCAGTCCCGAGGCAGCAAAGGCTTATTGGAAGAACTTCTCTGAGCGCCTTGTTCCTCTGGGCATCGATGCCTGGTGGCAAGATGCCACGGAACCCGAGAACGACGATCTTGCAGGGCGCCTTGTGAACAAAGGTCAGTGGTCGGGCGATAAGGTGCGTAACGTGTATCCTTTGCTGGTCTGCCAGACGGTCTATGAAGGTCTTTTAAATGCCGGTAAGGAGCCCATGATTCTTACGCGCTGTGGTTTCCCGGGCATCCAGCGTTATGGCGCAGCCCTCTGGAGTGGCGATGTAGGTAACGACTGGGAGACCTTCCGTCGTCAGATCGTGGCAGGTCTTGGCGTTCAGGCTGCAGGTCACCCTTGGTGGACCTACGATGCAGGCGGTTTCTTCCGTCCCCAGAACCAATATACCGACAGCGCCTATATCGAACGGATGCTTCGTTGGATAGAGACCAGCGTCTATCTGCCCTTGATGCGTGTACATGGCTATATGAGCAACACCGAGCCGTGGAACTATGGCTCGCAGGCACAGGCTATCATCACCAACTGTCTGGAAGAGCGCGAGAAGTTACAGCCTTATATCAAGGAATGTGCAAGAAGGATTAGCGAAGAGGGCTACACCCTGATGCGCCCATTGGTCTTCGACTTTTCCGACGACCCCGAGGCACTCCGTCAGAAGTATGAGTATATGTTTGGTCCCGACCTGCTCGTCAGTCCTGTGACAGAACCGGGTGTCACCACCTGGCGCACCTATCTTCCCAAGAACAATGGAGGATGGACAGACTACAATACTGGTAAACATTATGACGGGGGTCAGTATGTTACCACCCCCGTCACAAAAGCCTTTATTCCCGTCTTCGTAAAAGCGGGCTCAGATCTTATCTCGAAGTAAGCACAAACTTACAACTGGTCTTGTGGCCATCGCCATCAGTGACGATGGCTACATAGACGCCATTGGAAAGACTGAGTGGTATTTCTGCAAATCCACCAGTGAGTAATGCAGAGGTTGAAACCACCGTCTGTCCGGCAAGGTTGTGTATCAATACCTGTGCGTTGCTTGAAGCACGTCCACTGACGACAAGACTGCCTGCATGATAGTGTACCGCAAGTGCATTGTCATCAGCCATCATATCCTCGATGCCACTTAATCCCGGTTGTGCAACTCCCGTCATATAAGCCTTTCTCAGGTTTGACTTGGCGATGGTGGGAATATTCGTCACATAGACATCAGCACAACCGTCAGGCCAGCGCGCTGCCGTCTCGTCAGCCTTGAGCAGGGGGTAGGTAAGCTTGTCGCTCCAGGAGCCGTCAGGAGCCGTCAGGAGTATGTCACCACCCTCGGCACTGAGCTTGAACGAGGCATGAAGCTGTGAAACAGGATCTTCCTTATCGCACCAGATGACGATGAAACCATGAGCGGGTATGATGGTCGATGCCATCGTATTATCCTTTGAAATCTGGTATTTCTGGGGCTTCTCAGCATTATCACTCAGATACATTCCCTCTACGTCGATGGGGGCATCGGTCGTGTTGTAGAGTTCTACCCAGTCGTCACGCTGGAAGAACTCATCGACAAAGATGCCATTAGCTGCACTTACCTCATTGATGCGAACAGGTGTTATGTGGGTGTCGGTCTTCTCGCCATCGGTGAGGGGTGAGAAGGAGGCTGTAAGGTGTACGGAACTGCTGGTGGGCATATCGATTGTCGTATTTGTGGAAACCGTCTCGCTGCCGTTTTTCCAACTATCAAACTTATAGCCTGCAGGTGCCTGGGCCCTGAGTTTGACTGAGCCATAGAGATAGCCTTTCAGCTGGGCATAAGGCACTTCGATCTCATTGACAAAGATCCGGGCGCCTTCGACATTGGCATTCAGTTCGACATTCTGCCTTGATACGCCAGAGAGCTGCATGGGCTGATACTTCTCCAAATTCTTGATCATCCGGTCTAGTTGTGTCTTCAGCTTATTCTTAATCTTATCAGCAGCGCCATCAGGGGTATAGCCGTCCAACTGGGACATCGGTCGCATCTCATCTGCAATCTCATTGACAATGGCAGTGGCACGGTCTTTCTCAAACACACTACCAGAGACCAGACAGAAGTGATCGATGAACTTCTTACGGAACTCATCATGACCAAGCATATTGATGAAGAACTTCACGACTGGTACCGACTTGTAGTTGTTGAGTGCACCTATGGGGTCTTCACGATTGAAGGCATAGTCGAGGTCGAAGCTGATGAAACGGTAACGTCCGTCTTCTCTGCTTCGATAGGCCTTGATGTTGTTGTCAGGCCAGTCGTTGTTGCCAAGGAACAGTTCCACAGCCATATAGTTGCAGAACACGTCGAGGTCGAGCAACGTCTTCAGTTCGTCGTAAGCACCAGCATCGTTGATGCGGTTGCCAAGTGCAACAATACGGTTCCAGACTTCCTCGTCACCGTTCTTGAAGTTGAAGTTCTCAAAGTAGTCAATCTCATCGTCGTCGTAGCCGTAGTTGGAATAGACGTACTTGTCGTTGTTGGTCTCACGCATGTTCACAATACCCTTGAACTCACCATTGATATACTCAGCCACCTGAATATACGACTGGTTGTCGAGGTCGATGCCAGAGCGTGTAATGATGCTCTCAAGCGCCAGATCCATAAAGCGGCTATGTGTCTCCCACACATCGTTACCACCATTGCGCAGAAGAATGGCCTTGCTGCGGATATAGGGTTTGAGAGGGAAGAACGGATAATCGAAACGGTTCTGGTCGTCGAATTTCTTGTTGGCCTTCAACTTCATCGAACGGGGATTGATCATACGGGTACAACCACCCGAAACAGCGATATTCGCATCCTGGTTGAATACCATCTTCCCGTCGGGGGTGAGATAGCTGAAGTTGACAGGACGATCCCAAGGCTGGTTCCAGTTTACGGCATCATTGCGGCAATTACCTTCAATACCATTCCTACCTTCGATGTCGATACCCCACATCGGATCAGTGAAATAACGCTGATCACCTACGATGAGGACCACAGGACAGGTGTATTGCTGATTCGTCTTGACATAGGAACGTGTAACAGGTGCACTGGGCAGATAGCCATCACGGAAGAGGCGCACCGTCAGGTTTGTCGTGTTGTCGATGTTGAAAACACCATCATCACTCTTGTAGGAAGCAACGGTGACAAGGTCGTCCGTAGATGCCTCCCAGTAGATGTCGTCGAAATAGATATTGTTGTCAGCATGCAACTCGTTAAGGTTGAAGGCGATGGTCTGGAACTCAGAATTCTGGGGTTCCCACCAAGCCCAGGAGTTAACGCCAGCCTGTTCATCGGTAACCTCACCCTCATAGCTAATCTCTTTCCACTCTGTGGTCACGTCGTAGCCACCAGCCAGGAAACCATGATGGATAAAGTTGCCAGGCTTCCTGTGGGTCTGTACTGAGATATGACAGGCTTTGTCGGCACGCACCCTCATGTGGAAACGATACTTGTCTCCGCTATTCCAGGTGTGGTTGGGGGTATAGACGAAGAACTGCGAATCCCAGTCGTTGGCAGGATTGGCGATTGTATGCACCTTCACACCACGAGAATTGTTATAGCCCACACCGTTATCGATACGGTTCACATCGCCATTGCCGTCGCCATCTCTGCAAACGAAGCAGTTGGCATCGGTACCCTCACAGTCGCTGTTGGTAACGATATTGGTCCAAGGCGATGTTTCCTCTCCGTCGGGTGATGGTGCCTGAGGTGTGCTGCCATCGAGGGAGTACATGAGTGTCGTACCAGCAGGGATGGCTACCTTCACAGTGAAAGAGTTTGTAAACAACTTACTGTCGGTATCGATAACCGGTAGTGCCAGACGTTCTGAGGCAAAGATAGCCGTAGCGTTGGTAGCCTCAGGCGTAGGTGTCGATGTCCAACCCCATTCATCACCACCATCCTTCTTACGGGCATAGGCAGTATGACTCATCGACCTGGGATAGTCTTCACTGACGATAAGGTTGCCCGAGGCATCACTCAGACAGATGGTACCTCCGTCGCAGTCGAGTTTGAGAGGTGCCTGCCATTCGTCGATTTCTTCCGATCCGAGCCATAACACATAATATCCCTTCGCAGGAACGGTTCCATGGGGAATCCTCCAAAGTGTCAGGTTGTTAGGATCGTCGCTCAGGTACATACCTTTCAGGTTGATGTCCTCGTCGGAGGGGTTATAGAGTTCTATCCAACTGTCGAAATTCGTTGCAGGGCTCATTACTTCGCCCGTGTTTGCAGCCATCAGTTCGTTGATCATGACAATGGCTGATAATAAGAAAGAGATCATGTGATTAAGATTTTCTTTATTTGATTATCCTACTTGACTTCCGGGTTTGACATCTTTCGTTGTGGTGACTACACTGAGGCTCTCGTCAGCATCGACGGCAGAGAGGATCATACCCTGACTCTCGATGCCCATCATCTGGCGAGGGGCAAAGTTGGCCACGAAGAGAATACGCTTGCCAATGAGTTCCTCCGGGTTCTCATAGAAGGCTGCGATGCCTGAGCAGATGGTGCGATCAACGCCAGAACCGTCGTCGATGGTAAACTGAAGGAGTTTTTTGCTCTTCTTCACCTTCTGGCAATCCTTCACCAGACCTACACGGATGTCGAGTTTCTCGAACTCCTCGAACGATACGGTGTCCTTGATGGGAGCGGCCTTGTAAGCTGCTGCCTGATTAGCCTTCTTGGTGGCCTCGAGTTTGTCGAGCTGCTTCTGGATCACCTCGTCCTCAATCTTCTCGAAGAGCAGGGCAGGCTCACCCAACTGGTGACCAGCCTTCAAGAGCTCTGTCGAACCCAACTGTTCCCACTCGAAGCTCTCGATGTTAAGCATCTCACGAAGTTTCTTCGATGAGAATGGCAGGAACGGCTCGAAGGCGATGGCGAGGTTGGCTGTGAGCTGCAAGCAGATGTTCAGGATGGTCTCGCAACGCTTGGGATCCTGTTTCCACACCTTCCAGGGCTCGCACTCTGTGATGTAGCGGTTACCGATACGAGCCAGGTTCATAGCCTCGAACTGGGCATCACGGAACTTGAACTGCTCCAGCAGAGCCTCAACCTTAGCCTTTACATCCTTAAACTCCTCGAGGGCCTGCTTATCTACATCCTGCAGTTCGCCACAGGCAGGAACCACACCGTTCCAGTACTTCTTGGTGAGCTGGAGGGCACGATTCACGAAGTTGCCATAAACGGCTACCAGTTCGTTGTTATTGCGATCCTGGAAATCCTTCCAGGTGAAGTTGTTGTCCTTGGTCTCAGGAGCGTTTGCTGTGAGTACATAGCGCAACACATCCTGCTTGCCAGGCATATCCACCAGATACTCGTGGAGCCAAACGGCCCAGTTGCGAGAGGTAGAGATCTTGTCGTTCTCAAGGTTCAGGAACTCGTTGGCTGGTACGTTGTCGGGCATGATATACTTGCCGTGAGCCTTCATCATCACAGGGAAGATGATGCAGTGGAACACGATATTGTCCTTACCGATGAAGTGCACCAGACGGGTGTCCTCATCCTGCCACCATTTCTCCCAGTTGCCCCACTTCTCGGGCTCCTTCTCACAGAGCTCCTTCGTGTTCGACACATAACCGATAGGCGCATCAAACCATACGTAGAGCACCTTCCCTTCTGCATCCTTCACAGGCACAGGGATTCCCCAGTCGAGGTCACGAGTCATCGCACGAGGCTGAAGGTCCATATCGAGCCAGCTCTTGCACTGACCATATACATTGGGGCGCCACTCCTTGTGCTCCTCCAGAATCCACTGCTTCAGCCAGTCCTGATACTCGTTCAGAGGCAGATACCAGTTCTTGGTCTTCTTCAAAACGGGCGTAGAACCGCTGATGGTTGACTTCGGATTGATGAGCTCTGTAGGCGAAAGGTCGCGCCCACACTTCTCACACTGGTCGCCATAGGCCCCCTCGTTGTGGCAATAGGGGCACTCGCCAGTGACATAGCGGTCGGCCAGGAACTGCTTGGCCTCCTCGTCGTAAAGCTGTTCGGTGGTCTCCTCAGTCAGCTTACCCTCGTCGTAGAGTTTCTTAAACCAGTCTGCAGCAAACTTGTGGTGAGTCTCGCTGGTGGTACGGCTATAGATATCGAACGAGATGCCGAACTCCTCGAAAGAGTCCTTGATCATCTTGTGATAGCGATCGACGACATCCTGAGGCGTGATACCCTCCTTACGGGCACGAACCGTGATGGGCACACCGTGCTCATCACTGCCTCCGATAAACAATACCTCGCGCTTTTTCAGTCTGAGATAACGCACATAAATATCGGCAGGCACATATACACCAGCCAGATGCCCGATATGCACACCACCATTAGCATAGGGTAGCGCCGACGTCACCGTCGTACGCTTAAAAATCTTGTTTTCCATTAAATAAAAATACGTATTTTCAATTTCGGCTGCAAAATTAAACAAAAAAATGGAAAGAACAACAGAATCTCCGAAAAAAAGTCCTACTTTTGCAGTCAACAAGCAAAGAAAAACAGATTATGGCAGCACATAACGAACTTGGAGCGTGGGGTGAGCAACTGGCATCCGATTTCCTTCAACAGAAAGGCTATACCATCATTGAGCGTGACTGGAAGTTGGGCCACAAGGATCTCGACATCATCGCCAGGCACAAGGGTGTCGTGGTGTTTGTGGAAGTCAAGACCCGTCGCAACCGAGTGTTCGAAGAACCCGAAGAGGCCATCGACTACAGGAAGCTGCAGCATCTGCGCCAAGCCATCAACTACTATGTCAAATCGAGACGCATCAACCTTGAGATCCGTCTGGATGTCATCACAGTAGTGGGCACCCCCGAAGGCGACCCTCCGGAGATTTCCCATATACAGGACGTTCCGATGTTTTAACGTCACTGAATTTAAGTGGACGCTTAGGTTTCTTTTTTTCGTTTCAAACTTTGGTATGTACATTTCAAACTTTGGTATGTACGTTTCAAAGTTTGGTACGTACGTTTCAAAGTTTGAAACGAAAAAATAATAAAGCAGAAAAATAATTAAACTTACAGGATTCTCACGACAACTCCTACCTTCAGCACAGGCCATACCGTGAGATTGTCGACCATCTTCGAGAGGTCGTCTTCGCGCTCTATATGAGAGTCTACATCCTCTGGCACTTCCACACCGTTCTGGTAGATCTTCATCTTGCCCATGATCTGACAACCTAACTCAACACGGAAGTCAACTTTCTTTTTAGAGATTAACCGCCCGTAGCCGATACCGATATAGGGGCGCACAGCCTTTGTCCTCAGCTCACCGTTGGCATTTCCTAACGGGTCGATATCGAGACGGAAGCGGTCGATGTGTGTAGTCACGTGCTGTCTGATATGAGGGAACAAGGTGTGGAATCTGGCCACCTGAGGACTGTATCCGCTTAGCTCAGCCACTACCTTTCCACCAAAAGAGAGACCTGCACTGGCAAACAAGGGGAGATTCTCGCCAAAGGGATAGACATTGAGCTTCACATCGAAGGTAGTACGGGCCAGATTGCCGTCAAGATCCATCCTACCGATGTTGAATCCGTCGATATCAGTGTCTCCAATATGCGGCACGTTCAGGTCAACCGTACTCTTTACCTTGATGCCCGGCATCAGGTTGACACCCGCACTCAGTTCCAAGTACTGGGTAATTGGCGTAGCCACATTCACACTGAATCCTTCGGTACCCACAGAGGCACTGACTCCCAAGTGATTAAAGACGCCTCGTTCGATGGCGTACTTCTTCATGTTTACAACTGCGCTGTCACTTTGGGCATTCATGGTGCCTGTCGTCAGGATAACGGCGATTACTAACAATAACTTTTTCATTTTACTATTACTTCTCATGGTTTTTAGTTTCCAATTTTGAAGGCAAAGGTACATAAAAAAGCCGAAAGCGAGAAACTTTCGGCTTAAAAAATGAGTATGGAGCGAATGATAATGATCAGTGTGCAGCTGAACGGGCCTCGATCTCACGATTGATCTCGTCGAGCTTCTCGTCGGTAAGAGGATACTTGTAAATCAGGTAGCCTACAATCACAAGAAGGATGGCGGGAATGATAGTCGTGAACAACAGGATGGCATTCTGGGCGATCTCAGAATAGTTGGCCAGCTTTGGATAATAGGCATTCACAGGCGCACTGATGAATGATGCCAGGAACACCACGACAAAGATGCTCAGCACGAGCTGCAGGCACTTGTTGGCCTTGAACTCCTGCCACATCTCACCATACGAAACAGGCTTCTCGGGTGTCGTGGTGATATTCTCCTTACTGCCCATAAAGCAAAGCATCAGGAGGAAGAATCCCACGATAGCAAACACACAGGTCACCGTGAACCAGGCCATAGGATCAGTAGCCAGAGCAGATGCCTCGCTGGCAAAGTTGAAGCCAATCCATCCCATCACCAGAGGCGTAATCCAACCAGCAATCGAGAAACCAGCCTTAAAGGCCACACCGGCAAGGGCGTTGACGGTAGCAGCAGGTCTGTTTCCCGTACGATACTCAGCCTCCGTAATCACCTCAGGTACAAGTGCCCACATCAGTGAACCAACGAGCAGTCCGACACCCGTCATCACCTTTGCAATCTGAACAATTGTATTCAAACCAGTGACATCAAAGAACTTACCAATGGTGAACAGAATGACAAAGCCAACAAGACCGATGGCGAGGAGCGTATAGTACAGGCCCTTCTTGCCCAACCATTTCTTCAAGATAGGCATTGAAGGCAGGATGATGAAAGCAGGAATCGTACCGATAGCCATAAAGGTGGCCTGATTCCAGTCGATGGCTGCATGGACACACATGGCAAGTCCGATGGGGAAGCCTGCCTGAACGATAATCTGACCAATATTGGCACACACCATTCGAGTGGAAGTAAGGATAAGCACCTCGTCGTTATCACGGGTCATACTGGCCATGATGGAGCCGTAAGGAATATTCACCACTGAATAGATCATGCTCAGCACGGTATAGCTCAGAGCAGCATAGACCATCTTCATAGGCATAGACCATGTAGCGGCCTGAGGAAGCATCAGCAGACAGGCGGCTACCGTAAGGGGAATACCACCGTAAAGGAGATAAGTACGATACTTTCCTAACTTGGGATTGCGGTTATCAATATAACGTCCCACTACAGGACTCCAGAAACAGTCGATAAGACGAACCGTGAGAATCAGTCCGCTGACAAAGGCAGCATTGATCTTTAATACCGTAGTCAGGTAGATCATCAAGTAGGTTGCTACCGTCTGGAAAATCAGGTTTTGCGCCAGGTCGCCCGAGCCAAAGCCGATGCGCTGGAGCCATGAGAGCTTATAGAAGCCCTTGGTTTCATTAGTTGTTGCCATAATTACTTTATTAATATTACTTTTTTTACCTTTTTACTTTCTTACCTTTTTACCTTTTACTTTCTTACCTTTATCTCAAATGAACTCATCGGCAGACCGCTGAGCGAGCGCACGTTAGCCTTGACAGGATTGTCTTTCCAGGCATAGCGCACAGCATAGACGACGCTCTGTGGATGGAATCCTTCGGGGAGGTTCAGGGTAACCTTATTACCCTCTGCCGTAGCAGTCACGTTCTGGAACACCTGGTCGCCATCGGCTGCTGCCACCTCGAAATCACAGACCTCTCCCTCTCGTACGGCTTGGTCTAAGGTGAGGATAATCTTGCCGTTGGCCACCTCTGAGGAGACAACCTTTGGTGAGAGCTTCACCTTATTATTATATAATAGACTTTCAAAGCCAAGGGCGATGCGCTCAGCCACCTCTTTCTTGCGCAAGGGGTGGATATCTACCATCTCACCCAGATCGTTGATGACGGCCAGTTCGGCTCTGGGATCACCCTCTGCCACCAAACGCTGAGCCTCGCGAAGCTGCGCCCAACCACTGTTGACGGGTGAGGTCTGGGGTACGATGGGAGAAGGGAAACCTGTCTGCTGGCGACCATCGTAGTTAGCCAACTGTACGATGACGAAGGGCATCTGCTGATCCTTCCAGGTGTCGCGCCAACAACCCATCAGTTTTTTCAGATAGTCGGCATAGGGTGCCGGATTACCCGTATTCGACTCACCCTGATACCAGACGACACCAGAGAGGGCGTAAGGTGCCAGGGGATAGAGCACGGCATTATAGAGAGTTGTCGGGATGTTCTGCAGCGAGATGTCACCACTGGGGCATGAAGGCATCTCGGCACCAAGACTCATCTTCCATTGCTCGCCCAAGGGAATCACGTCGGCAGGTAATGGATTCTGACTCATGCGGTCGTCACCAAAAGCCAGCAAATAGGGCTTCTCAGGAATGAAATGAACCAAACCGTATTTGTTGATGAAGCGCACGGCAATCACATTGTCGCCCTCACGGAGCAGTCCTTCGGGGATGTCGTAGCGACGAGGGGGATACTGGTAGTAGGTATGTCCGATCTCCTTGCCATTCAGATAGGTGATGTCCTGGTCGAAGAGCGTACCGAGCAACAGACGGGCAGGCTTGCCGGCATGAGCCTTATCTACCTGAATATGTTGACGGAGCCAGATGGTGCCGATGACGGGGCGACGGGTTGTGGGCGACATAGCCCATTGGGTATCCCACTGGCTGACGCTCTGCCACTGGCTGTCATCGTAATCGGCTGAAGCCCAGTTGTCCTGAACACCCGTATCCTCAGCGTTCAACATCTTCTGCCACTGGCTATCAGCCTGCATATTAGCCTGACCTTGGGCTTTCACATAGTCGTCGTTCTGGAAGAACTGTGCCCTCTTTACCAGCATCGGATAGTCCTTCTTCAGGGAGTCGGCAGAGATCCAGGCCTCAATGGGCGTTCCACCCCAGCTGTTGACAATAATGCCCTGTGGCACATTTGACTGCTCGTACATCCGACGTCCGAGGAAATAGCCTACAGCAGAGAACAGCCAGGCATTCTCTTTGTTAACGGGTTTCCAGTTGATGGATGGCGTTGTAATATCGTTTTTCACGCCATGGGCATCGGCCTGGTTCGGCACACGGAACATTCGGATGTCTGCATTCTCATACGTGTCGATGTCTTTGGTGTATTGGGGATAGACGCGCTCGATAGTGACATCAATATTCGATTGTCCTGACAAAAGCCATACATCACCTATTAATATATTAGTAAGCACCAGGTCGCCTACCGTCATCGTGTAAGGTCCTCCGGCTTTCATCTTCGGCAGGTTGATACGCCAGTTGCCATCAAGGTCGGCGGTTGTGGCATATTGCTTTGTATTAAACCTGATAGTGACCAGTTCTCCAGCCTCGGCCTTACCCCAAATGGGTATCTGCTTGCCGCGTTGGAGAACCATACCCGACTGAAACATTTGTGGCAAACTTACTTTGGCTTCCACGCAAATGACGCAGAAGAGCAAGAAGCACAAAGACAGAATTTTTCTCATAATTTTGTCGTTTTATGTTGCAAAAATACAAAAAAACTTCATTGGATTGGTTATTTTTTCTATTTTTGTTACGGAATGAAACATTTGAAAAAACATCTGTAACAAATCAGAATGTTATCTGAAAAGTATTTTACTATCTTTGCAGACGGAAAATAGCACCGTTTTTGCGATGAAGGTTCAGACATCACAGAAAGTTTCAATCAAAGAGAAACTGGGGTACTCCGTTGGAGATGCCGCAGCTAATCTGGTGTTCCAGATGATGATGATTTTCCAGCTGAAGTTCTACACTGACGTCTTCGGCCTGGATGGTGCTGTGGCAGGCAGTATTCTGATGATAGGCAGTATCTCTGCCATCGTCGTCGATCCTACAGTGGGTATCCTGTCTGACCGTACCAATACCCGTTGGGGTAAATTCCGTCCCTGGGTCATCTGGACCGCCATCCCCTTCTGTGTTTTCTACATTCTGGCCTTCTATAACCCAGGTATTCATGATAAGGAGGTAGTAGCTACCTATGCCACCATCTCTTACGTGTTGCTCATGACCGTCTATTCTTTTAATAATGTACCTTATACCTCTCTGGGCGGTGTCATGACGAGCGACATTAAGGAGCGCACCAGTATCACCACGATTCGCTTCATTGCCGTGACGATAGCCCAGTTTGTGGTGCAGGGTCTGACCCTTCCTCTGGTGGATCATTTCGGTCAGGGGAATCTACAGCGCGGTTGGACTTCAACGATCATCCTGTATGCCGCCATCGCCTTCTGTTTCTTTATCATCACCTTCCTGGTGACCAAGGAGCGCATTCAGCCGCCTTCAACCCAGAAGGTTAATATACGTGAGGATATCAAGGACACCTTCTCCGACGTGTCGTGGAACTCCATGGCCCTGCTGACCTTCTGTTTGTTTGTCACGTTAGCCATGTGGGGCTCTGCCATGAACTTCTATTTCCAATATAATATTGACCAGAAATCGCTCTGTGATTTCCTGTCTCATTTTATTGAAATCGATCAGAAGAATGCTTATTCCTTGGGCTTTTCAGTCTTTAATATGACGGGTGCCCTTATCCAGTTTGCCGGTGTCGTCTTCTTGTCCCGGTATCTGGCCAACAAGTATGGAAAGAAAAAGACGTTTATCGTCTGTCTGACTCTGACGGCATTCTTTACCGCCATGTTCTACATCCCTTCACCGACGGATGTGAGTCTGGTGTTTGTGCTGAATATCCTGAAGTCGTTGGCGTATGCTCCTACCGTTCCCCTGTTGTGGGCTATGATTGGTGATGTGGCCGACCATGTAGAGTACGAGAACCACCGTCGTGCCACAGGTTTCTGTTTCTCTGGCATCTTGCTTGCCCTGAAGCTAGGACTGGGATTTGGTGGTGCTATCGCTGGTATCATTATCTCTATGTTCGGTTATGTGCCAGGCAGTGAGACGGTACAGAACGAGAGTGCTATGGAGGGTATCAGGTTTGTATCGAGCATCGTACCAGCCCTTTTGTTTGGTGTAGGTGTGGTGGCCCTGAATTTCTATCCCATCACTAAAGAGTATAATGAGAGTATGCAAGCTGAACTGGCTGCACGCCGCCGGTTGGATGCCCAGGAAGCCCAAGAGGATGAATTGTTCGTTTAATTTATAATAGTCAAGCAATATGAAACCACGCTATCTTTATCCCAGCGATTATTATGCAGATCCTTCTGCCAATGTGTTTAACGGAAAATTGTTTGTTTATCCTTCCCATGACTGGGAGGCAGGTGCTGCCTTCGATGATGATGGCGGGCACTTCCAGATGAAAGACTACCATGTAATTTCCATGGAAGATGTGGAGAACGGAGAGGTGACCGATTATGGCAAGATACTCGATGTGGAGGATGTGAAATGGGCTGAGAAACAGATGTGGGACAATGATGTTGTTGAGAAAGACGGCAAGTATTTCCTTATCTTCTCTGCCAAGGACTACAATGGTGTGTTCCACCTTGGTGTGGCTGTAGCCGACAGACCCGAAGGTCCGTTCATCCCTCAGGAGCATCCCATCCGTGGTTCATTCTCTATCGACCCCAGTGTCTTCAAGGATGACGACGGACAGATCTACTGTTATTTCGGTGGCCTTTGGGGTGGACAGCTCCAGTGGTATCAGGCAGCTCAGAAATATGTGAAGGAGGGTGTTGACCTTGGTCCTGCCGCTGATAAGAAGACACAGCTCTTTGCACCTGCCGACGTACCCGCCCTGTCGAGTTTCGTGGTGAAGATGAGCGACGACGTGATGCAGTTTGCCGAGGCTCCTCGTTCTGTGGTGGTTATCGACAAGGATGGTCAGCCCCTGAAGGCTGGTGACCCCCATCGTTTCTTCGAGGCTTCGTGGATGCATAAGTATAATGGAAAGTACTATTTCAGCTATTCTACTGGCGACAGTCACTTCCTCTGCTATGCCATTGGTGACAATCCTTACGGACCGTTCACCTATCAGGGCGTGCTCCTCGACCCCGTCGTAGGTTGGACCACTCATCATAGTATCGTACAGTACAAGGGCGAATGGTTCCTGTTCTACCACGACTGTGTGCCCTCCAACGATATTACCCATCTGCGCTCCTTGAAGGTACAGCGTCTGTTCTATAACGAGGATGGCACTATTCAAAAGGTTGTGAATGAGTAAGGCTGTTTACGAATAGGAATTACTTAAATATCAAAATAGTCAAGTGGTCTGTTGGGAATAGCTCGCAGGCCACTTTTTGTATGTCTTCGGCTGTAATGGCGTCGATATGGCTAAACAGATTGTCAAGATCCCGCTCATGTCCGTGGTGCAGGTAGCTCCTGCCGAAGTCGAGGGCAAACTGCTCCCTGTTGTCACAGGCAATGGCTATCTGCCCCTTCAGCTGTCGTTTGGCTGCAGCGAGCTGTTGCTGGCTGAGTGGTTTCTGCATGATACCGTTTAATTCCTGACGTACCAGATGAAGACAACTGTCGATATCATGATGGTCACAACCGAAATAGATGCTCCAGACACCTGAGTCACTATAGCTCACCATCGTACTCTCAACGGTATAGACCAGTCCGTTCCGCTCACGCAGTGAGAGGTTCAGACGGGCATTCATCCCTGGTCCGCCAAGAATATTGTTCAGAAGGTAGAGCGGCATTCGCCGAGGGTCGTTATAAGCATAGCCGATGGTGCCTATCATCACATGGGCCTGGTGTGATCCAATATTCATTGTAATCGTTTGCGCATTGACAGGTGGGACTGGATAGTTAAAATAATCATCCGCCTCAACATAGAATACATCTTTCTGGGGGTCATAACTATCCACTTTTATCATTCCACTATCCAATGTCTTACAGAGCTTCTTGAAGTCCACATCTCCATAGACGAAGAAGACGGCCTTTTCAGGACGATAGTTCCGATTGACGAAGCGCAAGGCATCCTCTGTTGTATAGGAGCGCAGCCTATTAGCATTGCCCAGAATGTTATGGCCAAGAGGATGATCCTTAAAAAGGATGTTCTCAAACTCGTCATAGATCAGCTCGGCCGGCGAGTCATGATAACTCTCAATTTCATCACAGATCACCTCTACTTCCTTGTCGATCTCGTTTTGAGGATACTGACTGTTGAAGACAATGTCGGTAAGCACATCGACAGCCTGGTTGAAATGCTCTTTGGAGATAGCTGCGTAAAAGACAGTGTCCTCCTTGTTCGTAAAGGCATTCAGCTCCCCACCCACACCCTCCAGGGCATTGATAATCTGCAGCGCATTTCGACGTTTGGTCCCCTTGAAGGTCATGTGTTCGCAGAAGTGGGCAAGACCATACTCTGGGAGTATCTCATCACGAGTGCCTGCAGCTATCTGATAACCACAGTAAACCACCTGCGAGAGACTCTGGTTAGGCGCATAAGAAGGAATAGCCGATGGCAGGTGAATAATCCTTAGCCCGTTTTTGAGAGTGTAAGTGTTATAATTCGTCATTTCGGCTGCAAAAATACAAAAAATAATTCTTGTAGGCACTTTTTTATCTTTTTACCCTTTTACCTTTTTACTTTTTTTATTATCTTTGCAGCCATAACTACAAAGAATATGCGAAAAGTAATAGGTATAGGTGAGACCGTCCTCGACATCATCTTCAAGAACGAGCAGCCGATAGCTGCCGTGCCAGGCGGCTCTGTGTTCAACGGTTTGATCTCCTTAGGTCGCTCAGGCATCAATGCTTCATTTATCAGTGAGACGGGCAACGACCGTGTGGGCAGGAATATCATCCAGTTCCTGAAGGATAACCATGTCGACGCCAGTAACATCAGTGTTTATCCTGAGACCAAATCGCCAGTTTCCCTGGCTTTCCTTAATGAGCAGAACGATGCGGAGTATGTCTTCTACAAGGATCATCCCAACGATAAGCTCGACTTTGTCTATCCCGACATACAGGCTGACGATGTCGTGATGTTCGGTTCTTATTACGCTGTCAACCCCGTCATCCGACCTCAGATGCAGTCGTTCCTGGAGTATGCCCACAGTCATGGGGCCATTCTCTATTACGATGTGAACTTCCGTGCCTCGCATCGAGGAGAGGTCATGAAACTCCGTGCCAACATTCTGGAGAACTTGGAGTATGCCGACATCGTTCGCGGTAGCAAGGAGGATTTTGAGGTGATGTTCAACATGAAGGATGCCGAAACCGTCTATCGCTCTCAGATATCGTTCTACACCAAGAACTTCATCTACACCCAAGGGGCAGAACCTCTGGAAGTGAGAGGTGTGGGCGGACTGAGCAAACAGTATCCCGTAGCTCCTATGGAGACTGTCAGTACCATTGGTGCAGGCGACAATTTCAATGCTGGTTTCGTGTATGGACTGCTAAAGACCGGTGTTACCCGTGAGATGCTGGAGAACGGTCTGCAGGAGTCCCTGTGGGACGAAATCATTGACCAGGCACAGCAGTTCTCTGCCAACGTCTGCAAGAACATCCAAAATAGTGTGGATGCCGATTTTGCCGCTCAGAAAGAGCGCGAGCTTCAAGAAGTGATTAACGACTAAACAAATATTACGTATGAAAGAGATTATCAACAAGATTTATTACGTTGGTGTCAACGACCGCAACAAGAACCTCTTCGAGGGCTTGTGGCCTCTGCCGAATGGTGTGTCTTACAACTCCTATCTCATCGACGATGAGAAGGTGTGCCTAATAGATACGGTAGAAGTTGACTTCTTCGTGCAGTACCTTGAGAATATCCAGGAGATTATCGGAGACCGCAAGATCGACTACCTGGTAATCAACCATATGGAGCCCGACCACAGTGGCAGTCTCGCCCTGATTAAGAAGTACTATCCCGAGATCCAGATCATAGGCAATAAGAAGACCTTCCAGATGGCAGAGGGTTTCTATGGTGTTACCGACGGACTGGTAGAGGTGAAAAACGGCGATTCCATCGAACTGGGTCACCATACACTCAACTTCGTCTTCACCCCGATGGTGCACTGGCCGGAAACGATGGTTACGCTCGAGAGCGTGAACCACGTGTTGTTCTCTGGCGATGCCTTTGGTTGCTTTGGTGCACTCAACGGTGGCGTGGTTGATTCACAGATTAATACTGATACCTTCTGGCTCGAGATGGTGCGTTACTATTCAAACATCGTCGGCAAATATGGAACACCTGTTCAGAATGCCCTGAAGAAACTCGAGGGCATCCAGCTCGATTATCTCTGTGCCACCCATGGTCCTGTATGGCATGAGTATGTACAGAAGGTGATAGGCATCTACGACCAGCTCTCGAAATACGAGACGGAACCAGGTCTCGTCATCTGCTACGGTACGATGTATGGTAATACAGAGCGTGCTGCCGAGGTCATCGCCCGTGCAGCCTCAGAGGCTGGCTTGAAGAACATTGTGATGTATAATGTCTCTAAGACCCACCATTCTTATATTATAAGAGATGTGTTCCGCTATAAGGGGTTGATTGTTGGAGCACCTACTTATAACACTGGTCTCTACCACGAGATGGACGTGCTGCTCTCCGAACTCGCCGGCAAAGATATCAAGAACCACTACCTTGGCTGGTTTGGCTCCTTTGGCTGGGCTTCGAAGGCAGTGGCAGAGATCCAGAAGTGGAACGACGAGAGGCTTCATTTCGAGGCTGTTGGCGAACCCGTAGAAATCAAGCAGGCCCTCACACCCGAGACGAAAGCCAAGTGTGAGGCCTTAGGTCGTGCCATGGCTGAGCAATTACTGAAATAACCGCCCTACCCCTAACTGCCGACTGCCTTTATTTCCTGATGTACTTCTGTCCGTTGTGGATATAGAGGCGGCGGTTGGGTTCAGCGTTGAGCTGACGACCTTGCATGTCGTAAATGGCGGCAGTAGAGGTGGCAACACTGGCCTTGGGGGTGCTGACGCGGGTAGAACCCTTGATCCGCTCGTACTCGGCACGTGCCTTCTTGAGTTGCTCCTGATAGGCCTCGGTTGACACTACCATCGCAAAGATGCCGGCGGTCAACAGGAGCGAGGCATTGGTGTCGCTTTTCCAATGGTGGCCACAGATGACACGATTCGTAGCATAGCTCTCGGCACGCTCCATCAGCGCAGACGTCAAGGTGGGATCAAGGTTACTGAGTACTAAGGCAAACATATAGCCTCTCGACGAGTGGCCTGAGGGATAGCTGAAGGTGGAAGCCTCCTCTGAATCGGACTCAGGTGTTAGCGAATCGTCCTTAAAGGTAGCGAAGGGCCGTATGCGCTGATACTTGTTCTTCACAGTGTAGTTGGCATTCTGGGCATCGGTGGTGGCACGTTCGCACAGCTTCACGATCTCGGGTGTTGCCTCCGGACTTAACTGTATACCAATAACACTACTGAACACGTCGATGAGGGGAGCCGACTCGTCGTAGATGGCCATCTCACTAACACCCGTGATGGTACGCTGCACGAGACCCCACTGATAGTAATAGAAGTCGTCGGCAAAATTGCCTCCTATGAGCGACGGGGGCTCATGAATCCACGATACATAATCAGGGGAACTGGTGAGGCTCTCGTCGAGGAAGGGCGCACGGAAATCATCTGCCTTGACATTCAAAGACAAGGACAATACAGCCAGGGCCAAAAATAAATGCTTCTTCATTGTAGTAACAATTAATAACGTCTAGTATTCTTTAGTATATAACAGGAAACGTATCAGATAAAAAGAGAAGGGAGCCTGAGACTCCCTTCTTTCACATTGTTTTAGTTATTAGTGGATTCCCTCCTCGAGATCTAGTTGTTTGATTTTGTCCATGAAAGTGGGCTCGTAGATGCACTTATGGGTAGCAGCTACCTTGCCGCGGGCCGGACTGTTCAGCACCACGAAGTCCATCACGTAAACATCCGTGCTACCGGCATGGTCGTATGGATAGCATCCCCAGACAGGATTGTAGGGACTTGAGCCCGACTCCACCGTGGTATAGCCATCGGTCCAAGCCATGCTGTTCTCGCCAGGTGTGCGCTGGGGCAACTGGTTCTGAACCAGCGATCCCTTATAGCGAACCACGAGCTGCCAGTTCAAGTCGGTACCGATACTCTTGTCGCAGTTCTGATACATCTGGAGATAGACCTGATAGACTCCTGGCTCGACAGCTGCCTCAGGAATCACAATATTCTCGTTGTTGAGGTAGTCGAGACGACAAGCAGGGTTAGAGTCGTGGTCCAGACCGTATTCCACTGTCGTGCCATCGGGCAGCGTGGCTACCCATGTACGCTTGTTCCAATAGATATGGTTGCCACTGGGCGTCAGAAGGTGCAGGTCGAGATCCTTGGGCTTGTCAAAGGTGAGGTTGATCGTCAGATCACCATCCATACTCTCCTCGAACTTCACTTCCTGTACATAAGCTTCCGAGATATCGCCATCTTCCCACTGGCCCTTTATGATAATACTACAATTCTCACTGAAGTCAGGACCGAACGTGAGGGGGATTACATAGGTGAAAGCCTCGCCAGTACGCGTGCCGGGGAAAGTACCACCGCCAGGAAACCCGCCACCACCTGAAGGGAGTGATGATCCTGAGGGAACAGCCTTCACACTGAAGTAATTGCCGACACCCTTCAATCCTACAAAGAACATCTTATAAGCGACATTGCTCTTGATGGTAATAAAGTTAGAACCGTTGGCCAGCGAACGGTCATTCATCGTGATACCTGCAAGCTTAGCAGCATTGGGTGATGACTTGGGCATACCACCAGTCATGAAATTGGCACCAGAGATATTAAAGAACTTATCGACAAAGTCGCCCATGGGGAATGAGGGACCTTCAACGGGATCAGTATCGCTGCCACCGTCGTCGCTATCACTACTGCTGCATGCCATCAGCAAACCTGTTGATGCAATCAGCATCATAAATAACCATTTCTTCATAATAGTAACTTGTTTAGTTAATAATACATGATATTCTGCTGCAAATATACACATTATTTTTTAATTCTATCGTATTTCGATATAAAATTACGCTGTTTATACAGAAAAAGTCGTATATTTGCACCATCTAACTAAGCAATCAGAAGAAAACGTATGAGAAAGTATTTGTTTTTGTTGGTCTTCGGACTACTGGGTCTGGCAGCCAATGTGCAGAGTCAGCCATTGTTGAAAACGCATGTGGAGACAGGCGATGTGGAAGGTGTCCTCGAGGATGGACTTGCCGTATATAAAGCCATCCCTTATGCTGCGCCTCCTGTGGGAAATCTGCGCTGGAAAGCGCCCCAGCCTGCTCTGGCTTGGCAGGGCGTGAGAGTGTGCGACAAGTTTGGCCCCCTGCCCCCTCAGCCTACACGTGAAGGGCGTACTGCCGATATGATGAATGAGGACTGCCTCTATCTGGGCATCGCCACACCAGCCACCTCGGCCACCGACCGCCTGCCAGTGATGGTATGGATCCATGGCGGTGGGTTCCAGACGGAGTGGTATGGAGGCGATCTATGGAAGTACCTCGCCATGAGGGGCGTGGTGATCGTGAGTGTGGAGTATCGCACGGGAGCCCTTGGCTTCATGGCGCACCCTGAACTGACGAAGGAGGATGCCGAGGGCCACTCTGGCAACTATGGTATCCTCGACCAGATCTACGCTCTGCAGTGGGTTCAGCGCAACATCACCAACTTTGGTGGCGACCCCTCGAATGTCACCATCTTTGGCGAGTCGGCAGGTGCCATCAGTTGTAGCATCCTCTGTGCCTCTCCGTTGGCCAAGGGTCTCTTCCACCGTTGCATCAGCCAGAGCGGAGGCTCGTTTGCTCCCTGGCGCGACCAACCCCGTTCTTTAGGCATGGACGCCTCGCAGAAGGGTGCCGAGCAACAAGGCCTGGCTTTCCAGAAACATCTGAAGAAGAAGAACATCAAGCAGCTCCGCAAGCTCGACGCCATGGCGCTCTGCGATGGTAACGTGGGCTTTGCTGGTTTCTGGCCTTGCGTCGATGGTTACGTGATCTGCGACGACCAATATCGCCTCTACGAGCGTGGTGAGTATAATGATGTGCCCGTCATCGTGATGACCAACTCCGACGAGGGCGCTCTCTTCGCACCAGGCAACATGACGGCAGAGAACTACAAGAAATCTGTAGATGGCATCTTTGGCGATATGGCCGACGAGGCCCTGAAGACCTATCCCGGTGCCACCGACGACGAGGCTTGGCACGGCTTTGGCGACGCTTTCCGCGATATGGGTTTTGCATGGCCCTCTTACGCATGGGTTAGTCTGCAGGCCAAGACAGGCAAGAGCCCTGCCTATGCCGCTTTCCTCGCCCAGCCCTCCACGATGAGTTTCTCGCAGGATCCCCGTCGTCGCGGTGTGGCCCATGCCGACGATATCCTCTATCTCAATGGCCACTTCCTGACACAGCCCGACAAGTATCCCGCTGAGGCAGCTGTGGCCGAGATCATCCAGCAATACTGGGTGAACTTCGCCAAGACGGGCAATCCCAACGGCAAAGGTCTGCCCTGGTGGCCCACGTTCGACGACACGAAACCCACCACGATGCAGTTCTCTAATGGTGCCTCACTCATCATGGTACCCAATCGCGAACAGATCAACTTCGTGGATAGCTACTACAAAGCCAAACGCCAAGAGACAGAGTCGCTTCGCAAATAATCATCAGACAGGGCTTTTTTAGTAAGAAGCGGCATCTTTAAAAGTAAAACAAGTTGTTTTACTGTCAAAGGAGGCATACTTTACAACCGTTTAGACGTCATCTTTGAAGGTAAAACAACTTGTTTTACTTTAAGAGAAGGAGGGAAAAGCAACAATAACAATCCCCAGCTGAGCGGCTGGGGATTGTTATGTTCATATATTGGGCGTATCCCAGATCTTGGTGCGCTCGCAGAAGATGGGAACGGTCTGGTTGCCGATCTTCAGGATGAAGTCACCCTCTTCGAGCGTCCATTTACCATCGGCACCTACGAAGGCAAGCGACTTGGCAGGGAGCTGGAAGGTAACGGTCTTCATCTCACCTGGCTCAAGGACAATCTTCGTGAAGTCGCGCAGACGTTTGTTGTCGGGCACGATAGAGGCAACGAGATCGCTTGAATAGAGAAGTACGGCCTCCTTGCCAGCACAACTACCGGTGTTCTTGACATCGACACTGACGGTAAGAACATCATCTGCCGAGAACCTTGCCTTGTCAACCTTCAGGTTGGCATACTCGAACGTGGTATAACTGAGGCCGTAGCCGAAGGGCCATTGGAGACTGACCTTGGCATCGTAGTTATAAGCACCGGCCATGGTTCCCACTTCCTCGCTGACCTTATAATCATAGGTGTTGAGCGAGTTGATCTCACGGGGATAGGTGTAGGGCATTTTGCCAGAGAAGTTGGTATCGCCAGCGAGCAGATTAGCGAGGGCATCGCCACCATAGTTGCCCGGGATGAGGATATCGACCACGGCCTTGACCAACGGCTCGATATCGGCAATAAGGCGAGGACGGCCTTCGTTCAGCACGAGGATGATGGGCTTGCCCGTCTTGGCCAGTTCCTTCACGAGGTTCCGCTGGTTCTCTGAGAGCCAAAGATCGGTAAGGTTGCCTGGTGTCTCGGTGTAAGAGTTCTCACCTATGCAGGCGATGATGACATCGGCACCGGCTGCGGCATCAACGGCTTTCTGAATCTGGGGTTCGTTCTCGTCGTAGTAGGCACCGTCTTCGTTATAGGTCACACCTTGCTCGAGAATGATATTGTCTTTGCCGTATTTCTGGCAGAGAGCCTCGTAGATGGTGTTGTACTTCTCAGAGAGCTCCTCTGCACGAGAACCCTGCCAAGTGTAACTCCAACCTCCATGCAGACAACGCATCTGGTTGGCATTAGGACCTGTGAGCAGGATCTTCTTGGGTTTCAACGGCAGGGTGCCGTCTTCGTTCTTCAGGAGCACGATAGACTCCTCGGCTGCCTGGAGAGAGGCTTTGGCAAACTCGTCGCAGCCAAACTTCTCGAAGCCCTTGCCACCCGTATTCGGTTCATCGAAGAGACCGAGGCGATACTTGGCACGGAGGATACGGCGCACGGCATCGTCGATACGGGCCATTGACACTTTTCCTTCGTTGACAAGCTCCTTCAGCAGGATGCAGAACTCCACACTATAAGGATCCATCGACATGTCGATACCGGCATTGATGGCAATGCGAATGGCGTCTTTCTTATCCTTGGCGACATGCTCGCGAGAGAAGAGGTTGTTGATATCGGCCCAGTCGGTCACGAGGAAACCATCCCACTGCAGATCTTCCTTCAACCACTTTGTGAGATATTCATAGCTGGCATGAACAGGCACACCATTGACAGAGGCAGAGTTGACCATCATGGTGAGGGTGCCTGCAAGGGCAGCGGCCTTGAAGGGCTCAAAATACTTCTCGCGGATCATCTGCGGCGAGAGGTAGGCTGGCGTACGATCCTTACCTGTCCAAGGAGCACCATAGGCAAAATAGTGCTTGGTGCTGGTACCTACGTGGAAACGATCGATGTGATTGTTATCCTCACCCTGATAACCCTTAATCTCGGCTGCCACCATCTTGGCGTTTACGATGGCATCCTCACCAAAGCTCTCATAGACACGGGGCCATCGGGGATCGCGACTGAGATCGACAACGGGGTTATACACCCAAGGACAGTTAGCCGCACGACTCTCGTAAGCCGTAATCTCCGCACCACGGAAGGCCAGTTCGGTATTAAACGAAGCGCCGAGGTTGATGGGCTGTGGGAAAAGCGTACCACCACGGGTATAGGTGACACCATGATTATGGTCGAGACCATAGATATCAGGAATGCCGAGATACTTCATCGACTTCTCCTGAATCAGGCGAATCCACTGTTGCCACTCATCGACACTGGGGGCCCGGGTGCCGGGCGCATTGAGGATAGAGCCTACCTTCCACTTAGAAATCAGTGTGTCGAGCATCACCTCGTTGAGTTTCCAGACGCGCTTGGTATCGCCCTGATAGATATCGACGGGGAAACCACCCAACTTGTCGATGATCTCCTGATCAGTCATCTTTAGCATACCCTCGATCTCCTCAGCAGAACGTCCATACTGCTGAAGCACGGAGCGCACCTTCTCACGATCCACCTTGGCGTTCTCAACCGTCATCTTGCCCATCACGTCGAGGTTGAGTTCGAGCATCTGTCCGATCTTCTCGTCGAGCGTCATACGGGCAAGCGTTTTCTCAACTTTTGCCTCCAGGGCTGCATCACGAGGGATAGCCGGTTTCTGTGCTTGTGCAACGGTAGTAGCACAAGCAATAGCAAACAATAAAAGCGTTTTCTTCATATAAAAATTGTTTAGTTATGGATTATTCGGGCTACAAATATACAATAATTTTTCCGTTAAGCCACCATTTGTGACATTTTTTATTTAATTTTGCATCAGATTTGCGACTAAAGGCGTGATGAACAGAGGTGTATTATACTGTATTGGCCTTGGGGCGATCATCGTGATGCTCTTTGCCCTGAACCTTCTGTTGGGGTCGGTTTCGATTCCCGCCAGCGACGTGGTACGCATCCTTTTAGGTGATGAGAGCGAGAAAGCCTCATGGCAGTTCATCATTCTCCAATCGCGACTACCACAGGCTATCACCGCCATGCTGTGCGGAGCCGCACTGGCTGTGAGTGGCCTGATGCTCCAGACGGCCTTTCGCAACCCCCTGGCTGGTCCAAGTGTGTTTGGTATCAACAGCGGTGCCGGACTTGGTGTGGCGCTGGTGATGCTGCTGCTTGGAGGCAGCTTCTCTGTCGGTTCTGCCAGCATCAGTGGTTTTGCAGCCATTCTGTTGGCTGCCTTCATAGGAGCGATGGCGGTGATGGCGGTCATCTTCTTTTTCTCCACACTGGTGCGCAACAGTGTGATGCTGTTAATCATCGGTATCATGATTGGCTATATCTCCAACTCTGCCATCTCGCTACTTAACTTCTTCGCCACCGACGAGGGGGTGAAATCGTATATGGTGTGGGGCATGGGCTCCTTCGGGGGCGTGTCGATGGCGAATATGCCTGTATTTGTCATTGTAACGCTGGCAGGACTCATGGGTGCCTTGTTGCTGATCAAACCTCTGAATGCACTGATGCTGGGCGACCGTTATGCTGAGAACCTAGGCGTCAACATCATAAGGGTGCGCAATTGGTTGCTCATCGTCACTGGCGTGCTAACCGCCATCACCACTGCATTCTGCGGACCTGTGGCATTTATCGGACTGGCTGTGCCCCATATCGCCCGATTGCTGCTGACCACCGACAACCATCGTCAGCTTTTGCCCGCTACCCTACTCTGCGGATCGGTCGTTGCACTCTTCTGCAACCTCGTCTGCTTCCTCCCTGGAGAAAGTGGGGTGATACCTCTGAATGCAGTAACACCACTGATTGGTGCGCCAGTCATCATCTATGTCATTGCAAGAAAAAGGTAAAATATATGAAACCATTCAAGTTGTTTAAGATAAAGCCCGAGGAACGTGTTCAGGCGTTTATTGCTTTGGCGGTCATCCTCCTCCTCAATGCTTTGTTTATTTGGAGGATGCACGAACTCTTCATGCAGGAAGGCTTTGGCCCCTACTGGAAGGTATTGGAACGCGAGTTGCATCTCTCTGGCTACGACCCGGCCACCTATCATGGTGTGACGGAATGGGATATGGTATATCAGGTTTTCCGCCATCCGTTGCTGTCGTTTATGATCTGGCCTTTGTGGGTTATCAACGAGGCCCTTGAAGCACTGTTGGGAGTCAATTGTGCGCAGTATCTGGTAGCCTTGCCACTAATTGTGTGCTCGTTCTACTCTTATATCTTCCTCTATAGGATTCACCGAGAGGTGATAGCCTTAGAACGATGGGATGCCACCTTGCTAACGGCCTATCATTTCTCTTTTGCCTATATTCTACTGTCATTCATTGTGCCCGATCATTTCACCATCTCCATGTTCTTGCTGCTCATCACGTTTTATATCTCCGGCGTGTGCATCCAGAAAGGGCGCGAATTCCGTTGGTGGCAATCGGCCATCCTTTTCTATATCACAGCGGGCGTTACCTTAAGCAATGGTGTTAAGGTCTTTCTGTCGGGTTTCTTTGTGAACCTTCGCGACTTCTTCCGTCCTAAGTATCTGCTCTTAGCCGTCGTTTTGCCTGCTGCCCTACTTTGGGGAACTGCCATGTGGGAGAATGACACCTTTGTGCAACCCAAGGAGAAGGCTAAAGCCGAACAAAAGGAGAGAATGGCGGAGAAGACCAAGCAACGGGTGGCCCAGATGAGCACAGAAGAGAAAGCGGAATACGAAAAGAAACAAGCCCGTCGTGAGAAGATTCTAAAACGTCAGGCCGCAAAGACAGGTAAACCGATGGAGGATCATGGTTTCTTAAAATGGACGGATATCTCTACCTCCCGTTGGCAGACTGTCTATGACAACCTCTTTGGTGAATCGCTACAGTTCCATCAGGATTATTTCCTGGAGGACACGTTGGTTGGCCGACCTGTGTTTGTGCCTTATCGATGGACCCTTAGTTATGTGGTAGAAGGCATCATCTTATTGCTATTTGCCATAGGAATCTGGTGTGGCAGGAAGAGCCGTTTTCTCTGGCTCTGTCTCTGTTGTCTCTGTTTCGATCTGTTCCTACACCTGATACTGGGCTTTGGCATCAACGAGGTGTTTATCATGGCGCCTCATTTCATGTTTGTCCTGCCGATAGCCACCGCATATCTTTTCAAGGAAATGCAAATGCGATGGCTTCGCATCCCCGTCTTGTTGTTAACGCTATACCTCTTTGCCTATAATGGCTATCTGTTGGTGGACTACCTGCTTACACCCATCAAGGCCACCATTTAAACATGCTTGTCGGTACCCAACCACTTCCTGATGCGACGAGAGAATGATTTTGTAATCTGTCCAAAATGGCCATAGCGAAGATTCAGCCATAGTTCCTCAAGGGAATTCATCACTTTGATCCTAGGGTGGCGCCAGGCATTAACCTTATAGAGGCGCTCTTTGTATTCAACATCCTCAATAACGTATCTGGGATGCTTCAAAGGAAACTCCAGTTCATACCGTTTCATGGTGAACATACGTCGAATGCGCTTGGGGGTGGTCTTTGCCGAAGCGGTAAAATGCGTGGAGTCGGCCATCAGTCCAAGGTTGTTGATCTGATTCTTCGAGGGCATAATGGCAAGACCGGAATTAAAAAGCATGGAAGCCCAGAAGATACTTTCGTAATATTCTTTCCCAGTCTGACGATGATCGTGGAACATCTGAATCATGTCCTTTCTGTATTTACGCTGCTCGGCCAAAGCTTTCAGCTGGCGCATATGATAAGCATCATCGAGAAAAGAATATTTCCCATCCCACTGGTCAACAACCCTTCGCCACGAAGCCCAACCCCAGATGGCGAAAGTGGAGGTAAAGAAATAGTCGTAAGGACAATCAGGGGTTACTTCGTCGATGTTGAACCCGGAAATCATCGTGATACGCTCATCATGCTCATAGCGGTCGAGCATCTCCTTACAAAAGGGGAAAAACGACTGTGACGGCACATCGTCGTCCTCGAGCACCATACATTTGTCAACAATGGAGAAAGCCCACTTCTGGGAGATATACTCGGAGGGATCGCATCCGACATTCTTCTCCTGATACATACGATGAACCTCACACTCCCAGTCGATGTTCTCATCAGAGACCATGTTCCGACACGCCTCGATACCAGGCAGGTCGCGCTCTCCACGCGGACCGTCCTGATAAAGGAACAACTTTGAGGGGCGCGCCTGGCGCACAGCCTCAAATACGAGTCTGAAGGTTTCTGCACGATTAAAAAACAGCAACAGAACAGCGATATCGGTCTTAGCAGGATATTTCATGCTGCAAAGATACAAAAAGTTTGGTATTCATAATGAATACTTCACAATTATTTCGTAACTTTGCATTCTGAGAGGAAGTAGTTATGGATTACAAAGAACAATTAAGGGTATTCTCGCAACCCAATTTGCGCAATTGTCAACTGAAACAATTGGAGATTCTGAAAGTGATTGACAGCATCTGTAAGAAACATGGCCTCAACTATTGGCTCGATGGTGGCACGTTGCTGGGAGCTGTGCGTCATGGTGGTTTTATCCCATGGGACGATGATATCGACATTGCCATGGACTATCAGGATATGATGCGCTTTGCAAAGGTTGCCCCAGACGATTTGCCCGAAGGACTCTTTGTACAAACCCCTGAGACAGATCCTCATGTGAAGGAGCAGATGGTAAAGGTACGTGATCTGAACTCCCTCTATATAGAAAAAGGAGATAATTTCGTGGACGATTATGTGAAGGGTATCTTTGTGGATATCTTTCCCTTCGAGGCTCATCCTGATATACCTAAGTCGTGGACGAAACGCCTGGCAAGGGGTATTACCAAGAGTAACTCCATTCTACACCATCCTCACACCTATTCACTTCGGGCCTTTGCCGAGTTCTTCTGGTTTGGTGGTAAACTGCTGCTTTATCAGGCTCTATGGAAATTGCTGAAGGCGGTATGTCCTTCTTCGCGCTATGCCAATATCCCCACGATGAACGGCTATGGCATTACTCACGATCGCGAGACGGTGTTACCACTTTCAACCATCAAGTTCGAGGATGCAGAGTTTCCTGCACCTCACGATCCTGACCAGTATCTGCGTAATATCTATGGCAACTACATGGAGATACCGCCTGTAGAAAAGCGGCATTTCCACTCTGTGGTGATTATTCCAGAATTAACGAAGTAAGCGTTGGGCTGCTAATGTGTGAGTGAGTCCCTCGGCAATGGTAGTTTGAGGCTGCCAACCTAATTGTGCCAATTTCTCTGTAGAGAAGGTGGCACGGGTGATGGGTGTGGTATTACCATTAACCTCGTCGATATCAAGGATGACTTTTCTGTTTTCTGCTGAGGCCAACAGTTCTGCCAACGCCCGGATGGTGATGTCAGACTGTTCGTCTGCCACATTATAAGCTTCCCCTTTAGTACCCTTCAATAGAATGGTGAGCAGGGCAAAGGCAGCATCGACCACATAAAGCCACGAACGGTATTGCTCGCCTCGGCTTTTCATGACAATATCCTTGCCGTCGAGCAAGTTACGGACAAACTGGGCATAGACACGATTGTCGCTCTCTGTAAAATAAGGACCATAGGTATGGCAAGGACGGGCAATCACCACATCGGCACCATACTCAGCAGCATAGGCCACGCACAAGGTCTCGGCAGCTCGTTTCGATGAAGGATAACAAGCACGAGGCGTAGCACAATTCACATAACCGCTATCTGTCTCTGTAAATGCACTCCCATTACCTTCACCATAAACCTCGCCAGACGACACGTAAAGCATCCGTTGCATGTTATGAGAAAGACCGTACTGCATCAGCTGCTCTACACCCATGATATTCGATTTGATGACTTCAACAGGTTTTTCCTTGAAGAAATTAGGACTGGCATTACTGGCTGCATGAATGATATAATCGAATGTCTCGTTGCAGGAAAGCGGCATGGTGACATCGCCATAGATAAAATGAAATCGGTCTGTCTTCCAATAGTTAGCATAACGCTTTTGAGCCCTTGCCTCATTTCTGCCCATGGCAAACACCTGACAAGAACTATCACTATGCATCAGCACGTCCACCAAACAACCGCCTATCAGACCCGTAGCACCTGTCACGAGGATCTGCTTGTTGCGAAGAGCCGTCAGATCGAAATCATTCAGTCCCCTCAGGATATCTTCAAGATATGGATTTACTTCAGCCATGACTCCGCCTTTACATTCATAAGAGCTTTCAGAATCTCAAGGTCTTCCACGGTGGTAATCTTGATATTCTTTTCCGAACCAGGAACGATGTGCATCTCTATGTCACCCAGTTCAGCCATCAGCGTACAAGAAGCAACAGAGTTGGTGATGCCACGCTCCCTGGCCAGTTCATGGGCAGCGATGATGTTTCCAAGGCGGAAGGTCTGTGGCGTCTGGGTACGGATGAGTTTATCACGAGGAATGCTCGAGGTTGAAGAGAAACCGTCCTCACTCTCAAGGATAGCCTCACGACACTTAATACCTGTAATGGCATAGCCGTATTTCTTGCAGATGGCGATGTTCGACGAGATGATATCCTGCGACAAGAGTGGTCGCACAGCATCATGGATCAAAACCAGATCCTCATCCTGACAACCAGCCTCACGAAGGCCATAGATGCCATTATGAATCGACTCCTGACCATTATCACCACCAGGGAAGATCCATTTTAGTTTGTCGATAGAGAACTGGTTGGCATACGACTGCAACACTGTTTCCCATCCCGCCAGACAGACCACAGCGATGCCGTTGATGTCGGGGTGTTGCTGAAAGGCCTTCAGCGTGTGGATAATGACAGGACTGTTGTCCACATACATAAACTGCTTGGGAATGTCCTGTCCCATACGGTTGCCGGAGCCTCCGGCGATGATTAATGCATAATTCATATCTGACCGTTTTGTTTGTTTTTTCTAAATAGGAATGCGAGTACCTCGTCAAGAATCTTCGCCTTGGCTGCTTTCATCACGAGGAGATAGAGCACTGAGGCAATAATAACCCGACTGATGAGCAATAACCAGAGCGAGGCATAGTCGCCTACGAACGCGAGACTGTCCACGATATACTCCGTAAAATATTTGGTAAACATCATGACAGCCACCGCAGCAAAACCGAAGGGCACAATGTCTTTCAGGAATTGCAACAAGGAATAATCGGTGAGTCGCTGAGCAAAGAAATACCATACGAAAAGCCACACAAGGTTGATGGCCACAAAGACCTTTACCATCAGACTGACACCATAGGGATAGAGCAAGAGCATGGCCAGAATCTCCAGAAGACCGAGGGCGAACGTACTCCCCATAAACGTGCCGCTCTTCCCTTTGCTGATGATGAAATCGGCCAACAGCGTGCTTAACGGCAAGATGGCCCCACAAACGCAGAGCCATTGCAGATACGTGGCCGACACCAGCCATTTCTCACCAATGGCAAGCACGATAAACTCCTTGGCTACAATGCCAAAGCCCAACAGCAACGGAAACGAAATAAAGGCAGCAAAGCGCAACAACTTGCGGAGCACGGCGAGTTGCCGCTCTCGATCGTCGCTCACACTCACCAGTACAGCCTGGTCCACCTGCTTCACCATACCTTGTATCAGCGATGTACACTTGTTGTTCCACTGGTAAGCCTGGTTGTAGTTGCCTGTGGCGTGGGCTGAATAATAGCGCCCCAACAGAATATTCATCACGTTATTGTTCACATGAGTGAGTATGTCGCTGATCAGGATCTTCACACTGAAAGGAAAGGCCTGCCTCACAAACGAGAAGTCTATTTTCAGTGAGGGTCGCCAGTCGCTATAGTGCCAACGCAACAGGGTGGATATCAGTATGAAAAGATTGGTCTGCGTGGCCAGACTCCAATACGAGAAACCCTGCCAGGCCATCACGACCGCCACCAGACTCGATACCAATGTTGCCGTAATACTCGCCTTGGCCAACTGTTTTGCTTTGAGATTCTTGAAGAGATAAGCCGCCTGGGCCACTCCCGAACAAGAGAACAAGAGTCCGATAAAGGCATAGCGGCAGAGGGCTACCAGTCGGGGCTCGTGATAATAGTCGGCTATCAAGGGTGCCGAAAGGAAAAGGATGACATAGATGGCACCTCCCATCAGGATGTTAAACCAGAACACGGCATTATAATCGCTCGCCTTTGGCTCCTTCTGATTGACAAGGTATGTAGAGAAACCGCTATTCTGAAGCGCAGTGGCTATCAGCGAGAAAATGGTGATCATCGCTATCAATCCGTAGTCCGACGGATTAAGCAGGCGCCCCAGAATAATGCCAAAGACAAATCCGAGCAATTGCTGGATGCCATTGTTCATGCCGCCCCAAAAGAGACCTTTTGCCGTCTTCTCCTTCAATGATTCCATTCTTGGGTGCAAAGATAAATAAAAAACAAGAAATCTCCGCCATTCGGTAGAGATTTCTTTTACCTCAAGTTTAATTTTCCGTTTCAAACTTTGGTATGTACATTTCAAAGTTTGGTATGTACGTTTCAAACTTTGGTACGTACGTTTCAAACTTTGAAACGAAAAAATGACAGGCATAAAAAAACTCTTTTGCTTTTGTGTCAGCAAAAGAGTCTTTGCATATATGGCGATGCTCTCGCTTAATCGCCTATTTGATGCTTCGCATCGAGTTCGCTCGCGCTCGGCAGAGTTGGAGCAAGCTCCACTCTGCTCTCGCTTACTCGCTTACT
>CACXVS010000010.1 GCA_902771155.1 uncultured Prevotellaceae bacterium
TCAGGAGCGCCGTATCAACCAGGTTCTTGCTGCTCTGAAGGAGAATGGCATCAACTCTATCGAGGAGGCCAATGAGATTTGTGAAAAGGCAGGTATCGATCCATATCAGATGTGTGAGGACACACAGCTCATCTGCTTCGAGAATGCCAAGTGGGCATACGTTTGTGGTGCTGCCATCGCCATCAAGAAGGGCGTAAAGACAGCTGCCGAGGCTGCTGAGGCCATCGGTATCGGTCTGCAGAGCTTCTGTATCCCAGGTTCAGTAGCTGACGATCGTAAGGTGGGTATCGGTCACGGTAACCTCGCCGCTCGTCTGCTCCGTGAGGAGACTGAGTGCTTCGCTTTCCTGGCAGGTCACGAGAGCTTCGCTGCTGCCGAGGGTGCCATCAAGATTGCCGAGATGGCTAACAAGGTTCGTAAGAAGCCTCTCCGTGTCATCCTGAATGGTCTTGGTAAGGACGCTGCTCAGATTATCAGCCGTATCAACGGTTTCACATACGTACAGACCAAGTTCGACTACTTCACTGGTGAGCTGAATGTGGTTAAGGAGGTTCCTTATGGCAACAACCCCAACCGTCTGAAGGTGAAGTGCTATGGTGCTGACGATGTACGTGAGGGTGTAGCAATCCTGTGGAAGGAGAATGTTGATGTCTCCATCACTGGTAACTCTACCAACCCAACCCGTTTCCAGCACCCCGTAGCTGGTACATACAAGAAGGAGCGCGTGCTCGCTGGCAAGCCTTACTTCTCTGTAGCTTCTGGTGGTGGTACAGGTCGTACACTGCACCCAGATAACATGGCCGCAGGTCCTGCTTCTTACGGTATGACTGATACCTTGGGACGTATGCACTCTGACGCTCAGTTCGCAGGTTCTTCTTCAGTGCCTGCTCACGTTGAGATGATGGGCTTCCTCGGTATGGGTAACAACCCGATGGTGGGAGCTACCGTTTCTGTAGCTGTTGCTATTGACCTCGCTATCAATAAGAAGTAATCACATGGAGAAAACCCTTGTATTACTGAAGCCCAGCTGTGTACAAAGACAGTTGATTGGTGAGATTGTGAACCGTTTTGAGCGTCGTGGGCTCCGTGTGGCAGGCATGAAAATGATGCAGCTCTCTGACGAGATTCTGCGTGAGCACTATGCACACCTTGTGGATCGTCCCTTCTTCCCGTCATTGGCAGCATCCATGCAGGCATCGCCTGTAGTGGCCCTCGCTTTGGAGGGAGTTGATGCTGTGCAGGTTGTACGCACCATGACTGGATCGACCAACGGGCGTGAGGCAGCGCCAGGAACCATCCGCGGCGACTACTCAATGAGCAATCAGCAGAACATCGTACATGCTAGCGACTCTACGTCGAATGCCGAGATAGAGTTGAAGCGTTTCTTCCGTGACGACGAGATTTTCGAATATGTCAGCGGTGCCTTTGGCTTCATCTACGGTAGTGGAGAGGCGAAGTAAAAAGCAATTTACAAGCAAATGGCCCCATCTTACACTTGTAGGATGGGGCTTTTTTGTCTTATACTTTAATTAAAACAATATTCAAACCATACATATATTTATAGGAGATATCCTCCACGAGATTGTTAATCAGGCGCAAGCCTAGATGCTCGCAGCCTTCCTTACCGATGTCTGGATCTGCCATCTTGCCCGCTGAAAGCGGGTTAAAAGGTTTTCCGCCGTCTTTCAGTGCCACACAGGTTCCTTCGTCATCGGAATAGATGTGAACGTCGAATGAATGATGGACGATATGCCCTTGAGAGTGCTGTGCAATGTTTGTAATGAGTTCCTCGCAACAGAGGTTCAGACAGAATAGATTATGTTTACTAAGTTTTGACTCCTGAAGGAAAGCGTCGATATTTTGCAGTACGGTATATACCTCATCAGACTTATAGTGCACAGAACTGTCGAACGTACGACCACCCTCCTTGTATGGAATCAGGGTAAGAGCTGAGACACGACAGCCTCGACGGCGGCTGTAAATAAAGGACAAGAGCAATTGCCCTAAGAGAAAAAGGAAGGCTGCCACAGGGAATCCCCACCATATAAGCGACGGGTCGTAAGTGGAAAAAAGCCATATACCGATAACAATTAATGTCAACTGGCCTATCGCACAGATGACACTGGGCACTATCATTTCGAGCACCTGATAGACAGCCACTAGCACCAATGTAAAGGCAAAGGGGAGCATGACCAGGGAGTAAATACGTAACACGTGGTCGAGAACTGCGAGTTCCTGAGGGTTCTTGACTCCAAACAGCAGGCCAACAGCTCCAGGGATGTACATCAGGACAACTATCACCAATACCAGTAGGCTGACAGTGATCAGTGCTCTTCGCGAAAGCAGATCGAAGCCTCTCAAGTCGTGTTCGCCAAGCATCACACCGCCAATGGCAAACAGTGACTCCATCACACCATTGATAAAGACCACTGACACCAAAAGCATCTGTAGGCAGACAGACCAGCAGAAGAGCCCGGGTTTGCCCAGTGCATTGAAAATGATATTACTGATAAGGAGCACGGTGACAGCCATCAGGATGTTACTGATGGACACAGCCGCACCTTCCTTGATGTTCTCTACTAAAAGCCGAAAGCCCTTTCGTCCTGGCCACCTCAGAGTATAGGAGCAGGCAGGCAGGCGAAGGTAGAGCGTCAGTAATAGGATATTGACGGCGTACTGAGCCAACGAGCCCCATGCGGCACCTTTCATACCCCAATCCAGAACCCCGACAGCCAGTACATCAACGATGGCATTGACCAGTACACCTGCAAAGACCGCCATCATCACCCTGCGCGGATGACCGTCGGTAGCCACAAAGAGGCAGAGGGCGTAGGAAAGCATCTCAAGCCAGGCACCTAACACGTAAACACTCAGATATTCGGCAGGCAAGTCGCGAAGCGCCTCTTCGTCGGTGATAATATCCATGATGACAGGGATGCCCGCGTACATCAACAGGGAGAAGGCAACACCGATAGTCAGGATAGACCAAACGGCAGTGGAAAAGAATTCAGAAGCGCCTTCGAGGTTGTGACTTCCGATCTCGCGGGCTGCCAGGGCATTCGCTCCAAAAGCGATCAAAAGACCCAGACAACCGATGAAGGTGGTGACTGGCATCACCAGACTGAGAGCCGAAACGCCTCCCTTGCCAACGAATTGTGCCAAGATGATGGCATCAAAGGTACTGGCCAGTTGTCCGGCAGCAGCTGTCAGGATGGAGGCCAGAACAAAGCTTTTCAGGGCCTTCGAGATGAGATATGAATTGCGATCAGTCTTCATTTCGTTTCTTCCAGTCGATTTCGCGGTCAATACGGATGGGGTGAAACCCGTAATAGCGGGCGTACATAAGAGAACGATTATCTGTGGTCTTCGACTCCAGATCAGCACCGTATATAATATGAAGATCGGTGATTGAGCGAGGACCGAGATAGTTGTCAAGATTGTAAGGAATCTTGTAGTATGGCACCACCAGCGAGTCTGCATCCTGATGCTGCTTGACGTAGGACAGGCGCTCATTGAATTGTTGGTGGTAAGACGTTTCAACCACCAAACAGCCTATCAGTACGAAGAGGCTGTATGCCCCTAAAATACCGGCTAGGGTCAGTGTGATGGCCCTACGCCACGGGGTGGCCACAAGCGCCTGCTTGAGCCATGGGGCAATCTCCTTCAAGGCGGCAGCAGAACCTATGGTCAGGAACAAGGTGGAATGGAATCCCGTGCGAAGTTCAAATTCTGGCGCAAACATCATAGCGCAAAGCACCAGAAGTCCTCCAGCAGTAAATAGGGGGACAATGGGATTTGGTGAAAGGCTCTTCCGCTTGAAGAAACAGATGGCGATAGGGATAAACAGGAAACTCTCCCAAATAAGGATGGGCAGGAATCCGCCTGTAAAATTATCCCAGAACATCCTTGCTGAGAACAAATCCTCAGCAGGCAAGACATATTCTGGCGCATATTCAAGCATAATGTCCTCGCGATGTAAAGAACCAGGACATAACATCAGCAGGCCACAACCTATCAGCAGGAAGCAAGAACCTACTACCATCCACCTCTCAAGCTGTTTCTGTCTCCAGGAGACAAATATCAGCCATGCTGTCAGCATCACGGTAATCAGGCTGCCCGCCTCCTCTGACCATCCCGCCAGCAAGCCCAATGGCGCCATCAGGAGCACTGATGGATGTTTCCGAGTGACAAATGGCAGCAGAAACAGGCACTCCCAGAATCCTGACCATAAATAGACACATGCCCCTGTCATCCACAGCATGGTACTGATATAATCGATAATACCGAAGAGTATGCCGGCCATTACCCAAAAGAACACACCTTTATGTCGGGCAGGAGAAATCGTATTGCCTACAGAGATCCAGTAGAGAATCAGCATCAACAGTGTAAATACGATGGTGTTTGCAAAGTCGAACCAGATTTTTCCGAGCCATGCAAACAGCTGGATAAAAATCATGGAAGGCGTACGTCCGCCCCAAGTGAAATAATGCGACCACTGTGAGACGAGAATATCATAAAAGGAATGTATGCGCTCGCGTTGACCGATGTCATCCATCAAATTGCCAAGATCGTCACCGTTCCAGATGAAAGCGTAAGAGAAATCATCACCCACCATCGGCAACAGTAGGTTGCGGATGAGAAATGGTACAACAAACAATAGCAACACCACCTGCCAAGGTGCATGTCTCCAACATCCTGTTAGAGTATTAAGGATTCGCTTCATGAAACATTTGTAGTTAATCAATTGTATGCAAAGATAAGCAAAAATACTTAAAAAGGGAAAAAAGAATCGTTTTTTTGCCTTTTTTTAAGCGGTATTTAGTACTTTTGCATATAAAACCAGCTATAGATGAATCTATATCCTTTAAATTCAACCCAAGAAGACATCAAAGATGAGAAATTAAAGATTGGGGCTTGCATCACCTACGATTTTGTCGTCGATACATCTGCATCTTGAGAAAAATGAAAAAATCGGGGAAATTGTTGGTAATTTGAAATTAAATACTTATATTTGCCGCGATAAAACAATTTAATGATTAAAGATATGAAAAAGAATCCTTTTGAAATTAAGAAATCACCTTGTGAGATTATTGCAGCACAGGCTATTGCTTTGGATGATTATGTGAAATTGCAAGTTGACGGGAGAGGTGTTAGTTGTATGTCGGCAAAGGAACATGGACCCATTGTAGATAAGTAGGTAAAGTCATGGATTGGATTCTTCATTAGTGATTTTGATAAGGACGATATTTAAGCCATACATATATTTGTAGGAGTTATTCTCCAATGGATGTGAACATCGAATATCTCCAATATTCCGCTAGAGTATTAAGGATTCGTGTCATAAAACGTTTGTTATAACGTTTGTTAATAATCAATTGTATGCAAAGGTAAGTAAAAATAATAAAAAAGGCAAAAAAGAGTCGTTTTTTCTTTATTTTTAGTCGTATTTAGTACTTTTGCATAAAAAAAGCTATAGATGAATATATATCCTTTAAATTCAACCCAAGAAGACATGCTGCGTGAGAGCAACATGGAGACGATGGAGAACGGATTTCAGGTGACGCCTTATTTTGAAATTCCCGCCGAACGCCTGAGTGCTGACGATATGGCTGCTGCCTGTCAGAAATTCTTAGACACCAATCACTATGCCCATGTCCATCTGGTCAGACAAGAGGACGGGCAGTTTATGATTAGTGAAAGCAAGGATATGCCCAATAATGTTCATCGCTATAAGATGACACATAGTGAGTGGGAACAGCGCCAAAACGAGTTCGCACGTCCCTTCAAGCTGCTGGAGGAGCCTGGTGTCAGAGTGAACGTCATCGAGACTGAGCAGCAAACGATTACATGCTTCTCGTACTGTCATATTTTCTTCGACGGCATCTCTATGAAACTGTTTGTTTCTGGCATCAGTAATATCCTTAACGGCATCCCCATAGAGGATCAGGATGACATTGCTGCCGTATGGAACAGAGAAGAGATTGGCTCTTATGAGAGCGAAGCCTATCAGCGGGCCAAACAAGTGGTGTGTGAGAAGTTCAAAGGACACAAATACACGGACATCTGTCGTCAGACGGATAACCCTTGGGGGCAGACGCTCTATGCCTGCTATCTGCTGGACTATGACCGTATGAAGCACATCCGCCTGAATTCCGGTGCCATGTCAGAAGAGCAACAGCATACGATGATGACTACCATCTGCGTGGCTGCCTATGCTATGGCTTTAGGACAGATGGCAGGAACAACGGATGTTGTCTTCATGACGACCAATCACGGACGTTTAGACAAACGCCTGCGAGGCAACGTGATGGGCTGTTTCCTAAAGAGCCTGTCGTTGCGCATCGACGTGAATCCCGAGCAGAGCGTGGCAGAACTGATAAGTCAGACGCGCACCACTCTCTTCGGCACGATGCGCACCCTCATCTACCCTTGGCTCCATCAGATGAGAGACCTTCAGGTTCCTCCCGAAGAGCAGGTAGGCACAGAGATGAACGTCAGTGGCACCGGTATCTATGAGTATGTTGACATTCACGGCATCGACTACCCCTGTGCTCATATTGAGATGCCAGAGAGCGAGGCGCATCTTTTCCTGGTGGTGCAGATACGTGAAGAGGGACTGACCTTCAATGTTGAGGGCAGCGAAGCCCTCTATACACAGGAACAGCTTGACACGACGGCCCGTCTTTCAGGGGAATACACGTTACAGCTGATAGGTGACCAAAGTAAGAAGCTGAAGGATATTCATATAGAATAAGGTGCCCAACTGAGCACCTTATTGTTCTATATGAATACACCTTATTCTATTTTACGCCGATCCTCGCCATCGGTGATTACTTTTTTCCATCCGTAATACTGTGCGTACATCAGGTTATGGCTGCCCTCAGGCCGTGGTTCCAAGTCAGCAGCCCAGGCCAGTACGTCGGTATTCCACGATACACAGTTGTACAGCCACCAGTCGGGTAGTTCATCCGCAATTGGCGGTACGTCTATCTGATGAACCACCACGATGTCCTGATCCTGATGGGCATTGATATAGTCGATACGGCTCATCCACTGCTGGCGCACATCCCATTCGATATAAAAACAGATAGAGGTTGTCACCACCCACAGCACCAGGCTAACGGCTACGAAACCCTGTATCAGACGACGGTGACGCTGCCAGATAGTCTCCTTTTCCTTCAACAGTTCGCGAAGGGCAGAGAGTGAGGCAAGAATAACGGCACAGGTTGGGAAGAAACCGGCACGGGCAGGAGCCACTGGTACGAATATCAGGATGAGCATCACCACCATGGAACCAGCAACCATGAGTGTCTGGAACTGCGTAGTCTTGTTCCATCGTTGCCCTTTGGGCAAGTGCCAGACGTAATAGCCTATCAGCAGTAGCAACGGAATCTGCTTGCTGACAACAGGGTAAAAACACTCTATGAAGGTGATAGAGTACATCAACGGTGTCCAGTACATGTCCTCTGGCAGTCCAGGATTATACTCATACAGGCGCTGCAGTTCCAGACGGACGGTCTCGCCAGGAGCAAACACCAACATGGCAGAGCCGATGCAGAGGAAGACAAAGCCCACCACCATCCACGTCTTAAGTTGCTTCTGCCGCCAAAACCAGATAAGGGCAAAGAAAACCACAAAATCAAGCACTGCAGCACTCGTCTCCACAGACCAGCCAGCACAAAGGCCTGCAAAAGCCATCAGCGGCAGACTCCATTTATTGGGTAGCGGGTCTTCTTCTGTCCAGTATGCCTTGGCGTATGGCAGTAGGAAGAGCAGGCCGATGACAGCTGTCCATAGGAACACGCAACTGCCACACATCCAGAGCACCGTGAGGACGGGGTCTGGAATCAGAAACCATAGTGCGAAAAGGATCCAAAACATATAGACGCCATTTATTTCGCTGAGTTTCTTGCCTGTACCGACACGGAACAGGAGCAGAGCCAGTGCCGTGAACACCAGCGTGTTGAGTACGTTGAAGAGTCCTTTGCCCTCCCAGGCAAAGAGTTGTGTCAGTCCGATGCCGATAATACGGCCTCCCCATGTCATGTAGTGGGAATATTGCGAGCGGACGATATCACCAAATGACGTGATTCGCTCACGCGGCCCCACACCATCTAGCAGGTTACCTCTATCTTCCCCATCCCATACGAAAGCATAGGGAATATCGTCCGATACCATAGGCAGCATCAGATTACGTGCAAAGAAAAGACTCATGAATACCACCAGCATCACAAGCCACGATTTGTTTTTTAAACTCATATTGTGATTGTTATATCGCTGCAAAGGTACATAAAAATGAGGTAATAGCAAAGAAAAACAATTAAGTTTTTGTTGATGACGACGTTTTTTTATATCTTTGCACTCAATAAATGATATAAAGAAGATGAGCAAGAAATTATGGATTCCCATTTGTCTGTTGGCGGGGCTGTTGTTGGCAGTAGGATTGTTCTACAGCCTGATGGATGACGAGGACGAAGAAGAACTTGACGAAGAATACCGTACGCTGACGATTAAGTTGCAAGATTACACCGTTACTCGTGATTTTACTGCCAAAATTGAGACAGAAAATCCTGCGGTCATCCGTCCTCAGATCAGCGGTAAGATCACCAAGATCTGTGTAGAAGAAGGCGCTCGTGTGAAGAAGGGGCAGCCACTGATTATCATTGATCAGGCACCCTATCAGGCGGCTGTGAGAAATGCAGAGGCAAAGGTGGTCAGTGCAAAGGCACAACTGGCTACTGCCCGTCAGAATTTAGAGGGTAAGGAAGAGCTGTACAGACAGCATGTCGTGGGCGAATTCGATTTGAATAAGGCCCGCAATGCCAAGGCTGAGGCCGAGGGTGCTCTGGCTGAGGCACAAGCTGACTTGGAGACAGCCCGCAATGAACTGTCATATACGGTCATCACCAGTCCTTCAGATGGTGTGCTCAGCATGATTGAATACCGCTTGGGTGAACTGGTTGACCCATCGATGGAGACAGAGTTGACTAACGTCACTGACCCTCGGCGCCTTTTCGCCTATTTCTCTATGTCGGAAAAGACGATTCACAACTTGGCGGACATATACAATTGCCGTGTGAGTGACCTACCTTCAGTCCTGCCAGAGGTGTCACTTGTTACTTATTGGGGAAAGGAACTCAGTCAAAAGGGACGCATCACTGCCATTAGTGGTAATGTGGATGAGGCAACAGGCTCTTTTGTCATCAGAGCTTCGTTTGAGAATTCAGACGACCTGTTCCGTAACGGCAGTAATGGTACTATTATCTTGCCCTACGAACTTAAGAATGCCATCGTCATCCCACAAGAGGCTACTTTCGACATTCTGAATAAACAGTTTGTATATAAAGTGGTTAATGGTGTTACCAAAGCTTGTGAAATCCAAGTCTTTCGTTATGAAAATGGAAAGGACTATGTTGTGACTGAGGGTTTGAAGGCTGGTGATGTCATTATAGCTGAAGGAGCCGGAATGGTGAAAGATGGAATGCGGATAAAGGTAAAGAATTGAAGAGTTGAAGAATTGAAAAATTGAAAGGTAAGAAGTGAAAAGCAAGTTTTTCATAGACCGTCCGATATTGTCGATTGCCCTTGCAGTGATGATGGCTTTGGTGGGCATAGTCGGCTATGTCAATCTGCCTGTAGAGCAGTTTCCTGACATGGCACCGCCTATCGTAGAGGTGAGTGCTGATTATCCAGGTGCCAGTGCCGAGGCTGTCCAGAAAAGTGTGATTGTACCTATCGAACAGGCTATCAATGGCGCCAACGGTATCGACTATATCAGCTCCTCGTCAACGAGTAGTGGATCTGCCTTTATCCAAGTAGTATTCAAGAATGGCATTGATCCTGAAATGGCGGTGGTGATGGTAAAAAACAAAGTGGCCGAGGTGGAGGGCATCCTGCCTCAGGAAGTGCTCCAGACGGGTGTCCATGTGGAGACGTCACAGCAGACTTTCTTGAAAGTCATCGCCCTTGAGTGTCCTGACAACCGTTTCGAGAGTGACTTCATCTCTAACTATTTTGATATTAACATTAAACCTCGCTTGGAACGCATCAAGGGTGTTGGTAAAGTGAATGTGCTAGGCAATACCTTTGCCATGCGTATCTGGCTTGATCCGAAGCGTATGGCGCATTACGACTTGGTACCTCAAGACATTGAGGAAGTGCTGGAGGCACAAAACGTCGAGGCTGCCATTGGTACACTGGGTGAGAATTCAAAGCATACCTTCCAATATACCTTGGTATATCGCGGGCGACTGCTCAGCGAAGAGGAATTTGGGAACATCGTCATTAAGTCACTGCCCGATGGTGAAGAGCTCCGTCTGTGCGACGTAGCTCGTTGCGAGTTGGGTTCTGAAAATTATGCAACTGACAGTTGGATTAATGGTCATAATGGTACGGTGGCCTTTATCACGCAGAAAGCAGGTTCCAATGCTCGACAGGTAAATCTGGAGATAGACGAGCTCATGGAACAGGCTCGTCCTCAATTGCCACCGGGAGTGGAGTTCAGAGTGCTACTCGATAGCAATGATTTCCTCGACGCCTCTATGGCGGAAGTCTATAAGACCCTCGTCGAGGCCATTTTGTTGGTCGTGCTGGTAGTCCTGCTGTTCCTACAGAATAGTCGTGCCACGCTGATACCAGCCTTTGCTATCATCGTATCACTACTCTCCACGTTTGCCTTTATGTATATGGTTGGCTTCTCACTCAACCTTATCACATTGTTCGCCTTGGTGCTGGTTATCGGTACTGTGGTCGATGATGCGATTGTGGTGGTTGAGGCTGTACAGAGCGAATTCGAGAAAGGGGTGCGCAGTCCTTATCAGGCCACCCTCAATGCGATGGGCAATATTGGTACGGCTGTCATCACCACTACGTTGGTCTTTATGTGTGTGTTTATTCCGGCTTCATTCTCAGGTGGGCTGAGCGGCACCTATTATAAGGAATTCGGACTGACAATGGCAGCCGCTGTTGCCTTTTCTACGCTGAATGCACTCACCCTTTCTCCAGCCCTCTGTGCGCTGCTTCTTAGAGATGAAAATGAGGAAAAGACCAAAGGACGGATTTCTTTATTCGGGCACCGTTTAGGAAGCGCCTTTAATGCATCGGTGACAGTACTGACTGAGAAATATCAGAAAGGATTGTCCACGTTCATCCATCATAAGTGGTTGGCAGCTATCTTGGTAGTGGTACCTATTGTCTTGCTGGTCTGGTTTCAGAAAGTTACCTCAACTAGTCTGATACCTTATGAGGACACAGGTATTACGATGGTTGACATCACAACGCCTCCAGGCTCAACCTTAGAACAGACGAAAAAGACAGTTCATAAGGTGGCAGAAGCTGTGCAGGAGATTGAAGAGGTAGAAACGTGTGCTTCCATTGTGGGTTGGAATATCCTCGGTGGCGATGGTGCCAATATGGGTATGATGATTATGAGGCTTAAACCTTGGGATGAGCGAAACGGCAGTGAGCATCGTATTGACAACGTACTTGAAAAGATAGAAGACCGTGTCCGTCCCATTAAGACAGGTTCCATGTTTGTTTATGCGCTGCCAACAGTCACAGGTTATGGATTTAGCGATGGTATCGAGTTGTATGTACAGGATTATGAAGGTGGCTCGATAGATAAGTTGAAAGAGGTCTCTGACCGTTTCGCTAAAGCTTTGGGTGAACGTGAAGAGATAGGTGAGGTGTATAGTTCCTACGAAGTGAACTTTCCTCAATATATCGTATCTGTCAATGCCGCCATTTGCAAGCGCTACGGTATAGAGCCTTCAGCTGTGCTCAAGATCCTCAATGGTTATATTGGTGGCGATTATGCCTCACAGTTCAATGCCTTTGGTAAGCTTTATCACGTCATTTTACAGGCCGACCCGGAGTTGCGGGCTGATAGAGACGACCTCAACAATATCTTGATCCATACCGATCGTGGCGCCTATATTCCCATCACCGAACTGACGACATTCAAGAAAAGCTATGGCGTAGAGTCGCTGGTGCGCTTCAACCTGTTCTCAAGTATCAGTATCGAGGTGTCTCCAGAAGAAGACTATAGTACAGGTGATGTTATCCATGCCATTGATGAGGTGGCTAGCCAGTCGTTGCCACAGGGTTATGGATACGATTTCACAGGAACGACCCGCGAGGAGATTTCTTCCACAGCTAACATGACTTGGCTATTCTTGCTTGTGTTTGTCTTTGCCTATCTCGTGTTATGCTCACTTTATGAGAGCATGCTCATCCCGATGGCTGTATTGTTGAGCATTCCCTTTGGTATTGCAGGTAGTTTCGCAGCTGTCTATCTGACAGGATTGGAAAATAACATCTATATGCAGGTAGGTATCATCATGTTGATTGGTCTATTGGCCAAGACAGCTATTCTGCTGACAGAATATGCTAGCGCCCGTCGCCGTGAGGGCTTGAGCATCCGCGATGCAGCACTTGAGGCAGCCAAAGTCCGTCTGCGCCCTATCTTGATGACGGCTATGACACTTATTATCGGTCTGCTGCCACTGGTCTTTGCTACAGGTGCAGGAGCAGTCGGTAACATATCATTGGGTATCTGCGTCATAGCAGGCATGACGGTTGGCACTTTTGCACTGCTTTTCTTCGTTCCTGTATTCTTTATCATCTTCCAGCATCTGGAGGAGAAATACATGCCGAAGCTGAAATTGCATAATAGCGTGTTACCCCTCATCTTCTCCTTGTTCGTCTTAACTAGCTGCGGTACTTATTCCAACTACCATCGCCAAGGCCCGATGATTAGTGATAGTATTGTCCGTGCCGACCTTGTACAGGCAGATTCTTGCGCCCCTTCATTTTCACAGGGATGGCGCGAGGTGTTCACCGAGCCTCGTCTGGTGGCCCTCATTGAGGAAGGACTGGCACATAACAGTGACCTGAACATTGCCAAACTCCATGTGGATGCTGCCAAAGCCTTTTTGCGTAATGCCCAGGGCGAACTGTTCCCCTCACTCGAACTTGGGGCCAATGGCGAGACGGCCCGCTTCAAGAATTCTGATAATGACCCACAGACGGAAAGCAAGTTCTTCTTTGGAGCAGAAGCCAGTTGGGAACTCGATATCTTCGGGAAACTACAGAATGCTAGGAAAGCTGCAGTTGCTAATGTCGAAGAGCAGGCCGCCTATGCACAGGCTGTGCAGGTGGAGCTGATAGCCACGATAGCCACCAGTTATTATCAACTTGAGATGTACGATGCTCAGATAAAAGATACCCGAGATATCATCATCAGCTGGGATGAGAGCATACGAGCCCAGAAAGCCCTGATGGCTGTGGGTGAGACGACTAGCGACGAAGTGAGTCAGGCAGAGGCGAGCAAGCTTGATGCGGAAGAAAAGCTTGAGGAGCTGCAGATTCTGATGATACAGACTGAAAATGAACTCTGTGCTCTTTTAGGGCGCTATAGCAGTCATATCGATAGAGGTGATTTCCAAGCGTCGTGTGAGCATCTGCCTCAGATATCTAAAATACATATACAGGCACTCGCCGCACGTCCTGATATACGAAAGGCCGAGGCTGCACTTAAGAGTGCTTTCTATGCCACCAACAAGGCGCGGGCAGAACTCTACCCGTCGCTCACGTTGTCAGGCAGTATAGGGTGGACTAACGATGCCGGTGAGGTGGTGAATCCAGCAGGTATGCTTACAAAGGCATTGGCGTCGCTTTCTGCCCCTATATTCAACCACGGCCGACTGAAGGCAGAGCTACGGAAGGCTCAGGCCGAACAGGAAGAGGCGCGCATAGCCTTCCGCCAAGCCATTCTTGATGCTGGTAAGGAGGTAAATGATGCTCTGGCAAGCGTGCAATATGCCAGGAAGACCATCGGCATTAACGAACAGCAGGTAGAAAAACTGACAAGTGTTGTTGAAAATTCGAAACTGCGTATGAAATACGAGGAGGACTTCAACTACCTGCAAGTTCTACTGGCGCGACAGAGTCTGTTAGAAGCACGATTGGCCTTGCTTGGCAACCGTTTCATGCTATTGGGATCTACTATCCAACTGTATAAATCCTTAGGCGGCGGAAACTGAGTTCTTCGGCTTTCAATATTTATAGTTCAAAATCCAAACAGCTGCGCTGCACTGTGTAGGGGCGAACCTTTCCGTTTGCCACCGCCACGTGCTCGGGGTGAACGGCATAGCCTTTCAGGGCCTCTTCGCTCTCAAGTGTGCTGTCGAGCATCAAGTCGGCATTTGAGGATGCCAGACGACCATCGATGTGTACTTTCACGTCGAGGAGTCCGGGCACCTTGCCTACTAATCCTTCAAGACCGGCCTTGATCTCGGCCTTTACCTTTGCTTTCTCCTCTTCCGAGAGTTCTGGATTCAGAGTCCAGATAATAATGTGCTTAACCATAACCTTATTTATTATTTAGTTCCTTCGGCGACAAAGATAAGCATAATTTCTCGAATTCACAAGGCTTTTCCAAATTAAAAATCATTTCCTTTCCCGTTATGGGGTGAATAAGCTCCAGATGGTCGCAGTGCAGATAGAGTCTGTCTGCCTTCTGGCCATAGAGTTCATCGCCAACAATCGGACAACCCAGTCCGTCGCTGTGAGCACAGTGCATCCGCAATTGGTGGGTTCGGCCAGTGTGGGGATATAGGGCTATCAGTGTGTGTCGGTCTTTCGATGCCAGAACTGCATATTCTGTGATAGCCGATTTCCCTTTCTTGTAATCCACCTTTTGTCTGGGACGATTCAGTGGGTCGAAAGACAGGGGCAAGTCGATACGTCCGTTTTCCTTTTTCACAATGCCATCGACGATGGCGATATATCTTTTCTTGACAGTACGTTTCACAAACTGTTCCTGAAGGGCGAGGTACGAGGCTTTTGTCTTCGCCACCACAATCAGTCCCGAGGTACCCATGTCGAGCCGATGTACAATCATAGCGCCTGGCCAGCGGTCCTGAGCCCAAGTAGCTACGGAATAATCCTCCGTCTTACCTGGAACGCTCAGCATCCCTGGGGGCTTGTTAAGTACCACCATCGCCTCGTCTTCATAAATGATTTCTGGGGTGAGATGTGAAGTACTAATCTCGTCGGGGTTGGGATCCACATCAAGCCCTTGCAGCATCCAAGAGAGCACTGGCTTACATTTACCTCGGCAGGCTGGATAGAACTGTCCATGATGACGGATGATAGCTTTAGGCGATTCGCCCCACCAGAACTCTGCCATGCAGACAGGTTTTAAATGGTGGTGATAGGCATATTGCAGCAATTTGGGCGCACAACAATCGCCTGTGCCGCCTGGGGGCAGTGGATATCTTTTCTGGATACGGGGTGAACAGTGATAGTCTTGCCAAATATCCACGAGATCCTTCTCTTCCCCATGCGCATTCAACATTTTATATTGCCTGAAAAGCCATAGTTGCAGTTCCTGTGACATTTGCTTATGCTCAGGCGACTGCATAATCTCTCGCTCACGGGTTTTGAAAAAGCCGTCAGGTTGTTGGGCATCGAACACAGGCGGTACGAAATAGTCCCAGTCGTTCCTGCCCTCCAACAATCCGGAATAGGCGGCCAGGAATCCAAGTCCTTCTGCCGATTCCACCACCAGTACGCCAAACATCTTGCCTTCCGTGGGGTTAAGGCGGGTAATCTCTTGTTTTACCTCTTCCACCGCCAACAGACACAGCGGATGAGGCTCATATCCAAAGGGGTAAGTAAAATGCTCCGGCTTCGGAATGTCGGTATGGAGAGGATGGAGTATCATGGTCTGGAGATTACAGCAGGTCGAGACACTTCTCTACGGGAATACCACGATTCTTGTCATCGGTATTCTTGTAGCGCTCAATCATGCGGAAGACAGTATCCATAGCCGTTCGGGTACTGGTACGGAGGGCTTCTCCATTCAAGAGATGACCGATGAGTACGGCAGAGAAGATGTCGCCCGTGCCGTGGAAAAGACCAGGAATCTCATGATATTCCAGATGGAAGTAGCTGTCATTGCAGTGGTTGTAACCTGCAACGGCATTCCGGCCGTCGATCTTACAACTGGTGATAAGGGCCGACTTAGTGCCGATCTTGCGAAGTTTGTCGAGCAGGTCGCCAGCTTCTTCCCACGAGATACCATCCATCTTGATGGGGGTACTGGTGAGGTAACAGGCTTCTGTATAGTTGGGGAAGGTAAGATGGGCTACAGAGACCATCTCGCGCATCAATTCCACCTGACGCTCAGTCATGCCGTTATAGAGTCGTCCACCATCTCCAAGGATGGGATCCACAAAGACCGTCGTGTTTTGTGAGCCTTGTTCCTTGCAGTAGCCTGCCACGAGTTTGGCTTGTTCTTCGCTGAACATCAAACCTGTGCAGACGGCATCGAATGAAAAACCGAGTTGCTTCCACACTGGCAACGTACCGCGGATATAATCCGTGGTGTCTTGGATATTGAACTTCCCGTAGTCGAGCGTGTTCGACACGAGGGCTGTGGGCAAACTATAGGTGGGAATGCCGAGATAGGAGAGGATGGGCAGCATGGCGCCCATGCCTACCTTGCCGTAGCCTACAACGTCGTTGATTAATAATATCTGTTTCATTCTGGGTGCAAAGGTACTGTTTTTTTTTGCATTTAGCAAAAAAATACGTAATTTTGCACGCAATTATGGCAACAGCGATACAGGAACTGACACAACAACGGTTGCTGCTCCAGATGGAGTATGCGGCCGAGAAGGATGCCTACCGCAAGCAGACCGAGGAAATGGGACTGCAGCGGAAGGTGAAGCGTGGTGATGCCTGGTTCCCGCTGAAAATGGGCAAGAGTTACTATAATTCGCTGAACCAGTTGGTGGTGGAGGTACACCGTCAGGGTGACGATAACGAGATAGAGCATAACTTCGAATTCGGCAAGCCTGTGGTCTTTTTCAGCCTCAATGGTGACAAGATCAAGTATTTCTCCTTTACTGGTAGCGTGAGTTATGTAGATGGCGACCGAATGGTGGTGGCTGTGCCAGATAACGGTCAACTGATTGATGTGCAGAGTGCGGAGCAGGTAGGCATCCAACTCTTTTTCGACGAGACGAGCTATAAGATGATGTTCGAGGCACTCGACCGCGTCATCAAGGCCAAAGGCCGTTTGGGTTATCTGAGGGATTTGTTTTATTCGCATCAGAAGGCAGAGACGTTCTCGTTTGCGGCACTTCATTTCCCCTATCTGAATCCGACACAAGAGGATGCCGTCAACAAGGTGCTACGGGCAAAGGACGTTGCTATCGTACACGGACCTCCAGGTACAGGTAAGACAACCACACTCGTGGAAGCCATCTATGAGACACTGCGACGGGAGAATCAGGTACTGGTCTGTGCTCAGAGCAATATGGCTGTTGACTGGATTTCAGAGAAACTTGTGGATCGTGGCGTGAACGTATTAAGAATAGGTAATCCTACGCGCGTAAACGACAAGATGCTTTCTTTTACCTATGAGCGTCGTTTCGAGGCTCATCCTGACTATGATCAGTTGTGGGCCATCCGTAAAGCCATCCGAGAGTTGCGGGCCCATCGAAAAAGGGGTAACGAGAGTTACCATCAGAAGATGGAGCGCCTGAAGGAACGGGCTACGGAACTGGAGATACGCATTAATGCCGAACTCTTTGGTGAAGCGCGGGTTATTGCCTGCACATTGGTAGGCTCGGCCAGTAGGTTGCTTGAGGGACAGAAGTTCGGTACTTTGTTTATAGACGAGGCTGCGCAAGCCCTTGAGGCTGCTTGTTGGATCCCGCTAAGAAGAGTGTCACGCGTAATATTCGCTGGCGATCATTGCCAGTTGCCCCCAACGGTGAAAAGTTTTGCCGCCCTGAAGGCAGGTCTGGGTAAAACGCTGATGGAGCGCATTGTGGAGAACAAGCCCGAGGTGGTAACGCTGTTGAAGATGCAGTATCGTATGAATGAGGAAATCATGCGTTTCTCCTCCGAATGGTTTTATGGCAATCAGGTGGAGAGTGCTCCGGAGGTGAAATACCGAAGTATTCTCGACCTCGATATCCCCATGTCGTGGATTGATACCTCAGAGTTTGAGTTGTCTGAGGACAGCAATCTGACATTCAAGGAACAGTTTGTTGGGGAATCGTTCGGTCGTATCAATAAGGCAGAGGCAGAATTGACACTCCTGGCCTTGGAGAACTATTTCGAAAAGATAGGCAAGGCACGTATTCTTGATGAGCGACTTGATGTGGGTATTATCTCGCCTTATCGTGCCCAGGTGCAGTATCTGCGCCGGCAGCTGAAGAAAAAGGAGTTCTTTAAGCCCTATCGGCACCTGATCAGTGTGAACACTGTTGATGGCTTCCAAGGCCAGGAGCGCGATATCATCCTCATCTCGCTGGTACGTGCCAACGATGAGGGACAAATAGGATTCCTCCGTGATTTGCGCCGTATGAACGTCGCCATCACAAGAGCCCGTATGAAACTGATCATTCTAGGCGATGCCTCAACCATGACACGCCATCCTTTTTACAAAAAGCTCTACGATTATATTGAGGCCTTATAGTTCAGCAGGCCGTGAGCTTTCAATTGATCCTTGATATCAATAAGAAGATCCGTGGGCACATGGATCCTGTCGCTGATGTCTATCAGGTCGTGGGTTCCATCGGCATAGGCAGTAAAGTCTCGGATGACATTCACACTGTCGTGAGAACCTTTGTAACTGATGGTGGGGTAGAGTCCGCGCTTGCCCAACTGTGGTTCACACTTACAGTTCATGGCATAGAAATAGTTGTTCTCGAGTGCCATGATCACCCTGACCATCACGTCGTAAGCACCCTGAAGCCCCTCTGGCGATATGAGATCCATGTTGTCGGCAGAGGTGTGATACTCTGGATAACGCGTATATAGGCTACGACTGAATCCACAAACGGGGAGATTGACGCCTGCAGAACCATACTGGCGCTCGTCAGAACCTCTGTCAAGGAAGGAGTATTTCATATAGTCAGGCGCATGGAAGCTGAGCACATTCTGCAATACACGGTCAGCCAACGTATCTCCGTATTTCGTGGCGAGATAGGAGTATGTCCTGTCATCGCCTACACAACTCAGCACAAAGCCGGCCTTCACATGCTGCTGAAGTGCCTCCAGGTTGCGGCTGATATAGGTAATGGCACCAATTGTCTCAGGATTGACGACAAAGCGGTAGGTGTAACGCCGGTCTGTCATCTGCTGCACATATTTCATCAGTTCTGTCATGACGACAGGTCCCGACAATTCGTCGTTGGCCATTGATGGGTGACAGAGGTAAGTGGTGATGAGGATCTCATCATCGGTCTGTCCGGGAATGATGAGTTCACCGTAGGTCAGACTGCCGTCTTCAAGTGTACTATCGATGACCACATGGTATTCATTATCTGTCAGCGTCTGCTTCTGGTTCTCGCTCATGCAGAATCCCCAGCGCTCTTTATAATAAGAGGTGACGTAGGGAATCCAGTCGGGCTGGTCGGGTTGGGTATAGACATGCTCCAGAAGTTCCTCGCGACCCACCACCTGGTCGATGGGTAGCGAATAGCCCACGATGTGGAGGTTGGAGTCCTTGAAATCGATAACCTTGTCACCGTTCAGCCTGTAGATTCCACCACCACGGATATTCCACTCCTTGGGTACGGTCCAGTCGAAAACCGTCGTACCTGTGGGCACCTCATAGACCTGTATCTCTGGCACGGCCTCACGCAGCATGTCGAGCGACTGCCTTAAGCCGTTGCCAGTGATGCTGCGGCAGATGGGGAACATCTTCGCAGCCAGGGCATACATCGTCTTTCCGTTATCTGTCATGCTTACCAGGCTGTTTGTCCACCGTCAATCATGATGTTAACGCCAGTGACGTACTTTGAGGCCTCTGACGAGAGGAAGACCATAGCGCCGACCAGATCGTCGGGATACCCGATCCTTCCCAGCATCGTTTTGTAAGCCAGACGGTCCTTGAACAGTTTGTTCTCTTGAACATTCTCATGAGGGAAGGATCCTGGACTGACACTGTTGGCACGGATGTTGTATTTGGCCAGGTAAGAAGCACAATACTTGGTGAGTTCCACCGTGGCGGCCTTTCCGGCACCATAGTTCGGGGTGCTGTTGAAGGGTGTGTCGAAATAAGTGCGGGGGTCGGGAGCACCAACGGCATACAGCGATCCGATGTTGACGATGCTACCGTTCTTACTCTTCTTCATATAGGGAATGATTTCACGGATGGTACGGAAGGTATAGCCGATGGTGCCGTCGATACCTTTCTGCCAATAGGCATCGTCCATCGTTTCTACATCCGTCATGACACCGGCTCCCAGATTAGCGGCCATAGTAATCAGGTTGTCAATGACACCAGTTTCGCCTGCAGCCTGTTTCAGTGCGGCCTTGATGGCCTCTGTGTCGCCCAGATCGCATGATATATAGTGGATCCTGCTCTTGTCGCTGATATCTTCTATCTCTTGAATTTTGTAGTCGATGACATAGACGTCGGCACCAAAGTCAACCATTCCTTTCACGATTTCGCGACCCAGATAGCCGCAGCCTCCTGTGATAACAGCCTTCCGCCCCTCGAGGGAGAACATATTCTTATAATCCATATTATGATATTGATTAAATTAAACCTTTCGTTATTTTGAGTGTCTCAAAAGCCTTCTCCGGCGTGTTGATGTTCTCCATCTTGCCTTTCGACAGATAGAGGTCCAGGAAGTAGGCCATCTCGTCCTGATAGAAATGGTCGTCAGCCTCGTAGTGCTCCACATCCTCCTTGAGCCGATACTCACAACTCTGTTTGTTGAAATCCACAACGATGACATCGTCTTCAGCGTAGAGCTCTGTCTGACGGTTTCTCACCCTTCCGAAGTAGTCGAGGTGCATCTCTACCACCTTATCGCTATATTCAAAGATATAGGTGGCCAAGTCGCAGGCATCCATCTCCAGGTGTGAGAATTTCCCAGCCACACGGTGAACTTTCTTAGGCGTGCCGAAGAGGTAGATCATATAGTCAATCTCATGCAGCAGATCGACATCTACGCCACCACCTCTGTCGTTGAAGCAGCGGAAACTCTTGCGATAGTCTCTGCCTGGTTGCCAACTGGGCATATAACTGGAGAAGATAATCCTGGCAGAATACACCCGATGGCTATCTACACATGCCTTTAGCTTTTTTACGTATTGGGTAAAGCGTATGGGAGCCGCCACGTAATAGACATCCTCATCACGCTTGGGGCGTATAGCCTCAATGGGGTAGTCGAGTGAGTCGAAGATGGGCTTCTCGATAAACATACTGTCGCAGAGATCGCGATACTTCATGATATTCTCATAGTGTGTCTTGGTCTCATCGGTCACAAAGAGGATGTCATAGTGACCGTCCAGTTCGCTGTCTTGTCTGATCTCCCGCCTGATCTTTTCGGCGATGTCCGTAGGCAGAACTCTGTCACTGTATCTGACGGCATCAATCTCCAAGGCAATGCCCTTGTTTTTGCAGAGTTCGGTGAGGTTGGTGATATGGCGGGAACCGATAGAGCCTGTTGCTGTGAATAATACCTTCATGAGATTAATCCTTTTGGTGTAACAAGTCGTATTTCATTTCCATCAGTTTCCAGTCCTCCAGTGTGTCGATATCCTGCGATTCCGACTCTGCCAGAATAAAAGGTAGTGTGTGCTGGGTGTAGAGCTTCTGGTCGCGCAATAGGGCCGGGGTCTTGAACAGGAAGAACTGGTTGCAGTCGTGGTAGATCTTCTGCAAGTCCTGAGAACGGGCATAATAGTTCTCGGGATGCAGTTGCTTCAGCTCCCCGTTCTCATCAATGATAGTGGCTCTCTGTGGGGGATAGGAATACACCTCTACGGTGCAGATCGACTCAGCACCTTCGGTCGATTCCAACTGTCTGAAGGCCTTTACCAGATTCTCTGCTTTCAGCAGGGGCTGGGTGGCATAGACACAGAGCACATATTCAAACTCCATACCCAGTTTTTTGTATTCATTAACCACTTCCACGAGCACATCGGCCACACCCGCCTTGTCGTTGGAAGTTGCCGCATCTCTAAAGAAAGGCATCTTCGCACCATATCGGATGGCCACATCGGCAATGGCCTGGTCATCGGTAGAGACCATAATCTCATCTGCCAGACCACTTTCCTGAACGGTCTTGATAGAGTAGGAGATAATAGGTGCTCCTTTGAAATCGGCTATATTTTTATGGGGAATTCTTTTACTTCCGCCTCTGGCAGGAATGATACAAAGACATTTTTTCATTTGATAGGGTAATCTGTGATGTTGAACAATGCTTCTACGAACTCGCGGAAAACACCTTCTCCGCCGTTTTTCTTTAATTGGATGGTGCCCAATTTCCTGACATAGGCAGGCGCACTGGCGGGTACTCCTGATATGCCTACGGCCTTCAGTAACTCAATATCGCCGAGATCATCGCCGATAAAGGCTACCTCGTCGAGGGTAATGCCCAGTTGCTGGCAGATCTCGTTGGCGACCTCCACTTTATTCCTGACACCTTGATATAAGAAATCAACCTTCAGTTTCTCGGCTCTTCTCTTGACGATCTCAGTGGTCTCTCCTGTGATAATACCTACCGGAATGTTCAACTGGTGGGCGAAGAGCACACCGGCACTGTCGTAGGTGTGAAACTTCTTCCATTCATTGCCTGTCTGGTCATAGTACATACCACCATCAGTCCATACACCGTCGATGTCGGTCAGAATCAGTTTGATTGCTTTCATTCGATGTCGTCTTTATAGATGATCTCATTGGCCTTGATATCTTTCTTGGCCACCTTGCCGACCACCTGTTCCTTCTCATCCCACTTAAAACCGTCACCGGGACTAAGCATGTGGATGTCATCGATTGTAATGGTCTCACCGGCTTTGATAAGGCGGTTGGTGGCAATGGAGCGCTCTAACTTAATCTTAGAAGCCTTAACGCTCTTATCGATGTAGATATCCTCAACGCCCAGACTCATCTCCATGTACCTGATATCGCGCACCATGCGGTTTACTCCGTCGGGCCCCAATGAACCGGCCTGGTCTGTTCCTTTCATACGCCTGTCGATGGTGATGTGCTTCTCAATGATCTCTGCACCCATGCCCACTGCCACTACAGGAGCTGAGATGCCAATTGTATGGTCAGAGAAGCCGATCTTATACTGGCCATAGTTCTTTTTCAGATAGGTAATAGTCCTCAGGTTGACATTCTCAGGGCGAGTGGGGTATTGTGACACGCAGTGCAGGATGGAGATATCGGAATGATACTTAGTGATGACCTCCAGAGCCTCGTCGAGTTCCTTCTTTCCCGCCATTCCCGTTGAAAGGATGATGGGGATCTTCGTTTCTGCCAGGGCAGCAAGCAAAGGCAGATTGGTGAGGTCACGGCTGGCAACCTTCAGCTTGTCGGGTACGAACAGTTTCAGCATATCCAGGCACTTCTTGGCACAAAGTGTCTCGATAAAGTCCAGTCCCAGCGACTTGGCGTATTGATAGACCTCAAAATGCTGTTGTTCTGAGAGCTCCAGGAAAGCACGATGCTCGCCGTAGGTCTTTCCGAAGGAGTTCGGAGAGTCGTAGGGCATCTTCATCTGTGAGTCGGCCAGCTCTTCATTCAGGTCGCGTTTTGTCATTTTCACGGCATTCATCGGCTTCAGATATATGCCGAACATGTCTTCTTTGATGGGTCTTGCAACCAGTTCTACTATCAACTTTGCCAAATCGACAGACCCGTTGTGATTCTGGCCGATTTCGCCGATAATATATGTCTCTTTCATAAACTTCTTTTTTCGTATATGGCTGCAAAGTTACGAATAAGTGCGCAAAAAAACAAATAATATTTGGTTTTTCCATTCACTTTTCGTAATTTTGCCATCTGAAACCGAAAGGTGAAATGAACCATGATTGAAATTCGTGAGGTAACAACCAAAAAAGAGCTGAAACAGTTTGTGCAGTTCTACTATGATCTGTATCGCGGCAATGACTGTGCCGTACCTTTCCTTTATTTCGACGAGATGGCCACCCTTAGGAGTGATAAAAATCCGTCGTTTGAGTGTTGTGAATCCGCCTACTTCCTGGCTTATAAAGAAGGAAAGGTCGTGGGCCGTGTGGCGGCAATCATCAACCGTCGTGCCAATGAGCGCTGGAACTGTCATCAAGTACGCTTCGGGTGGTTCGACTTTGTCGATGATATTGAGGTGTCAACAGCCTTGTTAAAGGCTGTTGAAGACTGGGGTAAGGCCCGTGGCATGGTTGAGATAGCGGGACCACTGGGTTTCATTGATACCGACCGCGAGGGTATGTTGGTAGATGGTTTCGACCAACTCTCTACGATGTATGTCAACTATAATTACCCGTATTACCCTCACCACATGGAGCAGATCAGTGGCTTCAAGAAAGATAACGACTATGTAGAGTGTAAGGTCAAGGTGCCCGAGGTGGTGCCCGAGAAGTTCTCGAAGGTCACAGAGATGGTGCGTCGTCGCTATGGCCTGAAGGTGCATAAGTTTACCCGTAAGGAACTGATCGATGAGGGCTATGGCCGTCAGGTATTCGACCTGCTCAATGCTACCTATAAGGATCTCTATGGCTTCAGTCAATTATCTGATAGACAAATTGACAAGCTCGTTAACGACTATATCAAAATTGCCGACTTGAACCTTGTTACTGCCATTATGGATGGTGATAAAATGGTGGGTTTTGGTATTACTTTCCCCTCATTCTCCAGGGCCTTACAGAAGACGCGTGACGGGCGGTTGTTCCCCTTTGGATGGTGGCACGTTCTGAAAATCCTGAAGTGGCATCAGACACCGATCGTCGATTTGCTGTTGATAGGTGTGTTACCAGAGTATCGTGCCAAAGGTGCCAACGGACTGATCTTTGACGACCTGATTCGCCAGTTCCAGTGCTATGGCTTCGAATGGGCAGAGACGGGTCCTATGATGGAAACAAATGAAGGCGTCCTCTCTCAATGGCAGTATCTGGAGGCTACCGTGCATCGTCGTCATCGTTGTTACCGTAAACAGTTATGAAGCATTGTTTAGTAACCTTATTCTGTTTGTGGGCTCTGTTTGATGTGTCGGCTTTTGCTCAGAACATTATCCGATTACAGGGCTCTTGGGACTATGCTCTTGGCGACTCTACTAAATACAGCGACTATGTGATGTTGCCAGGTTCTGTTCCAACAGCTGGTAAGGTGTGGTTCAAACGAGGTGTCTATGTACCGCTCGATTGGCAAAAACGGCATATTACGCTTTTCCTTGAACGCCTCTATGGCGAGGCTGTTGTTTTCATCAATGGCAAACAGGTGGGGCTCGACACCATACGCTGTGCCCCTCATCAGTACGATGTGTCGCAGTTTGTCCTTCCTGGACAAAGAAACACGTTAGCCGTTTGTGTCGCCACTCAGGAGACAGAGGGAAGGAATGGTATTTTCGGACGTATGGAACTCCGTGGTGACTCCAGGCAGCTTTTTTTCCGTCAGGTGCATTTCCAGCCTTTCCCCTACGAGGGTAGGGTTCATATCGACTTGACTGTTGATGGTAACGGTCTTAGGTTCGACGATTATGTAGCCGAGGTGGTGGCCCAATGCGACAGAATCGACAGTGCCCGCATTATACGGGGTCTTTATCCTGTCACGAAGCGTCATTCTGAGTTTAGTTTATCCTTAGGCAACGAAATTGCGCTTTGGGATGATTATCATCCGAACCTTTATCGTATTGGTATCTTTTTAGGCGACGAGGATTATTATGAGGTCTCGATTGGTATGCGAGAGTTGAGCGTGGATGGTTCCCAGCTGATGATCAACCGCCGTCCGCTTCATCTGCGTGGTGTTGTGGTCGATAATCCCTTTGTGGAGTCAGTAAACGCCCTTTCCGTCGAACAGGCTTGGCTCGATATCCTCACGAAGTATAAGGAGCGCGGATTCAATATTTTGCGTTTCCGTTCCTATTGTCCTATGGAGGCTGCTTATGCGATGGCCGACCAATTGGGGCTATTCTTGTTACCTGGTGGCGATTTTAGTCCAAACGAGAAGAAACGTATGATTAACGCCTATGGCCATCATCCCTCTTTTGTAATGAAAGAAGATCTTCTGGTCGATTCGCGCGTACATTAATTATATATTATAAGAATTATGGATCAAATGACTTGGGAATTTATTTTGAGAATCTTTGTGGCGGCCTTGTTGGGTGGTGCCATAGGTTTGGAACGTGAGTATCGTGCTAAAGAGGCGGGTTTCCGTACGCACTTCCTTGTGGCTTTGGGTTCAGCCTTGTTTATGGTGGTGTCGGCTTATGGTTTCGATGGGGCGATGTACACGCCTGAGCATCGTTGGGATGTGTCGCGTGTCGCTGCGCAGGTGGTTAGCGGTATCGGTTTCATTGGTGCAGGTACGATTATCTTCCAGAAGAATGAGAACGCCGTACGTGGTCTGACTACCGCTGCAGGTCTATGGGTAACAGCAGCCATTGGTCTGGCTTGTGGAGGTGGAATGTATATCCTTGCAGCCGCTTCTACATTCCTTGTCTTGGTCGGTTTAGAGGCTTTCAACTTCATTCTTCATAAGTTTGACAAGCATCGTAACCAGTAGTAAATATTAGTTTATTTTCTATAAAATTGCCTTTTTAAATGTAACAAAAGTCTTGTTTTTGTGTAACATTTTTAAAGCGTGTTACATTTTGTAAAGTCTTTGTTTCATTTAGCAAAGCCTTTCGTTAATAAATATAATATATTTGCAGCCAAATTGCGCACCGCAATAGGATGCGGTGTGCCCCAAAACGAAATGTGATCAAATAATTATACTACAAATTTTACCTAACTAATTAATTAAATTATGTGGAATTTTAAATCACTACAAAAGCCGTTAGTGTTTCTGTTCCTGCTCTGTTTGTTCCCACTGGGAGCGATGGCTCAGAGCGTCATAAAGGGAACAGTTAACGATGAAGCAGGTGAACCGATCATCGGTGCCAGTGTAAAAGTACAGGGTACCAAGACTGGTGCAGTCACCGACTTCAATGGTAACTTCAGTGTTCAGGCTGATGCCAATGCAACACTGGTCATCTCTTACATCGGTTACACCCCCGCCACTGTTAAGGTGAACGGCCGTAACGACATCACTGTTACGCTGAGCGAAGACTCGCAGACGCTGAACGACGTGGTCGTTATCGGTTATGGTGTTCAGAAAAAGAGCGACTTGACCGGTGCTGTTGCCTCTTTGAAGGGCGACGACATCAAGAACCTGAGTACATCAGATGCTGGTGCTGCTATGCAGGGTAAGGTTGCTGGTGTGCAGATTATCAATGATGGTGCTCCTGGCTCTGGCGCTCAGATCCGCGTCCGTGGTTATTCTTCAAACTCAGGTAACCTCGGTCCGTTGCTCATCGTCGATGGTTTGAAGGTTGACAACATCCAGTACTTGGATCCCTCACTGATTGAGTCGATGGAGGTGCTGAAGGATGCTGCCTCTGCTGCTATCTATGGTGCCCAGGCCGGTAATGGTGTTGTGATTATCACTACTAAGAACGGTTCCAAAGGTACTTCTAAGGTATCCTATACTTTCAAGGCTGCCAGCCAGAGCCTTGGCAAGAAGGCAGAGCTCTTCGATGCGAACGAGTATATTGAGTACCATAAGTATTTAGGTGACCTTGTGGATGCAGAACTTCAGGAGAAGGCCTACAAGCAGGGTTTTGTGGATACCAACTGGTATGATGAGGTATTCGAGAACAGCTGGAATTTCCAGCACAACATTACAGTTGAGGGCGGTAACGACAAGGGCCACTTCCTCGCAGGTCTCGGCCTCGTTGACAACGACGGTATCGTGAAAGGCAATAAGGATACCTATAGGCGCTTCACCGGTCAGGTGAATGCCGACTATAAGTTCTTCAAGTGGTTGAGCGTATCAAGCAACACCTCTATTGAAAAGTGGAGCAGAAAGAATCTGGGCGATGGTTACGGTTCATTCCTGAACGCTGTGGTATCTATCGACCCGCTGACACCCGCTTACATCTACGACGAGTCTGACTTCGGTATGAACGTGGAAACTGCTTGGAACTCACCTAACCACGGTAATGTTCTGCTGCCACCTGCATATACCGAGGAGAACCCCGTATGGTATGGTACTTCTAAATATGTAGAGGATGCCACCGCAAACCCATTGGCACGTCGTGACCTCGCTGAGGGTACTAGCGAAGGTATCAATGTCCGCGGTTCTCTGGCAGCCAACCTGATGCCGTTCGATTTCCTGACCATCACTTCTCGTCTGGGTTATCGCATCAGCCAGAGTAACAGTCATAATTTTGGTTATCCCTACTATCTGTCTTCTATGGCTCATGGTGATACTTACAGTATCTCTGCTAATACCAATGCCAGTCTCTACTATCAGTGGGAGAATTTCGCCAACTTCAACAAACAGTTCGGCAAGCACAATGTGGGTGCCATGATTGGTATGTCGTTCACGAAGAACCACTGGGACAACACCAGTGCATCTTCTTCAGATGCTAATATGATCTTAAGAGGTGATGCTGCTCCTAACTTCCGTTATATCGACTGTTTGAATTCTAATGGTATCTCACACCTTTCTGCTGGCAATGCTCCTAATGATGCTACAGAGCTGGCTTACTTCGGCCGTCTGTCGTATTCATTCGCCGACCGCTATTTCCTGCAGTTTAACTTCCGTGCCGATGCCTTCGACTCTTCAAAGCTGACCAAGGAAAACCGTTGGGGTTACTTCCCCTCATTCTCTGCTGGTTGGACTATCAGCAATGAGAAGTTCTTTAAGAACGCTATCAGCACTGACGCCGTTTCTTTCCTGAAGATCCGTGGATCATGGGGTCGCAATGGTAATGTGAACATCCTGAGTGGATATAAGTACAACCCGACCATCAGCCTTGGTGGTTACTACGACTTCACTGATGAGGCAAATGCTGGTGCTGTTGCTACAGAAGGTGGTAAGCCTGGTTTGTTGGCTAACCCCGATCTGACTTGGGAGACTTCGGAGCAGATTGACCTCGGTCTTGACGCCCGCTTCTTGAACAACCGTCTGTCGTTCGGTGTTGACTGGTACCGTAAGATGACCAAAGACCTGCTGATTGATATGGAGCCTGTATATCCTGAGATCGGATTCCAGAGCTCAACGCTTAACTCTGGTGAGGTACTGAACACCGGTTTCGACTTTGAGCTTGGCTGGCGCGACCAGATAGGTGAATTCAAGTACAGTATTATGACTAACCTCTCTACCTTGAAGAATGAAGTCAAGAAGGTGAACGCTGCACTCCCACGTATTAATGGTGGTGGTCCTTCTGGATTCAATAACAAGCTTGGTCCTTGCTTCGAGGTCGGCCATCCCATCTGGTACTTCCGTGGTTATGAGTATGCTGGTGTTGATCCCGAGACTGGTAAGGCTCTGTACTATGGTATGACCACTGACGAGGCAGGTAACGAAGTTCGCGGTATTGTTGACGCTCCCTCTGAGGATGATAAGGCTGATCTTGGTTCTGCTATTCCTAAGTTCACTTATGGTATTACCATTAACCTTGAGTATAAGGGCTTTGACTTTACCGTATTCGGTACAGGTGCATATGGTAATAAGATCTACAACTTCATGGTATCTGCCGACCGTCCCCGCATCAATGGTCTCGATGTCTATTGGAAAGACTCTTGGAAGAATCCTGGCGATGACACCAAGTATCCTGACATGAAGCAGGTGGCTACTGACTGGACATTCTTCAGTTCTAGCGCATGTATCTTCGGTGGTTCTTATTTCAAGTTCAAGCAGATTCAGCTCGGTTACACCATTCCTTCAAAGATAACGAAGAAATTCCTTGTAAGCAGCTTGCGTCTCTACGCTTCTCTCGACGACTTCTTCACCATTACAAGCTATCCTGGTGCTGATCCTGAGACTTCATCACTCGGCAGTGATAACGGTCGTTTGCGTGGCTTTGATAATGGTACCTATCCAACATCTAAGAAGGTTGTCTTTGGTGTAAATCTTGCATTCTAATGTTGAAGATTGATAATAGATAATAGAAAATTGAATAACAATATGAAAAGAATTATATTACCAATGCTCGCGCTTTTTGCCGGCGTAGCATTTACAGCATGTGAGGATCAGCTTGACATTCCGCAGAAAGCTGCTTTGACGACTGAGACTTACTATAAGACAGATAATGATGCTTTGGCGGCTCTGGCTTCTGCTTACGAGAACTTCCAGGTGAATACCGTAGGTCGTACGACGCTCGGCCCTGGTATCTACACCCCTGCAAGGGTTCTGGCAAACCACCCGGGCGATGATGTCAACTACGGTGGACAGTGCTATGGTGACCATGAGTTTGGCGGTTCCATCGACGAGTTCCGTTATCTTCATACTCCAGAGGCTATCAACTTCCACTACAAGGGAATTTACCTCTCCCTCTTCTGTGATAATGTTATTCTGGACCAGTTCGACAATCCTACTACCGACTTACAGAAGGAGTGTGTGGCTCAGGCCCGTGTACTTCGTGCTTACAACTATTTCCTGTTGGCTTGCTACTGGGGAACGCCTCCTTTTGTTGATCATGTGATAGGCACCAGCGATGTTCCTACTAACAGTGATCTCGACGAACGTCCAGAGGCTCCTAAGTCTCAGCAAGAGTATTTCAAGTGGGTGGCTGCCGAATGCCTTAAAGCTGTTCCCGACCTTGCAGAGCGTAAGGCTACTACCGATAAAGAAGGTACCTACAAGATTACTAAGGGCTTCGCATACGCTTTGGCTGGTAAGGCTCTGATGTTTGCCGAGGACTGGGCAGGTGCTAAGGATGCATTGAAGAAGGTCATCGACTCAGGCAAGTATGCCCTTGTTTCTGGTGATGAGTTCAAGGATATGTTCCATATTCAGGGCGATGGTAACCCCGAGAAGATCTTCGAGGTGAACATTCGTTACAATGCTGCTGCTGGTGAGTGGAGCTCAGGTGGCGGTATGGGTTGGAACAACCACAGCACATGGATGGAGCCTCAGTGCTTCCAGATCCGTTCTGATAAGTTCAAGAAGCAGCCTCTTGCAAATTACACCGATAAGGTTGCCGGTTGGGGATCCATCGGTCTGCCTGAGTGGTACGTAAATGCTTTCTTGGAGAATGACGGTACCGACTCTAAGCGTCTGAACGCTACGATGATCAATATCGAGAATATGGTCTATGGTGAGACAGGCGATCCTCTGATTGACGAATACTACAGTAAACTTCCTAAGATGTCTCATGCAGAAAGGGTTGCAAGTAATGCCATCGGTATCACTGCCCAGGATGGTCACTATGGCCAGTCGTTCTGGATTCCTATGAAGCATGTCGTACGTGTTGGCGACGCTGTGGAAGGTGGTGGCACATACAGCTCTGTTCACCGTCTGAACAATATCATCATCATGCGCTATGCTGAGGTGCTGCTTAACTATGCTGAGTGCTGCCTCCGTACCGGTGATGCCACAACAGCTAAGACTTACATCAACCAGATTCAGGAGCGTGCCGGCTCAAAGACCATCAGTGGTTCTGTTGATCTGGTGACACTGAAGAAGGAGAAGTCGTTCGAAATGTGGTTCGAGGGCTGCCGCTATCAAGACCTGCTCCGTTGGAGCAAGCTGGATTCCGACCAGTACACCAAGGATTGCATGGATCACCTGAAGAATCAGGGTAAGCATATTCCTCACCTCTACGACAAGTTGTTCCGTGAGCCTACAAGTGAAGACGTAGATGTCGTCTGGCAGCATGGCAATAAGGACAATAGCCGTTTCTGGATTGGCCACACCCATGAGGCACAGGATGCTGGTTTCGAAGTAGGCTGGCAGGAGAAGCACAGACTCTTCCCCTATCCGACGAATGTCCTGGAGAACAATCCTGCACTCCATCAGAATCCAGGTTGGCCTGCTCCAACTTTTGATGGTGGAGATGCTGCTGCAGAATAAAATAAACTATATATAAAGATAGTAGTTTAGTAATTAGACACATTGTTTTAGTAAAGGAAGATGCTACGTCGTGACGACGTGGCATCTTTTTTTGATACATATTGAAAAAAATATGTTACAATAGGTGTGGGCGAATGTCAGACGAAATGCGTATCTTTGCAAACGGTTTTCTTATCCCTCAAAAACTACCCGTATGAAAAGATTATTTCTTGCGTTTTTAACCTTATCTTTCCTGGTCTCTTTGTCAGCTCAGGAAGTGAAGATAGAGTTTGTTACCCCGTCCATCGTTCATGTCACGAAGGGGCAGCCTACCAAGTCATTGGTGGTGACTGCCAAGTCCGAGGGGCGTTTGGCGATGTCGAGTGATGTGCTGACCGTGAAAAAGGACCCGAAGACAGGTTGTCTGACGTTTCTCACCGCCAAAGGTAAGGTGTTGTTGCGAGAAAAGAGTTGTGACATCGCCAAAGTGAGCCAGACCTTCCTGTTGGATAAGGACGAGGCTATCTATGGACTGGGCACCATCCAGGACGGTAAGATGAACCGTCGTGGTGAAAGGCAACGGGTAGGCGACGGAACGTCGGGAATGCATAAGCGAATGGAACAGTCGAACCTCGAGGATTTCCAGAACGTGCTGCAGAGCATCAAGGGCTGGGGGCTTTATTGGGAGAACTATTCGCCTACCCAGTTCGACGACGATGCCAATGGTATGACGTTTACCTCCGAGGCCGGTGAGGGTATCGACTATTACTTCATGTACGGTGGCAGTGCCGATGGCGTCATTGCCCAGATGCGCTACCTGACAGGCGATGTGCCGATGTTCCCGCTTTGGACCTATGGTTTCTGGCAGTCGAAGGAACGTTACAAGACCGCTGCCGAGACAGAGAGCATCGTCGATCAGTATCGTGCGCTGCAGGTGCCTCTCGACGGTATCATCCAGGACTGGCAGTACTGGGGCTCCAATTATCTGTGGAATGCCATGGACTTCCTCTCGGAAGATTTTGCGACGGGTCCGCAGCTTATCAAGAGCGTGCATGCCAAGCATGCCCATTTCATGATCTCCATCTGGGCCAGTTTTGGTCCTCAGACACAGCAGTTCCGTGAACTCAACGAGAAGGGTTTGCTGTTGCCTTTCTCCACCTGGCCACAAAGCGGACTTTCCCATATCTGGCCGCCGCGTATGGATTATCCCTCTGGTGTCAAGGTCTATGATGCCTTCAGTCCTGTGGCTCGGGATATCTACTGGAAGTACTTGAAAACACTCTATGACTATGGTACCGATGCCTGGTGGATGGACTCTACCGATCCCGATTTTTTCGATCCCCGTGAGAGTGATTACCAGCATCCAGTCTATGGCGGCACATGGCGCTCCCAGCGCAATGCCTTTCCCTTGGAGACGGTGCGTGGCATCTATCAGTCGCAGCGCAAGGATTATCCTGATTCACCGAAACGTGTCTTTATCATGACGCGCTCATCGTTTGCCGGACAGCAGCACTATGGCTCTAATATGTGGAGTGGCGATGTGAATTCCTCATGGGATATGCTTCGTAAGCAGGTGCCTGCCGGACTTAGTTTCTCGCTGACGGGCAACCCCAATTTTAATACCGATATCGGTGGTTTCTTCTGCAACGCTTATAATACAAAAGGTCCGGGGTCGGCACCTCGTAACCCGCAGTTCCAGGAGCTCTATGTGCGCTGGATGCAGTATGGTTTGTTCTGCCCAGTCTTCCGTAGCCATGGTGCTGATGCGCCCCGTGAGATCTGGCAGTTCGGACAGAAGGGAGAGCCTGTCTATGATGCCATCGAACAGATGATCCGTCTGCGCTACCGTCTGATACCTTATTTATATAGTACGGCCTGGCAGGTGACCAGTAACAACGAGAGCTATCTGCGTCCGTTGTTCAGCGACTTCGCTGCCGACAAGCGTGTATGGGATATGACCGATGAATTCATGTTTGGCCGCAGTATCCTGGCTGCCCCGATTCTCGACCCACAATATACGGAAGAACGCATCATCAGGACCAATGCTATGACTGGATGGGATAGAAAAACATTGAATGTTGAGGATTCAACATTGAATATTGATTGGACAGTCACGAAGACGGTCACGAAGTACCTGCCAAAGGGCGCCATCTGGTACGACTTCTGGACCAATCGCTGCTATAAGGGTGGACAGAACGTAACGATTGAGACTGCACTCAACCGTGTGCCGATGTTCGTCCGTGCCGGCAGTATCCTGCCACTCGGGCCAGAGATGCAGTATGTCGGTGAGAAATCATGGGATAACCTCGAGCTCCGTGTCTATCCCGGTGCCGATGGGTCGTTTACGCTCTATGAAGACGAAGGTGACAGCTATAACTACGAGAAAGGTGCCTATACCACCATCACCTTCCAATGGAACAACAAGGCCCGTACGCTCACCATCGGCGACCGTCAGGGCCGTTATGAGGGTATGCTCCAAAACCGTCAGTTTACGGTAGTGCTCCCCGATGGCTCTTCACGACAGATGGATTATAATGGAAACAAAGTAACTATTGAACTGTAATAATTATCGCTCAATGAAAAAATTAATTCTAACTCTTTTCATGTCTGTGCCGCTGATAGCGGTGGCACAGAATCCGATTATCCGCGACCAGTTCTCGGCTGATCCTACCGCCCGTGTATTTAATGGCAAGGTGTATCTCTACCCGTCGCATGACATCTTCCCGCCCGAAGGACAGCGTCAGGACTGGTTCTGTATGGAAGACTACCATGTCTTCTCGTCAGAGAATCTGACCGACTGGACCGACCACGGCGTGATTGTCACCCAGAACAAAGTGCCCTGGGTGCGTCCTGATTCCTACTCGATGTGGGCACCCGACTGCGTCGAGAGAAATGGTAAGTATTATTTCTATTTCCCGTCTGCTCCCAAGGAGGGCTTTGGCTTTGGCGTGGGTGTAGCTGTCGCCGACAGGCCAGAGGGTCCGTTCATTCCTGAATCGGAGCCTATCAAGGGCATCAACGGCATCGACCCGTGTGTGCTTCAGGCATCCGACGGCAATGCATATATTTTCTGGGGCAATGGTCGTTGCGCCAAACTCAAGGATAATATGAAGGAACTCGCCGACGACACACCGAAGGAGACTGTCAAATGGCGTGATCGTGAGTTTGAGATGTATGGTGTGAACTGTCTTAAGGACCTGCCTAACCGCCAGGCAGAGGGTCCGTTTGCCTTTGAGTATAATGGCAACTATTACCTGACCTATCCTTATGTCAGGGAGAATACCGAGGTTCTTGGCTATGCCATGAGTAAGAATCCTATGGGACCGTATGAATATAAGGGCCTGATTATGGCCGAGCAGCCCAATGGCTGCTGGACCAATCATCACAGCATCATCAATTACAAAGGTCAGTGGTATCTGTTCTATCATCACAATTACTTCTCTCCCAACGACGACAAGCGCCGTTCGGCCTGTATCGAGAAACTGACCTTCAATCCCGACGGAACCATCCAGGAGGTGAAGCAGACCTTGCGTGGTGTCGGTATCAACCAGGCTACCGAGAAGATCGAGATCGACCGCTATAGTGCTGCCAGCGAAGGTGTGACGGATGAGCTCATCGACACTGTCAATACTTTCCGTAGCTATATGGCCACGATTCCTGCTAAGGGCTGGCTGAAGTATAGCGACATTGATTTCAGTTGTCTGACCGATGGTTATCTGGTCATCTCTGCCAAGGCTGCCGATAACACCTCTTTCTCTATCAGGGAGAAGGCTCCTAATGGTAAGATCCTGGCTAAGATTGACATGACCGTGAAGCCTGAGACACCTGCCGGCGCACCCGCTATGTTCCGTCGTGACTTCAGTAACCAGTGGCTCACGAATACGGCTGCATTGGCGTTCACTCCGAAGGGTGTGACAGACCTGGTCATCACGGTTGAGGGTGATGCACCCGTCAGTGTGGATTGGATCCAGTTCAAGAACCGTCCTAAGTACTTCTCGGCTGTTACCACTCCGTCGGCCCAGCCCGATGCCGACGGCTTTATCCGTCGTTGGCTGCTCCTGGAGCCCATCGATAAACCCAATAGTGGCAATACTGTCTTTACCGACACTTATCTGCGCGAGCACTTTGGCATGGAGTACTTCAAAGGTCAGCAGACCATTGTTCCGAAGGATGGCCAGAAGGTGAAGGTATCGTTTAAGCGCGAGGAGGTTCCCGCTGGCTTTGGACGTGGCTTCGGTCAGCCTCAGGAGCCCGCCCAACCAAAAATAGTCAACGTCAATCAGACACTCACTTGGCATGCCCTCGACAGCGAGAACTTCAATGTGAAGCTCTTCCGCTTTGCCGAGAAGTGGGGCCAGCATGTCTATGGCGTGCTCTTCTGGGCTGTCACCATCATCGACTGTGAGGAGGACATTGAGAACGTCCGTCTAGCCGTTGGCTCTAACTCTGCCTCGATGTGGTGGCTCAATGGTGAGGAGGCCCTGTTGCTCTCTGGCGACCGCCGTATGGTGAAAGACGATGCCATGTCGCCTCGTCTGACACTGAAGAAAGGTCGTAACATCCTGCGTGGTGCCATCATCAATGGCCCTGGCATGAGCGACTTCTGTGTCCGTTTCCTCGACGAGAAAGGTAACCCTGTAACTAACTATTCAATCAAAGCTCAATAAGATGAAAAGACTACATACAATTCTGGCGGCTCTGACGCTCGCCACAGCAGCAAATGCGCAAATCGGCGCACCCTATATCCACGATCCCTCGACACTGGCCGAGTGTGATGGCAAGTATTACACCTTCGGCACTGGTGGCGGTGGCCTGATCTCTGAAGATGGCTGGAGCTGGAACTCTGGCGCAGACCGTCCCGGTGGCGGTGCAGCCCCTGACGTACTGAAAATTGGCAATCGTTATCTCTGTATCTATGGTGCCACGGGTGGTGGTCTCGGTGGTGGTCACGCAGGCCGTATCCTCACGATGTGGAACAAGACCCTCGATCCCAAGTCGCCCGACTTCAAGTGGAGTGAGGCTGTCGAGGTGTGCTATTCCGACGGTATGGAGGATCAGGATGCCATCGACCCAGGTCTGTTGCTCGATCCTACGACTGGTCGTCTGTGGGTAAGTTACGGTACTTACTTCGGCACCATCCGTCTGATTGAGCTTGATCCCAAGACCGGTTTCCGTGTAAAAGGTAACAAGGAGAAAGATATCGCCATCGACTGTGAGGCCTCCGACCTGATGTATCGCGACGGTTGGTACTACCTGCTCGGTACCCACGGCACTTGCTGCGACGGTGTCAACTCTACCTATAATATTGTGGTAGGCCGTTCTAAGAGTGTGGAAGGTCCGTACCTCGACAACGTAGGTCGTGATATGTTCCATGGTGGTGGTAAGATGGTGATTGCCGCCGAAGAGCGTGCTTGTGGTGCCGGCCACTTCGGACGTTTCATCGTTGATGAGGGCGTCGAGGTGATGTCGTTCCACTGGGAGGCCGACTTCGAGTTGAGCGGTCGCTCTACACTCGCTGTCCGTCCGCTGGTTTGGAAGAACGGCTGGCCCGTGGCTGGCGACAACTTCAAGGGTGGCAACCTGGCCATTCTGAGTGAGCGTCGTGGCTATGCCCTCGAACTCACCGTTGATTTCGTCCGCATGCAGCAGCAGCGTCAGGGTTGGTTCAACCGCAACCAGATGCAGGAACCCGCCAAGCCCATTGCCAACCAGACACTGGAAGAGGTGAAGGGCGCATGGCCAGAGGGTGAAATCCCTGCCCGTATCGGTGATTATATGTATCGTCCTCACCAGCGCTGGACCATTACCCCCGTTAACGAAGCAGGTGGCTATCTCAGCAATCCGTATTTCAAGATTATGATCGAAGGTACCGAGCGCGCCCTTGCTGCTACAGCCAGCAAGGAAGTGACCACCGTTCCCGCCTATACAGGTGCTGACGAACAGCTCTGGCGTATCGAGCAGCTCACCGATGGAACCTACCGCATCATGCCGAAGGCCATCCCCGGTATCGAGGGCACTAACACGAAGTACTGCCTCTATTCAGCAGGCGACAGTACCCCGACCCTCGCCGAGTACGACTTCAACAGCGACAACTCTAAGTGGAACTTCCGCATCCACTAAGACAAAAAATGTTAATAATTTGAAGGTGTCCCAACTTATGGGACACCTTTATTATATCTTTGCACCCGTATGTTGACAGAAAAGACCATGGAGAAATTGCGAATCCTCGCAGAGTCGGCGAAATACGATGTGTCGTGTTCGTCGAGCGGGACGGTGCGCAGTGGCAAGAAGGGTATGGTAGGCTCCACGGTCGGAGGAATAGGCATCTGCCATTCCTTTGCCGATGATGGGCGCTGTATTTCTCTATTAAAGGTCATGCTGACGAATTACTGCATGTACGACTGTGCTTATTGCATCAATCGTCGGAGTAACGACATCAAACGGGCCACCCTTTCTGTCAGTGAGTTGGAAGAGATCACGATGGAGTTCTACCGCCGCAACTATATCGAGGGTCTGTTTTTGAGTAGTGGGGTGGTGCGTAATCCTGATTATACGATGGAACGGTTGACGGCCATCGCCCGAGATCTCCGCACGGTTCATCGCTTCAATGGTTATATCCACCTGAAGAGCATCCCAGGTGCCTCTCAGGAGCTGCTCAACGAGGCTGGGCGCTATGCCGACCGTATGAGTGTGAATATTGAGATTCCCAAAGAGGAATCACTGAAACTGTTGGCGCCTGAGAAGGACCACAAGAGCGTGTTCCAGCCTATGAAGTTGATTCAGCAGGGCGTTCTGGAGAATAAGGAGGATAGAAAGAAATACCGTCATGTTCCCCGTTTTGTACCAGCCGGTCAATCGACGCAGATGATAGTGGGCGCTACGAAAGAGACCGATAAGGATATCCTGTCGATGTCGTCGATGCTCTATGGACAGCCTACCATGCGGCGCGTGTATTACTCCGGCTACGTCAGTGTGAACACCTACGATCCGCGACTACCTGTCTTGAAACAGCCACCCTTGGTGCGTGAGAACCGACTCTATCAGGCTGATTGGCTGATGCGCTTTTATCATTTCAATGTGGAAGAGATTGTAGATGACCTGCATGCAAACCTTGACTTGGAGGTTGATCCGAAACTGGCCTGGGCCCTGCGCCATCCTGAGGCCTTCCCTGTAGATATTAATACGGCCGATTATGAGCAACTGCTCCGAGTGCCCGGCCTTGGTACGAAGTCGGCATGGCTCATTGTCAACTCCCGTCGTTTCACCCGCCTTACCTCCTACGACCTGAAGAAGATGGGTGTGGTGATGAAGAAGGCGAAGTACTTTATTACCTGCCATGAACTGGCCTCCACCTACTCCACACCGATTGTGGGAATCAACGAGTTGCGCCCTGAACGCTTGCGCCCCTTGCTCATCTCAAAGGCTCAACAGAAACGGATAGCGGAAGAGCAACAGCTTAAACTCGACTTTGAAGATAGTTGATAGTTATGATATGTTATACGTTTGACGGAACGATGGATGGGCTTTTGACAGCTGTGTTCGATGCCTATGCCCTCCACGAACAGCCTGAGCAGTTGCTGAAGGAAGGCCATGCGCTACCGCTGTTCTGCGACCATCTCTATCACGTATCTACCGATGAAGAGAAAGCACGAAGGGTGTGGACTGGCTTAGAGAAGCGGTTATCCCATGAAGCCTTGAAACTCATCTCCGTCAGTTGGCTGTCAGAACTGTCGGAATTGCCTACACCGCTGTTCCAATATATATATAAGGTGTTTGCCCCATCTGTCGGGAATTGTGAAAGTATTGAACGGAACTTTGCCGATCCCGATGTGCTGGCAGTCACTAACATTGCCCGCCGTGTACTCCACGAACAACTCCGCATGAAGCAGTTCATCCGTTTCCAAAAGGCCAAAGACGGCACTTACCTCGCCGTCGTATCGCCCGACCATAATGTTTTGCCGCTCATTACCGACCATTTCTCCGACCGTTTCAACGATCAGCCTTGGCTCATCTACGATGCCAAGCGGCATTATGGGTATTATTACGATGGTGCAAAGGTGATCCGTATTACTTTTGAAAACGAATCAGCCGTTCCCTTCAACTTGTCGAACGGTAAACTCAATGCCGAAACACTCAGTAGCGACGACCAACTCTTTCAGGATCTCTGGCGTACCTACTTTAAGGCCATCTGCATCCGTGAACGCATGAACCCCCGCAAACAACTCAGCGACATGCCCCGTCGCTATTGGAAATACATGACGGAGAAGAATTAGAATACAAAATCTACTTTCTGCACATTAAAACCATAGATGGTCTTAAAGTCGTCGCGCATCGAGATGACGTGGAAACCGGCATCGCGCCACTTCTGACCCAGAGCGAGGGCCTTTTCACGGTTGGCGTGATCACGGGCGTCGTCATCGGCGATGAGCTGGAAGACGGCAGTACGGTACTTCTTGTTGCTCAGACAGTAGTTGTGCATGGAGACGTCACCACCGCTGTTGCCAAACGACATGACGGGCACCTTGCCTATCTCCTGAGAGATCTGCTTCACCTTGTTGGTCTTGAGGTTCTTGATGATCAACTGGTCGGTACGTACCAGATACTCGTCTTTGTTCATGGTATAATCGACACCCGCTGTCTCACCCTGCTTGTTGGATTCGAACTTGACGTCCATACCGATCACTCGGTTGGGGGCGATGCCGATGGACTCTACGAGTGCACGACAGATAAAACGGTCGGAACCTGAGACGACATAGACAGTGAAGCCTTTGGCCTTCAGATAGTCATACACCTCGAGCATGGGCTGGTAGAAGCTCTTGCCATAGGTCATGCCCTTGAATCCGTTGACCTGCTTCTCACCGTAAGCCTTGACGTAGGCGTCGAACTCAGCGATGGTCATGCCAGCGTAGGCCTTGGCTGCGGCATAGGCGTGGATCATGTCGAAGTGGTCGGGGAGTTTCTTTCCAGTGCGCACGAAGTCACGGATGGCCTGTGCTGCCTGGCGCACGTCCTCGGGGGCCTTGTCCTTATACGAAGGATCGTCGAGCACGCGGTATTCGAGCATAAGATACTCGAAATAGCTGGGATAGAGCTCACCGACGAAGGTACCGTCCATATCGGTGGTGACAATTCGGTCTTCAATGGGGATAAAGTTGGACGACTGTGGGCTCGTCACATCCTCCACGTAAGCCTGCAGGGCCGTCAGTGCCTCACAGTTGTTCCACGAGGGGAAATAGTTCTTTGCAGAGATGCTCTCCGTATAATTCTTGCTACAGCTAGACAATAAAGTGACCACTGTAATGGATACAAATAGTATATACTTTCTCATGCCAAATGTTGTTTAAGTTAATAATAATTGTTTGATTTCAAATACAAAGATAGTCATTTTTTTGCAAACCCCCATCAAAATAACCTTTTTTTAATCTTTGTGATCAAAATCCTACTTAAGGCTTGAAGCCTATCTGCCAGACGGCTTTCACACCCTCGCAGAGGTCGTAGAGGATATGACGGCCCTGACTGCGCCGTCCAGCGGGGAGGAAATTGGGAACAAATCGCGTGATGTGATGGCGGATATTGAAATCTTTCGGATCATCGACACCGATACTCTCAACATGCAGACTGAAACGGCCAATGCCAGGGAGGACAATGGTCTGGCCATCACGTAGCTTTTCCTTGATAATATCCTGCAACTCCGTTATCACACCGATGACGGTGCCTTCCGAAAAACTGCTGTTACGGCATACCTCTTCAGCGATTTCATCAAGTGTTACATCGCCTTGACTGACTGCTTTCGCAAAATATTTTCCATAAGAGCTGTTGCTCATGATATTGTTCTTGATAAGTTTAATATGTACTGCCATTTTTTTCTATGCTATTTTTAAGTTTACCATCATTTTCTTTATAACCTATTATATATCAGTTGTTTTATTGATATGACCACGATTTTCTCACCATCATAGTCTTCTTCTAAAGTAAAACAAGTTGTTTTACTGTGTAAAGTAGCATCTATTCAGTGTTTATCGATGCTTTAAACGATAGTAAAACAACTTGTTTTACTTTTTGTGATTACTTCTCTTTCATACGATAAGACGCTCCTTTTGTCTGTTTCTTATGTTCATAACCCATATCAGATAGTTTGTACCCGAGTTCTTTGTCGGTATGTTTCTTAACGACGAAGGTAGGAAAGGCCTTTTCTAACCGTTTCATGATGTTCTTCACGAGGATGAACTTGGCATCCTCGGGCGTGTCCTCGGGCGAAAGGTAGTTGAGTTCAATCATTCTTCCATAATCATAGACCTGCTGGAAGTCCTGATTCTGCTCAATGATACGCTCGTTTTCATCGTCCTCGAACCAATAGCGATGCCCCTGTTCAAGCTCAGTCTTAAGTTGCGCATAAAGTTGCTCATAATTGATAAACCCAGAGTTATCGATTTCGTCGGCATAGACGCAGATGAAACGACGCGAGCCGGTGGGATCCGTCAGCGGACGGAGGTTATTGGTGGTGGCTATGAACGAGGCAAAACGTTGGCGCTCTTCCATCGTCTTTCCGTACGGTGGACGGAATTTTACATCGTGTTTGGAGATCAGGTACTTCAACAACGGCTGCTGACTTTTCGACATGGCGTCAAACTCATCGATGTTAATGAGTGCATAGCTGGACATGGCGATGAAGATATCATTGTCATTCTTCATCGAGATGCGGTCATTGAAATACATCTGCAGGTAGTTGGGCAACAGCCGGGCGCAGAAAGTGGTTTTGCCAGAGCCTTGCGGACCGATGAGCAGAGGCACAATGGCATTACCGTGCTGACGGTCCTTGCCAAGCCACTGGGCCACCATGGAAAGCATCCACTTGTGGAAGTCCTCTTCCCAATAAGGATTCGTGGTCTTCACGCGGCGGGCCATTTCACCTACATAATCGTGCTTGCCATTCCACTGGGGCAGGTGCTTGATATAATCCTCCATCGGATAATAACGCTGGATAAGGTTCGAGTCGATATAACGGTTCAGATCTTTGTCCCACGACTCGACACCTGCCTTCAACGCCTTGATGGCCATCGTGTTACGGGCGGCTTGATCCAACGGCTGGAAACCATAGCCGACAGCGTTCATGCGATATTCGGGTGTACCTGTCATCACGTTGAGCCGCAGCGTGTAGTGTTCCTTCATATAAGCCTCGGTTTTGTAGGTGAGCAGGGCCGAAGGACGGGTGAACTTCATCGGGATTGTCTTCAAGGTGTTGCGGAGATAAGCTGACTTGAAGGCGGATTCAATGCTTTCGCGGTTTTCGACGCCTCCCAATATCGGAATGAACATGGCGACACGGGCTGCCCATGCCTGAGGGAGCCCCATCTGGCGACAACCATCAGCCAACTCTTCGAGAACGGCGGTAGCAAAGAACTCGTCTTCACGAATGTCACGATACTTTTCGATGGCGGCATTGAGACAATCATGGAAACGGCGCATCCGACTGTTGCGCAGACTGAGACCAGGAATCTCCTCCGGGTAGTTGTAGTCGCTGATGTCCTCTTGCATACTTTGGAATTCGGGTGTTGTCTCAGGTTCCGAACTCACAAAGATGGGCATGGCTGCCGGATTATAAAACGGTTGTGGGTCGTAGCTGGCCTTGCAAGCTGACTCGAAAGTGGGCTTGTGTTCCGCCAGCGGTGTACCCAACTGAGAAGAGTAGATGTAATGCAACTTGCGGAAGGCATTGAGCAGGGCTGTGTCTGTAGGCTCGCCATCAGAAACGGTATAGGGACAGACGATGTGGAGCGAATGTCCGTCGTGGCCGAGGAAGCAGAGTAGCGTATAGGGTTGCTGGGCAGCAAGTCGTTTGTAGGCCTCAACCGTGGACAAGTCGCGTAGATTCTCCAGTGAAAGGAGTACGAGCGTATTGAGACTTTTGGCCTTTATCGTCTCATTTTGCTTCTGCCATTCTGCAGCAAAACATACCTCTTTATGATAATCCCGAACTCTCTCCTGACGGAAATAGCCGTTCTTTAACTGCGCCACGAACTCATCGAGTTCTTCACGCGTGTACCTCTTTTCATTCTTTTCAATGTTGATGGTTGTTATCCTCATTTTTTAAGCGTGTTTTTAAATGAGGTGCAAAGGTACAACATTTATTTGTAAAAATGCAAGTTTTTGCAGGAAATCTTTCAAAACGCCTACAAATATATGACCACAAACAAATTGTGGTCATATACTCAAATATCTTATAACCAATATATTATATGTAAAATGACCACAAAGATTGTTTCTAGACAGAATAAATGAGAGAATCTGCGTCTATATGCAAACGCCATCATATTTGCGAATAATTTATTCGCAATATATTTTGAGATTTGGCCGATTTATGCTAACTTTGCACGCTGAATAAAGTGACTTCAGATGATGACAAAGAAAAGGAAGCATATCATTATCGCAGTATTGGCGGCGTGCTGTCTGGCAATCGCCATTTGGTCGGTTGTGCGTTATCAGGCCAGGCGGGAGCTTTTGGAGCAGTTCAATAGCGACCTAGCACTGCGATTTGACGATATCATCGATACTACTTATCCTTTGATCGATAATTATGCTACTGCGATTAATACCAGTGCGGATTCGATTGTGGTCTTGGCAAAGAGGGCTAAGGCTGATCATAGCCGGAGCTATCTTGATGCTTTTTCCATAGCCTGGGAGCAGTATATCAGGACATCGAATGCGAGAAAGGGTTCTGTCATGACGGATGAATATGAGTATTTCAAGAAATCACCCGTTTTTACGATGCTTACGAATTCTGGAGATAAGAGGTTGGATGAGGCAGAAGCCTTGAAAAAACTATCTCTGGCCGGCATGATGTTAAGGGAACCCTATTTTTTAGAATATGATTCTGTGATGAGCACCACCCAAACGGCCAAACGGTATATCGCTGATTGTATAAAGGTGATGGAACCCTATCGCAGCTCAAAAACGGATATTACTGCCTGGAGGGCAATAAAGCCTGAGAATTATTTCAAGATGTTCGAAAAGTATAATAAGAAAAAGAACTAATATATCAACGTTCGATGAAAAGATTCATACCAATCTTACCCTGGCTGGGAGCCTTGCTGCTCATCGCCGTTGCACTGCTGAGTTTCGAGTCTGATCTGCTTTGGAAGGTGCAGCAGTACAACCTGTTCCTCGATACGCCTCTCTTCTTCCGTGAAATGATGGTGGTGTCGGGAGGTTTCCTTTCGTATGTCAGTTGCTATTTCACGCAGTTCTTCTTCCACCCTTGGCTGGGTGTGTTGCTGCTGTGTGGCTGGTGGTTGCTGTTGATGTGGCTTACCAAACGTACTTTCCGTATAGCCGAAAATTGGGCTGTGGTGGCACTGATACCAGTGGCTATCCTGCTCATCGCCAATATGAGTTTAGGCTACTGGCATTACTTTATGAAGTTACGGGGTTATTTCTTCGTAGCTACCATCGGCACGACGGTTGCTGTCGCTATGTTGTGGGCCTTCCGTTCGTTACCGAAGCCATGGCTCCGTATGGTATGGGTTCTTCTGACTGCGGCAGTGGGCTATCCACTCTTCGGTATCTACGGTTTAGTAGCTGCCCTGTTGATGGCTGTATGGACTTGGCGACTTTCCGACAATCGAGGTCAGAACGCCCTTCTGACGATTGTTGCCCTGCTTGGTATCATCGCTGTGCCTTTGTTCTGCTACCGCTATGTGTATTACCAGACACACATCGATGATATCTGGACGACGGCACTGCCCAACTTCCTGATTATTGACTCCTATCCCATTTACTTTACACCTTATTATATATTAGGCGCTTTCTTCCTGCTGATGGTGCTGTTTTATGGCAAGGCGCTGTCCGCCAAGTGGGAGAAGCCCCTTTTCAGATGGAGTCTGCAAGGGATTCTGGCTGTTGTACTCATAGCTTGTGTATGGCACTGGTGGTATAAGGACGACAACTTCCACCATGAGCTTGTGATGCAGCATTGCATCGAACAGACTGATTGGGAGGGTGTGATAGAAGAAGGTCAGAAGCAAGATGTTGAAGAGCCAACACGTCCGATCGTGTTGATGTATAACCTGGCCCTTCAGCGTTTAGGTCGTCAGCTCGACGAGATGTATAACTTCCCCAAGGGTAAGAAAAAGCCTAATACGCCTATACCTCTGAATATGATGTACCACGTTTATGGACATATCTTTTACTACAACTACGGACTGCTCAACGACAGTCACCGTCTGTGCATGGAGCAAGGTGTGGAGTTCGGCTGGCGTATCGAGTATCAGGAGTATATGGCCCGTTGTTACTTGCTCAGCGGAGAAACGCAGGCCGCCCAGAAGATCTTGGACAACCTTCGTCACACACAGTTCCACGACAAGTGGGCTGATGCCATGCAGCAGTTGATCGACAACCCCAAGCTGATTGCTGAAGCACGTGAGACAGGACCTGTCTCCCACATGCTGCATTATGGTAACTCTTTAGGTAGCGATGGTGGCAATGTCGAAAGGTTCATTATGTCTCTGCTTGCTAAAGAAGACGCTGATGATCTCTATTTCCAGGAGCAGGCTGTGCTTGGTGCCATGTGGATGATGAATCCCCGCCAGTTCTTCCTTCGCTTTGAACAATATGCCCGTCTGCTCCCCAAAGGCAGTCAGATGCCTTTCCTCTTCCAGGAGGCTGCCTATTTCTTCGGCAAGCAGAATAATATGCCCAATATCGACAGGTATCCCTTCGATAAGAACATCAAAAAGAGCTATAAGGCCTTTATGAAACAGGCTAGTAAATATGAAGGACAGTCAGCAGATAAAGGTCGGGCTGCTCTCTATACCACCTTTGGGAATACCTATTATTACGAGTATTACTTTATGAAACATTTACATTAGTTGATTCGACAAATGAAGAAACATCTATCCATTATAGCCATCACATTATTGCTCTGCGCTTGTAGCCAGCAGTTACCTTCAGACTTTACGCAGTCAGAAGCCTTGCCACAAATCTATCCAGATTATGTGGATGTGACCGTTCCTGTTAATATTGCACCGCTCACTTTCGAGATGGACGACCGCTCTGACGAGATGGCTGTACGTTATTCTTTCGAAGGCCAGGAGATCATCTGCAGCGGAACGAAGGCACAGCCCGACATCGATGAGTGGAAACAACTCACGAATGTAGCCAAGGGTAAGGCCATACAGGTAGAGACCTATTCGTGCAAGGATGGTCAGTGGACACGCTTTAAGCCCTTCAGCATCCATGTGTCGCCCGATTCCATCGATGCCTATTTCAGCTACCGACTCATATCTCCGTCTTATACCAATTATGAGGAGCTGACCATCAGCCAACGCAGTTTGGAGAACTACGATGAGAGCGTGATCTACGACAATATGCTGAACACAGAGGGTACGCAGGGCCAGTGTATCAACTGTCATAACTACCAGCAGTATAACCCTGAGCGCATGCAGTTCCATGCCCGTCAGAATCAAGGTGGTACTGTGATTGCCTATGATGGCAAGATCCGTAAGATCAACATGCGCAACGACTCAATCCTTTCTGCGGGTGTCTATCCCGCCTGGCATCCAGAGTTGCCGCTCATTGTCTATTCCACCAATATGACACAACAGTCGTTCCATACGACCGACCCTAATAAGATTGAGGTCTATGATACCGCCAGTGATCTGATTGCCTATGATGTGATGAAGAATGAGGTCACTAATATTGAGAATGATCCCAACGAGTTTGAGGTGTTCCCCTTCTGGGCGCCCGACGGCAAGACACTTTATTATTGTAGTGCCCATTTCGAGCACAGTGATACCACGACGGCTGACTATATGACGGTAGAGCAGCTGAAGCGCTCGAATAAGATATTCTATAATATCTACCGTAAGTCATTTGATCCCGCCACGATGGCATTTGGTCCTCGTGAACTGGTGTTTGCTGCCGATACCCTGGGCAAGAGTGCCACGCTGCCTCGTATTTCACCTGATGGCCGTTACCTGATGTTTGCCTTGGCAGAGTACGGTGTGTTCCATATCTGGCATCGCGATGCCGACCTCTGGATGCTTGACCTCTCTACAGGTGAGGCGCGTCCAGCTGAGGAGATTAACTCACCCGATACTGAGAGCTATCACTCTTGGTCATCGAATGGTCGTTGGGTCATCTTCAGCAGTCGCAGGGTCGATGGCAACTATACCCGTCCGTTTATCGCTCATATTAACGAGCAAGGAAAAGGCACCAAGCCTTTCGAGTTGCCTTGTGCCGATCCTGACTATCACCGTCAGTTTATGAAGTGCTATAACATACCAGAGTTTATGCATGGTCCTGTAACCATCAGCCCTCAGACTTTTGCCGATGTGTTCAAGTGCGAAGCCGAGAACGTGAAATACGTACAGAAACTGAGTAAATAAACAATTGTCCCCGCCAATTGGCGGGGACAATCTTTATTACTTGATTTCTACTTTTATTATCTTCAGATCTTTGTCGAGGGAACTGTTGCCATAGAGGAGCTCGTACTGGCCAGGTTTGGTACGCATGGTGTTGGTGGCGGCATCCCAGAACTCGAAGCTTTTCGGATTGAGTTGGATGGTGGCGGTGGCCGTCTGACCAGCCTTTACGTCAACACGCTGGAAACCACGGAGCGACTTCAGCGGTCCTTCCTTGTCGGCGAGGTCGCGGATGTAGAGCTGTACGGTCTCTGTACCGTTGCAGTTGCCGGTGTTGGCTACGGGTACGCTCACCTCGAAGTTGCCGTTCTCACCCTTGATGCTGGCCTCCCCGATCTCGAAGGTGGTGTAGCTCAGGCCGTAGCCGAAGGGGAAGAGGGCATCGTTGAAGTAACGATAGGTGCGGCCCTTCATCGAATAGTCCTCGTAGTCGGGTAGCTGGCTGTCGTTCTTATAGAAGGTGACCGACAGTTTGCCGCCGGGGTTGTAATCGCCGAAGAGCACGTCGGCCACGGCTGTACCACCCTCCTGACCAGGATACCAAGCCTGCACGATGGCGTCGCAGCTCTCGGTCTCGGGCTGCAGGGCAATGGCAGAACCGGAGCAGTTGACATAGATGACCTGTTTGCCGGCAGCTTTCAGAGCCTTGAGGAATTCGCGCTGCACCTTGGGCAGTTCGATACTGGTGCGGTCGCCACCCTTGAAACCTTCGATGTTGACGGGCATCTCCTCACCTTCCAGACTCGGAGCAATACCGCCGACAAAGATCACCTTGTCGATGCCGTTCAACTGGGCGATGGTCTGTTGGTAATCGATGGGCAGCTCACGGGCCACGTCGATCTTCATCGAGGCACCCCAGGTCCTCACGGTCTGGAAGCGCACCTCAATCTTGAACTGCTGTCCCTTCTCTGCCTGAAGTACGGTACGGGTGGGGGTGGTGCGCCAGGTATGCAGCATCACCTTTCGCTCACCGTTAACATAGACCTCGAAATGACCGGTGCTCTCCACGTTGAGCACGTACTCACCAGCCTCCTTCGGGGTGAAGGTTGTCTCGTACTTGGCAGAGAAGTCCTCGATAGGCAGGTTGGGCGCAAAGACGTGCATACCTGCTGTGGTCACGTTGACGGGCTTGGTATAGTATTCGGTGGTGAAGGGCTTGCCCTCCATCTTGGTGTTGTTCCAGAAGGTACCCTTCAGACCCTTCTTGCCGTCAGGAGCCACACAGTCGGAGGCAATATGACCTTCCATCACTTTCTCATAGGTAAGGTCGCAGCCAGGCAGATATACGAGTTTCTTCTGCTTGGCCTTGATGCCGTCGAGGATGGTGACAGTGTGGTTGGGTGTACCGTTATAGTTACCCCACATCATCGGTGTGTTGTCGGCGTTGGGACCAATGACGGCAATTTTCTCTGCATTTTTCTTCAGAGGTAGGATATTATCCTTGTTCTGTAGGAGCACGATGCATTGGCGAGCCATGTCGAGGGCAATCTGTGAAGAGGCTTTAGTTGACATGGCAGAGTATGGGATCTTTGACCACTCAACGAGCGACGGGTCGTCCATCTCACCGAGGTCGAAACGGCCTTCGAGCAGACGGATGACGTGCTTGTCAACCTCAGCCTCGGAAAGCAGACCACGGCGCACTGCCTCGGGGATGCTCTTATAAGCATAGCCAAAGCCGCACTCCACGTCGGTGCCGGAGATGACGGCCTTAGCAGAACCGTGGACGGCATCGGAGGAACTTTTATGGTTCTCGTAGAAGTCGCTGACGGCACCACAGTCACTGACGACGAGGTACTGGAAGCCCCACTCATCGCGTAAAATCGTCTGGAGCAGTCGCTGAGAACCGCAGCAGGGATCATCATCGAGACGCTGGTAGGCGCACATCACCTCGCGGACCTTCGCATCCTGGACCAGGCTCTTGAAAGCAGGCATATATGTTTCCCAGAAGTCACGGGCAGATACGTTGGTAAGGTTGGCTGTATGGCGGGTGTATTCAGGACCACTGTGTACAGCATAGTGCTTGGCACAGGCCCAGAGCTTGCGGTATTTCGCATCTTCAGGTCCTTGCAGACCGCGTACCACCTGTATGCCCATGACACTGGTCAGGTAGGGGTCTTCACCGTAGGTCTCCTGACCACGGCCCCAACGGGGATCACGGAAGATGTTCACGTTAGGCGTCCAGACACTGAGACTGCGCATCTTCATATCCTCACCGCCGAGGTCGTACATACGATGGTTGTACTGGGCACGGAACTCGGTGCTGGCCACGTCGAACACCTTATATAATAATGATGGGTTAAACGAGGCTGCCATACCTACGGGTTCGGGGAAGTTGGTGACGTTGCCCATATTGGCAGCACCATGGAGCGCCTCGCTCCACCAGAAGAACTTCTTGATGCCGAGGCGAGGGATGGCAGGACTCTCATCGAGCATCAGCATAGCCTTCTCTTCCAGCGTCAGACGGCTGCAGAGATCTTTGGCGCGCTCCTGAGCACTCAGATCAGGATTCTGGTAGGGATACTTCTGTGCCGAAGCGGTGAAGCAGGCACAGCATACGAACAAAAGGGCTAAAAGCGCCTTGTGAGTCAATTGAAAGTTTTGCATATTGTTTTCTATTTAGTTATGTGGTTCTATTGTTACGTGGATGGTCTGTCCAGGCTTGGTCTCAACATCGTACTCATAGACGGCAGGCACGGGCAGCAACTGAAATTTCTTCAGTTCCTTGGATTGCAGCGGCTGTTTGATGGCTGCAGGGGCCATCAATGGATTCGGACAGTCGCCTATGGCCTCCTTGAGTCCTTCGCCTTCGAGGGGCAGATAGGAACGGAGACGAAGTGTACCACCGATCTTCGAGGTGATGACGGCTTCCTGGAGCAGACCCTCCTTCCACTTCATATCGACCGTGAAGGCGCCACGGGCCTGTAAACCCTTGACCTCACCCTCGGACCAGGCATCGGGGAGGGCAGGCAGCAGATGGACAGCGCCGTCGTGGCTCTGCAGGAGCATCTCACAGATGCCTGCCGCACAACCGAAGTTGCCATCGATCTGGAACGGTGGATGGGCATCGAAGAGGTTGGGGTAGGTACCGCCGCGCGGTCCCCATTCGATGGAGTCGGGTATCATGGTAAGCATGTTGCTGATGATGCGGAAGGCATGGTTGCCGTCGAGCATACGGGCCCAGAAATTGATTTTCCAGCCGAGGCTCCAGCCCGTGGCCATATCACCGCGCTGCTTCAACGTGTTGGATGCTGCTGTGAAAAGGGCGGGATGGTTGAACGGTGAGATCTGGTTGGACGGATAGAGACCGTAGAGGTGGGAGATATGGCGGTGCTCATCCTTCGGATCGTCGCCGTCGATCATCCATTCCTGCAGCTGACCGTAACGGCCAATCTGCATGGGAGGGAGTTTGGATAGTGCAGTGTTGATAGCTGACAGTTGAGAGTTGTCGATTTTCAAAACCTTGGCGGCATTCAGCACGTTGGAGAAGACATCGAAGACAATCTGGTTGTCCATCGTGGAGCCGGCAGTGACGGTTGTCTTCTTGCCTACCGGACCATGTTCGGGTGAGACGGTGGGGTTTGTGACCAGCCAGCCGGCAGCCTGTTTGATGGCGCCATCAGCCGGATATTCCTTCATATAGTCGATGAGGAAGTCGGCAGCCCCCTTCATCACGGGATAGTACCTGGCCAGGAACTCCTTGTCGCCGGTATAGAGATAGTGCTGCCAGAGGTGGGTGGTGAGCCAGGCGCCACCTGTGGGGAACATTCCCCAAGAGGTTCCATCTACAGGACCGGCGATGCGCCAGAGGTCGGTATTGTGGTGAGCCACCCATCCCTGACAGCCATACATTTCCTGTGCCGTCTTGGCTCCTGTCTCGCTCAGGTCCTTGATCATGGAGAAGAAGGGCTCCTGAGTCTCAGCGAGTTGACCAACGAGGGCTGGCCAGTAGTTCATCTCGGCATTGATGTTGATGGTGTATTTTGAGTCCCAAGGGGCATTCAACTTGTTGTTCCAGACACCTTGCAGGTTAGCGGGCTGGCCACCGGGCTGAGAGGAGGAGATAAGCAGGTAACGACCGTACTGCATCATCAGCGACACCATGTCGAGGTCGGAACCTTCGAAGGTGGCGAGGCGCTGATCGGTGGGCAGGCTCTCCTTGCCGCTCTTTGGTAATGTGAGACTGACACGGTTATATTGCTCCTGGTATTTCTTGAGGTGATCCTCAACAAGGCGAATATAGCTCTTGCCGCTGATAGCGGAAAGCGTCTGGATGTTCTTCCTTGTGGGATTACCATTAATGTTATGGTAGTTGACGAAGTTGGTGGCAGCGGTGATATAGAGGGTGGCCGATGTGGCGTTGCTCACCCGCATGCTGTGCTCGCTGTCGATGATCTCACCGTCGGTTTTCACACTGACACGACACTCGGCATGAAGTCCGGCGGGAATCCCTTCTTGCTCCACGCCGTGGACGATGGCAGCGAGCTGGTGGCTGTTGACAAGCGTCGTATCTGCCAACGGACTGTCGAAGGCGATGTTGAAGGTGAGGGCACCCGTCTGACTGGCTTTCAGGTTGACGATGACGACATTGTCGGCCTGAGAGGCGAAACAGGTGCGGACATACGACACGTCGCCCTGACGGTATTGGGTGGTGTTGATGGCTGTAGAGAGATCCAGACTGCGGCGGTAGTTGCTCACTTCACCCGTCTTGCGGAACGACAGCTTAAGACTGCCCAGCGGCAGGAAGCGCATGCCGTGCGGACCTTTGAAGAAGTACTTGTCGAGGATGGCATGGGCAGCCTCTTCCTTACCGGCAAAGATGGAGTCGCGTACCTCTTGGAGATGTGTGCGCGCTTCGGTACTATTATTATGATGAGGAGAGCCACTCCAGAAAGTCTCTTCGTTGAGCTGGATCTCCTCCGTATCGGTGCCGCCATACACCATGGCACCTAAGTGGGAGTTGCCGATGGGCAGTGCCTGTAGCCAGTGGGTGGCGGGTTTGTCATACCAAAGTTGATGCTGTTGGGCCTGTGTGGCCAGGAAGGCACAGGCACTCATGAGTAGGGTGGTGATTATTCGTTTCATATTGTTATTGGTTTGTACGTTGCAAAGTTACGAAAAAAATCCGATAAAAAAAACACCTCGGGACAAGAAACGCTTTTCTTGGGCCCCGAGGAAGGAAAAACTACTAACTACTAATATAACTAAAACAATTTTCAAACTATTTTCTGATTCTGGTGCAAAGTTACGGCAATTATTTGAAACTCACTTGCTTTTATGTTACATTTACTTTTTCTTTTGTTTCACGCTTACGAAAAGAGATATTTTTTATATAAATATGTTACAAATCGAAAAACGACCTGCCTTTTCGGGGCAGGTCGTCGGTAGAAATGGTTATTTTCCTATTACTTGAACAGGCTCTGGGCCATCTGATAGAGGCAACGGCGCCAGGTGAGGAACTCGTGGGCGGTACCCTCGGAGATCAGTCCTTCGGCATTGAAGCCGGCCTGCTTCAGGGCCTCGACACTCTTGTTGATACCGTCGGGATTCTCCTTGTCGCCACAACCCTCGAAGATGTATTTCACACACTTCGGATCCTTGATCTCATCGGGCATATAGGTACCACCGCTGAGCAGACCCCAGTAACCGAAGGCCTCAGGACGGCGCAGGGTAATCAGTTTGGTCTCCATACCACCCATAGACAAACCGGCCATGGCACGGTTCCACTTGTCGGCCTTGGTCAGGAAGTTAGCATCGATGAAGGGAACGAGCTCATCAACGAGCACTTTCTCAAACTCCTCGGCCGTGAACTTGCCAATGGTACCGAACTTGAAGTCGTTGGTCAGACCGTAGGCCATCACCACGATGAAGGGCTTGATCTTTCCGTCGGCAATCAGGTTGTCCATGATCTCACCGGTGTGTCCCTGAACGGGCCAGCTGGTCTCGTTCTCACCCCAGCCATGCTGGAGGTAGAGCACTGGATAGCGCTCCTGCTTGCCCTTGACGAGCTTGCCGTAGCCATAAGGCAGATAGACATTGGCCACCTGCATCTTGCCAAGACTCTTCGAGAAGAAGCGAACCTGGGTGATGTTGCCATGAGGAATGTCAGAGCGGAGGGCATAGATGTCCTGATCGGGAGCGGGAATCTCGATACCACTCTCCCAACGGCAGCTACCGAAGTAGTTGTGGGTACCTGGATCGTTGACCACGCCACCGTCGATGGTAAGGTGATAGTAGTGGAAACCTGGATCCATCGGCCCCTCTGTGGTTCCTACCCATACACCGTCCTTATCCTTGCGGAGCACGGTACCGCCACGGCCACCAAGACCGAGGCTGACGATCACTGACTTGGCATCGGGAGCCTCTACACGGAAGCGGGCAAAGCCCTCGCTGTTTACCTGTGGATACTCCTGTCCGGGCTGGTTCTTGGGATTGGGTACCCAGTCATCCTTTGGCACATAGTTGTCGCGGGCAGCGTCGAAGTCACGGATCACCTGCAGAGAGCGCTTAGCCTTGAAGTTTTCGTCGAAAGGCAGCGGATGGTTGTTCACGCCCAGCCAAGAGTCCTTGTCGCTGAGGTTCCAGAATGTGACATTCTTGATGACGTCCTTGTGTTTTCTGAAGATACGGAATATGCGATTGTACTGGTCTTCCTGAAGGGTGGCGATATAGGGTGCCTGAGGCTTAGCCTCGCCACGAGAGAACATCAGCTGACCGCCACTCTCCGTATTGGTACGAAGGTCGAGCTCGGTGACGTGGATGATATTGACAATCTCGCTGAAACGGGTGATAGCCTTGTCGAGAGCCTCCTCATCAGGGAAATATACATTATAGTGGCCCTGCATGCCGATACCATCGATGGGCACGCCAGCCTCCTTCATTTTCTTCACCATTTCGTAGATACGCTCGCGTTTGCCAGGATCCACGGTGCTGTAGTCGTTGTAAATCAGTACACCGGTAGGATCGGCCTCACGGGCAAACTCGAAAGCCTTAGCGATGAACTCGTCGCCGCAGAGTTCGAAGTGACGGCTCTGACGATAGGGGCTGGGTTTAACACCGGGGCGGAACGAACGGAACATCATGTTGTCGTCGGCAATAGCCTCGTTCACCACGTCCCAAGCATAAACGACATCCTTATAGCGATTCACGACGGTGTGGATGTGGTCACGAAGACGCTCATAGAATACTTCTTTCTTGACGGGTTTTCCCTTTTTGTCGGTAAACATCCAGTCAGCGAACTGAGAATGCCAGCAGAGGCAGTGGCCACGCATCTTGATGCCGTTCTCACGGCAGAAGTTGGCAATTTTGTCGGCCTTCTCAAAGTTCCATACACCCTCTTTGGGATGAATCTCACCCGGCTTCCAGTCGTTCTCAGCCGTGACGCTGTTAAACTGCTTCTTGATGATCTCAATTTGTGCGGGGTCTGTGACATTGGTCTGGTTGACAGCTACACCGATGGTGAAATAATCTTTGTAGGCGTCTTTTAATCCAGGGCCCTCTGCGAAATCAATAGGGCGTCCCCACTGTGCGAATGCTGACATACTGCTGGTTACAAGCAGTGTCAGTGCAATGAAAACTTTCTTCATGTTCTTGTTTTTGTTTAAGTCGGTTATTACTATGTATTATTTAATATGTATTATTTAAAAAGATGCGGAATAAACTCGTGGAGACCGCGGCGCCAGGTCAGGAACTCATGGGCAGTGCCTGCCGACTCACTGGAATCGACTTTGATACCCATCTCGCGCAGTTGATTGACGATATCACCACTCTTGATGAAGTCTTCTTCACCCCAGTTCATATACATATAGTGGATCTTCTTGTTGAACTCGTCGGCGTTGGCAAAAACACCATTGTAAGCCGTTTTCACGTCAAGACCGAAGATGGCGCCACTGAAAGTGCCGAGCCAAGCGAACTTGTCAAGGTTCTGGAGCACTATGTCAAACGTCTGGTGACCACCCCATGAGAGACCTGCCATCGCACGGTTCTCACGGTCGCTCTTCGTGCGGAAGTTAGCGTCGATATAAGGAATGAGATCGTTGAGTAGTACGGGATAGAACGAGGCTCCGTACTCACTGCGGCCCTGTTCGTTACTGCCACCGCCTGCAAAGTTGAACGGCGCCTTGATGTCACCGCTCTCCATGACCACCAGCATCGGTACGGCCTCACCCTTGGCAATAGCGTTATCCATGATGTGTTGCATCTTTCCCTGAATGGCCCAGCTGGTCTCACCTTCGCCCATGCCGTGCTGTAGGTAAAGTACGGGATAGCGCTTCTTGGCGTTCTTGGCCAGTTCATACTCAGCAGGGGTATAGACCAGCGCATGACGCCACTCGCCAACCTTTGAATTGGGACTGTGATAGTAGATGCTACGAACCTGACCGTGAGGAATGCCCAACTGCGGACGGTAGTAGTCGCCCTCAGGACCTTCGGGGATCTCAATGCCACCCGACTCGCGGTTGCAGCCAAAGAATGTCTCGGAGGCAGGGTCAACGAAATTCACACCGTTGATATTCATGAAATAGTAGTGGAAGCCCACGGGCAGCGGATCGGTAACAGCCATAAAGTTGCCTTTGCCATCAGGAATCATGTCATACTTCTTGTTACAGATATCTACGATGACCTTACGGGCCTCAGGTGCCGAGATGCGGAAATAGACACGGCCTTTCTTGTCAACCTTTGGAAACTCGTTGCCTGGGATGGCTGTCTCAGCAGTGACAGCATCGGCAGGTACCTCAATCTTTTTGGGCATCTCGATATACGGGCGCTTGGGCTCGTAGCCGAGGAAACGGGCAACGGCCTCACCATAGCGACAACCCAGCTCACGATAGCCGGCTGCGTCGAAATGAAGACGGTCGGGACCATTGGTACAGTCATCGGAAGAGATGACCTGAGCAGTATGGAGTGTCTGGGGCAGTTCGTCGATCTGCTTCTTGCAACCGATACATACGCCTTTGCCACCTGCCTGTACGATGTTACCGGCATAGAGGTTCACCTCCTCGGGCTTTAACTTCAGGTCGCCACAGAGGTTGTCATACACCCGCTGCACCAGTCTGGCCCATTCGGGATCGCCGGTATTTGTCTCGCCCTGATGCATGAGGATGCCCTTGATGACACCATCTTTCTGAGCTTTCTTGGCCAGTGTGACCAGGCGCTCGTAGGGATTGTTGTTGTAAGCCTCAAGCATACCTTTCATCCAATTGGGGGCTTTGTTCTTGACGTAGTTGTCGATACTGTCGGGAAGGAATCCCTTGATGTCGATGCCTCCGATAGCGACATGGATGACGCCGATCTTGATGTTCTCAGGCAAAGATGCCACCAAGGTACGACCGAACCAGTCGGCAGGGGTCAGACCTGTGTTTGGACGACAGAGTGGGGGGATGGCTTCCGTCCACTCACCCATCTTACGGGCAGGCATTGTCTCGGTGGCTGGATAATCTACAGCCGGCATCCAAAGGAATCGGGGACCGGGACTTTTCAGGTCTTGAGCCTCAGGACGGGCTGCGCCCTCCATGTTCGACTGACCGAAACAGAGGAAAATGTAAAAATTTGGATCTGGTTTCTGGGCGTTGACCGCCAAGGCGATCACGCTCAACAGAATGGTTGTAAAAAAATGTCTCATAATGATTTAGTTAGATTACATATTTTCAGGTGCAAAGTTACAAAAATATGATGATATTGGTTTTTCATGGTGTTGCAGATAGTTTCCTTATAGTATCAAAAAAAGGGCAGACAACCGAATGTCTGCCCTCCTTTATAATAAGTAATGTGAAATTACTTCTGGATGAACTTCTTACCGTTCTGGATAACGATCCCCTTGTAGTTAGCGTCAACCTTCTGACCAGCGAGGTTGTAACGAGCGCTGTTAGCCTTTGTAGCCTTCACGTTCTTGATGCCGCTGCCACCACCCAGATGGAGAACCTTTACAGACTTAACGATAGATGTGCCCTGGAAGTCACCGCACTGGAACAGAACGTGTGCGCCAGTAGCGTCACCACCGTACTCGGGGAACTCACACTCGATATCCTGGAAGTCGCCTGTAGCAGTAACAGGGAAGTCATACTGGAAGTTTACACCCCAGTCACCCATGTTGATCTGCAGCTGACCGTCGCAAGGAAGCTTAGCGTTAACAATAACTTTGTAGTTCTCATCTACAGAAAGGTCGAAACCTTCCACGACGTTAGCCTGGGGCTGCCAGAGCTGACCAGTCTTCTCGTTAACGGTGATCTCAATACCGTCAGCGCCACCCTTGGCACTACCATTGAAACCTTCCTCTTCGCTACCTGCGAACTGGATCCAAGGCAGAGCGTCGTCAGCAACACCTGACCAATCCTTCTCAGCGATTACCTCGTCACCTGCGGGCTCTTCGCCACCGCCTTCACCATCCATATCGTAAACCTTTACAGACTTAACGATGGTTGTGCCCAGGAAGTCACCGCACTGGAACAGAACGTGTGCACCAGTAGCGTCACCACCATACTCAGCGAAATCGCACTCAATCTCCTGGAAATCACCAGTAGCAGTAACAGGGAAGTCATACTGGAAGTTCACACCCCAGTCACCCATGTTGATCTGCAGCTGACCGTCGCAAGGAAGCTTAGCGGTTACAACAACCTTGTAGTTCTTG
>CACXVS010000011.1 GCA_902771155.1 uncultured Prevotellaceae bacterium
CTTAACAGATACAGGTATCAGCAACATTAAGGCCCAAGCCTCTGATGCTCCTTATTACGACCTCAATGGTCAACGCATAGCCCAACCTAAGAAGGGCATCTATATCCAAAACGGTAAAAAACGAGTAATCAAATGAAGAAGAATTATTTCCTTTTAGGTCTCCTTGTGAATATGAAACGACTATTTCTTTCCATCATTTCTTTCTTAACCCTCCTGCCATTATATGCAGAGGAGGATTACAGCATTCTTTACGATTGGCATAATTACACGTATAATGGAATCTCCTATATTGCGCATGATACACAAAACTTATATATAGGCAGTCATAATGGCATCATTTCGATTGATAAGCAAACAGGAGAGCAGACCATTATGAATAGGGTATCCGGACTGACGGACAACTCTATTTATTGTCTAAAAATGATAGGTGACGAACTGTGGTATGGTGGAAGCAGAAACGGGTTCGGTATGATCAAGGATGGAGTCATTAAGAACTATACCCGGACAAATTACCCACTCTTTCATGATGCTTATGTAAAGGCTATCGCCAAAGACGCAGATGGCAATATTTTCGCTTCATCAATGACTGATTTATTGAAGATTAAAGATGACCAGTGCGTCAACACATATATATTTCCGAATAGTCCATTATCCGGTGATGCTCAAATTACAGCCGTCCACGTCGATAAAAAGGGCAAGATATGGGTAGGTGGTTATGATACTTCTGGAAGCCGTGGAGTTGGGCTTTTGACAGAGAATGGTATTGATATGGTATATGAGAATCTGGAAAGAGTAAAGAAAATATTGGAATCACCAGATGGTACTCTATGGATGTTAGCCAAACTTGGACTTCTGAAATACGATGGCTCATCATTCACAGAATGCCTGACAAATGCAGACGGGGTGGAATATTACGACATGAGCGATATGGCCTTAGCCGTTGATGGGACGGTCTGGCTTTTGGCTAAAGACAACCTGATATCTTATGATGGTAGAAGCATAACAAAATACCACTATGAATCAACTCTCCCTTACCCCCTTATGTGTATTGACATAGACGGAACTGACATCTATATTACAGCAGAGACCAACAAACTGCTCAGGTTTAAGGACGGTAAGTTTGAACAGATTCCTCTACAAGAAGATATTCTTGGACAACTACCTTACAGTGCTTTTACACGTGGAGGAAGTATCGATCACGATGGCAATTATCTGGCAGGTACAAGTGGGAATGGCTTGTTGAAACTAAAGCCAGACGGAACATGTATTGAGACGGATTTCTTTAAAGGGAAATATATTACAGAGACAGTTACAGACAATTTCGGAGATGTATGGGTTGCAAATACTTGGAGTGAACATTTTTACTTATACAAGATTACGCCCACAGACACTCTTATGTTTGACGAAAGCAGCGGATGCCCGCATTTAGGGGATCAGGACATCTTCCAGATGGCCGTTGATCATCAGAATCGATTATGGATAGCCTCCAGCAATGGCCTCTATTGTTTTGATGGGACAACTTGGCAGACATTTAACAAGAATAATTCTGGCCTGACCACCAACCGTGTCTATTGCGTCGCTTTCGATAAAGATGATCGTCTGTGGACATCATGTGGGAGATTAGTAAATAATTATTATGCAGAGATCGGCGATGGCTTATTTTGTTTTGATGGTATAAACTGGACTCGTTATATTAGCCAATATGATGATGAGGTTAATAGAGCAACCGAAGGCTACGTTCATTTGAAGATGCCGATACGCACAAACTCTATCGGCCGTATTGCCATTGACGATAACAATACATTCTGGATGGTTATCAATTATAATGAAGTATATATAACATTAGACATTGACGAAATACATGGCGGTCTGATCCGATGGGACGGCAAAGACGAATGGCACCAGTTCTTAAGTCCTTATACGCCAGACCCAACCCTCCCCACTTACGAACCTGGGGAATGGATCGACAATGTTGACTTCGTTCTGCCAGGAAACTGGATCAACGATATCGACATTGACCGATATGGCAGATTATGGGTTAGCTTTGAGGGGGATCATGGTGTGGCTATGTACGACGGCAAGGACTTTATTGTTTGGGATATGGACATACCAGGCATTGCATCTGGAAACGCATATAATCTTGCCATTGACAAGGAGCGTGACAGATTATGGGTCAGTCATCCATGGGGCACAGGCATAGGTGGAGCCTCTACCGCTAAGATTCGCAGTGGTGGTACGGATATGCTATCAACCCCGAGATTGTCACCAGATCGCCATCAGCCGTCGTCTGGCAAGATGTACAACCTGAGTGGCAGACAGATTGACAATCCTCAGAAGGGCGTGTATATCCAAAACGGTAAAAAACGAGTAATCAAATGAAAAAGAACTATTAATATATTAATGTGGATGGAGACGATTATTTCTGCCACTGTTCGATGCGCTGCAGGGCTTCTTCAGTCTTTTCATGACTACCGAAGGCCGTGAAGCGTACATAGCCTTCGCCTGATGGACCGAAACCTACGCCTGGGGTACAGACCACATGGGCGCCGTAGAGCATCTCTTCGAAGAACTTCCAACTGCTTCTGCCTCCAGGAGTTCGTGCCCAGATGTAGGGCGCATTCTCACCTCCGTAGCACTCGAATCCGAGGCCGCGAAGTGTTTCGAGCATCTTGTGGGCATTCTGCATATAGTAGTTGATTGTTGTCTTAATCTGTTCCTTGCCCTCAGGGGTATAGATAGCTTCAGCAGCGCGCTGGGAGATATAGCTGGTGCCATTAAACTTGGTGCACTGACGACGGTTCCAAAGGGGATTCAAAGGAATGCGCTCGCCTGAAAGCGTAGCAGCTGTTACTTCCTTGGGAACGATGGTATAGCCACAACGTACACCCGTAAAACCTGCTGTCTTCGAATAGCTGTGGAACTCGATGGCGCACTTCCTGGCACCCCGTATCTCGTAGATGGAGTGGGGGATGTCATCATCTTGGATATAGGCCTGATAAGCAGCATCGTAGAAGATAAGTGTATCGTTCTTCAGGGCGTAGTTTACCCATTTCCTCAGTTCCTCTTTGGTGATTACCGTACCCGTGGGGTTGTTGGGGTAACAGAGATAGATCACATCTACTCGACGGTCGGGAATCTGGGGCGTAAAGTTGTTCTCAGCCGTACAGGGCATATAGATGACATTCGACCATCGGCCGTTCTCATCTTGTATGCCCGCACGTCCGATCATCACGTTTGAGTCGATATAAACGGGGTAGATGGGGTCTGTGACTCCAATGCTATTGTCCCAGCGGATGAGTTCCTGGATATTACCCGTATCGCTCTTGGCACCGTCGTTGATGAATATCTCATTGACGTCGAGGTGGATACCACGAGGCAGGAAGTCGTTTTTCAGGATGGCCTCACGCAGGAAATCGTAACCCTGCTCGGGTCCATAGCCTCGGAACCCTTGGGTGGTGGCCATCTCGTCGGCAGCTTTGTGGATGGCCTCGATAACGGCAGGGGCCAGGGGTTGGGTGACATCGCCAATGCCCAGACTGATGATGTCGGCCTTGGGATGGGTGGTCTTGAATGCGTTTACCTTCTTGGCGATATCTGCGAACAGGTAGTTGTTCGGTAGTTTCAGAAAATGGTCGTTTACTAATGCCATATGATCAATTATTTTGTGTTTGTATGTCTATTTCGACTGCAAAGGTAATCCGTTTTGTCTGAAATACAAAGAAAACGCAGACTTTTTTTATCGATTATTTGGCTATCTGCTCTATTTTGCGTATTTTTGCACCCAAATTACGAAAGTGATTATGCAGACAAACAGTCATTTATCTCGGCTTATACACGATCAGGCTCAGAAATACGGTGATCGTGAGGTGTTGATTTATAAGGATTTCGGCGGTTCTGAGTGGAAGTCATGTTCGTGGAACGAGTTCTCGGCCATGGTGAAGAAGGTGTCGAATGCCATGCTCAACCTGGGTGTGAAGGTTCAGGAGAACGTGGGCGTGTTTGCACAGAACTCGGCCCAGTATCTGTTCTGTGACTTCGGTGCCTGGGGTATTCGTGCTGTGACCATTCCTTTCTATGCAACCTCGTCGGAGCAGCAGATCCAGTTTATGATTACCGATGCCAAGGTGAGGTTTTTGTTTGTGGGTGAGCAGGACCAGTACGACAAGGCGCGCCGTGTGCTCTCCACTTGCAAGACGCTGGAGCGCATCATCATTTTCGATAAGAATGTGCGTCTGGCTCCCAATGATGCCAACGCTATGTATTTCGACGACTTCCTGAAGTTGGGTGAGAACTTGCCTCGTCAGACGGAGGTGGAGTCGCTTCAGGCGCAGGCCTCGATGGACGATGTCGCTAATATCCTCTATACCAGTGGTACGACGGGCGACTCAAAGGGTGTCATTCTGACGTGTGGCCAGTATCATGCTGCTATGGAGGCCAATAATAAGTGTGTGCCTGTTGGCGAGGACGATCGTGTATTGAACTTCCTGCCGTTCACCCATATTTTTGAGAAAGGTTGGAAGATCCTGTGTCTGACGGAAGGTGCTAAGTTGATTGTGAATACCTATCCTCAGGAGGTGCAACAGTCGATGAAGGAGACGCACCCCACATGTATGTCGAGCGTACCCCGTTTCTGGGAGAAGGTCTATATGGGTGTGCAGGAGCAGATCGACAAGGCCAGTGCGCCCAAGCGTATGCTCTTCCAGCATGCACTAAAGGTGGGCAAGCATCATAATATCGACTACTTGTCGAAGGGCAAGCGTCCGCCTTTGGGTCTGCATCTGGAATACGAGATGCTCAACAAGACGGTGTTCTCGCTGGTGCGCAAGGAACTGGGTCTTGAGAATGCCCACTTCTTCCCCACGGCAGGTGCGACGGTGAACCCAAAGGTGGAGGAGTTTGTACATGCCATCGGTATTAATATGGTGGTGGGCTATGGACTGACGGAGAGTCTGGCTACTGTATCGTGTAACCATCTGGGCGAGCCCTTCACCGTGGGTGGTGTGGGTATCCCCATCGAGGGCATCGACATTAAGATCAGCGACGAGGGCGAAGTGCTGTTGAAGGGCCCGACGATTACGAAGGGCTACTATAACCGTGAGGACCTTACCAAACAGGCCTTTACGGCCGACGGCTATTTCAAGACGGGTGACTCTGGCTATCTGCAGGATGGCGAACTCTTCCTCAAAGAGCGTATCAAGGACCTCTATAAGACCTCTAACGGTAAGTATATTGCGCCACAGATGATTGAGTCGAAATTGTTGGTGGATAAGTACATCGACCAGATCTGCATCATTGCCGACCAGCGTAAGTTTGTCTCGGCCCTCATCATTCCCGTCTATTCTCTGTTGGAGGAGTATGCCCGTGAGCACAAGATTCCGTTTGAGAGTCGTGAGCAGCTCTGTGCCGACCCTCAGATCAATGAGATGATGAAGGAGCGTATCGACACGTTGCAACAGTCGTTGGCCCACTACGAGCAGATTAAGCGCTTCACGCTGTTACCTCACCACTTCTCGATGGAGAAAGGCGAGTTGACCAACACGCTGAAGATACGTCGTCGTGTGCTCAACGAGAACTATCGCAAGGAAATAGATTTGATGTACCAGGAATGATAACACAAGATCAGTTAAAGGACGTATTGGAAAGGGCCGATGCGCTGTATCGGTATCTTGAGATAGATAAGAAAAAGATGGAGTATGAGGAGGAAGATCTTCGTACTCAAGCTCCTGATTTCTGGGAAGACCGCAAGCGTGCCGAGGAGCAGATGAAGAAGGTGAAGGGCATCAAGAAGTGGCTCGACGGCTACAACGAGGTGCGCACGATGGCCGACGAACTGCAACTGGCCTTCGACTTCTATAAGGAGGAGATGGTCACCGAGGAGGAGGTAGATGACAACTATGCCAAGGCAATCAAGGCCATCGAGGATCTGGAGCTGATGAACATGCTGCGCCAGAAGGAGGACCCGATGGATGCCGTGCTGAAGATCAACAGTGGTGCTGGTGGTACCGAGGCACAGGACTGGGCCCAGATGCTGATGCGTATGTATATGCGCTGGGCTGAGGCTCATGGCCATAAGGTGACAGTGTCGAACCTGCTCGAAGGCGATGATGCCGGTATTAAGAGTGTCACGATGCAGATTGAAGGCGGTGAGTATGCCTATGGCTACCTGAAGTCGGAAAACGGTGTGCACCGTCTGGTCCGCGTCTCTCCCTTCAATGCGCAGGGCAAGCGTATGACCTCGTTTGCCTCTGTCTTCGTATCACCCCTCGTCGATGATACCATCGAGGTGTATGTCGATCCGGCCAAGCTCTCGTGGGATACGTTCCGCTCGAGTGGTGCAGGTGGTCAGAATGTGAATAAGGTGGAGTCGGGCGTGCGTCTGCGCTATTGGTACACTGATCCTGATACGGGCGAGGAAGAGGAGATTCTTATCGAGAATACTGAGACGCGCGACCAGCCAAAGAACAAGGAGCGCGCCATGACGCTGCTCAAGTCGCAGCTCTACGACCGCGCCATGAAGAAGCGCCTTGAGGCTCAGGCTAAGATTGAGGCTGGCAAGAAGAAGATAGAGTGGGGATCGCAGATCCGTTCCTATGTCTTCGACGACCGTCGCGTGAAGGATCACCGCACAAACTATCAGACCACCGATGTCGATGCCGTCATGGATGGCAAGATCGACGGTTTCATCAAGGCCTACCTGATGGAGTTCCCTGTCAACGATGAAGAATAGTTAAACATTAAATATATAATAGTTATGGCACAGATAGCAAAAGCATCAAAGAGCACTCAGAAGAAAGAGGCTTATCAGAAGAAACAGGAAGACAGTGGCAAGAAAGTGCTGGAGTGGATCTTCGGCGTACTCGTGGTACTGGCCATCCTGTTCGTGATCTATTCCATCTTCATCGTCGCTTAATTAATGAGCGGACTGGAGATAGAGCGCAAGTTCCTTGTGCGTGGCGACGACTACAAGCGTCAGGCATATAGTAGCAGTCGTATCCGTCAAGGTTATATCTGCAGTGGTCATGGGCGCACCGTCAGGGTGCGCCTACGTGACGACCGTGGTTATCTTACGATTAAGGGACCTTCTGATGCCGCAGGCCTTAGTCGTTATGAGTTTGAGAAGGAGATCACGCCCGATGAGGCTGAGCACCTGATGGCGCTCTGTGAGCCGGGTAGCATCGATAAGACGCGTTATCTCGTCAAGAGCGGCAATCACACCTTCGAGGTCGATGAGTTTTATGGCGACAACGAAGGCTTGGTCATGGCCGAGGTGGAGTTAGGTTCGGAAGACGAACCATTCGAAAAGCCTGATTTCATCGGTAAAGAAGTGACGGGTGATCGCCGTTATTACAATGCTCACCTGGTCAAGCATCCTTTCTGCTCTTGGCCTGAAAACATAGTATCAGCAGACCAATAATCGCTGCGAGCGTTACTCCTGTAGCATTGGCAGCGAAATCGAGCCAGTCGCCGTTGCGATGGCCTCCCGTACAGTATTCCTGCAATACTTCCAATACGCCGCTCATGGCGACGGGAGCCAACCAAGCCCAAAAGAACAACTTTTCATAGTCGGCAGTTTCGTGCTGACGTATGTACTCTATCCAAAGCACAGTGAATGTACCACCATACATCACGACGTGCACCCATTTGTCGATAAACTCTACGTTGTCGAGAGGCGTCTCGGGGAAAAAGGGTAGGAGCGAAAGTATCCATATCAAGGCGATACAGACGCACGAAAAGGGGTATTTCTTGATAAAATGCATGCAAAAACTCATATTTACTTTCAATTTCGCTGCAAAATTAAGAAATTATTTATATTTTTGCAACGAAAAAACGAGAAATATGGATATGCTAACCCAACCAATAAGCAGTCGAACCCCAGGCAAGCGGGCTAATTTCGGGAGCAAACTGGGTATTATCCTGGCCACGGCAGGCTCAGCCGTGGGCTTGGGTAACATCTGGCGCTTCCCCTATATGGCAGGTCAGAATGGCGGAGCCGTGTTTATCATGATTTACGTGTTATGTGTCTTGTTGCTGGGCATCCCCTGTATGATCAGTGAGTTTATCATCGGTCGTCATGGCCGGGCTAACACGGCACGAGCTTTCAGAAAGCTGTCGGGTGGTTCGCCGTTCATGCTCATAGGCTATATGGGTGTGCTAACGGGTTTCCTTATCTCCGGCTATTACGCTGTGGTTTCGGGTTGGTGCCTCGAATACGTCTGGGCCTCGCTCATAGGCCGTCTGGAGGGCAACCCTGAGATGGTAACGACTTATTTCACCTCGTTCTCTGAGGATCCTATCAAACCTGTGTTCTGGACCATGCTCATCCTCCTGGTTACCTATCTCATCATTGAGAATGGTGTGCGAGATGGTATCGAGCGCGCCTCGAAACTCATGATGCCCACCTTGTTCATCCTATTGCTCATCATTGTGGTAGCTTCGTGCATGCTGCCCAATGCCGACAAGGGTATCGAGTTTCTGTTCAAGCCCGACCTCTCGAAGATTACGAGCGATGTGTTCTTAGGTGCCTTGGGTCAGTCGTTCTATTCGTTGAGTATTGCCATGGGTTGTATCTGTACCTATGCCAGTTATTTCTCCCGTCAGACCAACCTTACCAGTTCGGCTGTTCAGATAGGTGTTATCGATTTCCTCGTGGCTCTGTTGGCTGGCCTGATCATCTTCCCCGCAGCCTTCTCCGTGGGTGTCAGTCCAGACAGTGGTCCCTCGCTCATCTTCATCACGCTGCCTAACGTGTTCCAGCAGGCCTTCAGCGACATTACCGGTCTGGGCTATGTCGTCTCTGTCCTTTTCTACGCCCTGCTCTCGATGGCTGCGCTAACGTCGCTCATGTCGCTCCATGAGGTGAGTACGGCCTTCTTACAGGAAGAGGCACGTATCTCTCGTAAGCGGGCCGCACTCATCGTCACTATCTCGTGCATGGTGGTGGGTGTGTTCTGTTCGCTGTCCTTAGGTGTGGGCAAGCATCTTACGTTCTTTGGCAAGAACCTCTTCAATCTCTTCGACTTTGTCACTGGTCAGCTGTTCTTACCCATCGTGGGCTTCCTCACTTGCATCTTCATTGGTTGGTTTGTACCGCATAAGATTGTGCGCGCTGAGTTTAGCAACTGGGGCACGCTGCGCAATGGAGGATTGTTCCACGTCTATCTGTTCCTTGTCAAGTACGTCTGCCCCATTTGTATTCTCTTTATCTTCCTCCACCAATTCGGATTGCTGTAAATGGAGAAACGGGGCGTTTTCGGTAGCAGACTGGCCATCGTCCTGGCTACGGCTGGGTCGGCAGTAGGCCTTGGCAATATCTGGCGTTTCCCGTTTATGACGGGTCAGAATGGCGGAGCCGCCTTTATCCTTGTCTATTTCGGTTGTGTACTGTTGTTGGGTATCCCCGGCATGGTCAGCGAGTTCATCGTGGGTCGCCATGGCCAGTCGAATGCTGCTCGTGCCTATGGCAGCATGGCTCATCGCGGTTGGCGATTCATTGGCTATTTGGGCATCCTCACGTCCACCATCATCCTCGGCTTTTATGCCGTTGTAGCTGGTTGGTGCCTGCAATATCTATATGCCTCCATTGCCGGACAGCTCACTGGTGACGCAGCCTATGTTATCAGTTATTTCCAGACCTTCTCCTCCGATCCCCTCAAGCCTTGCCTGTGGGGTGTGGGCTTTGTGCTCATCACTCATCTGGTGGTGGCTCAGGGTGTAGAGAAGGGCATTGAGCGCGCCTCCAAACTGCTCATGCCTCTGTTGTTGTTGCTGCTGCTCATCCTCGTGGTTGCTTCGTGCCTGTTGCCAGGCGCTGGTGGTGGTATTGAGTTCTTACTTAAGCCCGACTTCTCCAAAATGAGCCATCAGGTGTTTCTCGAAGCCCTTGGTCAGGCTTTCTTCTCGCTCAGTCTGGGCACAGCTTGCCTTTGCACTTACGCATCTTATTTCAAGCCTGATACCCATCTGTTGCGCTCCGCTACGCAGATAGCCCTGCTCGACTCAGCTATCGCCATCCTCGCTGGTCTGATGATCTTCCCAGCCGCCTTCTCGGTGGGTGTACAGCCTGACAGTGGTCCCTCGCTCATCTTCATCACTCTGCCTAATGTGTTCCAGCAGGCCTTCAGTGCCATGCCTATAGTGGGTTATGTCATTGCTATCCTTTTCTATGCGCTGTTGGTGTTTGCCGCTCTTACCTCAACCATCTCCATGCATGAGATTGGCACAGCTTTCTTCCACGAGGAACTGAAGCTGTCTCGTCAGCGTGCCGCCTGGGTGCTGACGCTCGTTTGTGGTTTCATCACCGTTTTCTGTTCCCTCTCCGTGGGGGCCTATAGCGGCTTACAGCTCTTTGGCATGCCGTTGATGGAGTTCTGCGATTTCCTCACCGCTCAGATTATGCTGCCTGCTGGTGCCTTGCTCACGAGTATCATGTTGGGCTGGTTTGTCAGTCGTCAGCTGTTGCAACAGGAGTTCACCAACCACGGCATCCTACAACCTACATTCTTCCGTGTCTGGCTCTTTGCCATCCGCTGTGTAGTGCCCGTCTGTATCCTGCTCATCTTCCTCCATCAGTTTGGAGTGATATAATCGAATTTGACCGCCTGATACTATGAAGTTTATTAAAGAATTGTTTTATTTGCAGAAGTCAGATCGCAAGGTCATCATCGTGCTACTCTGCGTGATAGCCGTCGCCTTAGGGGGGATATGCCTGACAGGGGAAGATAACGATGTCTCGAACACGCTCACAGCTGCAGATACCCTGAAACACGATTCCATTCATCCTCGCAAGCCCTACTATAAGCGCGATACCGTATATGTTCATACGAAGGTCGTCTATCGCCATGTCGCAAGCCATGGCTCGTCCTCCCGTTCCGCTTCTTTGCCTCATGACTCCTTCATCCCTCGTTATCCGGTGAAAATTGGGAAGGGCGAGCATGTGGTGCTGAACACTGCTGATACTACCGCCTTGAAGACTGTTCCAGGTATCGGTCCCTATTTTGCCCGAAAGATTGTGGAGTATGGTGCGCGTCTTGGTGGCTATGTCAGCATCGATCAACTCGATGAGATCGAAGACTTCCCGATGGATGCGAAGGGATATCTGGAGATTCGCGAAGCTTCTCCTCACAAACTCAACCTTAACCAACTCTCGCTTAACGAACTGAAGCGCCACCCCTACATCAATTATTATCGTGCCAAGGCCATTACCGACTACCGCCGCCTGCACGGTCCTCTGCACTCGCTCAGCGACCTCAGTCTCTCAAAAGACTTTCCTCCAGAGGTAATGCGTCGCCTTGAACCATATGTGGAATTCTGAACCGTTGCGTAGAAAAATGACCGAAAGTTTGGTGCTTTCGGCTTTTTTACGTAACTTTGCCGTGGCAAACTTAAAAACTTAGCAAAATTATGTTTGAATCATTACTGTTGTTTGGAATCGGCATGCAAGAGATACTGGTCCTCGCGTTCGTCGTGTTGCTGCTTTTCGGTGGCAAGAAGATTCCCGAGCTGATGAAGGGCCTGGGCAAGGGCGTGAAGAGCTTTAAGGAGGGAATGAACGAGGTGACCGACACTACTAAGGAGGTCGAGAAAAAGGATGAGTGACGCCTCGCAGGGGATGACCTTTTGGGATCATCTCGACGAGTTGCGAGGGGTGATCGTCAGGGCACTGCTGGTGACGACAGTGGCGGCAGTAGGGGCTTTCTGCCTGAAAGAGCCGCTGTTTGACATCGTGCTGGCACCGCGCTCGAGCGACTTCATCACCTACAGGCTGATGGGTGTAGAGCCCTTTAAGATCAGTCTGATGAACACAGGACTGACAGAGCAGTTTATGATTCACTTGAGGACGGCCTTCTATGCAGGTATCCTCGTAGCATTGCCTTATACACTCTACCTGTTGTTCCGTTTTGTGTCGCCTGCGCTCTATGACAACGAACGTAAATATGCCTCCACACTGGTGGCCAGCGGCTATCTGATGTTTATGGTGGGAACGGCACTGAACTACCTGCTGATATTCCCGCTGACGGTGAAGTTCCTGGGTACGTATCAGGTGAGCCCCGATGTGGCCAACATGCTGACCATCCAGTCGTATATCGACACACTGCTGATGATGAGTCTTGTGATGGGTATCGTGTTCGAGTTGCCTGTAGTAAGTTGGCTGTTGGGGCGCATGGGACTGGTAAATGCTCAGATGATGAGCTCGATGCGCCGACATGCCATTGTGGCAATCCTCATCGTGGCGGCCATCATCACGCCGACCACCGATGCCTTTACGCTCTTCGTGGTAGCCCTGCCGATATGGCTGCTCTACGAACTGAGTATCGTGATTGTGAGAATGACTAAATAAATTCTTTAGACTTATGTTACGCAAAATCAGAACTGTCTTGGCAGCGGTGTTCTTCGCTCTGATCACCTTGCTGTTCCTTGACTTTACGGGCTCTTTGCACTGCTGGCTGGGCTGGCTCGCAAAGATTCAGTTCCTGCCGGCCGTCATGGCACTCAACGTGGTGGTCGTTGTGGCACTGGTGGTGCTGACGCTCGTATTCGGTCGTATCTACTGTTCGGTGATTTGCCCTTTGGGTGTGATGCAGGACCTGCTGGCACGACTGCGCCGGAAGAAGAACAAGTATGACTACTCGAAGGAAGTGAAATGGTTGCGCTACCCTGTGTTGGTGCTGTTTATTCTGGCAGGGGTAGCCGGTATCGGTTCGCTCTTTCAGTTGCTGGCGCCTTATAGCAGCTATGGACGCATCGCCACCATGCTCTTCCAACCCTTGTGGATGATGGGCAACAATGTGCTGGCAACCATTGCCGAGCGGGCCGACAGCTATGCCTTCTACTCGGTGGATGTATGGATGAAGTCGATGCCTGTGCTCGTTATCGCAGCTGCGACGCTGGTGGTATTACTAGTGCTGGCCTGGCGCGGCGGACGTACTTATTGCAACACTATCTGTCCTGTGGGAACGATACTCAGCTTCTGTGCTCGTTTCTCATGGTTCAAGATCCGTTTCGATGCCGATAAGTGCAAGAACTGCTCGATGTGCTCGAAGAACTGTAAGGCCGCCTGTATCGACTATAAGACGCATACGGTGGACTACAGTCGTTGTGTGGTGTGTGGCAACTGCATCGACAAATGTAAGTTCGGCGCACTGAAATATACCAACCGGACCGTGAGTGCTGCTACTGCCGATGCTACTAAGGCTGCCAGTCCTGTCGATGCCTCTAAACGCTCGTTCCTCCTGGCCACGGCTATGGCTTCTACAGCTGCCCTTGCCCAGAAGAAGGAGAAACTGATGGACGGCGGCTATGCCGAGATCATCGACAAGGTGGCTCCTCAGCGCCAGACACCGCTGACACCTCCGGGCTCGCTCTCGATGAAGAATCTATCGACGCGCTGTACGGGTTGCCAACTCTGTGTCTCAGAGTGTCCCAACGATGTGCTTCGTCCTTCTACCGACCTGTTACACCTGATGCAGCCTACCATGTCGTACGAACGAGGCTACTGTCGTCCGGAGTGTACGCGCTGCTCTGATGTGTGTCCGGCGGGTGCCATCAAGCCGCTCGATGATCTTGAGAAGTCTTCGATCCAGATCGGCCATGCGGTGTGGATCAAGAAGAACTGTGTTCCTATCACCGATGGTGTGGAGTGCGGCAACTGTGCCCGTCACTGTCCTACCGGTGCCATCGAGATGATTCCTCTGGATGAGAACGACGAGGAGTCGCCCATGATTCCCGCCATCAACGAGGCTGTCTGCATCGGCTGTGGAGCCTGTGAGTATGTGTGTCCGTCGAGACCATTCTCGGCCATCTTTGTGGAAGGCCATGAGGTGCATAAGATAATTTAGTTGATAGATGAAAGATTATAGTTGATTTTATGAAGGATAAGAATATATCGAGACGTGGGTTCCTGAAGCTCTTCGGAGCAGGAACAGTGGCTACTGCTGCCACTCTGGCTGGCTGTAAGTCGGGCAATAAGGCCGAGCAGCAGGCTGCCGATGAATATAAGAACCAGGTGGAACCGCCGGTAGGACAGATGACTTATCGTGAGGACCCGAAGACTAAAGACAAGGTGTCAATACTTGGTTATGGTATGATGCGCCTGCCAACAAAGGATAGCAGTTCTGCTCGGGAGAGTCAGTCGGAAATCGACCAGGACATGGTGAACCGTCAGATAGATTATGCCATCGAGCATGGCGTGAACTATTTCGATACGTCGCCCGTCTATTGTCAGGGTCAGTCGGAACGCTCCACGGGTATCGCCCTCAGCCGTCATAAGCGCAGTGAGTATCTTGTGGCTACCAAACTATCCAATTTCAACCGTGACTACTGGGCTGCCGACAAGGCTAAGGAGATGTATCACACGTCGTTAAAGGATCTGCAAGTGGACTATCTGGACTATTATCTGCTGCATGCCGTAGGCGGATCGATGGAGGAGTTTAACGGCCGCTATGTAGATAACGGCATGATGGACTACTTGGTAAAGGAGCGCGAGGCTGGTCGTATCCGTCATCTCGGCTTCTCGTTCCATGGCAAGCAGGAGGTGTTTGACGAGGTGATTGCCTTGCACGAGAAATATCATTGGGACTTCGTGCAGATCGAGCTCAACTATCTCGACTGGAACTTTGCCAATGAGATCAGTAATAACAATGTCGATGCCAGCTATCTGTATGACGAGTTGTACAAGCGCGGCATCCCTGCCGTCATCATGGAACCATTGTTGGGAGGTCGTCTGGCCAACCTTCCGCAGTATCTGGTAAACGACCTGAAGAGTCATGCTCCAGAGAAGAGTGTCGCTTCGTGGGCCTTCCGCTATGCCGGTACCCCGGAGGGCGTTCTTACTGTACTCAGTGGTATGACCTTTATGGAGCACCTGAAGGATAACCTGCTCTCTTACTGTCCGCTGGTATCACTTACCGAGGAGGAACAGCGCTACTTGGATACCGAGATCGCACAGAAGATCGTGGGTCTGGAGAATATCCCCTGTAACGACTGCAAGTACTGCATGCCCTGTCCCTATGGCATTGATATCCCAGCCATCTTCGTACATTATAATAAATGTAAGAACGAAGGTTCGCTGCCCGTTGGTACGGGCGATCCGGAATACCGTAAGCATCGCCGGCAATATCTCATCTCGCTCGACCGCGCCGTGCCCCGTGAGCGTCAGGCCGACCACTGCATCCAGTGTGGCCAGTGCGAACCCCACTGTCCGCAGAGCATCCGCATCCCTCGGGAACTCCGCAAGATCGATGAGATGATAGAACAACTGAAGCGCTACCCTGATGGTGTCGCCGAAAAAGCGTAGAGCGTCATGGATGCCAAAAGGATACTGACATTCCTGCGCCAGGTGATGGTCAACAACAACCGTCCCTGGTTTCAGGAACACAAGGAAGAGTACGAGGCCGTGAGGGCGGAGTTTGAGCGAGGCATCGCCCAAGCCATTGAGCGTATCACAACCTTTGACTCTGAAATCGCCCATCTGCAGGTAAAAGACTGCACTTACCGCTTTTATCGCGATACGCGCTTCTCGGCAGACAAGTCGCCCTATAAGAACCACCTTGGTGCCTATATCGATGCCAAGGGGAAGAAGGCCTTGCGTGGCGGATACTACCTGCACATGGAGCCCGACCATTGTCTGGTGGCTGTGGGTAACTATTGGCTGCCCACTAATATCCTGACCTCGTGCCGTAACGAGATCATGGCCAATACCGAAGAGTGGTTGAAGTGCGTGGAGAATCCTGAGTTCCAGAGATACTTTGGAAGTCCTGTCGGCAGCAGTTTCAAGGAGCCCACCAATATCTCATCGTGGGACCAGCCTCAGGGATTCGGACTGGAGAAGCTGAAAACCTGTCCTTCCGGTTTTCCGAAAGACTGGCCTTACGTACATTATCTCCGCCTGAAGGACTATTGTGCCTGGCATGCCGTCCCCAATGATTTCTTCGAGGGCGATGGTTGGCTTGATAAGGTGGAACAGATGTTCCGCACTGCCAAACCCATGATGGACTTCATGAATGCCGTGATCGATGATTATGAGTGAACAAGTAAAACAACTTGTTTTACTTTTAGAGATGACGCTTATAAAGGAACTCCGCCTTTGCAAAGAACAGGCTGCAAAGGCGGAGTTTATGGTAAAGAGGTATCTCTTGTTTATTTAAAGAGCAGTTGGGCAAACTGATACAGGCTGCGGCGCCAGGTCTGCCATTCGTGGGCAGTCTCAGGCGAGATATAGCTATAGGCGTTGATGCCGATAGCCTTCATATCCTCAGCCACCTTGCCTACACTGTTTTCACCTTCGGCCATACCAGTCTCCTTGCTACCGGCACTCATGAAGAGCACCTTGTTGGTCTTCTTGAAGTCAGGCACATCGGTCAGTTCGTCGGGACCGATGGTACCGCCGCTGAAGATGCCGACATAGGCGAATGTGGTGGGGTTGTTCAGCGTGATGCCGTGGGTCTGCATGCCACCCATCGAGAGTCCGGCCATAGCGCGGTGCTCGGAGTCGGCAATAACACGGTAGTTCTTCTCGACCATCGGGATGATATCCTTGATGAGCACTTCCTCGAAAGCACCACCCATGCGGCGGGCCATCTTGGCGAAGTCGGCACCACTCAGGCGAGGACGCTGTCCGCCCTGAGGACCGCCCTGTGGGCGCTGCCCCTGAGGAGCACCCTGCGGACGGGCACCACCTGGACGGGGACCACCAAAGCCCATCGGCTGTTCGCCTGGCTTACGGGCATTCAGACCATTGTCCATGAAGATGATGAAAGGCACGGCCTTGCCGGCAGCAATCAGATTGTCCATGATGATGCCTGTCTTACCCTGTGCGCTCCAGCCCGTTTCGTTCTCTCCCATACCGTGCTGCAGGTAGAGTACGGGGAATTTCTTATCAGGGTTGGCATAGTATTCTGCGGGCAGGTAGATGAAGCCATGGCGCATCGACTCTGTCACAGAAGACCAGTAATACACCTCGTTGACAGAGCCTTGAGGCACGTTCTTCACGGTGTAGAAGTCCTCATCGGCGGCAGGTACGTCGATACCGCTACCCCAACGGCTGGCACCGTAGTAGTACAAGCTGTTCGGATCGGGCACGTTTGCACCGTCGATATTCAGCTGATAGTAATGGAATCCTTCGTCCTGAGGTTCTGAGGTACCAGTCCATACACCGTTCTCATCCTTGGTCATCTCATAGATCTTACCGGCAATGTCAAGTCCTACGAAGGTGGCTTGGGGAGCCGTAATCTGTGCACGGACCTGACGCTTAGAGTTAATGGCCGGGAACTGCTTGTTCTCTTGATTAGTGGTGGCAGGCTTGAAATCCTCAACCTCTGCTTTTACTGAGGGAACAATAGGGTTTTGAGCCATTGCCGTGAGGCTCATGAGAGCCGTCAACGATAGAAAAAGTTTTTTCATAAGATAAAATTTGGTTGTTAAAATTAATAATGAGTTGATTGTTACATTTACACTTCTATGGTCTTTGACACCTTTGAAGGGCAAAAGTAAAAACGGGTGATGCTTTTGTTATGGAAGATTAACAATTAGAACAAAAGCGTCAGCAGGGGGATGGTGAGCATGGAGAGGAGGGTGGTGATGAGGGTGACCTCGGTGATGAGGGTTGTGTCGCGCCCATGTTTCAGGCATAGAATGGTGCCGTAGGTGGCCACGGGCATGGCAATCACGACGGTATTGATGTTGACGACATACTGGTCGAAGCCCAGTGCGGCGCACAGGAAATAGAATCCCAGAGGGATGAGCAGCAGTCGGAAGACGGCAGTAGAATATACCGTCAGGTTGCCGAGCATGGTGCGCAGGGATAATTGTGACATCGACGAGCCGATGATGAGCAGGGCGGCTGGCACGGTGATGTTACCGATCATCGTGAGTGGCTGACTGATGATGCCTGGGATGTGGTCGATGCCAAGGGCTACGATGAGCATGGCCAGATAGGCTGAGAGCATCGGAGTGCTGTAGAGTACCTTCTTCTGGAAACGCTTGCCGTCGCCAAGGTCGCCGACGATGAGGATGGTACCGATGGTGAACACGGCCAGCGTATTGACCACGTTCAGCACAGCGGCATAGAACACGGCCTGATGACCGAAGATGGAGGCCACCACGGGATAGCCCATAAAACCGACGTTGCCGAACATCAGGGCGAAGCCGATGATGCCCTCGTCGGCCTTCTGTTTTGTGAGATAGTGAGGTAACCACAGAGCCACCCCGGTAAGTACGGCGTAGGTGATGATGCTGATACCCAATAGCGGAAGGATAAGTCCGCGATCGGGCAGTTCGCCTGTCATGGCCGACGAAAGGATAAGTGCAGGGCAGGTGATGTTGATGACGAGACTAGATAGCCGTTTGTCGAACTCACCTCCCATATAACCCAGTCTTCCTGCCACGTAGCCTACGACTACAATGGCAAAGAGTGTCATCATCACTTCAAACATACTTACCTCTATATATGACAAATGGCTGATGATTCAGCCATTTGTTGGTGTCAAGTCGGGATGAGGCGACTCGAACGCCCGACCCCTACGTCCCGAACGTAGTGCGCTACCAACTGCGCTACATCCCGATTTTGCGGGTGCAAAGGTACGCAGTTTTTTTGAATTACGTGCATAAAAGACGATATTTTTTCAAAAATTATCGTTTGGCGTAGTCTTTCATGAACAGGCTGTACTCGTCGCAACGCGTAACGTAGCCACTGAGTTCGGAGGTGTGCTGCTTGGCAAAGGCGGTAAAAGTAGCGAAGGCCTTGTACTGGTCCGACTGCCTGTTGGGTTTGATGTCGTACTCAAGAGTCTGATTATTCCATACCCTGTCGAACCAAGGCGTGGGGTTCATATAGACATAGCATCTTGCAAACATCACCTTTTCCTTCAACAGGAAGTCCTTCGGGTCGCCAGCCTTCTGCAGGTACGAAGCAGCCTTGGCTGCCAAATCCACCTCGTTGACGCGGACAGTGTCCATCACGCTCTTGCCATCACGCATCAGCCACCAGCAGTCGCCTGTATAACTGGCTTGGGCATAGCGTACGGCCAGTTCGTAGTACTGTTTCTTCAGTTCCTCACCCGACAGAACACTGAGTTCACCTTCCATCTTCTGCACCTCACGGGTAAACTGGAGCTTGGGGTTGTAGCTAAATCTCCACTTGTGATCACCATAGAGGAATTCGCTGGTCAGCCACTGGCGCTTGATCCATGGGCCGATGTTGTAACGACGGTTGGCTGCATAGACGGCATAGCCCCTGTTCTCGTAGAACGATGTGGGGATGTTCTCCAACCATTGGATAGCCTTGTCCCACTGGCAGAGGCGCATATATTTCGTTCCGATCAGGTCTTCTAGTTCATTGTCTTGTTTGGTAAGATGGCCTTTCAGGTAGCGCTCAAAATCGGTCTTAGGCGTCCTAAGGGTGAAGAAATAGAACTTCTCCAGATTCTCAACCTTCATCGTGTCGATATAGTTGCTATACAAATAACTTCCTGTGGCATTCAGCAGAGCAACTTCCTTTGCGGGGTCATTGGTGTAGCGGTTGTTGAGTGTCTGGTGAACGATTCGGTCCTTGGCGTTCTGGAAGAAGTAATCCTCTTCTTTCTTCTGATCGAGCCAACTCAGTTCGCTTGTGAGCCAACTATTGAAGTCGTCATTCTGTGGTGCTAAGGCTGAGTAGATATAGAGATAGAGCACACGGGCATCGTCCTTCATGCGCTGTGTACCAGCCATCGTGGTGGCTTCTGTGATGTCGGTAAGGGCCTGTTGCTTGTTGCCGAACATATACTCAAGCCACGCTTTGGCACTCTGCCAGAGGGCAGGCGTTTCGGTTTTGCCCTCACCAACGACTTGCTGACAGAAGTCGCGCATCTGCAGAACCTCCGCCTTCGAAAGGTCACGGATGAAGAGTTTGCCGCCAATGCCCTCTGCATTCGGATTGGTGACATCATCGGCCTCTTGGGCATTGTTGACGAAGTCTTGCAGGAGGAAGGGTAGCACCTTGGCATTAGGATTCTTCAGATATTCCTGACGGATGGCGGCAAACGAACGCTTCTTATAGTATAGTGTCATCAGACTGGCATAGTCGCCCATCTCGGCAAACAGTTCTCCAGCCTTGTCTGTCTGCCCAGTCTTGTAGAGGGCGCCGGCATAGATGTTCTTCATCATGTCCTTATAGACGGTCTCGATATACTGACTGGCCGTCTGTTCCCAGAAAGTGATGTTCTGCTGATGCTGTCCAAGTAGCATGTTGCAACGCATATAGAGCAAGGCATGCTGCGAGCGAAGACGGGTCCTCAACTTACTTTGGGCATAGGTGCTGATGGTCTGAAGGTCTCGTCTTTGGGCTGCGATGTCTTCTTTCGTCGGGTAGTCCCACTCGTACAGCTTGCGCCCCTCGATACGGGTGCAGTTGAGGTATTTGTCGAGGTTTTCCACATAACTCACCATCAGTGCGTCGTTCTTGGCTTGTGCGGCTTTTATAATGTCTTCCGAACGGAACCAGAAATAGTCGTTTTCACCGAGACCGAGATAGGTTTTCCAGTTTTTTAGGGTAATCTCGTCTATACGGTTGCTGAAGTCTGTACCTTCATAGACACTGAACAGGTAATAGTTGGTAGTCCACCCGCCAAAGCAGGCGAGCACAGGAAGTGTGATGACTGCCAGTAGATTAGTGATGATAAATCTCTTCATAGGTATCTGGTTTATATCTGTTAATATTATCTTTGTCAAGATGATAGGTGATAATGCTCCGCTTTAGACCCTTTCGCTTCGACTCTACAGCCTTTTTCACCTTAAGGATCTCCACAGCCTCAGCCGTATGCTCGATATGGACACCGTTGATAATGCGCAGCCAACTGAATACAGGGTAGGCGGCAGCAAGAGGCAGGGGATAGGTGTCAAGCCGTTTCAGGAAAGGTGCCACATCGCGGATGTCGAGGATAGGGTTGCGTTCTGTCCATTTTCTTGGGTCGCCAGTGTTATAGAGCATCAGGACACCGTCATCAACGGGGGGCGCCGGCATCGACAACTGGTGCAGGCGAATGGTGGTAGAAAGGTGCTGCCCCCATGCCTCTTTCACTTCTTTCAGGAACTGATAATAGGTATTCATACTCTTAGACGTATAGTCGCAGTCGATCTGTATCTCACTGACATTCTTAATGTCATTGGTCTCGTTCATCTGTCGGATGCGGTTCACCAGTTTGTTGGCCAGCCCTTTGTGAGATTCATGCATACAGTTCTCTGTGATGTAGATTGTAGGAATGATTTCTATACCCTCTGGCAAGGTGTCGGAAAAGGTTATGGTTGCATTGGGCATCGGTCCTTGTCCGCGGGTGGAGTCCATCACGACGTCGAAGTATCGGCAATACACCTTATTTATATGGTACTGCCTGAGGAATGTTTTTTCTGTGGAATCGAGATGAAGGTCAGTACGCCAGTAATACACGGCGTTTCCCTCGTCCATCTCCCTCTGTCTCTGACATCCGGATGACAGAAGACTAAGAAGCACTACAACAAGTGAACACCACTTCTTCATCGTTTTACAGCAGATCGGGCAGTTGAAAAAGTTTGTTGCTGTTACTGCCCTTGATGAGAATGTAATAACCCTCAGGGCAATGTTCCTGAATGGCTGCCTTTACTTCGTCCACACTGTGGAATTTGCGGAATGAACAAGGGATGTCGAGGAAGTTGTCGCCTACGAGCCATACCTCATCGTAACCAGCCGACTCTAGATAACTCACCAGCAGCCGATGCTCTTTATCGCTGTCATCTCCCAATTCGCCCATCTGACCAAGAATCGCCATCTTCTTCTCAGCCTGCATCAGACTGAAGTTCTCGAGGGCTGCCATCATGGATGTGGGGTTGGCATTATAGGCATCCACTACAAGATGGTTTTTCGCTGTGATGGTCATCTGACTGCGGTTGTTGCTGGGTGTGTATTCCTCAAGGGCAGCACAGATTTTCTTGCGGTCAACGCCGAAGTTGATGCCTACGGCAATGGCAGCCAACAGGTTGTCGATGTTGTAGGCACCTATGAGTCTGGTCTGCACCTTGTGCCATTTAGTCGAACGGCCTTCCTCCTCGAGTGTCATCAGTGGTTCACGCCAACGGAACTTCAGGAAAGGATCACAGGCGATGACTTCGCCGCTGATACAGGTGTATTGCTTCTCAGGATCAGTCGAATAGGGTGAGATCCAGAGGGTATCCTCATCGCCAATCTGATCAACGAGATGATCGTTGTCGGCATTCAGGAAGATCAGACTGTCTTCACGGGTACGGAGGAAATCATAGAGTTCGCATTTTGTCTTGATGACACCTTCGAAAGAGCCAAAACCCAATAAATGAGCCTTGCCAACATTGGTGATCAGTCCACAGGTAGGCTCGGCTGTCTCTGCGAGCGTCTTAATGTCGCCAGGGTGACTGGCACCCATCTCAATGACGGCTATCTCGTGCTCTTTTGTTAACCGAAAGAGCGTTTTAGGAACACCAACGTCGTTGTTGAAGTTGCCCTGCGTATAGAGTACATTGTATTTCTGTGAAAGGACAGCGGCAATGAGTTCCTTTGTAGTGGTCTTGCCATTGGTGCCCGTGATGCCTATGACGGGAATGTTGAACTGGCGACGATGCTCACGGGCCAGGTCCTTAAAAGTCTGAAGGCAGTCATCGACCAGGATAAACCTTTGATGATCCTCAGGAACGATAGCCCGATCGTCAACAATCGCATAGGCACAACCCTTCTCAAGGGCTGAGGCGGCAAATTGATTACCATCGAACGACTCGCCTTTCAGGGCTAAGAATATACTCCCTTCAGGACAATCACGACTGTCGGTTGTGATGCAGGGATGCTTTTGATATAGCTTATAAAGTTCCTTTATATCCATAAAACTTCACTAATTTTTGTGCAAAGGTAGTGAAAATCTTCAAAAAGCATCCTTAATTCTCAATTATTTTGTATCTTTGCACTCAAATGGGCTATACAATCAATATTAACGGGCGGTTGTTGGATCTCAGCGAACCGAAAGTGATGGGTATCTTGAATGCGACACCCGATTCTTTCTATGCCGGTAGCCGAAAGCAGACAGAGCAGGAGATTGCTGAACGTGCCAATCAGATTGTCTCTGAAGGAGGTGCGATGATCGATGTGGGCGCTTTCTCTACCCGTCCCGGGGCTACTGAGGTGACGGAAGCAGAGGAGATGGATCGCCTGCGATTTGCGCTTGGTATCATCCGACGTGAGTGGCCTGATGCTGTCGTCTCTGTTGATACGTTTCGCCCTGATGTGGCCCGTATGGCCGTGGAGGAATATGGGGTTAACATCATCAATGATGTCAGTGAAGGAGGTGTGACAGGCATTGTAGATACACCATTAAAGCAGTCAAGTGAAACTTATCCGGCCATGTTCCGAATGGTGTCACTATTGCGTGTACCATATATATTAATGTCTGTCCAGCCGACGTTGCGTGATATGTTGTTAGGTTTCTCAAAGAAAGTACAGCAGTTGCGCGATCTGGGTGTTAAGGATATTATTCTGGATCCTGGATTCGGCTTTGGTAAGACATTGGAGCAGAATTTCAAGTTGATGGATGAGATGGGAAAGTTGTTGGTAATGGAACTGCCGGTTTTGGTAGGTGTTTCCCGCAAGTCCATGATCTACAGGTTGCTGGGGCTCACTCCTGAGGAGTCTCTTAATGGTACGACAGTCCTCAATACCATAGCCCTGATGAAAGGTGCCAGTATTCTGAGGGTCCACGATGTGAAAGAGGCAGTAGAATGTGTCAGATTGGTGAAATCGTTAAATAGTCAAATAAGATGTTCTTCGAGTTCGGACTGAAAGATATCATCGACATCCTGCTGGTAGCACTGATGCTCTACTACATCTACCGGCTGATGCGGGATTCACGTTCGTTGAACGTGTTTAGTGGCATTATGGTGTTCGTCGTTATCTGGCTGCTCGTCTCACAGGTATTGCAGATGCGGTTGTTGGGCTCTATCCTTGATAAGTTAGTCAGCGTGGGTGTCATCGCGTTGATTGTGCTCTTTCAGGATGATATCCGTAAGTTCCTCTATAACCTTGGTGCCCACCGAAGGATTCGCTCCATTATCCGTTTCTTATCATCCTCAAAAGACAAGGATAAAGAGCAGAAAGATGTGAAGGAAACCATCATGCCCATTGTGATGTCAACCATGAATATGAGCAGAGGAAAGGTAGGCGCCTTGATTGTGATAGAGCAATCGGTTCCTTTGAATGATATTGTGGCAACAGGTGATGTGATTGACGCTACCATCAACCAACGTCTGATAGAGAATGTCTTCTTTAAGAATTCGCCTCTGCATGACGGGGCAATGGTCATCTCCAAGAAACGCATCAAGGCGGCAGGTTGTATTCTGCCAGTCAGCCACGATCTCGATATCCCCAAGGAATTAGGCCTTCGCCATCGTGCTGCTATGGGAATCTCTCAGGAAAGCGATGCAGTGGCCGTTGTCGTCAGTGAGGAGACGGGTGGTATCTCTATTGCCCATAAAGGTGAGTTCCGCTTGCGCCTTTCCCCTGAGGAGTTGGAGAGTATTCTGACGAAAGAATTGCAATGACAAACTATCATAACATTTAAAAGATAAACTGATTATGGATTTATTAAATCAAATTGTGGCGCGTGCTAAGAGTAATAAGCAGCGCATCGTGCTCCCTGAGGCAGAAGAGGAGCGTACACTCTGTGCAGCCGATAAAGCGTTGGCTGACGATATCGCAGACATTATCTTGATTGGCAACCCTGCAAAGGTAGAGGCTCTGGCCAAGGAAAAAGGACTGAAAAACATTGGTAAGGCAACACTCATTGATCCTGAGAATTACGACAAGAGTGAAGAACTGGCTGAGAAGCTGGCAGAGATCCGTAAGTCGAAGGGCATGACAATTGAGGAAGCTCGTAAGTTGATTAAGAACCCATTGTATCTTGGTTGTATGATTATCAAGACAGAGGGTGCCGACGGACAGATCTCTGGTGCACTGTCAACGACTGGCGATACCTTGCGTCCAGCTTTGCAGATCATCAAGTGCGCTCCTGGCATCACCTGTGTTAGCGGTGGCTTGCTGCTGATTTCTAAGCAGAAGCAGTATGGTGAAGATGGTGTTCTTGTCGTTGCTGACGTAGCCGTTACTCCAATGCCTGATGCTAATCAGCTTGCTCAGATTGCTGTCTGCACTGCTCAGATGGCAAAGGCAGTAGCTGGTTTTGAGGATCCTCGTGTGGCTATGCTGAGCTTCTCTACAAAAGGTTCGGCCAAGCACGAAGTATGTGACAAGGTTATCGAGGCTACACGTCTGGCCAAGGAGATGGCTCCTGAACTGAAGATCGACGGTGAACTGCAGGCTGATGCCGCATTGGTTCCCAGTGTGGGTGCCAAGAAGGCTCCAGGTTCTGATATCGCTGGTAAGGCCAATGTGCTGGTATTCCCCAACCTTGAAGTAGGCAATATCGGCTATAAGATGGTTCAGCGCCTGGGTGACGCTATCGCCATCGGTCCTGTGCTCCAGGGTATCGCTCGTCCTGTGAACGATCTTTCCCGTGGCTGCTCTGTTGACGATATCTATTATATGATTGCCATCACATCTTGTCAGGCAATGGATGCAAAAAAATAGTGAAGAATTAAGAGTTAAGAAATTTATGAAGATATTAGTATTAAACTGTGGCTCATCGTCAATCAAGTACGCACTGTACAATATGGACGACAAGAGCGTGATGACCAGTGGCGGTGCTGAACGTGTGGGTCTCGACGGTGCCTTTGTAAAGGTGAAACTCGCTAATGGTGAGAAGAAGCAGATTATGCACGATATCCCTGAACATACAGAGGGTGTGAAGTTTATCTTCTCGTTGTTGACTGACCCGGAAATCGGAGTTATCAAGAGTCTTGATGAGATCGACGCTGTAGGCCATCGTATGGTGCATGGAGGTGAGAAATTTAATAAGTCGGTGATCCTGACAGACGAGGTGCTGAAAGTGTTTGAGGAGTGCTCTGACTTGGCTCCACTGCATAACCCTGCCAATCTGAAGGGTGTCAATGCTGTGAAGGAGTTGATGCCTGGTCTGCCTCAGGTGGGTGTATTCGATACGGCATTCCATCAGACAATGCCTCAGTATGCTTATATGTATGCCATTCCTTACGAACTGTATGAGAAGTTTGGTATTCGCCGCTACGGTTTCCATGGAACCTCTCATCGCTATGTTTCAGCCCGTGCTTGTGAGTTCTTGGGCCTGAATCCGAAAGACGTCAAGGTTATCACTTGCCATATCGGTAATGGCGGATCTATTGCTGCCGTAAAGAATGGTAAGTGTGTTGACACCTCCATGGGACTCACCCCGCTCGAGGGGTTGATGATGGGTACACGTGCCGGTGATATTGACGGTGGCGCGGTAACCTTCATTCAGAAGAAACTAGGTTTGACAGCCGACGAGATGAGCGATCTGCTCAACAAGAAGAGTGGTGTGCTTGGTATTTCTGGCGTCTCTTCTGATATGCGTGAGGTTGAGGCAGCGCAGAAGGCAGGTAATCCACGTGCCATCCTAGCCATGGAGATGTACAACTATTACATTAAAAAGTATATTGGCTCATATGCCTTTGCCATGGGTGGTGTGGATGTGATCGTCTTCACGGCAGGTGTCGGCGAGAACCAGATCGGTATGCGTGAAGGTGTATGTAAGGATTTGGAGGTTTTTGGTATCAAACTTGATCCCGAGAAGAATAACGTAAGGGGTAAGGAAGCCGTCATCTCAGCAGATGATTCGAAGGTGAAGGTCGTTGTCATTCCAACAGATGAGGAGTTGATGATTGCCACAGATACGATGAACCTGATTTAATCCTAAAAACCTTCTCAAGTAAAAGGCGGGCACGACAAGTGACCGCCTTTTACTGTTAAAATCAATGAATTGTGTAGCAAATTCGAAAAAATGCATTAATTTTGCACCGAAATTTGAGCATATCCATTTAGCATACCAAGAAAATGAAGAAATGTATTCTATTTTTAGTGGCTGTTTTGTGCTTTTCAGCCTGTAAAACAGACCTCACTGATATTGAAAAGCGTATCGAAGAGATAGAAAAGCAGGGTAAGACCCTCGAGGAACAGAATCAGGAATATCAGGAACAGTTAAATGACCTGAAGAATCAAGGTAACCAGATTAGCGAAGAGGCTCGTAAACGCCAGGAAGAGAATGAAAAGATTCAGCAGCAATTGAGGGAATTGGAAGATAGCCTTCATTATGTGGAACCATATCTTTATACCATGGAGTTCGTGGCTGCTGATAATCCTTATCAGTTGATTGAGAATACACCTTGTACGATTATTGGCGACAGTGTTGTCGAGTGCAGAATCCTGAATATTACCGATGACAGGATGCTGATTCCGCGTTTCACGTTCCAAGGCTCAGTCGTGACCATTAATGGTGAAGAGGCGGAAAGTGGAAAGAAAGCATATGATTTCAGCACACCCGTTGTGCTGAGTGTTATCACAGCCAGCAAAATTAAGGACTATGTTGTTTATGTCAATTCATACACGGGCTTGCCTTCTGTATGGTTAGATACCAACAGTCATGTCAATGTTGCAAATGCGAACCAGTATTATGGCGGTAGCATTAAGATCATTGATGGTCCGAAGACGAGGGCTGGAAGTGGTGTCACCAAGGCCAGTGTGAAGATCATGGGTCTGAGTCCTATCAGATGGTATCGTCCTGATTTCATCCTAAGTAACAGCGAGGACCTGCTGCTTGCAAAGAATGGTTATTTCTTGAAGTTTAACAACAACATTTCATTGTTCAACGAGCCTAAGGGTACGACTTGGAGACTCCTTCCTAATCTTAACGATATGACGTTCTTGCATAATCAGACTGCTTTTTTTATGGGTAGGATCAGCAAGTTGGAATACACACCAAGAGCGCATTATGTGGATATGTTCATGAACAGCCGTTTTTTTGGAAACTACGTGATGACAGAACGTCCTGACCTCACAGAAGAACGGGTTAATATAGGTAGCGATGGTTTTATCCTCAATATTGGTTCCGATGAGGCTGGACAGTATTTCTATGGCACTTATTTAGAGCGTCCTGTCACTGTGATGGCTCCGGGAAGTCCTTCTGCTGAATATGTTTCTTATGCGAATGATTTTGTAGTTAAAGCTGAGAATGCTCTGTTTTCTTCCAATTTTACTGACGAGAATGCAGGTTGGCAGAAATATATGGATATGGACTCTTTTGTCGACTGGTATCTTATCAATGAGATCGCACGGAATCAAGACGGAGCGTTTAGTAAGAACTGCCTCATGAATCTTGCCAGAGGCGGAAAGTTGAAGATGGGTCCATTATGGGACTTTGAAAAGGCTTTTGGAAACACCACCAAGAAAGAACCTGCAGAAGGTTTTGTGATTAAAGGCGTGAAATGGTATGAGCGTCTTTTTCAGGATCCGGCTTTCGTTGCAAAAATTAAAGAGCGTTTCGACTATTTCTATACCCATCAGCAGGATATTCTCTCGGAAATCAATGCGAATGCAGAATATCTGAGGTATTCTGTCAAGGAGGATGATTACAGATGGGACACTTATGCTGGTTATAAGTCAAGTACGGTGAGCGTATGGGCAGCCTATGGTTCGATGGTCGATTATATGAAACAATGGCTGGTTGCTCGCATGGACTGGCTTAAGAAAGAGTTTGATGCCATGTAATGGTTGATACTTAAAACGAAAAGAGAATGAAAAAGATATTTTTCCCCATTCTGCTGTTACTTTGTCTGACCGCCTGTAAGGAAGACCTTACGGACTATTATGACCGTTTGCTTCAGCGGGAGAGGGCCAATGACTCGCTGAAAAATATAAATGGCGACTTGCAGAGTCAGATTGAAGCTCAGAGGAGATACAACGAGGCTTTGAAAGAGATGAACTCGCGTGTAAAGTTGGAGTCAGACGAACTGCAAAAGAAGCTGGATAGTCTGGAAGCAACACTGGTACATGTGGTGGAGCCTAAGTTGCTCAACATCGAGTTTGTAACTGCCGAGAATCCGGCTCTTCCCCAAAACACACCTTGTACGATTATCGGCGATAGTGTTATCGATTGCTGGCTCCCCATGATAACGGTAGAGAAGTACCTGATTCCTAGGTTTACTTTCGATGGGACTCTTGTAACCATCAATGATATGGAGGCTGTAAGTGGCAAGTCGATGTTCGATTTCAAGGCCCCGGCCAAGGTGTCGGTTCATACCTCCCAAGAGACAAGGAATTACATCATGTATGTACATTCCTTCACAGGACTGCCTCTGATGCGTATTAATACGGAAGGCGGTGTGCCTATTACCTCGAAGGAATACTATTTGAATGCTCACATGTCTTTGTCGGAAGATGTTGTGACTCGTGCTCCTGGAGACGTGATTGAGGCTGACTTGCAGATTAAGGGACGTGGAAACTCTACATGGCACAGATGGCCCAAGAAACCTTATCGCCTGAAATTCAATGATAAGGTTTCATTGTTGGGAGAACATAAAGACCGGTCATGGGTGCTGATCGCTAACTATGCTGATAAGAGTGCAATCCGTAATCATACTGCCCTCTATTTGGGGAAGATCAGTAATCTTGATTATACGCCAAGTTCTCATTTCGTTGATTTGATTCTCAATGGCAGATATGATGGAACTTATGAGGTCAGTGAGAAAATAAAGATTTCTGGCCATCGTGTTGATGTGGGGGATGATGGATTCCTGCTTGAAGTTGATGCACGTGCCCCAAGAGAGGAAGACTCTACATATTTCTATGTCGCTCACATGACAAACCCCATCAATATTGAGGAGCCTGAGGTGGTGCATGGTGATGATAATTACAACTATGCGTACAGTTGGGTGGCTACAGCCGATGCAGTGCTCTATTCTGAGAGCTTTACGGATCCGACATATGGTTGGAGAGCCTATTTCGATATGGATTCATTCGTAGATTGGTATCTGATCAACGAGATAACCCATAACCCCGACGCCACCATGCTTTATAGTTGCTTTATGCACTTTAAGCGGGGTGGAAAGATCCACATGGGTCCCGTTTGGGACTTTGACTTGGCATTCGGTAATGTTGACTACTGGGATCGTGGACCCTATAACTTCTGGATCAAGAAATCCGACTGGATTCTCAGGATGTTTAAGGATCCCGCATTCAAGGCCAGGGTCAAGGAGCGTTACGACTATTTCTATAGTCGCAAGGCTGATATTATGCGGGAGATTGACGCAACAGCCGTCTATCTGAAAGGCTCTGTAGGAGAGAACGAAAACAGATGGCACACGTTCTACGAGTACGTCTTACCAAACTACGAAGTCTGGGGCAGCTATATGAACGAGGTTCAGTCTGTTAAGAATTGGCTGAACCTGCGTATGGACTGGCTAAAGACCGAGTTCGATAAGATGTAGAATCTCTTCGTGAGTCGAGAGATTGAAGTCACCCGGAATGGTGTTCTTCAGTGCAGCAGCAGCTAACGAATAGTTCAGTTGCTGTTGTCTGTCTTCGGGGAACAGTTTAAGCGCATGCAGCCATCCGCCCATAAAGGCATCGCCCACTCCTACTGGGTCCACCACGTCGGTAATGTCCATAATGGGCGCCTGAAGCAACTCGCCTTCAGTCCAAAGCAGACCTGTCAGTGTGTGATGTTTAGACGACACGATATTACGCATGCCCATCATCCAGTTCTTCAGGCGTGGGAATTGCCTATGCAATTCATCGAACCACTCACCATATTCTTTCATCTGCATCTTGAAGTTCGAGTCCGTAGCAGTGAAAGGCGGTTGTGGGTGCTGACTGAGCCATTCGAACTCGATGGCATCACCAAACATCATGTCGCAACGTGAGAGCATACTGCTGAGGGTTTCGCGAGGGTCGGCACCATATTTCCACAGATTCTTGCGGTAGTTGATGTCAAAACAGACGGTAACGCCTAGTTCGTCAGCAATGTCGAGAGCCTCAAATGTCGCATTTGCGGCTTGTTGCGAGATGGCTGCAGTAATGCCCGACACGTGGAAGTAAGCACAATCCTTCAGGATCTCGCGCCAGGGAATCATACCTGGCTTCAGGTCGTAATAGGCAGAGTTCGCACGGTCATATATCACTTTGGCGGCACGCATACCTGCTCCAGGTTCGAAGTAATAGGTGCCAATGCGATTTCCACCATAGAGCACATGACTGGTGTCCACGCCTAACTGAGCCAGGCACATGGCTCCAGCATGACCTACAGGAGTGTCAGGAAGTCGGGTTATATAGGTCACGTCTTCCCCCAGTGTAGCCAGTGATACTGCTACGTTGGCCTCACTGCCACCATACTTACTTGTGAACATATCTCCTTGAGCCAGTCTCAAGTGGTCTGGCTTCGAAAAACGGAGCAATAACTCTCCGAAAGTTACGATTTTGTGTCTGTTCATATCTGTTTTTGTGATTTTCCTCTTAGGGTTGGCTTTCACCTTCAATGTATTGTGACATCAGCAAGTGATCTCCGTCATAGACCACATAGCTGAACTGTGTAATCCAGTCGCCCAGAATAATCATTCGAGCCTTCTTTGTCAGCTGCAGATCCACCTCGATATGGCGGTGACCATAGATGAAATAGTCCACATTAGGGTGACTTTGGATGTATCTCTTTGTGAAAAGCACCAGATGTTCGCGGTTTTCACCCATATAGGGCGGCTCTTCTCCGTTAGGGCGCTTCAGTCTGGAGTGTTTGGCCCAGTTCAGGCCGAACCACATGGCCCACCGAGGATGAATAGTTGAAAAGGCCCATTGGCAGAATTTGGCATGGAAGATGGTACGGATCACCTTAAATTTCTTGTCGGGATCGCCCAGTCCGTCACCATGAGCCAGGAAGAACATCTTACCATAGATCTCCGTTGTCTCAGGCCGTTTATGCAGGATGACACCACATTCCTTTTCCAGATATTCGTAGGCCCAGATGTCATGGTTGCCCGTGAAGAAATGTATCTCCACGCCCCTATCCGTGAGTTCTGAGATCTTACCCAGGAATCGGGTATAGCCTTTTGGCACTACATATTTATATTCGTACCAAAAGTCGAACATATCCCCCAGCAGATAGATGGCAGCCGCCTTCTCCTTGATACTGTCGAGAAAGCGCACCAGTCTTCGCTCTTGCATCCTTCCGTGAGGGATGGCGAGTGACCCGAGATGGGCATCGGAAAGGAAATATACGTTCTTCATGTCAATCAAATCCTAGTTCAACCCGGGCTTCTTCCGACATCATCGACTGGTCCCATGCAGGCTCGAAGACGAGGTTGACATTGGCATTCTTGATACCCTCAAGACTCTCCACCTTCGTGCGTACATCTTCTAATATATAATCGGCTGCAGGACAATTCGGAGCTGTAAATGTCATATCCAGTTCTACCGATGAGTCTTCCTGAACGTCAATCTTGTAAATCATCCCCAGGTCGTAGATGTTGACGGGGATCTCCGGATCATAGACGGTCTTCAGCACATCCACAATCCGCTCTTCTAGTAGTGTTTTCTCTTCCTGTGTCATAATCGCTGCAAAGATACGCATTTTTACCAAAATAAACCAATCTTTGCGCCATTTTTGATAAAAAACTCTTTAGTTTGATATATTTGTACGGCCTTCAGGAAGGTTTGTCAGCACTTGCCGAGTTCGTGGTACGAGTAATATTGTCCGTCGGTGATGATGACATGATCGAGGAAGTGGATGTTCATCACTTCGCAGGCCCGTTTGATACTTTTGGTCAGATTATCGTCACACTGGCTGGGTTTGAGGTTGCCAGATGGATGGTTGTGGCATACGGCGAGGATGGTGCAGTTGGCCAGGACGGCTTCTTTCATAATAATCCGGATGTCCACAGAAGTCTCAGTGATACCCCCATGCGAGATTTTGACTTTCTTGATGAGACGGTAATGCTGGTTGAGCAGTAATACCCAGAACTCCTCTACATCGAGGTCCTGCATCACAGGGTGCATGTGGTTGTAGATACGAGTGGCCGTACCGAGGTCAGGTCGTTCTTCGGGACTTTCCATCTGACGTCGCTTGCCCAGTTCGCAGGCGGCGAGGATGCTGATGGCTTTTGCCTCACCAATGCCGTTATATGCACAGAGATCGTGGATGGACTTTTTCCCAAGGGTATTCAGGTTGTTGTTACAGTCTGCCAGGATATGTTTCATCAGTTCGACGGCGCTCTCTTTTGTAGAGCCAGAACCGATAAGGATGGCTAACAACTCGGCATTGCTCAATGCTTCTGCCCCAAGACTTGCCATTCTTTCACGCGGACGATCTTCCTCTGCCCATTCTGCTATTTTGAGTTTATAGTTCATAGATTATAGTTATGATTACTTATAGTATTCCATTTTTTCTTTTCATAGTAACAATAGAACTGGTAAGCATTTTCCCGATTTCTACATTATCACTATAGATTGATTCGAACTCTTTTTCGTTCAAGTAATCACCTTCCTTAAGGCATTTTAACCAATATTCGGTTTCTCCAGATTCTTTTAGTGCAATACTTAATTTATTAATGAAGTCGGCAGAACTTTGAGCATTTTTGCTTTCGGCAATATTTGCGCCAATACTTGTACCGCTCCGGTAAATCTGCTTTGACATGACTTGCTCATGCTTTGTCTTTATCAAATAATGGTATAACTTAATAATCCTTTTTGCAAAAGCTTCACTTTTGGCTTGTAAAGGGCTTTCTATTCGTTTCATCATAGCTTATCAGTTTAAAGGTAATCATAACTATCAACTATTCGCTATCCGCTATCAACTATAAAAGTTTTTTTCGAATGCTTGGAATTCATCTTGTTTCAGTACGCATCGCTTCCACCACGACTCGATGAAGCCGAACCCGTAGCCCATCAACTGAACAAAGGCTGCGGGCACAGAGAGGATTCCCACTTTCAGACTCTTGTTCTTGACGCTGGAATCAATACAGATCAGGAGACTATATAATATAATAGGTATCCAGGGGGCGAAACACATCCAGTAAAACTGGTCGCGATCGACGTAGTGCATCAAGGCACGCCCTACGGCAGAGATGAGAATGAGTCCGATAACACCCACGGTAAAGACGGTGGGCAACAGGTGGACAAGTTTCATCGTGCCAGGATGGCGCTTTTCGAGATTGATACGTGCGATACCACTATTATAAACTTGACGGAAGAACTTTCGGAAGTCTGTGCGCCGTTTGTGCCAAACCCATGCCTCAGGGAAGAGCCTTGGCTTATAACCTGCCTCGACGATGCGGTATGAGAAGTCGATGTCCTCGCCAAAGCGCATTTTCGAGAAACCGCTCAGTTGCAGATAAACATCACGCCGGATGCCCATGTTGAACGAACGGGGATAGAACTTGTCGAGTTTGGCCTTGCCGCCACGGATACCACCCGTGGTAAAGAACGAGGTCATCGAATAACTGATGGCTTTCTGGATGGGGGTGAACGAGGGGTGAGCAGCATCGGGACCACCGAAAGCTTCGGTAGGCTCCTGTGCCAATGACTTATCAACGGCTTCGAGATAGCCATTTGGTAATACGACGTCGCTGTCTAATATAATAAGGTAGTCGCCCTTGGCACGCTCAGCCCCAAAGTTGCGACTCTGACCCGGACCACTGTTCTCCTTAGCATAATAAGACAAAGAAAGGATGCCTGCGTACTTGTCGCAGACATCCTTACAGGTCTTTACCGATCCGTCTTCCACAATGATGACCTCGAAATCCCTTAGTGTCTGATTAGATAGGCTTTCGAGTAATTCGTCCACTTCATCAGGACGGTTATAGACGGGAACAATGATCGAATACTTCAATGTGGAATCTTCAATCTTCAATGTTCAATCTTCAATAGAAGAATTATTCCTTGACGCGCTGCAGATAGCTGCCATCACGGGTATCTACCTGAATCAGGTCGCCCTCGTTGATAAACAGGGGAACGCGCACCTCAACACCCGTCTCCAGTGTAGCGGGCTTCAGCGTGTTGGTAGCAGTATCACCCTTAATACCAGGCTCTGAATGAGTTACGCGGAGCACGGTCTTAACAGGCATCTCAGCATAGAGAATGGTACCGTCGGTGGTGTCGGAAACTACTTCCACGATATCGCTCTCCTTCATGTACTCATGACCAATAACGAGCTCGTTGTCGATAGGAATCTGCTCGAAAGTCTCCTGGTTCATAAAGATGCGTCCACTCTGGTCCTCATAGAGATACTGATAGGGACGACGCTCGATAATCACGTCTTCCAGTTTCTCACCGATGTTGAAACGGCGCTCCAGCACACGGCCATCGCTGACGTTCTTCACCTTAATAATCATAATGGTGTTACCCTTACCTGGCTTTCTGTGCTGAAAATCGATGCACACCCAGATGCCACCGTCCATGCGAATAGCGGTGCCTTTTTTAATGTCTTGTGAATTAATCATATACCTAAAATTGTTACTTTTTATCGATTTCGGGTGCAAAGGTACTGATTTTTTGGAAAAAAACATAAAAACTTGCACTAATTTTCGCATATTTCTTGCGTAATTCAAAAGAAATGAGTACTTTTGCACCCCAAATCGGTTAAAACGTAACAAATTAAATAAGAATAAAGCAATGAAAAGAACATTTCAGCCCCACAACCGCCGTCGCGTGAACAAGCACGGCTTCCGTGAGAGAATGGCCACCAAGAATGGTCGCCGTGTTTTGGCAGCTCGTCGCGCCAAAGGTCGTAAGAAGTTAACGGTTTCTGATGAGCACCACGGAAAGTAATTCTGGCGCATCATAAGGAAAAAATGAGTTAAAACAGAAAGAAGTAAGGAAAATCTTTGCTTCTTTCTGTTTTTTTTGTACCTTTGCCGAAGAAATTGAGAAGAAGAGATGAAAGCAAAGGAATTCTTCGGAAAGTTTGCAAGCACATTCCTATGGGGTAACCTGTTGGCGATGGTGCTGGTAGTCATAGTCTTGTGCTTAGGAGTGAATTACGGTATGAAACTCTATACCCATCATGGAGAGGGCATCAAGGTACCAAAGATTGAGGGCATGCTGATTTCCAATGCCCGCAGTATGGCGGAAGCCGATGGCCTGAACATCATGGTTAGCGATTCGGGCTATAATAAGAAGTTGCCCGCTGATTGCATCCTGGCTCAGAATCCGGGACCAGGGACTATGGTGAAGCAGGGGCATACCGTCTATGTGACGGTCAACTCGCCTTCTTCACCCACGTTTGCCATTCCCGATGTGGTTGATAACTGCAGCTTCCGTGAGGCTGAGGCCAAACTGATGGCCATTGGCTTTAAGTTGCAACCGCCTCAGTATGTCTCGGGCGAGAAAGACTGGGTGTATGGCATCCTCTGCAAGGGGCGTCGGGTATCTACTGGCGACCATGTTTCGATCGACACGCCGCTCACGTTGATGGTTGGCAGTGGCGTGTATGATGCTGGTGACGAGATCGACTACATAGAGCCGGAATATAGGATGATGCAGAGTGGCGATGTAGATGAATTCGAGGAGATAATCGAATAGATGGATTTCAGGGAAGACGATGAGCTGGAGCTGATGGCCGACGAGTCCTCGGTGGAGATTGAGGAAGGCGAACAGTTATACGAACACTTCCGGATGGAGGTGGATAAGGGGCAGGAGCCCGTTCGTATCGACAAATACTTGTCGGAGCACCAGCCTCATTCCAGTCGCAACCGCATCCAGAAGGCCGCCGACGCTGGTTTTATCCATGTCAACGACCGTCCGGTGAAGAGTAATTATAAGGTACGTGCAGGCGATGTCATTACCCTGATGCTTGACCGCCCTCACTACGATACCACCATCGAACCGGAGGATATACCTTTGGAGGTGGTCTATGAGGACGACAACCTGATGGTCATCAACAAACCAGCCGGCATGGTGGTCCATCCCGGATGTGGAAACTTCCACGGGACGCTGGTCAATGCCATTGCCTGGCATCTGAAAGACCTGGCAAGCTATGATCCGAATGATCCGGAAGTGGGACTGGTTCATCGCATCGACAAAGATACCAGCGGACTGCTTGTGGTGGCGAAGACACCAGATGCCAAGACCTCGCTGGGAAAGCAGTTCTTCAACAAGACCACTCATCGCAGTTACAATGCTCTGGTGTGGGGTAATTTTGTTGAGGACGAGGGTAGGATAGAAGGTAACATTGGGCGCGATCCGAAAGACCGTCTGCGAATGGCCGTGTTTCCTACCGATTCTGAGATCGGCAAACCGGCAGTGACCCATTATCGGGTGATGGAGCGCTATGGTTATGTAACCTTGGTGGAATGTGTTCTGGAGACGGGGCGTACCCATCAGATCAGAGCCCATATGAAGCACATCGGGCATCCGCTGTTCAGCGACGAACGCTATGGAGGGACTGAGATACTGCGTGGAGAACGCACTGCCAGTTATAAAGCCTATATCCAGAACTGCTTCAGACTCTGTCCGCGCCAGGTGCTCCATGCCAGAACCTTGGGATTTGTGCATCCCACAACGGGTGAACAGATGGACTTCACGTCGGAGTGGCCCGATGATATGGCTGCGCTGATCGACAAATGGCGCAAATATGTGAGAGTGAAAACTGATAATTGAAAATTGAAAGATAAGACAATGAACAACTTAAAGAGAACGATTGCCATCGTCTGCGGTGGCGACTCTTCGGAACACGATGTGTCACTGCGCTCCGCACAGGGACTTTACTCCTTCTTCGACAAGGAGCGCTACAATGTATATATTGTTGATGTCAAGAAGCATGACTGGCATGTGGAACTGCCTGACGGAACGACTGCTAAGATCGACCGCAATGATTTCTCGTTCGTCGAGGACGGACAGAAGCGTGTGTTCGACTATGCCTATATTACGATTCATGGCACTCCTGGCGAGAATGGTTTGCTTCAGGGATACTTCGAGCTGATTGGAATGCCTTACAGTACCAGTAGTGTGCTCGTCGAGGCCATGACTTTCGATAAGTTCGTGCTTAACCAGTATCTGCGTGGCTATGGAGTGAGTGTTGCCGATTCCCTGCTCATTCTGAAGGGTTACGAGGAGATCGTCTCCGAAGATGAGGTCGAAGAGCGCATCGGCATGCCCTGTTTCGTGAAGCCAGCTGCCGATGGTTCCTCGTTTGGTGTGACGAAGGTGAAGAACAAGGACCAGTTGGCTCCTGCCATTCGTAAAGCGATGCTGGAGAGCCCCGAGGTGATGGTTGAGAGTTTCCTCGATGGTACAGAGATTACACAAGGCATCTATAAGACCAAGGATAAAGAGGTGTTGCTCCCCATCACTGAGGTGGTGACGAAGAATGAGTTCTTTGACTACGATGCCAAGTACAACGGTCAGGTACAGGAGATTACCCCTGCCCGTATTCCTGATGAGGTGGCTACCCGGGTGGGTAAGGTTACGAGTCATATCTACGACATCCTCCACTGCAACGGTATCATCCGCATCGATTACATTATCTCCAAAGAAGGAAAGATCTCTATGCTGGAAGTGAATACCACACCGGGCATGACTGCCACCAGTTTCATTCCCCAGCAGGTACGTGCGGCAGGTCTGGAGATGAAGGATGTGCTGACGGATATTGTAGAGAATCAGTTGGGTTAGTTGATAGTTTATAGCTGATAGTTGATAGTTATGATTAGCACAAACGAGTTTGACGAGATCCGTCCCTATGAACCGGAAGAGATGGCGCAGGCCTTTGACGACCTGATCCACGATCGTCAGTTCTCACTGGTGATGAAGGGATTTGCCCCATGGTTGCCCAAGTCGGTACGCAATGCTGTGCTGAAGTTGGCTTTCAATGGTGTGAAGACACCGCTTGATTTCCAGTTGCGCTTCATGAAACCCGTCGTACAGTATATCATCCGCAAGCATACCGACGGTTGCACATTCGACGATAGTGCCCTCAAGGGTGGTCAAAACTCTCAACTCTCAGCTGTCAACTCTCAACCAAGATATACTTTTGTCAGCAATCATCGTGACATTGTGCTCGACTCGGCCTTCCTCGACCTTCTGCTGATCAAGGCAGGGCATCCCACCACTGTCGAGATAGGTATTGGCGACAACCTGCTCATCTACCCTTGGATCAAGCGACTGGTCCGTATGAACAAGGCCTTTACCGTGCGTCGTGGACTCAGCCCTAAGGAGATGCTTCGTTCCAGTCAGTTGATGAGCCGTTATATCCACTATGCTGTCACCGAGAAGAACGAGAATATCTGGATTGCTCAGCGTGAGGGAAGAGCCAAGGACTCCAACGACCGCACCCAGGATTCAGTACTGAAGATGCTGGCCATGGGAGGTCCTCTCTCAGAACTCAACATCGTACCGCTGACCATCAGCTATGAGTTCGACCCCTGTGACTACCTGAAAGCACAGGAATTGCAGGAGCGTCGCGATATCCCAGGCTTTAAGAAGAGTCGCCAGGACGACCTCGACAATATGAAGACGGGTATCTTCGGCTATAAGGGTAGGGTGCACTACCACTGTGCCACCCCCATTAACCAGTGGATCGACGAACTCTCCGGACTCCCAAGGACAGAATACTATTCTGCACTGGCCCAACGGATGGATAAGGATATCCACAGGGGCTACCAGCTCTTCCCCTGCAACTATATCGCCCTCGACGACCTCAATGGCACTACCGAGTTTGCCGCTCAATATACCGATGCCGACAGACAGCGTTTTGAAACCTATCTGTCGGGTCAGCTTGCCAAGATCTCCATCCCCAATAAGGACGAGGCTTTCCTTCGTGAATGTATGCTGAACATGTATGCCAATCCATTACGAAACAAACTCGCTGCCGAATGAAACAATTGTTCCGCCTCCTGGTTATCATAACTATCAGTTATCCGTTGTCAACGATCCTCTCATCCTGTTCCCAGGATGCCTATGAGAAGGGTGAGGGCGAGTACTCGCTGATGCGGGGCGACTTTGTGGTGGCCAGCATCAACAGCGACAAGCAGATTGTCTCCATCACTACCGACGAGGGGGAGCAGTTGCCCTTGACGGAGCGATACAAGGCCAAATGGATTGTTAAGGCCGATACCACCTATCGCTGTCTCTTATATTATAATAAGGTGAAAAACGAATCGGGCCTTCAGCAGGCGGAAATCATCTCCATCGGACAGGTACCATGCCCCAAGGTCATCCCTCTTTCCGAGTTTGATAAAGAACTGAAGACTGATCCAGTCAAGTTCGAGAGCCTCTGGCTGAGTAAGACAGGTAAGTACTTGAATATGAGTATGCAGTTGATGACGGGCTATACCGACGACACCACTGCTGTCCAGAAACTCTCGTTTGTCTCTGATACGCTTCTGACGCACCCCGACAGTAAGCGTACCCTGCATTTCCAACTCCATCACGACCAGAACGGTGTACCCGAGTATTATACCACTCAGGTCTATGTCAGCCTTCTGGTTGACAGTCTGCAGGCCGACTCCATTCGTCTCACCCTCAACACCTACAACGGCCCTGTTGTCAAAACTCTCTCCCTTTTTAAATAGGGTTACACCTTATTATATATATAAGGGGTTGGCTACCATTATAGTGTATTATTTACATTTATCGTAAAAAGGCCTATAAAACAATATTGTCGTTGTTACACTTATTGGCCTTTTTTTGCTTTTTTTCCTTCTTTTTGGTGTTAAAATCGCCTTTTTTGAAAAAAAGTACCATTATTTATCAAAAAAAGATGATGCTTTTTAATTAATTTGTTTTAATTTTGCAATCGATTCAGTGTGTTCTGAAATAACTATAACTGATATAATATAACTTAAAAGGTAAACCAAAACGTATGAACCAAAATAATTCTTCTTAACTAGAGAGCCAAAAAGTCTTAGCAGGCTTTAAGGCTCAAGGGAGTTTGTGCTTCCACTATTCCTAACTTGCGTTTATTATAAACCAATTAATCTATAGTTAATACTTAAGTATGAATCGAAATTTTAGAAAGACAGCGCTGCTGATGAGTGCCATGGCTCTCTTGGGACTGGGTTACTCGTCAAACGCCAATGCCGCTGGTGACGTGCAGAGCGTCCAGCAGGCAACGAAGAAGATCACAGGTACTGTGGTCGATGCTCAGGGCCCCGTCATCGGTGCCAGCGTAGTAGAAAAAGGTACCACTAACGGTACTGTTACCGACTTTGACGGTAACTTCTCTCTCAATGTGAATCCGGGTGCAACGATCGTTATTTCGTTCATCGGTTTCGAGACTCAGGAAATCAAGGTTGGTAACCAGAGCGACTTCCAGATCACGATGAAGGACGACAACGCCGTCCTGGAGGAAGTGGTAGTCGTAGGTTATGGTACCCAGAAGAAGAAGCTGGTTACCGGTGCTACCGTTCAGGTGAAGGGTGAGGACATCGCCAAGCTGAACACCACCAACGCACTGCAGCCAGGTAGTGGTTTCAAGGTAAACATCCGTGGTGTCGGTACTATCGGTGAGAGCTCTCCTCTGCTGATTATCGACGGTATCAATGCCGGTACTGCAGATAACGGTCTGAATGGTTTGAACCCGAACGACATCGAGAGCATCGACGTGCTGAAGGACGCTGCTTCTGCAGCCATCTACGGTGCCCGTGCTGCTAACGGTGTGATTCTGGTAACCACCAAGCAGGGTAAGTCTGGTAAGATCCAGGTGCAGTACGACGGCTTCGTGGGCTGGTCGAATGCCTACAAGGTGCCTGCCATGGTGAATGCCAAGCAGTACATGCAGATTATCAACGAGACCAACTTCAATACTTACGGAACAGCTACCAACTGGAGCAGCCTCGTTCCTCAGGCCATTCTCGACAAGGTGAACCAGGGTTGGGATGGCACCGACTGGTTTAAGGAGTATGAGAACAAGAACGCCCTTCAGTTCAGCCACGCTGTAACGCTGACAGGCGGTACCGATCGCTCTAAGTTCTCTATGTCTCTCAACTACAGCTCTAACGAGGGTATCATGGGTGGCGACAACGCCTCTTCTTACAAGCGTTATGGTGGTCGTATCAACTCTGAGCATGTTGTTTACAGAGGCAAGGACCTGCTGGGTAAGGAGCACGACATCGTGACCATCGGTGAGAACCTGAGCTACTGGTATCACAAGAGCCACACGCTTGCTGAGGGCAATGGTTACTATAACGTGATGCAGGCCGCTTACATCGCTTCTCCGCTCGTTGAGCCTTATGATGCCAATGGCAATCTGACCAGCTATGCAAATAATCATACTGGTTACAGTGATATGATTTACAGCCAGCCATTGAATGCCTTTGTAAATGGTGACTTTGGCTCGTTAAACAAGAGCCGTGACTTTGGTGTTGGTGCTACCTTCTATTGGATAGTAGAGCCTATCGAGAACCTCCGCTATCGTGGACAGTTCAACACAGGCTATAGCGCCAGCAACTATCGTCAGGTGGGTATGCCTTATAGTCAAAGCTCTACACATGCCACTAGTTCATATACACTGAGCATGAACCAGAGCCAGAGTAGCAGCTTCACGATTGAGAACACCCTTTCATACATTCTGCCGAAACTTGGTAAGAACACGATTGATGTACTCGTTGGACAGTCAATCGAGCGTTCTGACTGGAGCACAGGTATGAGTATGAACTTTGAGACAACAGAGGATAAGCTGAACACATTGGTGCTCAATGGTTGGGACTACAATATTCCTGCCAACTATGAGACACAGTATATGATTGGACATGGTGGTTGGGACACTCCACAGCAGGGCAGCATTGCTTCGTTCTTTGGTCGTGCTAACTGGAACTACGACGAGAAGTACATGGCAACCGCTATCATCCGTGCTGATGGTTCTAGCAACTTCGCTCGTGGCAAGCGCTGGGGTTACTTCCCCTCATTCTCTGCTGGTTGGGTTATCACCAACGAGAATTTCATGGAGAGCACCAAGAGTTGGCTCGACTTCTTGAAGATCCGTGCTTCTTGGGGACAGAACGGTAACTGTAACATCTCGAATTTCAACTATGTGTCGAATATTAAGTTCTCTCCTTCAGACTATGCTGACTACGGTTACAAGTTCTCTAGCGATATGTTCAATACGGTAAACCGTAACGTCTATCAGACTGGTGCATATGCTTCTAACGTTCCTAACCCCGACGTAACATGGGAAACCTCTGAGCAGATCAATATCGGTCTCGATGCACGCTTCCTGAGTGGTCGTCTTGGTTTGAACTTCGACTGGTATAAGAAAACTACGAAGGACTGGCTGGTTATGGCTCCTATCAATGCCGTTGCAGGTTATGAGGTTGCTGCATACGTGAATGCCGGTGACGTGAAGAACACTGGTTTCGAGGTTGCCCTCTCTTGGCGCGACAAGATTGGCAGCGACTTCAACTATCACGCTAATGTGAACTTTGCTACCAACAAGAACGAGGTAACTCGTCTGGACAACAATGCTGGTTTCATCAACGGTCAGGACAAGGCCATCTTCGAGAACTCTTCATGGGTATCTCGCGTTGAGGTTGGTCACCCCATTGGTTACTTCTCTGGTATGTCTTATAGCGGCATCTGGCAGAATCAGGCTCAGATCGACGCTGCTCGTCAGTCAGGTAAGGCCGTTCTCGACGGTGCTCAGCCTGGTGACTGCATTTGGGATGACTACAATGGCGATGGCATGATTTCTCTCTCTGAGGACCGTCACGAGATTGGTAACCCCCATCCCGATGTAACCCTCGGTGTAACCCTCGGCTTCGAGTGGAAGGGCCTCGACTTCGGTGTAACAGGTTCTGGCGCATTCGGACAGCAGGTGATGCAGTGCTACCGCACCGCTCTGTTGGCTAGTCCTTACAACAATTATACTGTGGACGACTTTGAGCGTTGGCATGGTGAGGGCACCAGCAACAAGTATCCTCGTCTGGCCGTTGGCTCTATCAACGAGCAGTGGGTATCTACCCGCTATATGCAGGATGCAGACTACTTCAAGATTCAGAACATTACACTGGGCTACGACATTGCTCAGTTGGTTAAGGGCTTCCCCTTCTCTCAGTTCCGTGTCTATGTACAGGCTCAGAACCTTTACACCTTCACTGGTTACACAGGTGTTGATCCTGAAATCGGTTCATCTGGTGGTAAGGACTCTTGGGCTCGTGGTATCGACGTAGGTCTTTATCCGACAGCACGTACCTTCATCGTAGGTGCAAGCATTAAGTTCTAATTCATAACATATAACAGAATAGAAGAATATGAAAAAGATATATTTAATGGCAATCGCGGTCCTTTTCGCAGTCGGACTGACCTCTTGCGAAGACTTCCTCGATTCCAAGAATTATACAGGAGCAACGAACGAAAACTATCCTGCTGCGCCTTCTGACCTGAACAAGGAGCTGGCTGCCCTGTATGGCGTGATGAACCAGATGAGTACCTCTCCGCTGGAGACGCCTTGGTTCGTGAACTACATTATGTCTGATGATGCCAATGGTGCCGGTGGTACTGGTGACGTTGAGTCGCACGCTGTTGGTCACCTGATGGCTAATAAGGAAACCATGTACGACAATGCCTGGAAGAACATCTATGTAGGTATTTCCCGTGCAAGTGCTGTCATCTATGGTGTGGATGCTTTCGACTGGACTGGTCAGGAGGCTGCCCGTAACCAGATGCTGGGTGAGGCTTACTTCATGCGTGGTCTGTTCTACCTCTGGGGCGTTCAGTTCTGGGGCGATATCCCTGCTTACTGGGCTATTGCTGCTCCCGATCCCTGTCCTCAGCTGAGCGCAGAGAACGAGATTATGCCTCATATCCTTGCCGACTTCACCAGTGCAGCTAACCTGATGTCGCATGGTGCCACCACTCGTGGCGATGGTCATGCCACTAAGGGAGCTGCCGAGGGTATGCTGGCTCGTGCCTATATGTTCTACGAGGGCTTCTATAAAAAGGCTGGTGAGCTGGCTTCTGCCTCTCTGGCTGACGTGTCTTTCGAAGGCTTCAATCAGGAGGGTGCCGGTAACTCTCTGAGCAAGGCTCAGGTAGTTGGTTTCCTCGAGGATGCTATTAATAATGGTGGTTACAAGCTGGTTGAGGACTTCCGTCTGCTCTGGCAGTACACCAATGAGTTGACCATTAAGGACTATCCTTATGTAGCCGATCTGAAAGAGGCTGGTAAGGTATGGGCTGGTAACGGCAACGAGGAGGAGATGTTCCAGATTCAGTACATGAACTCTAACTCCTGGAACGGTACCATCGGTATGGGATTCTGTAACCAGGTTGAGCTCTACTGCGGTCTCCGTTGCGATGCTGACGAGAACAGTCATACAAATGGTGGTGTTGAGACCTTCCCGTTCGGACAGGGCTGGGGCCAGGGTACCATCAACGCCAATCTTTGGGATGAGTGGCCCGACAGCGACCCACGTAAGAAGGCTACCATCCTCGACGCTCCTAACGAGCTTCAGGCTTACTACTTCACAACCTCTTGTTCTGAGGATGCTGGTTACTACAACAAGAAGTGGATGTGCGTAACTTGTATGGATACCGACTTCGCAGGTCAGAGCAACTACGCTTGGTGGGGTGTATGGCGCGCACAGAACACCGACACGCCTTCTCCTAACGGTAACTCTTTCCAGGGCGACCACTTCTCTGACATCGTGCTGCTCCGTCTGGCTGACGTCATGCTGATGCACTCTGAGCTCACAGGTACCGATACCTATATGAATCAGGTTCGTGCACGTGCTGGTCTGCCTGCAACAACCTATTCTTGGCAGAACATCCAGAACGAGCGTCGTTTCGAGCTTGCCGGTGAGGGTCTGCGCTTCAACGACCTGCGCCGCTGGTCAGGTATCGACGGTGGCACTGGCTGTCTGGCTGCAACTGCTCTGCAGAAGCAGGATGGCACACGTGTGAACTACACAGGTATTTGGACTGTGATGCATCACGGTCAGGGTGTAGGTGGCAGCAGCTGGGCACAGCGCTATGCTGATACCAACGGTTTCCTGCCGAAGCCTCCCGCACAGATTGCTATCGTTGCTGATGCTTCTATCCTGAGCCAGAACAAGGGTTGGTACGACGGTACGGCTTGGAGTATGTCTGGTACACCAATCTATTAATTAAGAGTTACTAATTAAGAATTAAGAAATTGCAATATGAAAAAATCAATATTATTGATCGCAGTAGCGCTGGGCATGCTGACGGCTTGTAATCCTATCAAGGACGACGGCAGCATGGACATCGACAACTTCACCTCTGCTAATCTGCTTGATGGTGCTACGTTCTCGCAGTATGCTGACGAGGCTTGCACAGAGGCCAAGGCCGACGGTAACTGGATTAAGTATAGTGTACCCAAGGCATCGAGTCTGTATATCTATTATCTGAAGGCTGATGGTTCAGAGTTCAAACTCGCCAGCAGTCAAGGTGCTGGTGTGTTCAACTTCGTGCCTGCACGTGGTTCTGATCCTAATCAGACTGTTTATTTCAAGTATATCAATGCCGACCTCGAAGAGACCGTTGCTTCTAAGGACTTCACCGTTGAAGTGGCTGGTGAGCTGAATCCAGAGATTCGTCTCCTCGCTTCTAACGACTATGGTAAGAAGACCTGGAAGTGGGATCCCACAGTTGCTAATACTGGTGGCGTAGTCTGGGGTAACATGGGTTACTGCGGTGGCGCAGGTGCTGATGTAGGTCTCGCTGGTAATGGCCAGTGGTGGGGTGTTGTTGCTGAGTCAGAGACTGAGGCAGGTTCTGGTAACGGCTTCCTACAGCAGTTACAGCACACAGAGGATGGGGCTTACCATGGTGATGGTAATGTGGAGGCCTCTCGCATGGTCTTTACGGAAGACGGTATCCTCACAGCTTATGATGCCGATGGTAATGTAATCCGTTCTGATTCTTATGCTGTTGAGGGTTATGATCCCAATGGTGAATGGAAGGTTGGTGACCTGGTTACCAAGGCTATCCTATGGCCGTATGAGATCAACTCTGGCGGTAACATTCCTGGACGCTATGAGATTTGCTATCTGACAGCTGATAAGATGACCCTCGTATATCCTGATGGTGGCGACTTCGGTGGCCTCGGTGGCTGGGGTGAAGCTACATTCTGGCACTTCTCTAGCAACACCGATCTTAGTGGTATGGCTGCTGGTTACGAAGGTGGTAAGGACTGGACATGGGATTCTGGTGTTGATGCTGATGGCAATGCGCTTGTTGTTTGGGGTAACATGGGTTACTGTGGTGGCGCAGGTTCTGCTGTTGGACTCAATCACGAAGGCCAGTGGTGGGGTGTTGTTGCTGAGACTGAGACTGAGGCTGGCAGTGGCAATGGCTTCATGCAGCAGTTACAGCACACCAACGACGGTGCTGCTCACGGTGATGAGAGCATGGATGCCTTCATGACCCTGAATGTTGATGGAACGATTGTTCGCCATGCTGGTGATGGTTCTGTTATCAACAGTGGTACATTCGAGCTCGTTCCTGTTGAAGGTAATGATTGGAAGGTTGCTGACCTGAACACGACAGCTGGTACCATCTTGTGGCCGTATGAGATCAACTCTGGTGGTAACATGCCTACCACCTTCGAGGTTTGCTATCTGACAGGTTCTAAGATGTGCCTGGTTTATCCTGACGGTGGTGACTTCGGTAGCCTCGGTGGTTGGGGTGAAGCTAGCTTCTGGCACTTCAAGGCTAAGTAATCTGGCTTAAGATTAAATATTCTATAATGACCGCCCTGCAACGATCAACCGTTGCGGGGCGGTATTTTTTTGTGGCTTTTATTTTATGCCGTTGATACCCTTACAAAATGTTTTTTGTACGGGTAGATTTTTTCATTTCAAAGTTTGAAACGAACATACCAAAGTTTGAAACGTACGTACCAAAGTTTGAAACTTACATACCAAAGTTTGAAACGGAAAATTTAAGGAAGGATAATATGCCCGTTACAAGTAGTTTTTGCCTGGCTTGCAATGTTATCTTCTATCGTCTGGAAATAATCCCGCAAAACATTTGGAAGAGAGAGAAATAATGTGTACTTTTGCAGCTGAATATGAAAAAGAGGATAGGAAACTACTACAACTGGGGACTGTCGGTGCTGGTGGGCATCGGTATGTTCTTGTTTTGGTATGTGGCTTATCCCCATGCCCTTTCGTATCAGGAACAGTACCAACTTTTCCTCTGGACGGGTGACTATTTCTGGGAGCGGGTGAGCTTGCCTGGTGGCTTGGCTGACTGGCTGGGAGAGTTTATCGTGCAGTTCTATTACGTGGAGTGGCTGGGGGCTTTGCTTTTGGCTTTGCTCTTTGTGGCTCTGCAGCGACTGGTGGCCAGGTTGTTGCCTGAGGGGGTCTGGTGCCTGCTCAGTGTAGTGCCAGTGGTGCTACTCTTGTGGCTGATGGGCGACATCAATGTGCTGTTGTCGTTGCCCGTTGCCATCGTCCTGGCTTTGGCATTGGCTTCTATCCGTTGGCCTAAACGGCTCTTCTGGCTCGACGTGCTGATCGTGCCATTGGCCTATTGGCTGATCGGTCCTGCCGTATGGCTGTATGTCGTGATCCGGGTGATACAGTTGAGTTGGAAGCAGCTCTGGACGGCTTGTTGGCTGGTGGCAGTGCAACTGATGGCCTATGCCTGGCTGTTGCCCCAGTGGCCGTTGGATATGGTGATGACGGGTCTGAACTACTACCGCATTCCCCTGCACCATCCCCAGTGGAATGGTTATGATAAGGATATGTACGAGTTGATCCGTATGGATTACCTTGTCAGAAACGAGCGTTGGGATGAGATTGTGAAACGAGCTGGGCAGTATCAGGTCAGGACACCGTTCTGGTCGAACTGTGTGAATCTGGCTCTGTCGCAGAAACGGTTGTTGGCTGATCGTATGTTCGACTTCTACCAGAGTGGGGAAGATGCGCTGATCATGCCCCGAGTGAGAGACCTCACCTCGATGCTGCCATCGGCAGAGGCTTTCTGGCGCTTAGGAATGGTGAACTCTGCCCAGCGCTATATGTTTGACACCCAGGAGTCGATTTTGAATGACAGGAAGAGTGGGCGCTGTACCAAGCGCATTGCTGAGTGTATGCTGGTGAATGGTCATTACAAGACGGCCTGTAAGCAACTCGACCTGCTGAAGAAATCGCTCTTCTATCGTGGTTGGGCTGAGGAGGCCGAGGCGCTGATGGCTGATGAGGCGAAGATGAACGCCCACCCTGTGTATGGCAAGTTGCGTCAACTGAGATATAAGGAGAATTTCCTGTATAACTATGAGGAGATGGACAAGATGTTAGGACTGCTCTTTATGAACAACAACCAGAACAAGATGGCGCTCGACTATTTCCTGGCGCAGTTGCTGTTGAAGGGAGATATGAGAAGTTTCCAGCAGTACTTAGGTCTGGCCCAGCAATATGGTGGTTATCGTCAGATGCCGCTGGGTTATCAGGACGTGATGCGTTGTATCCAGGCTCAGGGTAACGTGCCAGGTTCGCCCTTTGCCAATTATGCCAAAAGAATGATAGAAGGAAAAAGGCCATGAAACGATTCTTATATATTATAATAGGTATATGGCTGATGGTGGCCTGCACTTCGACACCGACGGATGTGGTGAAGGTGGAGCAGTTGCCTGAGATCTATCCCGATTATATCGGGGTGACGATTCCTGCTGATATCGCCCCCCTGAACTTCAACTTTGCTGACGAGACGATCGACTGCATGGATGTGGTGGCTAAAGGCAGCAAGGGTGGCGAGATACATGCCAATGGAGCCTGGACAGACTTCAATATCGACGACTGGCATGAACTGACGGCGCAGAATCAAGGTGGAAAGATCGCATTTACAGTTTGTGTCGAGAAAGACGGCCAGTGGAAACAATATCAGGATTTCGAGGTGACGGTAAGTCCTTACAGCCTTGAGGAGTGGGGATTGACCTATCGCCGTATCAAACCCGGCTATGAGGTGGGTGGCGATATCGGTATCTACCAGCGCGACCTGAGTACTTTCGACGAGTATGCCATCCTGACGGAAACGGTGGTGCCAGGGCGCTGCTTTAACTGTCATACGGCCAATCGCACGAATCCCAACCGTATCACCATGCAGATGCGTGGCGAGGGTGGTGGAACGCTGATCCAGAAAGACGGTCGCCAGACTTGGGTGGAGACGAAGACAGACTCCACGAAGGCAGCTGGCTCGTACAGCTACTGGCATCCTGCAGGCGATTATGTGGCACTGGCCGTGAACTCCGTACATCAGAGTTTCTTCACGGGTACAGGGCAGCGCATCGAGGTGTATCATAAGTTCAGTAATGTAGAGGTGCTCGACACCCGCAGCAACGAACTGATTCTCTCACCGCTGTTGCAGACGGAGGACCTGGAAATCTTCCCGGCCTTCTCGCACGATGGACGGTGGCTTTATTACAGCTCTTCGAAGCCCTGTCGTGTGCCAGCAGAATATGAAAAGGTAAAATGCTCCCTCTGTCGGATTAGTTTTGATGCAGAGAAAGGCGTCTTTGGTGAGGAGGTGGATACCCTGTTGAACGGGCCTACTACGGATCAAAGCTATGTATTGGCACGTCCGTCTTATGATGGCAAGTGGCTGATGTATTGTGTGAGCAGTCGTGGTAACTTCCCCGTAAGTCAGAATGATGCCGACCTGTGGCTGATGGATCTGAAAACGGGTGAGAGTCGTGAACTTAAGGAACTGAACACTCCTCAGAGCGAGAGCTATCATAACTGGAGTGGCAACAGCCACTGGTTTGTGTTCAGCAGCAAACGCGAGGACGGCATGTACACCAAGGCCTATCTGGCTAGCATCGATGAGAAGGGGCGGGTATCGAAACCTTTCCTGCTGCCCCAGAGGAATCCCCGGAAGTTCTATCGGGAGATGATGGACGCCTATAACTGTCCTGACTTTACGAAGGTGAAGGTGGAGATGGATGCGCATGAGGCCTATCGGCAAGTGTTTGACAATAAGAGAGAACTGGTGAAGGTGAAGAATTGAAGAACTGAAGAATTGAAGAATTGAAGGATTGAAATAGCGATGAAAAAGATTCTATTGTGTTTTATGACGGTGGCAACTTTGACGATGTTCTGCAGTTGTCAACAGGTTAATGATGGAAAGTTCCATGTTGAGGGTGTAGTAAACGGAGAACAGTATGAGGGTAAGCGCATCTTCATCGTACCGCTCTATGGTAAGAAAACGGCAGAATATGTGGATTCAATGGAGATTACCAATGGTAAGTTCCATTTTACCAAAGACTCGATGCAAATGTACAAGATACTGCTCGACTACCACTACCGCATGGGTATTCAGCCATTGCTGGTGGTAGGTGAGCCTGGTACTATCAAGGTGGTGATCGACAGTGTAAGTCATGCTTCAGGAACTCCTCAGAACGACTCGCTGGAGAAATGGAAGGTGCGCACAGAGATGCACAACCGTGAGTTGGGTAAGATGCGCAAGTTTATTGTTGACCTGAAGAAACAAGGCGACACCGTTCAGGCTAAATACATAGCCCAGCGTGCCGACAGTTTCCATCTGGTGTATAAGAACTACACCCGTCGGATGGCCAAGAATATGGAGGGACAGACGCTGGGTGACTTCCTGAAAGATATGTATCCGCTGACCTATAAGCGGAAGTATCCTGACGGACGTACCGTAACGATCAATGCCGATACGAATGAAGAAATCCCTGAGCAATAGTCTGTCGAAGTACGGTCCTTGGCTGCTGGTGCTGGTCCTTGGTGTGGTGGTGTTCCTGTTCTGGAGATTCCGCTACCCCTTCGCGCTGGCTTACCATGAGCAGTTCCAGCTGTTCCTCTTCGATGGCGACTATTTCTGTGAGCGCATGGCTGAGCCAGGTGGGCTGGCCAGGTATATCGCAGAGTTCCTCGTGCAGTTCTATAACAATGTGACCATTGGCGCTTTGGTGCTTGCCTTGCTCTTTATGCTGTTGGTGGTCACCATGGGGAAGGTGGTCTTCGTGGACAGACCGGAACGAAAGGAGCGCTTTCAGGATACCTTCCTCCTCTGTATGATCCCTCTCATCCTGCTGTGGTACACGATGGGTGATGAGAGTGTGATGCTCACTTATGCCGTGGCATTCGAGTTGGCTCTGTTGGCCATTATCCTTTGGAGGCGTCTGGCTCCTCAGAACAAGGTCTTCAGGTGGGTGGTCATGCTGGTCATGATACCCCTGCTCTATTGGCTCATTGGCCCGTTGGTGCTCATGGTAGCCCTGTTCCTGACGCCCTGGCCGTTGGCGGTAGCAGCTCTCGTCTATGGCGTCGCCCTCATTCTGGCGAGTGCGTGGGTGTTGCCTTACCCGTTGCAGAGACTGCTGCTTGGTGTGGGCTATTACCGTTACCCTGAGTCGTTGCCTTATGCACTGATGGGTCTGCCCCTGTTGGTGCTTCTGTTCCACTGGCTTTATCGCAGAGGCTATCTCTACTGGCTCAAGCCTGGTCTGTTGCTGGCGTTTGTGCTCATCCTGGGCGGCTTGTTGGTGCCCGTTGGGTTTGATGAGAGGAAATACGAACTCATCGAATACGACTATCTGGTAAGGGCTAACGACTGGCAGGGTATCATTGCCAAGGCTGAGCAGAAGAGACCCGACCTGCCGATGAGTGTCAGTGCTACTAACCTTGCTCTGGCGATGACGAACCAGCTGGGTGATCGTGCCTTCGACTTCTACCAGCGGGGCAGTCAGGGACTGCTCCCTAAGTTCGAACGTAACTTCGCCACGACACAGCTGACGGGTGAGATCTATTTCCATCTAGGACTGGTGAACACGGCCCAGCGTTTCGCCTTCGAGGCGATGGAGGCCATACCTAATTATAATAAGAGTGCACGGGCCGTGAAACGACTGGCAGAGACGAACCTCATCAACGGGCAGTACGACGTGGCCCGTAAGTATCTGCAGATGCTCGAGAAGACCATCTTCTATCGCCGTTGGGCTCAGCGTACGATGGACATGTTGGGCGACGAGAAGGCTATCGATGCACATCCGCTCTATGGTACCATGCGCCAGTATCGGCTACAGGAGGACTTCCTCTTCAGCGACCGGGAGCTCGACAAGATCTGTGGACAGCTATTCTTGCACAATCAGCAGAACCGGATGGCAGCCCAGTATCTGGTGATGCTGCCCTTGCTCGAAGCTGATATGTCCCGTTTTATGCAGTATATGCAGGTGGTTCAGAGTAAGATCAGCTATAACCCCCGCCATTGTCAGGAGGGTATTGCCTTCGCCTTTATGCAGAGGCGCCAGCAGCCCCCACAGGGTGTGGTCAGCCCGATGATTCTCCAGCAGATGAATGAGTTTACACGAGCCTATTCCTCTGGTGGCAAGACTGCTCCCGGACTGCAGCAGTTCAGGAATACGGTATGGTACTATTTGGTTTGTAGTGAATAGTTGATAGTGAATAGTTGATAGTGAATAGTTGATAGTGAATAGTGGATAGTTGATAGTTATGATTACTAGAAGCATGGATTTGAGGAGGTTGATGAATGGCTTGTTGGTGGTACTGCTGTGCGCTGTCGGCTATCAGCTGTTTACTGCCTGTACATCGACACCGAGGAATGTCGTGAAACAGGAGGCACTGCCTAAGATCTATCCCGACTATATAGGTGTGACCGTCCCTGCAGAAATTGCACCATTGAACTTCAATGTCTGTGATGAGGAGATCGACCTGGTTGACGTGGTGGTGAAGGGCTCTAAGGGTGGTGAACTGCATGCGCAGGGCGACTTTGCCGACTTCGATATCGACGACTGGCACGCCCTGACTCAGCAGAACAAAGGTGGAGAGCTGACGTTTACCGTCTGTGTGAGAAAAGACGGTCAGTGGATGCAGTATAAGGATTTCTGTGTGAGCGTCAGTCCTTACGGTCTCGATGAGTGGGGGCTGACCTATCGTCGCATCGCTCCGGGTTATGAGGTGTTCAGTAAGATGGGACTCTACCAGCGCGACCTCTCTTCGTTCGATGAATATCCGATTATCGAGAATACCCAGGTGCCGGGAATGTGCGTCAATTGCCATGCTGCGCATCAGACGGATCCGCATCAGTTCGTCTTTCATGTTCGTGGCAATCATGGGGCAACGATGTTCCAGATCGATGGTCGGCGAGAGTGGCTCAAAGCCAGCAACGACCAGCTCGGCGGCTCAATGGTCTATCCCTATTGGCATCCGAGTGGCAAGTATTGCGCCTTCTCTACCAACCAGACGCGCCAGGGGTTCCATGTCGTACCCAATGAGCGTATCGAGGTGTTTGACCTCTCGAGCGATGTGTTTGTCTATAACCCTGCCACCCATGAGGTCATGACCGACTCACTGATCTCTACCAAGGACTGGAGCGAGAACTCACCGGTGTTCTCGCCCGACGGACGTACCTTATATTATATGACCTGTAAACAGCAGGACTATCCCGCTCACTATAAGGATGAGAAATACAACCTCTGTAAGATTGCCTTCGACCCGGAGACCGGTAAGTATGGCGAACAGGTGGATACCATCTTCAATGCCGTGGCGATGGGGAAGAGTCTCACCTGGCCGCGCCCTAGCTACGATGGGAAGTACATCCTCTTTACGCTGATGGACTATGGCTATTTCTCCATCTGGCACGAGGAGAGTCAGCAGTGGTTGCTTGACTTGCAGACGGGAGAGGCCCGCGAACTGGAGGAAATCAACAGTGACAAGGCCGACAGCTATCATAACTGGACGACGAACTCGCGCTGGATTGTCTTTACTAGTCGTAGGGACGACGGCTACTACAGTAGGCTTTACCTGGCTTCGATCGACGACAAGGGCCGGTTCTCCAAACCGTTCATGTTGCCGCAGCGCCATCCCAGGGAGTACTATGAGGAGAGTATTTTCTCCTTCAATACCCCCGACTTCACGAAGACAAAGGTTGATTTCGACGCCTACCATGCCGGTCTTGAGATTTCTTCCGACCAGCGCATAGAAACCAAGGTGAAATAATAATAGCGGCTCGCAGGGCCGCTATTGTTATTTAAATGGAATGGCTTCTTGTTTCATCGCCTTCGCCACATCCTCGACATCGAAGGGAACCTTTCCCTTGCCCAGTTCCGGGGCGTTGAAGGATTTCAGGTTATTGTCGTAGAAAGTGGGATGCTGCTGGGGCAGACAGAAAGGTTTGTGAGCCTTACCGTCCTTATCGACATAGCAGAAATAGGGTTTGCCGTAGAGACCGTCGTCGCGCTTCGAGGCGAAGACAAACCAGCGGCTGTTTGACGACCAGGCGTGATAGGTGTCGCTCTTCGGACTGTTCACGATGGTGAGGGAGTCGATGGCACCCGTCTGCAGGTTCATCATCTGAAGGTCGGCTTCTGGATGCCAGATGGGGAAGGTGCCGTAGTCGGCAACGGTGTAGAGGATGAACTTCCCGTCGGGAGAGATGCGAGGATGGCACACGCTCCGCTGGTTGAAGAGGGTATCGACCTCGGTGCCGATGGTGCCTGTGCCCTCATCGAAAGGAATGCGCACCAGGCTGTACTGAAGCTGACGGATGTCGGTGGGCAGACTGACGGTATCGGCGGCACAGTAGTAGATGTATTTCCCGTCTGGCGAGAAGGTCGGGAAGGTCTCGAACTTCAGACTGTCACTCAATAGTGGTGAGGAGATGACCCGGTGCTCCTCCATATCGGCCACGAAGACATTCGACGAGGCATCATAGACCTCGAGTCGTTTGCTGGGGTCGCTGTGGAAGGCAGGGATAATCTTCTGGGTGGAGTAGGTGATATAGCGCCCGGTGGGACTGAATCCGAAATACACACTACCAGGGATGCTGAGTTTGCTCAGTTCTCCCTTACGGTTCAGGATGGCTCCACCCCCCTGGCCGCGAACGTACATCATGGAGAGTTCGGGTGATTGGTTGGCGTAGGTATGGCAGTTCATACAGCGGTTCTCCAGCTGTTCGTAGTGTCCGAGGGCGTTCACGTCGAAGTTCTCCACACAGCGCTGCTGAATCTGTACGTGGTTCCATATCTCGTAGTCGGGTTCAATGAGCCGGTAGGTGAGATAGGGGTCAACCTCGTCTTTCACCACCTGCCATTCGAAGGGCTTGTATGCCGTCCATCGTCCATCGATGAGGGCGGTAATGGTGACGCTTAGTGTCTGACCAGCCGATTGCTGCATCAGTGCTTTCCAGTCGTCGATGTCAAACACGGCCTCGTTGCCGCTGGCATTCAGCGTGAGACTTCCCACCTTTACCTCCAGGGCCTCACAATGCCCCCTCAGCAGAAAGTTCAGCGGGGCGATATTCTGAGGGATGGTCACGTTGCAGTAGTCGGGGTAGATGGGCGGCAGTTCATTGCTCTTCTGCACGTTCTCCGGCGTAGGCGTACAGCCAGTGAATAGTTGATAGCTGATAGTGAATAGTAGTACTACCACTATGCCATTCAACATCCTTCTCAAATCCATGCTTTTTCTAATCATAACTATCCACTATAATCTATTCACTATCCACTAAATCTCAGGTGCTTTAACTTTGTCGAAGTAATACCAGTAGGTGTCCTTAAACTTGGGATTACCCCGTTGGTCGTTGTATTCCATAAAGCGTCGTATCACGTCCTGACTCTGGATGTAGCGCTGCCAGTCTTCCTGTGGGGCATTAGTGCCAGCCAGCCAGATGCAGAGGGCCTCCTGATAGAGCTTTTTGATGCGAGGCTTGCCTGTCTCGATACAATAGCGGTCGTAGTCGCGCTTGAAGTTTTCAATGTCCTTCAGCAACAGGGTGCTACAGAGGATATAGTCGAGGGCAATGGTGTTATCGGGATTGGCATCGAGCAACTGCATCATCAGGAAGTGGGCATTGTCGGTGATGGTGATCGTGTCGTGACGGTTCACCATCTTGATCTTCTCCTTATAGATATCCTTGCCATGCCGTCTGATGTTCTCTGCCCACTGGCGATAGACGAGTGTCTTGTCGAGAATACGCAGGTATTTCTCTGCAGCCAACGAGTCGCCGCTCACGATGTTGCACTCAGCCAGGCGCCGCATCATACGGACATTGCGGTTATCGCGAGAGAAGACGTTTGTCATCATGGCAGCCCTCTCCGTAAAGGTCATGTCGCCCAATGCCCAGTAGAGCTCGTTCATGTTTCGAATGGTGAGCATGGGCGTCTCCGGCCCGATCCGATAGAACGTGCCGAGGTCGGTAGGCGTAAATTTCAACAGGTTGTCGGGCAGTTGTCCGCGCTGTGCCTGAACCAGATTGTAGAAAAACAGCATCTGAGAAGTCCACCGGTCATAGCCCTCCACCATCTTGATGACCTTATTGTGGTTGCCGAAATAGTATTCACAATCCACGGCGAAGTCTTTTTCGAGGATGAAGTCAGGACTTTGTATCTTCTTCACTTCCGGGATGCCGAAGAGCAGATAGCAGGGTAACAGACCGCATGCCAAGACTGAGAATTTCAGCAACCTGCGATTCATGACGGACACCAGCCAAAGCAAGAGGCACCAGCCCATGACAGAGATGGTGGAAGAGAGTCGGTAGCTCGTACTGAAATGGCAGACAGCCACGAACGTCATCACCATCAGTGCCAGTACCAAGGCTACGATGCGGCTCACCTTGAAGTTACGTAGCCCTATATATAATAAGGTGGCGATGGCGAGCAGACAGAGCGTCAGAATCGTGGCGCCAACGTAGAGGTAATAATAGAACTGCGTCAGGAAATCGCCAATAAGACGTGCCAGCCATCCAGAACCACGGTAGGTCTCGATATAGTCGCATGAATAAAGGAAAATCTGATTCTGCTCCTGAAAGAAGAAATGATAAGGATACCAGAACTGGAAGAAACACCAGATGATGATGGCCCATAGGACAATCACCGCTGTGGGGTGATATCTTGATAGAAGTTTCTTCATCCGAGTATCCTTTCTAATTCATCGATTTCTGCTTCCGTCGTGGCCCAACTGGTCACGAAGCGACAGATGGTGTGGTGCCTGTCGGTCTGACCAAAGTGGGAAAACTCCACCTTACGACTGAGTTTCTCTGCCTGTTCGTTGTCGAGAATCACAAACTGCTGGTTCGTGGGGGAATCGACATAGAACTCAAAGCCCTTGCGGATGAAGAGCTCCTTCATCCTCATGGCCATCTTAATGGCATGTTCCGAGAGTTTGAAATAGAGTTTGTCGGTAAACAAGGCCTCGAACTGCAGACCAATCAATGCTCCTTTGGCTATTACGGCTCCGTGTTGCTTCTGAATCGAGAAGAAGTGCTTGTGCGCCTTACGGTTGGTGAAGACCACTGCCTCACCACAGAGTGCACCGATCTTCGTGCCTCCGATATAGAACACATCGCAGTGACGGGCCAGATAGGGCAGGGTGATATCGTTGCCATCGGCCATCAGACCATAACCCAGACGTGCGCCGTCGATGTAAAGCGGAATCTCGTAATTCTGACATACCTGATAGATGTCTTTGAGCTCCTTGGCCGAATAGAGCGTGCCAAACTCAGTGGGGAAGGTGATATACACCAGTCCGGGGTGCACGGCATGATCCTTGTTACCGTCGTGCATATAGTCGTCGAGATACTTGTCGAGCACCTTGGCTTCCATCTTGCCCTGATAGTCGGGGAGGGTTATGATCTTATGCTCCGTAAACTCCACGGCACCGGCCTCGTGTACATTGATATGCCCGGAGCCTACACAGATAACTCCTTCATACTGATACAGCATCGAGTCGATGGTGGTGGCGTTGGTCTGGGTACCTCCCGTCAGGAAGAATATCTGGGCATCTGGCAGTCCGCAAGCCTCACGGATACAGTGCTTGGCGCGCTCAGAGAATTCATCGAAACCATAGGGTGTCGGCTTGGCATTGTTGTGCCTGATGAGGTTGTCGAGCACCTGCTGACAGGCTCCATTGTTATAGTCACATTCGAATGATATCATGCTTGTAGTTGCGATTTTGGTGCAAAGTTACAAAAATCTAAGTATTTATTCGTATCTTTGCACCAAAATTCTTCGAGGAGCGATGAAGTCAGGATTAAAAACGGCATTTTTAACTCTGTGGGCTATCATGGGAACGGGGTGCGCCATCCATAGCGTGGCCCTTCAGCAAGAGTCTGAGCCTCTGGTAGCCGGCCCTGTTCCGCCTGCGCCAGATTATGCTGATTCCACCCAGTGGTATATCCGCGACAGGGGTGCCGATGTCGATCTGTTTTATATCATTTCTACCGAGACTGGTTTTCACATGACTGGTACAGACACCTGCCATTTTGCTGATACTCACGATGACTATCTGCGTGGTAGGATGCGCCACGAGATGCATGCTGTCGATTCGTTCTATTCAGGTGGTCTGAACTATTTCTCTCCTTATTACCGTCAGGTGTCCATGCAGTCGTGGGCTCATCAAGAAACGGCTTTTGCCCGTCTGCCTCTGGCTTTGTACGATTGTCGTCGTAGTTGGGACTATTATATCAAACACCTCAATCACGGTCGTCCGTTTATCATCGCGGGTTTCAGTCAGGGAGCTCATGCCATGATGAATGTGATGCGTCACATGCCCGATAGTCTGGCCAAGCGTATGGTGGCATTCTATTGCATCGGCTATAAGGTAACGGCTGAGGACACGGCAGCCTGTCGTCTTTTACGACCAGCCAAGGGTGCTACGGATACTGGTATCACCATCTGCTTCAACTCTGTCAAGGCACTTGAGTCTGAGATCGATGTGGTGAGCAAGGGTAATCTGTTCTGCATCAACCCCGTCAACTGGCGTACGGATACAGTGCCTGCACCATTTGTTAATTATGGTAGGAAGAAGAACGATACGCTTACCGCTCAACTCGATCCTGAGAGTCGTCTGCTGTTTATTAGTGGTTATGCCGACGACAAGCCGATGGCTGTCATTGGTAAACCGGGAAACTATCATAACATGGAACTGAAGTTCTTCTATCCTTATATCCGTCAGAATATGGCTGACCGTGTTGCAGCCTTTATGGCGAAAAAAGAAGAGTGAGGCTCGCCTCACTCTTTTCCTGTTAGTAATCCAGCACCAGACTCTGTCTTGGCTTCAGTTTGAGATCCTTCGAAAGGTCGTAGTAGCGACCAGTCAGAACATCCTTTGCCTTCGCCGTATGACCAATCACCTCAGCATAGCGCCCCACTTCCATCGTGGCTGGCTTTGAGGTACCGTTCAGGATGACCAAGGCCGTCTTGCCCTGGTACTGACGGGCGATGACATAGACACCCTTGTAGGGGATAAACTGTGTCTGAGAACCTTTGATGATCACGTCGTTGTTCAGACGCCAGTGCAGTAGTCTGCTAGTCCAGGCAAACATACTCTGCTCGTCCTTCGTACGACCTTCCTTGGTGAAACAGTTGTGGGTGTCGCCAGGGAATCCGCCAGGGAAGTCGCAACGTACATTACCGTCTGTCACTTCCTTCGTACCGTTCATCAGCACTTCCGTACCATAATATAACTGGGGGATGCGGTTGATGGTCAGTAACAGAGCCAGTGCCTGCTTCAGAGCCAGCGTGTCCTTGCCATTGCCCAGGAAACGGTCTGTGTCATGGTTTTCGATAAAGGCCATCACACTCGAGGGGTTGGGGTAGAGGTAGTCATACACAAACGAGCCATAGAGTCGGTTCAACCCGTTCCACCAGGCATCGGTCTCTTCGTTCTTGGCCTGATTCAGCTTGTCGAAGAAAGAGAAGTCCATCACCGTCTTCAGATACGAATTGTTCTTGGCGAGTTTCGAGTCCTTCTGCCAGGTAGCGGTATAGGCGGGCTCAGTCACCCACGTCTCACCCACGGTGTTGAAGTTGGGATATTCCTCGTTGAGTTCCTTCATCCACTGGGCCATCGGTCCAGCATAGGCATAGGGATAGGTATCCATACGGATGCCGTCGATGCCTACCGTCTCAATCCACCAGATGGAGTTCTGGATGAGGTAGCGCATCAGGTGAGGATTATTCTGGTTCAGGTCGGGCATGGAGGGTACGAACCATCCCTCTACCGTCTCTTTCAGGTCCACTTTCGAGGCATAGGGATCTACCACTGGTGTCAGCTTGTACGATGTCTGCAGATAAGCACTCTTTGCAGGCTCCGACCCATCGCTGTTGGCTGTAAAGCCTGTCATGGGATCCCGACCAGACTTCTCTTCCGTGAGCCATTCTGGGGTGTTGAGCCAATCCTTTGAAGGCATATCCTGAGTCCAGGGGTGCTCAAAACCGCTATGGTTGAAGATCATGTCCATCACCACCTTCAGTCCCTTGGCATGGGCTTCGTCGCAAAGGCGCTTGTAGTCGTCGTTGCTACCAAAACGGGGATCCACCTGATAGTAGTTCGTGGTGGCATAGCCATGATAGGTCGAATAACCGTTCTTGGAGTCAGGTGAGTCGTTCTCCAATACAGGGGTAAACCAGAGTGCCGTCACACCCAGTTCCTTGAAATAGTCCAAGTGTTCACGGATACCATTCAAATCTCCACCATGTCGCAACGAGGGTTTTGTACGATCCTCCACATAGTGGCGCATCCCCTTGATCTGTGTAGGATGGTTGGCTCCCTGTGCAAAACGGTCAGGCATCAGCATATAGAGCACGTCGGCATTGGTAAAGCCCATGCGCTTGTCACCGCTCATCTCGCGCTGTTTCAGCTGATAGGGCACCTTCGTCTTGCCGAAGCAGAGTGTCATCGTGCCAGGCTGCGCATCTTTCACGTTCATGTAGATCAATAGGTAGTTGGGCGAGTCGAGGCGCACCAGACTGTCTATCCTCACACCGGGATAGTCTGTCGTCACACTCTCCACATCTCGGATGCCAGGTCCGTACACCATCAGTTGCACTTGTGGGTTCTTCAGTCCCACATACCAGTCAGTTGGTTCGATTTTGGTAATCACCGCTTTCTTTGCTGCACTCATTGTCAATACATTAGCCATCAGAATGGCCGTTAATAATAAAATCTTTCGCATATTGTTTTTAGTTTATAATAGTTGCTAATTTTTATACTCCGAAGGTGTCACTCCGAATTGCTTCTTAAATACCACCGAGAAGTGGCTCTGTGTGCTGAATCCGCATTTGTCGGCAATCTCTGATACGGTGTATTTGCCACTCTTCAGCAGTTCGGCTGCACGGTTAAGCTTGTAAGTACGGAAGAAATTGCTGGGTGTCTCGCCCGTCAGTCCCTTGATCTTATAATACAGTTTTGTACGCGAGATGTAGAGCATCTTTGTAATGCGTGTCACGTCGAGTTCCGAGTTCGAGAGTTCATCCTCCATCAATTTGTAGAGTTCCTCCATCAAGTGCTTGTCTTGTTCCGAAAGTGCGTTTTCCACGCCCTCCTCTTCGGTCGTTGTCGCATTGGTCAGCAGTTTACGTACCCGTTCGCGGTTCTTCAACTGCGACTGGATGAGAGCCGAGAGCACAGCAGGTTCGAAGGGTTTCGTCACGTAGGCATCGGCCCCCACGCTCAGACCCTCGACCTGATTCTCGGCTGTAATCTTTGCTGTCACCAGAATGACGGGGATATGGCTCAACTGTATGTCCTGCTTGATCTCCTGGCACAGCTCATAGCCGTCCTTGCCGGGCATGGCCACGTCGCTCAGTACGATGTTAGGCTCTTCGGCACGCATCTCCTCGAGTGCTGTGTCGGCATCCAGACAGGTAATCAGCCGATAGTCCTGCGAGAACAGGAGACGCATGTAGTTGATGATTTCCGTGTCGTCATCGACAATCAGGATAGTAGGTCTCTGATCCTCTTCTTGTCCTGTCGGACGTTCTGTTTGTTGTAAAGCTGGCGTGTCGATTACTCTGAAGTCAGCTATGCCATCACCCTCCAGTGGCCGGCGCTCTTCTTCCGTATAGGCTTGCTCGTTCATGGGGTATGTTAGTGTAAACACAGCACCGCTACCCTCTAAACGGTTGTCGGCTACCAACTTGCCATGGTGCAGTTCTGCCAATCGTCGTGAGTAGTATAAGCCAATACCTGTTCCCCAGTTAACGATGGCCTTCGTCTGGTTGTCGAGCTGGTAGTATCGTTTAAAGATGTTCTCCCTCTGTTCCTCAGGTATGCCCTTACCTGTATCGGCTACCCTCACCTTTACCTGCTCATCGGCGACATCGAGCGATACATCGATCCTTCCTCCATGAGGCGTAAACTTTAGGGCGTTAGATAGCAGGTTCGACACGATCTTCTCCAACTTGTCACCATCGGTCCAGGCCATCAGTTGTTCGTTCATGCCCTGACGGTAGATAGTAATACCCTTTTCTTTGGCGTTAAACTCAAAGGTGTCGCAAATGTCATTCATCTCTTTTGCTATGTCGGCCTGCTCTACACTCAGTCTCAGGGTGTCGTTCTCCAGTTTGTTGAAGTCCATCAGCTGATTTACTAACTTAAACATCCTCCGTATGCTGCGTTGGGCTATGCTTAGCAGACTGCGCTCCTCGTTTTTGAGCGATGCGCTCTTGGCCAGTTGTCCTACAGGTCCGGCTATCATTGTCAGTGGTGTACGGAATTCGTGGGCTATGTTGGCAAAGAAACTCATATTCATCTGGTTCGTGCGCAGTTCCTGCTCCTTTTCCATCTGTGCCTGTCGGGCTGCTCTGCGTGCCCTTACCACTCGCTTGGCATTATGGTAGAGATAGCCTCCCAGCATAGCCCCTAGTATCAGATATATCATCCAAGCCCACCATGAGAACATCGGTGCAGGCTCCACCGTTACCTTGATGGAGCGTTCGTCACTGTAGCCTTCCTCGCTGGCATTGTCGGTGGTGCGCACTCTGAAAGTATAGTGGCCTGTAGGTAAGTTGGCATAGTTGGCTGAGTGGTTGCTGCCTGCGTCGGTCCAGTCGTCGTCAAATCCATCAAGCTTATAATAATAATGTAAGCGTTCATACTCCCCGAAATCGAGGGCGGTATATGAGATGCTGAAACTATTTTCGCTGTGCTTCAGTCGTATCTCCTCGCAGCTGTCGAGCATGACCTTGATGGGACCGTCTTCAGCAGGACGCACCAGTTGGTTGTGTATTTTCAAGTCGCAGATATGCAGGGGGAACTGCCTCAAGGTGTCGATGTCGGCTGGGTCGAACATTGTGATGCCTTCGGTGCTGCCAAACACTAGACTGCCGTTGGGTAACTGACACGAGGCACGGTCGCAGAACTCATCACCCCCTATGCCATCAGCCTTATAAAGGGCGGTGATGCGCCCCGTCTTGGCATCGAGTCGGTTCAGTCCCTTCATCGAACTGATCCATAGATTACCCTGTTGGTCTTCTTCGATGCTGGCCACGTCCGAGCATGAGAGTCCGGCAATCCTCGTCATGGTGTTCGTCTGGGGCTCGTAGCGCAAGAGACCGTTACTCACCGTTCCTATCCATACGTGTCCATTCCTGTCTTGATGCATGTGGGTTGGTATATACACACTGCGCCTAATGCAGCGCTTCATGTCGGGAATCTCCAGTTGACTCAACTTGCCCGTTTGTGCGTCCATCTTCACAATGTTTTGATAAAAGGCAGATATCAGCATCTGACCATCGTTCAGTTTCAATAACGATGGAATGAAGGTATAGTCCACGTTGAATGCCTGCTTGGTCTCAGGCTCGTTGCCGTCTGGGTGGAATCCGACAATGTAGGTGGAGCTGGTTGAAGCCCATACTGTCCCGTCGTCGGTCTGTTCGAAGTCCATTGTCATCATCACGGGCCATTGCCCCAGTATGTTCAGCCGCTGTCCATCGTATCGACACTTCATCACGATATTGGTGGTCGATAACCATAATAGTCCATCGCGGTCACAGAACAGATGGGTGATGGCATTCTTGGCCTCACCGGCAGGAAGTCCCTCTATCTCTATTTGCTCTGCCTTCTGCGTCCGGACATGATACACATATAAACCCTTCAACAGTGTTGATATCCATAGGTTGTCCTGCTTGTCGGTTGCCACGGCGAGTACCGACGAGTTGTCGATGGCTCTGTTCAGGTAGCTGTCGCTACCTCCGAATTTTTCTTTATAGTAATAGTCGGCAAACAGTCCTTTGTCGTAAGTGCCCAACCAGACATTCTTTCTTGAGTCCTGAAATATTTGAGTCACGTAAGCATCGGGCACTGGCATGGCAAATCCCGCATCACCCTCACCTACCAACGTGTGGGCTAACAAGTTCATCTCGAAAAGACCGTTGTGCGAGGTGCTCAGTAGAATGTCGTTGTTGTCGAGCAGACAAACCGCCTGCACCGCACTGCCGTTGGCCAGTAGTCTGGCCTGCATCTCCTGACTTAAAGGTACTGGTTTGCGTGCCTTAGTGTCGAATAACAGTAGTGTGCCGTTGCCCGAGCACACCAACAGCCCATTCTCCAGCATGGCAAAGAAATAGAACCCGGCGCCCTTTGGGTGGGTTATCAGCGAACGCTTCTGAAACGTGTTGCCGTCGAATATCTGCAGGTCCTCCGGCCCCACCAACAGAATGTCGTCGGCAGCGTCGATAAAGCAGTCACCCCATGCCTGACCAATCATCTGACGGTTAATACGTGGCAGGAATAACTCATGAAGTTCGTCATACTCCAGCACCTCAGTGCCATTATAGGTCCACACGCGCCCTTTTGAGTCCACCATCAACTTCCGGGCGTTGTGATTGCTCGTCTGCATCGGAATGCGCTTAAAGCAATCCTGTCTGGTATATCGACCCACACCGTTCACTGTAGCCACCCACAAGCGCCCTTTATGGTCACAGAGCAGGCCTTGTACGTTGTTATCGGGAAGCCCTGTCGAGTCGTCAGCACAGAAATATTGGTGATACTCGTGCCCGTCATATCGGTTCAGTCCTCGAAATGTTCCTATCCACATCTGTCCCGAGGCATCTTCCTCGATACACTGCACACGATTGTTTGATAGTTCCTGTGCCACTACCAGTCCGTGCTCCTCGTCCTTATCCCTCGCATCGTGCTTCTCCGCCTTATTACAAGAAGTGATTCCACCGATGCACATCAGTCCTGCTACGAGAGCGATAAAAGTTTTTGTTATAGTCATACGGGTACAAAATTAGTGTTTTTTTCCTGAACTGCCAAACCATTCGTCACAAAAATACGCGTCAATCTATCAATATCGTATAATACGCAATGTTTTGAACAAATAGAATAAGTTTTGAACAAATAGAAAAACGTCGGAAACGATTTGAACATAGGCGAAAATCGAAAAACAATATGAGAAAACAGATTTCAGGGAGATGGCATAATTTTGCACCCAAATTCATAAAAAAAACAAGTTTCTAACATTTAACTCTAACAAAATCAAATGAAAAAAAGCAGTTTTCTGATGATGTTGATGACAATGCTTATGTCGATAACATCTTATGCCCAAGGAATCAAGGGTACTGTGATTGACGAGAACGGAGAGGCCGTAATCGGTGCTACCGTTAGCGACAAGAGTAACGCCAAGAACGCTACCATCACCGACTTTGATGGTAACTTCACGGTAAACGTAAAGGCGGGTCAGGTAATTGTAGTCTCGTATATTGGTTACGAAGCGCAGGAGTTACCCGCTAAGGACGGAATGACCATTAAGTTGCAGCCAGACAATAAAGTGCTCGACGAGGTGGTAGTGATTGGTTACGGAGTGCAGAAGAAGAGCTCGGTAACAGGAGCAATATCGCAGGTGAAGCCTGAGGATATGGAGAATCGTACCATCGCCAACGCTCAGCAGGCCCTTCAGGGAAAAACCTCGGGCGTACAGATTATTTCGACATCGGCAGCTCCTGGCTCTTCACCTACAGTCCGTGTACGCGGATATTCCTCTAATCAGAGCAGTAATCCCCTCTATGTGGTGGATGGTGTGCGCCTGAGTGACATCAGCGGTATCGACCCCTCGACTATCGCCTCGATGGAAATTCTAAAAGATGCTGCCTCAGCTGCTATCTACGGTGCTGAGGCTGGTAATGGTGTGGTGCTGATTACAACCAAGAAGGGTAAGGCCGGACAGGGTAAGATTGCCTATGACTTTATGTGGACCGACGAGAGTCTGGCACGCATACCAAAGATGCTGAGCGCACAGGAGTATAAGCAGTATATGTTGGAGGGTAACCTCTTTACCGAGGATTATATGAATGCCAACTGGGACGGTAAGACCAATACAAAGTGGACCGACGTGGCATTTACCCATGGACACATGCAGAAGCACAACCTTTCGTTTACGGGTGGTAATGACCGTGGTAACTACTATCTGGCTCTCTCGTACCTGAAGAACAACGGTATTGTGAAGGGCGATGCTGACATGTATAAGCGACTGACGGCAACCATCAACGGTGAGTATAAGATTAAAGACTGGCTGAAGGTGGGAACGACCAACCAGGTTGAGAAATACGACGTACGCCAAGTGTCGACCAATAATGAGTATGGATCGCTGCTGACAGCCGTACTGATGATGGATCCTCTGACTCCGGATACCTATGCTAACGGATCGCTGCCTGCTCATCTTGAGGGTCTGCAGGAAAATGGCAAGACCTTGTTGAAGGATGATAGTGGCAATTACTATGGCGTGAGCCAGTTCTATAATGGTGAGCAGTATCATCCGATGATCATGCGCGACAATGGATTGTCGAAGAACTCCGGATTTAACGTGACAGGTAGTATCTATGGCGATTTTACATTGATACCTAACCTGACCATCACTTCGCGTTTCGGTTATCGTTTTGCTGGTTCACGTTCCTCGAACACCTCCTTGCCCTTCTATGGTAATGCTGTGCAGAGCCGTGACTACGTGAGTCAGAGCAACAGTTCGACAACCTCTATTTATTATCAGTGGGAGAACTTCGCCAACTATATGAAGACCTTCGCCGACAAGCACACGGTGAGTGCTATGGTGGGTATCTCGTTCCAGGATAGCGACTCTGACTATGTGACTGGTTCGTTGGATGCCAATGGCGAGGATGCCTTGAAGAAGAACGATCCCCTGTTCTACTACTTGAACTTTGCAAATGCCTCTGCTACGAAGGGCGTTAGCGGTGAGACTACCAACACAACAAAATATTCATACTTCGGACGTGTAGGCTACGACTTTATGGGTCGCTATCTGCTACAGGCTTCATTGCGTGCTGATGCTGCAGACTTGTCGAAACTCTCGAAAAAGACACGCTGGGGTTACTTCCCCGCTGTATCAGTGGGTTGGACCATCAGCGAAGAGAAATTCTTCAACCCTCTGAAGAAATGGTTCGACAGTTTGAAATTCCGTGCCAGCTGGGGTCAGAACGGTAGTCTCTCGGCATTGGGTGGCTACAGCTATAGCACCGATATCGCCCTTGGCGGCCTCTATGCTTTTACGCCTGGTATCCAGTACACTCAGGGTGCCGCTCCCTCGACAATGGGTAACGATGACCTGAAGTGGGAAACCTCAGAGCAGCTGAACTTCGGTTTTGATGGAATCCTACTCGGTGGGCGACTGACCTTCGGCATCGACTACTTTATCAAGAAAACCAAGGACCTGCTGGTTTGGAACACCACTCCTTCTCTGATTATCGGTGGTAGCACATCGCCTATCAATGCCGGTAATGTCGAAAACAAAGGCTTTGAGTTTGAACTGGGATGGAGAGACCACATCGGCGACTTCAACTACAGCGTTCGTGCCAACCTCTCGACATTGAAGAACGAGGTTACCTATATCGACCCGTCAATTACCCGACTGGCAGGCAGCAACTTCCACACCTATACGATTACCTATTTTGAGAAGGGCTACCCTGTGTACTACTTCCGCGGATTCGAATTCGACAAGATCAATCCAGAAAATGGTGATCCGATGTTTAAGGATCTGAACGAAGACGGTGTGGTGAATAATGACGATATGACTGATATTGGCAATGCCATTCCTAACATTACCTATGGTATTACGCTGACGGCTGCATATAAGGGATTCGATCTGACCGTTTTCGGCACTGGATCGGGTGGTAACAAGATATTCAATTGTATTAACCGTCCTGACTATGCCACATCGAACAAGATGAAGGAGGTCATGTTCGATGACCGTTGGACTCCCACTAATACAAGTGGTTCGAAACCTCGTGCAGGTGCTAACGATCTTGATAAGTATGTGGATTCAAGCGCTATGATCTACAATGGATCGTACTTTAAGGTAAAGCAGATTCAGTTGGGTTACACCCTTCCTAAGAGTCTGCTGAGCAAGGTGGGCATCAGCCACGTACGTGTTTACGGTTCGCTCGACGACTTCTTTACCATCAGCAGCTATCCTGGATTCGACCCAGAGGCAGCAGCTAATGCCACGACTGGTATGGGTGTTGACAAGGGTGCCTATCCTACTTCGAAGAAGGTGGTACTTGGTTTCAATGTTGAGTTCTAAGGAAAAAGTAAGAAGGTAAAAAAGATAAATGGTAAATTAGTAAGAAGGAATAATTATGAAAAAGAATTTAATATATATCGCATTGCTGGCTGTAACATCGCTGACAACCATGAGTTGCGAGAGCGAGCTCGACATCGAGAAGCACGGCAATATGGGAAGTATGGAGACATATTACACCACCGATGAGAATATAAACACGGCTACCGCATCGCTGTATCTCTCGATGAGATCACTCTATTACAACTGGTTCTTTGTGAAAAACCTGCTATCTGATGATGTATGGTGCGGAGGTGGACAACGTGGTGACAACGGTGAGATGGAGAAACTGAACGAATACAACTTCGACTCTAACCACGGTATGATTGAAAGCCTTTATTCGGGCTTGTATAGCGTGATCTACAATGCCAACCTGATTATCGATAAGACCGAGGGTGACACGCCTGTGATGAAGCGTGCCATCAACGAGGCCAAGGTGTTCCGTGCATGGGCTCATTTCGAGTTGGTTACTCTCTGGGGCACAGCTCCGAAAGTGGACCATCTGCTGGATTCCGGTGAGTATCGTCAGGCTAACGGTAACCCAGCTGAGACATGGGCTTTTGTGGAGCAAGACCTTACAGAGGCTATCAACTCAGGTACATTGCCATCGAAGAATAGTGCCAACGATCAGGAAACAGGCATCCGTGTAACCAAGGAGACAGCGCAGGCTTTTCTGGGCAAGGCATATCTTTTCCAGGGCAAGTACAGTGAGGCTGCTGCGATGCTCGACAATGTGATCAACTCTGGTAAATATGCACTCTATGCAGGCGAGTATGACGCTTTGTTCCATGCAGCTGCCAACAATAACAGCGAGTCGATTTTTGAGCTACAGAAGCGTAATGATTCTGAGCAGATGTGGAGCCAGTTCGATATGCTCTACCTGATGCAGGGATGGCGTACTAGTTCACTGAAGTATAGTGGCGATGCTGCAAAAGTCATTGCCCAGGGTACCTATGGATTCAACAATCCGCGTAAGTCACTTTACGATGCCTTTGTTGCTTGGGAGGGTGCTGACGGTTATCGTCTGAACAAGTCGATCATGACCTATCCGCAACTTCAGGATTTTGGAGTAAATATCGTAAGTGGTGGTAGCGTGTATGGCTGCGAGGGTTACTTCTTCTGGAAGAACCAGTCGTTGAAGGAGGACTGTGTGGTTGACCAGTCGTTCTTCCAAGGCATGCAGTTTATTAACCTGAGAGTTATGCGTTATGCAGAGGTGCTGCTGATGGCTGCTGAGGCTCAGTTGCAGGCCGGCAACAACAGTAAGGCTCTCGACTATGTGAATCAGATTCGTGCACGTGCGCAAGAAACTCCACTGACGGCCGTTTCGTTGAACGATATCAAGATGGAGAAGCGACTGGAACTTTGTAACGAAAGTGTACGCTATCAGGACTTGGTGAGATGGAACGATGCCAAGTCAGCTATGGGTGAGCAGGGTAAGGACGTGCCTGCATTTGCCAATGAGGGCGTGCAGTGGAACTGGCAGAATACGAAGTTCGGTTTCCAGGACAAGAACATGTTGTTGCCCATACCTCTGAAGGAACTCGAATTGAATCCAAACATGCAACAAAATGCCGGTTGGTAATTTTTAACTAAAGATGGTGCAGAGATATCAGGGATAATCTGTATCTTTGCACCATCCTAAAACAGATTATCATGAAGAAGTTTTTCATAATGGCTGCTCTCTGCCTGATGGGTATGGCAGCACAGGCTCAGCAGAACCTGAATTGGGGCCAAGGGCCACAAGTGGCTTCACCTGTGGTGAATGCCGACAAGAGTGTCACTTTCAACCTGATTGCCCCCGAGGCACAGAAAGTGCAGATAACTGGAGATTTCCTGCCTCCAAAGAAGATGGAATTCCAAGGAAATACCTATGATGTTCCTGGTGTGGTGGATCTCGTAAAGGACAATAAGGGCGTGTGGAGTTTCACATGCGAACCCCTGATGCCCGAACTCTATACCTATAATATGATTGTTGATGGTGTGAAGATTATTGACCCGTTGAATGTTTACAATATCCGCGATATCAACAATCTGTTCAGCGTCTTACTGGTTGGCGGAGATGCTCGTACTGATCTCTACAAGGTAAACAAGGTGGCCCACGGCACTGTGAGTAAGGTGTGGTATGAGAGTCCTACGGCAGGATTGACCCGTCGTCTGACAGTCTATACCCCTGCAGGCTATGAGACCAGTGGTAAGGAGTACCCCGTTCTCTATCTATTGCATGGCATCGGTGGCGATGAGAATGCTTGGAGCGAACTGGGACGTGCTGCCCAGATTCTTGACAACCTGATTGCTCAGGGTAAGGCAGAGCCCATGCTTGTGGTAATGACTAATGGTAACATCTCACAAGAGGCTTGTCCTGGTGAGACTTCTGAGGGTTTCGTGGCTCCCACTATGATGTTACCCAAGACGATGGAGGGTTCGTTTGAGACGGCCTTCCCCGATGTGGTGAATTTCATCGAGAAGACCTATCGTGTGAAGAATGACAAGGCCCACCGCGCTATTGCCGGATTGTCAATGGGTGGATTCCACAGTCTTTTTATCTCAATCAACAATCCTGATCTTTTCGGGTATGTAGGCCTCTTCTCTGCAGCTGTAGATCAGCAACAACCTGATCCCAACGGACATCCTGAGATCTATGCTGACCGTAATGCCAAAATCGACCGTTTGTTTAGCAAAAACCCCAAGCTCTTTTGGATTGGTATTGGTAAGACTGATTTCCTGATACAGAACAACAACGACCTTCGCGCTTATCTTGACTCGAAGCACCATAAGTACACCTATCTGGAGACTGACGGTGGTCACATTTGGCGCAACTGGCGTATCTATCTTTCAGAATTCACTCCACTAATTTTTAAATAACTACGTATGAAGAAGACTCTGTTTTTCGCCTTTGGCATGGCAACTCTCATGATGGGTTGTACTTCTGCCGACAAAGTGTCTAAGAACACACTCAATCAGGAAGAAGTCATGAACAGGTTGTCGCTCGAAGACAAGGCTCATTTCGTGATTGGTGTTGGTATGGCCGGTTTCTCTGGCGACGATGCTGTGATTGGTGCCACCAAGAACCTCGTGCCTGGTGCCGCCGGTACTACCTATCCACTCGATTCGTTGGGAATCCCTGCCGTAGTGTTGGCTGACGGTCCTGCCGGACTCCGTATCGATGCTACCCGTGAAGGTGATTCGGCTACTTATTATTTTACCCACTTCCCCATTGGTACATTGCTGGCCTCTACTTGGAACCAGAAACTGGTGGAAGAGGTTGGCCAGGCTATCGGTGAGGAGGTGAAGGAATATGGTGCCGATGTGTTGTTGGCTCCTGCCCTCAATATTATGCGTAACCCTCTCTGCGGTCGTAACTTCGAATACTACTCTGAGGATCCTGTAGTGGCTGGTAAGACTGCTTCGGCTTATATCACCGGTGTTCAGAAGAATGATGTCGGAACGAGCATCAAGCACTTCGCTGCCAATAATCAGGAGACCAACCGTATGAATACGGATGCACACATCTCTCAGCGTGCCCTTCGTGAGATCTATCTGAAGGGTTTTGAGATTGCTATCAAAGAGAGTAAGCCCTGGACGGTGATGACCTCTTATAACTACATCAACGGAGTCTATACCTCTGAGAGCAAGGACCTGGTACAGACCATCCTTCGCGATGAATGGGGCTATGAAGGAACGGTGATGACTGACTGGTTTGGTGGTAAAGATGGTGCCAAGCAGATGTGGGCAGGAAACGACATGCTACAGCCAGGAAAGGCAGAACAGTTCGACTCGATCGTGGCAGGCGTGAAGAGTGGTAAACTCGATGAGGCCGATCTCGACCGCAATATTCAGCGTATTTTGAACCTTGTGGAGAAGAGTCCTCGTTTCCAGGGTTATCAGTACTCTAACAAGCCCGACCTGAAGGCACATGCTGCGGTCACCCGCCAGTCAGCTGCAGAGGGTATGGTGCTCATGAAGAACAACGAGGTCTTGCCCCTGAAAGAGAACGTGAAGAACGTTGCCCTCTATGGTTGTACGTCGTATGACTTCATCGCCGGTGGAACGGGGTCGGGTAATGTGAACCATGCCTATGTGGTGTCACTGCTCGATGGACTAAAGAATGGTGGTTACAATGTTTCTGACGAGTTGAAGTCGGCTTACGAGAAGTATATTGCGGATTGCAAGGAGGCTCGTAAGAAGGAAATAGAAGAGATGGCCAAGAAAGACAAGCAGGCCGCTATGTTAGCTCGTTTCATGCCAGGCACACTGCCCGCTGAAAAGCAGTTCTCTTCTGAAGAACTCGCTAAGCAGGCTGACGCTTCTGATGTGGCTGTGATTACGATCGGCCGTATCTCTGGTGAGTTCTTGGATCGCAAGGCTGCAGACTTCAACCTCAACGATTCTGAGATGAAACTTATCCAACAGGTATGTGAGGTTTATCATAAGGCGGGTAAGCAGGTGGTAGTGTTGCTGAACATTGGTGGCGTGATTGAGACGGCTTCCTGGAAAGAGCTGCCTGATGCCATTCTCTGCGCTTGGCAGGCAGGACAGGAAGGTGGTAATAGTGTCGTTGATGTGCTCAGCGGTAAGCAGTCACCCTCTGGTAAGTTCACGATGACCTGGCCTGTGAAATTTACTGATGCCTATTCTTCGAAGAACTTCCCCATCGACGAGGATCCGAAGATCGACATGATGAATCAGGGTCAGAAGGGTAACGTGAAGAATGTGGACTACGCTGACTACGAAGAGGACATCTATGTGGGCTATCGTTATTTCGATTCGTTCGACGTGCCAGTGAGCTATCCGTTTGGCTTCGGACTGAGTTACACCACCTTCGAATACAGCGATGCTAAGATCAGTCAGAAGAATGATATCTACGATGTGACAGTTACTGTTAAGAACACAGGAAAGTTCGAGGGCAAGGAGGTCGTTGAGCTTTATATCTCGGCTCCTGATAACAAGGCTGCTAACAAGCCCTCAAAGGAATTGAAAGCTTTTGCCAAGACCAGGTCGCTGAAGCCAGGTGAGAGTGAGACGCTCACACTGAGTGTTACTGCTCCCGAGCTTGCATCGTTCGATGAAGCTGCCTCTGCATGGGTAGTGGCCGAGGGCGAATACCAGTTCCTTGTCGGTGCTTCTTCTCAGGATATCAAGGCAACACTCACAGCCAATGCCAAGTCGTTCCAGATCAAGGTGAATGACGTGATGAAGCCACAGGTTCAGATGAACCTCCTGAAACGATAATCTGGAATCAGTTTTTTCTTTTTATACTCAGGTGCGACCCGAAAGGACCGTACCTGTTTTTTTTTCTTCGTTTTTATTTTGTATTCTACTAGCTTATTTGTACCTTTGTACCCATGCTGACTGAGAAAACGATGGAGAAACTGCGGATTCTGGCAGAATCTGCGAAGTACGATGTGTCGTGCTCGTCGAGTGGTACCGTGCGCTCTGGTAAGAAAGGCATGGTGGGCTCGACGGTAGGTGGTGTGGGCATCTGCCACTCATTTGCTGACGACGGGCGTTGCATCTCGTTGCTGAAGGTGATGCTGACCAACTATTGCATGTACGACTGTGCCTATTGTATTAACCGTCGTACGAACGACATCAAGCGGGCTACGCTCTCCGTCTCGGAACTCGAGGAGATCACGATGGAGTTCTACCGTCGTAACTACATCGAGGGACTCTTCTTGTCGAGTGGGGTTGTGCGTAATCCTGATTATACCATGGAGCGCCTGGTGGCTATCGTGCGTGATTTGCGCACGGTGCATCGCTTTAACGGCTATATCCACCTGAAGACCATCCCTGGGGCCAGTCAGGAATTGTTGCAGGAGGCTGGGCGCTATGCCGACCGTATGAGCGTGAACATCGAGATTCCCAAGGAGGAGTCGCTGAAGGCTTTGGCACCTGAGAAAAACCATAAGAGTATTTTCCTGCCGATGTCGCAGATTCAGCAGGGTGTCCTGGAGAATAAGGAAGATCGCAGGAAGTTCCGCCATGCTCCACGCTTTGTACCGGCAGGACAATCGACACAGATGATTGTGGGTGCTACTAAGGAGACTGACCTCGATATCCTGAAGATGTCTAACGCCATGTATCAGCAACCCACCATGCGCCGTGTCTATTACTCTGGTTACGTCAGTGTGAATACCTACGACCCCCGTCTGCCAGTGTTGAAGCAACCGCCTCTGGTGCGTGAGAACCGTCTGTACCAAGCCGACTGGCTGATGCGATTCTACCATTTTAATGTCGATGAGATTGTGGATGATGCTCATGCTCATCTTGATCTTGATGTCGATCCCAAACTCGGTTGGGCATTAAGGCATCCGGAGTTTTTTCCTGTGGATATTAATAAGGCACCTTATGAGGATATCCTCCGCGTACCAGGTATTGGGGTGAAAAGTGCTGTGCTCATTGTCAACTCACGTCGTTTCAATCGCATTACCTCGTATCATCTGAAGAAGATGGGGGTGGTGATGAAGAAAGCCAAATATTTCATTACCTGTGGCGAGCTTACCTCTGCTTTCTCGCAGCCCATCATTGGCATCAACGAACTCCGTCCTGAACGCCTGCGCCCCTTATTACTATCGAAAGCCCAACAGAGACGAGCCGCTGCAGAAAAACAGCTCATGCTCGATTTTGGCAACGATGATAATCCATAGGTTATGCTGGTATATGTGTTTGATCATACGCTTGACGGATTGTTGACAGCCGTCTTCGACAGTTTCTTTCTGCACCAGCAGCCAGAGTTCCTGTTGGCTGAGGGTGAGCAGTTGCCGTTGTTTGCTGATGCTCCCCACATGGTTGTATCGGATGGAGAGAAAGCTGAGCGCGTGTGGAAAGGACTCGAGAAACAACTCTCCAAGGAGGGTCTGCATATGATTACCACCAGCTGGCTCTCGGAAGACCGTTCACTCAACCAACCCCTCTTCAATTTTATCTGTAAGGTGTTTCGTCAACCTCAAGTGAAGAACCTTGAGCGTAATGCCAGCGATCCCGATGTGCTCGAAGTGCGTAATATCTGTCGTCGTGTGCTCCATGAGCAGTTGCGCATGAAACAGTTTATCCGCTTTCAGAAGGCGAAGGATGGTACCTATCTTGCCGTTGTCTCACCAGACCACAACGTGCTGCCGCTTATCATCAACCATTTCCAGGACCGCTTCAACGACCAGCCGTGGCTCATCTACGATGCCAAACGGCACTACGGCTATTATTACGATGGCGTTGCCGCCCCCATCCATATCACTTTCGAGGATGAGGCAGCCGTGCCCTTCAATCTTAGCAACGGTAAGCTCGATGCCGATGTGCTGAGTGAGAACGACCAGATATTCCAGCAACTCTGGCGCACCTATTTTAAGGCTATCTGCATCAAGGAGCGCATGAATCCCAAGAAACAACTGAGCGACATGCCTCGTCGCTACTGGAAATATATGACAGAAAAGAATGAAAAGTTATAAAGACTAAAAAGATGAAAGATAATCAATATGCTCTTTTTTTCGATATCGACGGTACGTTGGTGAGTTTTAAGACCCACGAGATCCCACCATCGACCATCCTCGCCCTGACACAAGCCAAGGCCAATGGCTCACGTGTATATATTGCTACAGGTCGCCCACCTATTATTATTACTAACCTGGGGGCTATCGAACATCTTATCGACGGTTATATCACCACGAATGGTGCTCTGTGTTTTGTGGGCGATGAAATCGTCAGTTGTCAGCCAATCGACAAAGAGGATGTGCTGACGTGTGTGGAGGATTCGAAGGCTAAGGGGTATAGTCTCATTGTGGTGGGACGAAAGGACGTGGCTGTACTCGACCCTTCTGGCGATGTGGATCGCATTTTCCGTCAGATGCTGGCTGTGAAAAATCTCGATAAGGCCTCACCACTCGATGTCGTACTCGAACAGGATATCCTGCAGATGACACCTTTCTTTCCAGCAGACTATGAGTCTGAGTTGATGGCCCGTATGCCAAAGTGTGTATCAGGCCGTTGGCATCCTGAGTTTACCGATATCACGGCCAATGGGGCCGATAAGGGTAAAGGTATTCTCGCCATAGCGCGTCATGAGGGTTTTGATCCTAGTCGTACAATCGCATTCGGTGACGGGGGCAACGACACCTCTATGATTCTTCAGGCCGGCATCGGCATCGCTATGGGCAATGCTATTGCCGACCTGAAGAGGCAATCCGATTTTGTTACAACCTCTGTTGATGACGACGGTGTTCTCCATGCACTCCGCCATTTTGAGGTTATTTGAACAAATCTGAACGGAATTGAACAAATCGGAAAGTCTGAAGACTGTTTTAAACATAATGGAAAAACAAAAGAACGGGAAAGATAATCCGTTTCATATAAATGGCCTATCTTTGCACCTGGAAATCGTATAACTAAAAAATAAAAGAACAATGAGAAAATCGATTCATCAGATTAGTTTGGTTATTTTGGCTGTGGTCGCCATGTGCGGCTACAGCCTTCGTATGAAAGCCCAGCAACTTAAGGCTGAAAACATTGATGAGGTGGTGAAAGCCATGACCCTCGAAGAGAAATGCCACATGGTACTGGGACGCGGCATGCATTTTAACGATGAAGCCAAGTTCCCTGGCACCGCAGGCAGCACTTTCTCCATTGCCCGTCTTGGGGTGCCGGAAACCTATTGCGCAGACTCTCAGCAGGGCCTCCGCATGAACGCTACTCGTGCATGGGATCATAATGATTATTATCCTACTGATTTCGTAGCTTCAATGACACTGGCTTCAACCTGGGACCGTGAGGCAGCCTTCAAGGTGGGACAGGGTATCGGCAACGAGGTGCGTGAGTTTGGACTCGATTGGATTTTGTCACCTGCGATGAACTTGATTCGAAATCCACTATGCGGTCGTAACCATGAGTATTACTCTGAGGATCCTTATCTCTCAGGCACTATAGCTGCTGGCTATGTGAATGGTGTGCAGAGTGAAGGCACGGCAGCCTGTCCTAAGCACTTTGTGGCCAACAATCAGGAGACGAATCGTAACAATAATGTCTCTCAGGTGTCGCAACGAGCCTTACGTGAGATCTATCTGAAGGCCTTTGAAATTATGGTAAAGGAAAGCAACCCCTGGACTATTATGACGTCGTATAACAAACTGAACGGTCCTTATGCCGTGCAGAACTACGACTTGCTCACTACCATCGTGCGCAATGAGTGGGGTTGGAAAGGAATGTATGTGTCAGACTGGAATGCAGGCGACGATGCTGTAGCTGCTATGCTGGCTGGTAACGACATGCTACAACCGGGACAGGACAAGCAGTATCAGGCAATCCTCGAGGCTGCTCAGAGTGGAAAGTTGCCCATGGAAGTGATCGATGCCAATGTAAAGCGTATTTTGGAATATGTCGTCAAGACCCATAACTTTAAAGGTTATAAATATAATAACGAGCCTGATCTGAAAGCTCATGCTAAGGTGGTTCGTGAAGTAGGTGCCGATGGTATCGTATTGCTGAAGAATAGTGGAGTCCTGCCACTTGTCGGCAAACGTGTTGCCCTCTTTGGATGCACTTCTTATGATTGGATTTCTGGAGGTTCCGGTTTTGGTGGTACATCTGTAGGCCACTACACGGTATCGCTTATCGAAGGCATGCGCTCAGTTGGCTATGAGATCTACAAGCCCCTGATTGCTGCCTATACCCAACACATTGCCGCTGAGGAAAAGAGATTGTTCCCCAATGGTCGTCCGGCATTCTCACTGATGCCCCCAGCGCGTGCGGATGAGAAACAGTTTACAGCCGATGAACTCAATGCCGCTATCGAGGGTAGCGATGTGGCTATCATCTCTTTAGGCCGTAAGAGCGGTGAGGCTGCTGACCGCAGTGAGAGTGACTTTTACCTGAAGGATGGTGAAGCACAACTTATCAAGGCTGTGAGCGATGCCTATCACGCAAAGGGCAAGCAAGTGGTTGTTTTGCTTGATATCTGCAGTCCTATCGATGTAGCTTCCTGGCAGAATCAGGTCGACGCCTTGGTATGTACATGGCAAGGCGGTCAGGAGAGTGGTTTCTCGGTGGCTGACGTACTTAGTGGAAAGGTGAATCCTTCTGGTAAACTGCCCATGACTTTCCAGATTAAATATGGCGATGCCTATGCTGACAAGAATTTCCCTGCCAATGTTGATGACAAGACACTGGGTGCTATGTTCATGTGGGGCTATGATAAGGACAATACTCCCAAAGAGCGCCAACTGCAGGCAAATATCGACTTTACTAACTATGAGGAGGATATCTACGTAGGTTATCGCTACTTTGACAGCTTTAGTAAGCCTGTGGCATATCCATTTGGCTTCGGACTCAGTTATACTACCTTTGCATACGAGAATTTGAGCGTGAGTGAGACTGATGGTGTATTTACAGTTAAGGTTGATGTAAAGAATACTGGTAATAAGGCAGGTCGGAACGTGGTGGAACTCTTTGTCGCTGCTCCCAACAGCAAACAATTAAACAAGCCCGAGAAGGAGCTGCGCAATTATGCAAAGACTAGTCTGCTTAAGCCAGGTCAGACAGAGACCGTTATTATGCTAGTAAAGACTGAAGACCTTGCCTCATTCAACGAGAAGGCTTCGGCTTGGAAGACAGATGCCGGTGTCTATACCTTTATGATTTGCTCTTCAGCCAATCAGATTGAGGTCCAGACCTCAGCTAAGGTGAAGGCCTGGACCAAAAAGGTGAACAACGTGATGAAACCCAATGTGAAACTCAACCTACTGAAGCGATAATGCTTGAGCCATTGCCGTTTCCTGGGCTGCGATGATACGTTCGCACCAGGCATCGAACTCCGGGTCTTCTTCCTGAAGTTCTGGATGAGCTAGGATATAAGCCACACAACGGCGCACACCCTCATCGAAGCGGGTGGTTGCCTGGAAACCAGGCACTGCCCGCTTTAGTTTGCTGCAGTCGAAGACAACGGTAGCAGCCTTGTCGCCCAAGAGGTTGCCAGTAAAGTCCCATTCTTTTGGAGAGGTGGCAGCCAGGAAATCCGATGCGACATGATAGAGCTTGGGTCTGACGTTTAGTGCTTTGCCAACACATTCATAAATCTGATTCCATGTCAGTTGTTCGTCGCTCATAATCTGGAAGGGCTCACCGATGGCCTTAGGGTTACCCAGCAGACCAATGAATCCTTTGGCAAAGTCCTCGTTCCATGTCAAGGTCCATAGCGAAGAACCATCGCCATGCACCAGCACGGGTTTGCCCTCCATCATGCGCTTCAGCACCTGCCAACTGCCCTTCAGACCATGTACGCTGACTGGTACAGCCCTTTCGCAGTAGGTGTGACTCGGACGGATGATGGTGACAGGGAAGCCGTTCTCACGATATTCCTTCAATAACAGTTCCTCACAGGCAATCTTGTTGCGTGAGTACTCCCAATAAGGATTGGCGAGTGTGGTCCCCTCGGTAATCACGTGGTTGGCTGCCGGCTTGTTGTAGGCTGAGGCCGAACTGATATACACATATTGTTTGGTGCGCCCCTTGAAGAGCCTGATATCGCGCTCTACCTGAGAGGGTAGGAAACCGATGAACTCGCAAACGGCATCAAACTGTGTGTCGCTAATCTGGCGTAGCACTTCGGCCTCGTCGTCGATGTCTGCGATGATTTGCTTGACGTTGCCAGGTACTTCGTTCTTCCTGCTGCCTCTGTTCAGAAGCCATAACTCGTTGTCGCTGGCAGCTAATTGTCTGGTGATGGCACTGCTGATGGTGCCTGTTCCACCGATCATTAATATCTTCATCCTCTTGCCATTTTATAAATTGTTTCCATATCCTCAGCTTTCAAAACCTTCAGGCAACCGCAGGTAGCGGTATAATCACGACTGCACTTGCGGGTCATCTCCTTAATCTCCTCATCAGAGATATCCTTGCCAATGAGTTCCTTGATGTTGATGGGCATACCGATGGCGTGGTAGAAGCGTTCCATGGCCTCGATACCTTTCAGGGCCGTACCCTCAGGATCGGTAAAGTCGTTGGGCACATCCATCACGTTGACGGCAAAGCGAACGAAACGACCCAGATTCTCGTGCATCACATAGCGTGCCCAACTGGGCCAGATGGCAGCAAGACCGGCACCATGGGTGACGTCGAACATACCACTGAGTTCATGCTCCAGCTGGTGGGTAGCCCAGTCATCGCTCACACCGCAACCCGTCAGTCCGTTGTGCATCAGACTGCCACCCCACATGATCTGTGCACGATAGCGATAGTCCTCAGGATTCTTCAGCACAGCGAACACGGCGTTTTTGATGTTGCGCAGAGATGCCTCTGCCAGATCGGTGGTGAAGTCCATATCGTCGTCCTTGGTAAAGTAGCGCTCCATGGTGTGCATCATCATATCAGTCACACCAGCTGCCGTCTGATAGGGGGGTAGTGTCATGGTGCGACGTGGGTTCATGATGGCAAACTTGGGGCGCGACAGGTTATTGCTATAGCCCAACTTCACATCACCATTTTCGTTGGTGATGACAGACGACTCACTCATCTCACTACCAGCGGCAGGGATGGTCAGCACTGAGGCTACGGGCAGCATCTGCTTGGGTTCTGCCTTACCGAGATAGAAGTCCCAGACATCACCTTCGTAAGGTACGCCATAGGCAATGCATTTTGATGAGTCGATGACACTGCCGCCACCCACAGCGAGGATGAAGTCAATACCTTCCTGCCGACAGAGCTCAATACCCTTCTGTGCCAACGAGAGCCTCGGGTTAGGTACGACACCACCCAGGGTCACGTATGTCACACCACCTTCTCTCAAGAGGTCGCAGATCTTATCGAGAAGACCAGAACGCTTAGCACTCTGTCCGCCATAATGTACCAGTACTTTCGTACCGCCATATTTCTTCACCAAGGCAGAGACCTGCTCTTCTGCCTGTTCTCCAAACACCACTTCCGTTGGTGCATAGTAATTAAAATCCTTCATGTCTGTATTACTTAATAATGGTTTTTGCATTCAAAGGTAATTCGTTTGACGAGCTCCAGCAGTTTGGAAGGCTTAGTAGTAGCATAAATGTTGCCTGCAAATACAAGGCTACACAATAGTAGTATAGTAAGTCTTTTATTCATAAAGTGGGATTGTTTATAGGGGTAATGTGATCACAAACCGTGTTCCGGGACTGAAGTTTTCGTCTAAGGTAAGGTCGCCACCCAACAGGCGAGCCGTGCGCTGACTCAGGGAGAGTCCCAGTCCGATTCCTTCTGTGAAGGAGTCGAGTTTTGTAAACTCAGTGAAGATGAGTTCCTTGTCGGCAGGTGAAATGCCAGGACCATCGTCGCTTACAGAGAAGCTGACGTTTTGTTCACTGCTTTGACAACACCTGATCTCGATAGTGCTTTGAGGGGCGAACTTGAGTGCGTTGTCCAACAACTCAGCCAGGATGGAGCGCAGTGCCTCATGGTCGGTATGGATAGTCAGCTGGTCAGGTACGTTACTGGTAAAGATGATCTTGGCTGTAGTCTGCGTTCGGAATTTGATGACATCGACCGCTTCCTTGCAGACAGCATTGCAACCAAAGGTCGTATGCTCACTCACATGCTTGCCTTCGGTTGAGGCAGCGATGAGCATACGGGTAATATGGATGATGGCTTTTGCACTCGACTTCATGCGTAAAGTGATATCGGCCATCTCTTCTTCCGTGATATCCTGCAAATTAGTAGAAATCACCTGAGTGAATCCGTTGATGATGTTGAGTGGTGTACGTATCTGATGCGCCATATCCTGCACGAATCTGGTCTTTCTCTGATTGGCCTCGCGTGCCAACTCGTAGGCCGTTTGCAGTTCCTGGTTCTTCTGCTCTGTCTCTTTTGTTATCTGTCGGAGTTGACTGACATGGTTTTGCAGTGCCTGTTGCATCACCGCGAAACTGTTCTGCAGTTGTCCGATGATGTCTGGTCTTGAACTCTGTTGCAAGACCGTTGTCTGACTCAGACTCTCATCAAAATTACCTTTAGCAATATGGCGCGCTGTACGTGCAAGTTGGTTGATGGGGATAATGGCACGTCTGATGATCAGATAACAGAGTAACAGAAGAATGAGGAGCGCTATTCCGATAATGGTCCAGATGCTGTATAACATCTTATTGAAGGAGTTGAACACATCACTGTCAGGACAGACAATGGCAATGCTCCATCCCGTCCGCTCCAACGGTCGGTAGAATATGTGGGTGGGATTCCCGTCAACAATCATCTTCCACATGCCGCTTTGTCCTGCCAGCATGGCCTGTCCTAGGGGAATCACGTCCTGGCGAGCCCTGGGGTCAGGGTCAGAGAAGATGGTCTGATGCACCAGTTTGTCTGAGTCAGGATGTACAATGTAGTGCCCGTCATGCCCCAGCATGATAGCCGACGAGTTAGGGTAGGGCTTGACCTCAGTGACCGTTTTCGACAACCATTTCAGTAACAGATCTGTACAAAGAATACCGATAGGCTCATTGTCTTTGTTATAAAGGGGCTTGGCGAAGGAGTAGTTGTATTCGTTGGATGTCAGGAATCCGGGTGTATTGTCAATATAGGGCTCCAACCAGACGGGCCGTTTTTCCTCCCAGGCTTTTTTATACCAGATCTGTTCGAAGTAATCGTGCCCCTCCTCCACAGTGGTAATGCTGTCGCCTTGTCTGAGGGAGTAGGCAGAGAAACTACGGCCATGCTCAGGGAAGTAATCAGGTTTCATGGCGATGGTGAATCCCAGGATGTCGGGATTCTGTTCAAGCATCAGACGTGTATAGGCCAGCAAAGAATCGGGCTGCAGGTTGTCTTGTACGAGCCGTTCCATATCAGCAGTGGCTTTTTCTGTACGATCCATGATGTTGGAGATGTTGGCCATGGTTTCGTCGAGCGTCTTTGTGGCCTTTCTCACAGCAGCCTCCTGTGCCTGTTCTTTCGAATAGTGGAAGAGAAGTCCCAGCGACACAGTGAACACCAGAACGAGGATGAGCATGATTTCCAGACCCATCCTCAGGTAGAGGTGTTGTTTGATGTATCTGATGATTCCCCTCATACTTTGTCTTTCTCTTTTGAGTTCTCAAGCATCTTGCTGAGCAGCAGGGTGACGGTGTCGGTGTAAGAGATCATCTCCACCTGCATTTTCATCAACTCCGCCTTTGAGAGTTCATGGTAATGGTTGCAGATGGTGTCGGTCATCGAGGTGATTGCCTCTATGTTCTGTGCCATCTGCCCTGTCATCCGGTTCAGGAACTGTGTTTTGATGTTGTCCGACTCTCTCACTTGTTCGTAAGCAGCCTGCAGTTCGTCGTTTTGCCGACTCAGGGTGCTCCGCTTCTGTTCCATCTCTGACAGATAGCTTGCCAGTGCGCGCTGCAAAGTGGCGAAACTGGTTTGCAGCTGTCCGATCTCGTCTTGCGTCTCACTGTCTTTTACGGTCTCTTTCATCTGTCCGTTGGCTATACGTTGCATGGTCTCGGCAAGCAGTCTCAATGGTTTCAGATGGTGGGTAACCACTACCCAACAGAGCAGGATAATGACGATAAGGCTGATCGCAGCCATGATCGCGGCCATCGTCAACAACTTGTCATTGCCCGTATCGATGCTAATGGCATCTGAGAAGCCCGAGATCAGGAACAGGCAGATGCCAATGATGATCATGGCAAATCCCACCACCCAGAGCGTGATCTGGGTGGGAAGTGATTTGCGGATATCTGATACGAGACGGAACATCGGTGACTATTTTCCTTCGTTGACAATATTCTTCAGCGACGATCCGAAGATGACATACTGTGTATTGCCGGCAATGGTACCCTCGTTCTGTCCCCAGAGGAAGGGCCAGTCGTCGTAGTTCTCGAAGTGGTCGGGCCTACGGAACAGCAGACCAGGTGCCACATTGCCTGGGATGAACGAGAAGTCAGCACGGTTGTTGCCATAGAACACCTGCTTCGGACGAGCGGCACCAACGACGGCTACGAACGAGTAGTTATGATATGGATGACAGCCATAGAGCCAGTTGGCCACGCGATACACCTCTTCCTTACCCACGATGTCGGGGAAGTAGATGTGTGCATAGTTCACGGTGATGCCGAAGTTCAGCACCATGCCCACACCTGCCCAGTTGCCCAGTCCGATGGGAACGCCATAAGGATTGTTGGTGTCGAAGCTCTTGATATACTGCTCATATTTCTCCACGTAAGGGCGTAGCTTATTCTTATATGCCTCGTCCATATAGGGCACTGCGTCGAGGGCAGTCTGCATATTGCCCGACAGGCGCAGTTCAAGGGCATCCCATATCTGCTGCTCGAAGTTCGAGAGATACTGTTGCTCCTTGGTAGCACCATAGAGCATCAGGTTGGTGGCCATATCACCGAGTTGTTCGCGGTTCTTGCGACTTCGCTCCATGATCTTCAGACGTTTCTTGTCGGGTTTTTCACCAAACTGTCGTGGATTGGAGATGCTAGTCTGCTCTGTGCCCTCCAGCCAGGCAAATTCGTCACCTGCCTGTGTCTTGTGTTGGGCGATGATCTCCGTTGCCTCTTTCATCAGTCGTTTCGACTGGGTGAGGGCGCGCTCGGCCAGTTCGTCGTTATAGCCCTTCAGGGCCTGGTTGGCAGCAGCAAACATGGTGGCTGCCCGCAAGTCGAGTTGTGGACTGCGGGTGGTGAAGGCCCACATGTCATCAGGTGTGCCACTGCGCTTGCCGTCGGCTGATACCTCGTAGGGCTTCAGCGAGGGGTCGTAGTGCAGTCCGTCGGTGATGCTGGCAGCATCGCCCAGATGGTGGTAGTTGTCGAGAATGGAGTTCGAGAGTGTCGAGGCCATGTGTCCTATCTGTTCGGCCTGGGCCACGAGGTTCAGTGTGCCATGCTCGATGAATTGCAGGATATCGGGCACACCGTCGGGCCTGTGCAGATCCACATAACGTTGTTTCTGACTCACGAAGGTCTCGTCGCGCTGAGGCTTGAAGAGTTCCCAGGTGCGGATGAAGTTCTGCACCACGTTGATGTTCGATCCCGTTTCGATGTCGAAGTCACCAGCATCGAAGAATCCACCGATGTTCAGTCCTGGTATCAGTTCCAGGGGCTTGTACTTCGTATCGGTGTCCTTGCCCTGTCTGTGCAGGTCGAAGTGGTCGCTCTCAGGAGCCTGCAGATACCCCTCCTTGAAGGGCTCTCCATGCCAGGTGCGATAGCCCTCGTTTACGTACATGTGGTTCATGTGGATGGGCACCCATACATCGGTGGTGGCATCGGTGATCTTGTCATAAACATGTTCGTCGATCAGGAAATCGTTGGTCTTGCTCTGTCCGTATTGGATATAATACACGCCAGGCTGCTTCACCTGAGAGAAGTCAAACTTTACATAGTTATATTTGAAATAAGGTCCCCATGCCTGGATAGCGCCCTTAAAGGCTTCCTCTTTGGTTCCGTCGGGGTTGATGCGCATCAGCGAGGCGGTGGCCTGCGGCTGGTCCTTCTTATCGAGTTCTATCACAGCCACCTTGGGCTGTTCTGGGGTATAACCCACCTGCGAGAATCCGATGTTGGGCTCACGTATCCACCCTGGGATGGCGTTGGGCTCTACCGTCCAGGTAATCACCTTACCCGTCTTACCCTTTGGCAGTACGCTACGCAACACGAACCAACCGTTCTGAGCCAGCATTCTTCCGTCGAAGAGCTTCAGTTCGGAATCGCTGCTGATACGTATCATGCGCTCCGGACTGTCGGTGGCTATTACAAACTCATGTCCTGTCTCGATGGGTAATGGGTCAACAAAGCGCTCGGTTCCTCTGTCATCGTAGGTCTTGAAACCCTTGAACTGACGGGGCTTCTCACTGTTTGGACGGGTGATGGTCTGACTCGTGGCATAGCGGGGCAGACGACCTAAGCGACCGTCCATCGTGAAGGTCTTCAGCCAATATTGTGAAGGCAGGAACTCGATGTTGAACCCAGCCTCACCAGCCAGTTTCTCAGGCACCGGCTTGTCGAGCCATACGGCTATCTCCACAGCCTTGCCCTTGGTCGTCACCACCACACGACTGTCGAAGTCGTAGTCGTCGTAACGCATGCCAACCTCGATGCTGCCTTTATCGCGATCCACCGTTCTGCTGGTTGTCTTCGGAACCAGATCCCACTGCTCAGGAGTGTTGTTCAGTCGTACGGCGCCACCCTGCACGGTTCTAACCCCGTGGTGGATAATCTCTATACCCGAGTTTTTCTCGTCGTTGAATCCGCCGTTAAAATTGTTGCTGAATACTAACACGTTGACACCCTGCCGCTCGAAATATTCCTGTTCGTTTAGCTGCAAGTCCTGCGAATGCCCTGCGACGGCTGTCACCATGAGCATTGTGAGAAACATAAATCTTTTCATATACCTATCTTGTTGTTACTGATGTATCTTATTGGTACTCTCCCTTAGCTCCAGATGAGCCTTGATCACCATGCGCTTCACGCGCTCGTCGCCCTGCAGTTGCTCATAAAGCAACTTGAATGTCTTGGTGCCTATCTCCTTCAGGTTCTGCTTCACAAACGACATCCTTGGTCTTGACACGTCCGAAATCCAGTCGCTCATGTAACCCACGAAGGCCACGTCGTCAGGAATACGGTATCCCTGGCTGATGAGGGTCTGGAAGGACGAAACGGCTAATATACCATGCGAGGCGATGATGGCATCAGGCTTTTCAGGCTGGTTCAGCAGTTCAATGGTATCTGTCAGTCCTGAGTTATAACTGGCATTATGGCATTTCACCAGTTCCTTCCTGATGGGGATGTTCCTTTCGCGCAGGGCCTCCAGATAGCCATGCTTGCGGTCTGAGGTCTGCTTCATTCTGTTCGATCCGCCAACGAAAGCGATGCGCCTGGCACCACTGTCAATCAGGTAGTGTGTCACCTCGCGAGCAGAGTCAACATCGTTGATCACCACCGAAGAGACATTCAGGTCAGCCGCCCTGTCGAACAGTACGATGGGAATCTTCTGGTCTATGACTTTCTGCAGATGACTGTATTTATTGGTCTCCTGTGAGATGCAGATGGCTATACCCTCCACATGCATGTTCAGCAGATGCTCTATACAGTCCACCTCGTTTTCATACCGGTCGTCAGAGTCAGTGATGATACACATATACCCCACCTTCTTAGCCTCGCTCTCAATACATTTAACGATATGGGCATAGTGGTTGAACGATATGTCGGGCACTACGATACCTATGGTTTTTGTCGTATCGTAGCGCAGACTAGCAGCAAAGGGGTTCGGACGGTAGCCGTGATCCTCGGCCAGACGCTCGATTTTCTCACGCAGATCAGCTCCCACGCCCTCCAGACCTCTCAGGGCCCGAGAGATGGTGGAGACGTTCACACCCAGTATTTTAGCGATATCCCGCTGCGATATTCTCTTCATGTGTTACCTGTTAATAAGATCTTTAAGTTAGCACCTACAAAAGTAATAATAATCCCGCAAAAGCTTACGCAACTAAATGATAAATTTTGCGCAACGCGTTGCGTTCATTTTGCCATAAAAACCACCGACTTTCGCAAGCAGGTGGTCGTGATTTTTTATGCAATATATTTTTTGTGTTGCTTTAGTAGCGCAAAGGTAGGCATTTTGTTGCATACTTAAAACACTTTTTTCTAAAAACAACACCGCAAAGCGTTGCGTTATTGCTCGTCGTCCATGGGGTAGTGAACACCCCATTTCTGACGTAATCCGTCCATCAGCTCCATGATGTAGAGCGTTTCCTCGTGCGGCATCTCCTCTGGTTCCAGCCTTCCTTCAATGAGCGCCTTTCTGCAGGCCAGGAACTGGTATTCATAGCCTGTAATCTGTTGGGGCACCTGAATGGTCTTGATATATGTGCGGTCGGGACCGTTGACGGTAATCTGTTGCGGGTTGTTGATGTTGTCGATAATCAGGTTACCCTCTGTACCGGCTATCACACCGATATTGTCACCCACGCAGGCAGCACTCGACTGCAGGTTGCAGAGCATCCCATCGGCCAGTACCAGACTGATGGCATTGGTAAGGTCCATACCCGTCCGGCTCTTCACGCACTGGCTCTCCATATTCACAACATCGGCATCGAAGAACATCCTCACGAAGTTCAGCGCATACACCCCCAGATCGAGCAAGGCCCCACCGCAGAGGTCGGCCCTCATGATACGGGGCTTGTCGCCCATCGAGTAACCCAGCGTGGCTGTGAGCAGCCGTGGGGTTCCGATAGTGCCTTTATTAATAAGTTCACGAACCATATTTACTACAGGTTGGTAGCGCGTCCAGATGGCTTCTGCCAAAAACACCTTCCGCTCATGAGCCAGATCCACGATGGCCTTTGACTGACGATGGTTGGCCATAAAGGCCTTCTCCACCAGACAAGGCTTACCGGCCATCAGGGCCTCCTTTGTCACATCGTAATGGTGAGAGTGGGGGGTACCCACATACACCAGGTCCACATTCGGGTCACTTATCAGTTCGGCATACGAACCGTAGGCCTTCCCGATGTTCCATTGTTTTGCAAAAGCCTCAGCTTTCTCCAGTTGGCGAGAGCCTACAGCATAGGCCTCACACTCTTTGAGCCCATTGAGTGTGATGGCTGCTTTCTCGGCAATCCAACCCGTGCCGATAATGCCGACACGTAAAATTCCGTCTAGTTCCATAGTGGTAATACTTACAGTATGATATTCTTTTGACGCAACATCCTTTCGAAAGTCTAATCCCATTAACAATAATTATGAACATATTGCAACAGGTTTGAACAAATCGGAAAACAAGCCCTCGGTTTTGAACACCAAGAAATATCTATCGAACACATCAGAACGCCCTTTTGCAAATTATTATCTACCTTTGCAGCATAATTCAAAATTAAATCGTAAATTTGCAACGACTAACAAACAAAACAAGAAAATGAAAAAGACTATTATGACTCTCGCCCTTGCAGCAGTGTGCTGTCTTGGCGCTCAGGCACAGGAGAAACTCTTCTCGAGTGCCAGTGTTCAATCTCCCGTCGTTAACAAAGACGGTACCGTTACATTCAACCTCTTCGCCCCCAAGGCCGTGAAGGTCGAGGTGACAGGCGACTTCCTGCCCACCCAGCCCATCGAGGTCGAGGGTTATGGTACTTACGATGCCCCTGGCGTAGCCCAGCTCAAGGAAGGCAAGAACGGCGTGTGGAGCTACACCACAGATAAACTCGCCCCTGAGATGTACAGCTATACCTTTAATATCGATGGTATGACGGGTGTGAAGGATCCTGCCAACATCTACGTCAATCGTGATATCGTTTCGTTCACCAATATCTTCATCGTCAGTCAGGAGAAGGGCGACAAGGGCGATCTCTATAGCGTCAACGAGGTGCCTCATGGCAATCTCAGCAAGGTTTGGTACAACAGCCCCACCCTGAAGATGCAGCGTCGTATGACCGTCTATACCCCCGCAGGCTATGACAAAGGTGGCAAGTACCCCGTGCTCTATCTGCTGCATGGTGCCGGTGGTGATGAGAATGCCTGGAGCGAACTCGGACGTGCTGCTCAGATCCTCGACAACCTGATTGCCACTGGTAAGGCCAAGCCCATGATCGTGGTGATGCCTAATGGCAACCCCAACTGTCAGGCAGCCCCTGGCGAGTGGTCGTTCGGTATGTACACCCCCGGCTTCCGTGATAGCGGTACTGGTCCTACTGCTCCTGCAGCAGCCTCTATCCCAGAGAGCTTCATGGATATCGTCAACTATGTCGATGCCAACTATCGCACCATCAAGAGTCGTGCCGGACGTGCCATTTGTGGTCTGTCCATGGGTGGTGGCCACACCTTCCACGTCAGTCTGCTTTACCCCAATAAGTTTGACTACTACGGACTCTTCTCTGCAGGTCTTCACTTGTCAACTGGTAATTACCAGACTTCGTTTGCCGAGCAGATCAAGGCCAGTCCCGAGTTCGAGGCACAGAGTGCCCGTCTCTTCGGTAGCAACCCCAAACTCTACTGGATGGGTATGGGTAAGACCGACTTCCTCTATCAGAGCACCGTTGATCTGCGTGCCTATTGGGACTCTAAGGGTTATCCCTATGAGTATGTCGAGACCGATGGCGGTCATATCTGGCGCAACTGGCGCATCTACCTCACGATGTTCGCCCAGAAGATCTTCAAGTAACAACAAAAATCCCCGCCAACTCTCTGGCGGGGATTATTGTTTTCTATTTGCTCAGATTCTGAATGAACTGCCACTCGCTCAGGTGTTCCTTCACCTTGATCAGCGTGTGGTGAGTCACGATATACTCCGATACACCCACATGCGAGTCGGCTCCGCTATGCCAGTCGTAGGTATAGCCCATCTGCGTCCAGGGCAGTGGTGAGTCGTCCTCATAGGCCGAGGTGATGCTGTAGCGATACCACTCTCTGAAGTTTGTCTCGCCCACCGTGTATTTCTCGTTGGCATAGGCAGGAAATTCCAATCCAACCGAGGTGGTGGTGATGTCGGGATCATGAGCCGGGCGGAAGATGCCGGCAGGGTCGGCATAGAACAGCACCATGATGTTGTAGTCGCAGTCAGGACCCAGTCCGTACATCTGCACCATTCTCATGTGGGCAGCCACACTGTCGAGCCCCTCGTAGGCCTTGGCACGGTTCTTCCAGTCCAGGGGAATCGAGGCCCAGGTACCCAGTTCGCGGTCGATCTTGTAGGTTCCCTCACCTCCGAAAAAACGGGCCAGTCGGCTCGAGTCCACCAGCGTCATCAGCAGTACCATGTCCTTACCGTCGATGTTGGCCCACTCCTGTCCGGGATAGTCCTTCTTAATAGGCATCAGCGCGTTCGAAATCTTGGTCGAGTCGAGCTGTTTCGCATCCTCAACGGCTGTGGCCAGTTCGGCCCACAGCAATGAGTCGTTCTCATACCAGGCTGTCGTCTCTTCATTCTGAGCAGCCTGCTGTCTGTTACCTGATGAAAAACAGCCACCCAGTACTACCGGGAGTACCAGGATGGCTGCCATGAATGATTTTCTCATAAGGGTGTCTTATGCAAATGGATTCTCTGTGGGATAGAAGTCACCCTTCGGGAAGTTGTAGTCGATCTCGTCAACGGGGATACCCATGTACTTCAGCACCTCCCAGAGATACTTACCCTGGTGTCCGAACATCACAGCGCAGTGGTGTGGGTAGTGCTTCTCGATGAGCACGTGACGATAGAAGCGGCTCATGTTCTTGATACCGAAGATACCGATCGAACCGAATGAGCGTGTAGCCACTGGGATCACCTCGCCCTGAGCGATGTAAGCGCGGAGCTTGGTGTCGGCTGTTGACTGCAGACGGTAAACAGTAGCCAGACCTGGCTGGATGTCACCCTCCAGAGTACCGTTGGTCACCTCAACAGGCAGAGCGCGAGCCATAATGCGCTGGAAGCACATCTGGCAGTTGCAAACCTTCGAAGAAGCGGTGTTACCGCAGTGGAAGCCCATGAAGATTTCCTTCTCGGTGTAGGTGTCGCAAGCAAACTTCTTGCCCTTGATGCTCTCCTCGTACATATCGGTAGGTACGGTGTTGTTGATGTCGAGCAGTGTTACAGCGTCCTCGCTGATGCAGGTTCCGATGTACTCACTCAGAGCGCCATAGATATCAACCTCGCAAGCTACGGGGATACCACGACCAGTCAGACGGCTGTTCACATAGCAGGGAACGAAACCAAACATGGTCTGGAAGGCAGGCCAGCACTTGTTGGCCATAGCCACGAACTGGCGGCTACCCTTGTGACCCTCAATCCAGTCGGTCAGCGTCAGCTCATACTGAGCCAGCTTCGGCAGCACTGAAGGAATCTTGTTACCAGTACCCAGCTCAGCAGCCATATCCTTCACCACGTCGTCGATACGTGGGTCGCCCTGGTGCTTCTGGAAAGCCTCAAGCAGGTCGAGCTCTGAGTTCTCCTCAATCTCCACATCGAGATCATAGAGGGCACGGATAGGAGCGTTACAAGCCAGGAAGTTGTTAGGACGAGGACCGAAGCTGATGATCTTCAGGTTCTGCAGACCTACGATACCGCGGGCGATGGGCAGGAACTCATGGATCATCTCAGCGCACTGTGCAGCGTCGCCAACGGGCTCCTCAGGGATGTAGGCGCGAGTCTTGCGCAGGCTCAGAGCCTGACTGGCGTTCAGCATACCGCAGTAAGCGTCGCCACGACCGTCGATCAGGTCCTTCTGAGTCTCCTCAGCAGCGGCACAGAACATGGTGGGACCCTGGAACCAGTCAGCAATCATGGTCTCAGAGATCTCAGGACCGAAGTTGCCAAGATATACGCAAAGGGCGTTACAACCAGCCTTCTGTACGTCGGCCAGAGCCTGCTGAGCGTGGATCTCACTCTCAACGATACAGATAGGACACTCATAAATGCCTTCCTTACCGAATTTCTTTTCATACTCAGCGATAACAGCCTTACGACGGTTAACAGCCAATGACTCAGGGAAACAATCGCGACTTACAGCCACGATTCCAATCTTAATTTTAGGTACGTTGTTCATAATGTATTTGTTAAATAAAATGTGGTAAAGCTTATCAATGCAGGTTGCAAAGATAAGCATTTTTCCCCGAAACATCAGCAAATTAAGTGTTAATTAATTCCAATAAGCCCTGCTAAACGCCTTAATATGTTCATTCCGTCACCACATTCATCAGATTATTCAGCCATTGCTTCCATTTGTTGAGTATCGTGGGCTCCTTGTTTTCCGTCGTCTCCTCTACCTCTGTGTCCATTTCTTCCTCAGACTCTTGGGCAGGTTCCGGCTCCTTTGCTGGCTCCACCTCGAAGTCTATTTCCATCTGCTTGATCACCGTTCCCATCGTGGGTTTCTTCACCGGCCTATACAGCTTCTTGATGACGTCCTCGTAGTAATCCTCCTCATTGCTATGCACGTCTTCCCTCACTTCAGCCTCGATATGGTCCTCCATGCCAGTGGCCAGAATCGTCACCTTGGCGTCCTCGCCCAGGGTGTCGTCGGTAGCCGTTCCCCAGATCACATCGATGTTCGGATCCAGCTGGTCAAAGAAGTCGTCGATCTCCTGCAGCTCCCTCACGAAGATGGGGTGGTCGCTGCTCGCATAGATATTAAAGAGTATGCGCTTGGCCTTACCGATATCGTTACCGTAGAGTAGGGGTGAGTCGAGAGCGTTCAGGATGGCTTTCTCCACACGGTGCTCCCCACTGGCGCGCCCCATGGCCATGATAGCCCCTCCGCCATCCTTCATGGTGGTCTCCACATCTCTGAAGTCACTCTTGATACCCCCGTCGCTCGGCAGGGTGATCAGTTCCGATATTCCCTTTACGGCGTCCATCAGAATGTTGTCAGCCCTCAGGAAAGCCTCAGGCAGTGAGATGTCTGCATCGGCATACACGTCGCAGAGCCGTTCGTTGTTCACAATCAGCAGGGCATCCACGTTCTTGCGCAGTTCCTCCACTCCCTTCAGGGCCTTGATAATCTTACGTTTCTTCTCGAAGAAGAAGGGGATGGTCACCACACCGATGGTCAGGATACCACTGTCCTTGGCCACTCCAGCTATCACAGGAGCAGCACCGGTACCCGTGCCACCACCCATACCAGCCGTCACAAACACCATCTTCGTACCGTCCGAAAACAGTTTCACAATGTCGTTGATGTTCGTCTCAGCGTCCTCGCGCCCCCTGTTAGGATTGCCTCCGGCCCCCAGACCAGAGCCCAACTGAATCTTATATGGTACAGGTGAGCGCGAAAGTGACTGACTATCCGTATTACACACCGCATACGTCACCCCCGCAACACCCTCCTTGTACATGTTGTTTACAGCGTTGCAGCCACCGCCTCCAACGCCCACCACCTTGATGATGCCCTGCATCTGGTCCATCACCTCTGGAAAAAACGGAATCGTATCACCCATATCTCTTATCTCCTTCTAAATTCCACTAACTCCCTCGGCAGCTTCACCACCTTCAGCCTCTCAAACCACACGCGCCCTGCGATATGCTTCTGCGTATGACTGCTGATGATATAGTAGCTCGCCCTGTACTCGTCCATCATCTCTAGAAACACCTTCTTGATGCGCGAACATTTCTCGTTGATGGCATTGTCGAGCGGATCCACCAGGTGCGCCACGCCCTCCACAATCTTCTCCTTGTCCATCAGTTTGGCCGTTCGCATATAGTATCTCAGCAACTCCTCGCGATAGTCACTCAGCCGTTTGAACTCAATGCCCTCCGGGTGGGCCAGAAACAGCAGATACACCGCCTTGTGTACAGGCTGCAGCTCCACCTCCATCTGATAGTCCTCCAGTAGGAAACGGTAATCCTCAGTAATCACCAGTCTCGACAACTTCCCCTTGGCCGTTTCGATGCGAAGTTCCTCCAGCAGAGGCACGCCAAGCCCCCTCAGCAGCAGGTCTCTTCTGTCTGCTGCCACCAGTTCCCCGGCCAGTCGCTTAATCTCCAGGGCCATCTCCTCAGGCGTCATAAGTGGTTGTTGCTCTATCACGGCCACAAAATTACAAAACTTTCCCCAATCCTCCAAACGTTTGCAAGGCTTGCGGACTTAAAAAGTCAGAGGTTTGTCGTCAGGTGGTGGTATCACGTCTTTGATATCACCATCCTCGAGCCCTTCAGGAGGATGGTTCTCCCCATCGAGACTGAAGTTCCTGATCTCCCCACCATCCGTCACAGGGCGATTGCCCAACGATTTGTCCTCAGGATTCTCAAAGCGTGTAAACTGTCCTTTAAAGCCCAGTACGATAATGCCGGTGGCCCCCTTACGGTGCTTGGAGATAATCACCTCGGCCATCCCTCGATAATCCTTCGTTCCGTCTTCACTCTGATAGATGCCATAATAATCAGGCCGATGCAGGAACACCACCATGTCTGCATCCTGTTCGATGGCTCCCGATTCTCTCAGATCCGATAGCTGAGGCCGTTTGCCCTCAACTCCTTCACGCGACTCCACGCCACGATTCAACTGACTCAGTGCCAGCACAGGCACATTCAGTTCCTTGGCCAGACCTTTCAGCGAACGCGAAATCAGCGACACCTCCTCCTGCCTACTGTTATACTTCATGCCACTGGCTGTCATCAGTTGCAGGTAGTCCACCATAATCAGTTTGATGTCGTGCTCAGCCTTCAGTCTGCGTGCCTTGGTTCTCAGTTCCATAATCGAGAGCCCCTCCGTGTCATCTACAAATAGAGGCGCCTCCGTCATATAAGATAGGTTCTTGTCCAGCCTTTTCCAGTCCTCCCTGTCCAGTTGTCCGCTCAGCAGTTTCTTACCCTCTATCTCGCAGACGTTGGCCATCAGTCGGTTAGCCAGTTGCACGTCCGTCATCTCCAGCGAGAAGAAAGCCATCGGAATCTTCTGGTCGATGGCGATGTTCTTGGCCAGCGACAGGGCGAAGGCCGTTTTACCCATGGCAGGTCGTCCGGCAATAATCACCAGGTCAGAGTCCTGCCATCCGCAAGTCATGTCGTCGAGCTTGTAGAATCCTGTCGAGATACCAGTCAGTCCCCCTGTGTTGGAGTGCGCCTTCTCCACGATATCCACAGCCCTTCCGATAATAGGACCCAGAGGCGAGTAGTCCTTCTTCATATTCTTCTGTGTCAGTTCGAAGAGCGTACTCTCCGCCTCCTGCACCACGTCTTTGATGTCGTAAGTCTCGTCGAAGGTCTTTTTCCCGATCACACTCACATAGTGAATCATCTGCCTTGCCAGAGCCTTTTCAGCCACCACCTTGGCATGATACTCGATGTTGGCCGATGTGGCCACCCTCGAACTCAACTCCGCAACATAGGTCGGTCCACCCACCTCGTCGAGTTTTCCAAGTCTCCCCAGCTTATCCGTCACTGTCAGCACGTCAACCGGACTCTGCTCTATGCTGAGTTTCTGAATCGCCTCATACACCATCTGGTTTCTGGGCTCATAGAAACTCTCCGGCCTTAACAGCTCGCACACCTCCAGGTAGGCGTCCTTGTCAATCATCAGCGCCCCCAGCACAGCCTTCTCAATCTCTGGTGCCTGAGGCATCACATGACCATAGCCCAGTTCCAGAGGCTGCTCCACTTTCTCTTTTCTTTTCTGATTTCCGCTCATACCAATTACTCCCGTTAGTTAATCACATTTTGCTGGTGCAAATATAGCGATTTCTCCATTCCCTCCATCAGCACCTTCATATAAAATGCCATAATTGTGGATAACTCGCTATTTATCCACAATTGTGGAAAACTAAGAGTCGTCCTCTTCCGTTATTTCAGGAAACAGCATCAATTGCTCCAAAACAGCCGAATTCCCGTAAGGAAACTCGCTATAGCGTACGATGTTGTCGTAGGATGCCAAGAAGCAGAAATCATTAATCGCATAGATATTCTTAGGGTTCTTCACGATTTCTTTCAGAATAGTCTGTAGGCACTGATAGCGCATCGGGTTATACTCCAGATTCATGATTGTGCCATCACGCGAAGCACTTGTCTCTATTTGTTTCATGCAACGCCACGTTCGCCATACCTCAGGCAGAAATCGGGAGTAATGGCCCGATGCCATGAGTTTCTCCATTAACGGGATGGCGGGGTGATGCATCTCCGACCTTTGCTCGTGGGCATATTTGATGGCATCAGTTTTTATTTTCCTTATCTCTTCAGTGACAATCATGCCAAACCTGAACCACAATTCCGCATCACAATATACAGCCCTCATGATTGCATAGCCATTGGCCAAATCTATCATGTCATTGATAACAGGGTGATCGGGTAACACCGTGTCTGCCTTGAAATAGATGTCCTCATCGGATAAAATCTCTATGTAAAACTCACCGACACTATCCGCGACTGCCTTTTCATCCACCTTGCTCTTTCCCTCCTTATGCTTTGGAAGAGCCACAATAACGATACCGGCAATGATAATGGCTATAAAGCCCATGATAAACTTCTTCATACTCCCGTTACTTTACATTTCTCTAATTCTGTCATTTCCACGAAGGCTTCCTCCATCGGTAGTTGTTGTTGGACTCTCCATACATCTCTTTGCGGATCTGCGACTTCACCCACTGCTGATCTGCCTTGGTCGAGGCATTGAACACTCCCGCAATCTTCTGCTTGTCCTTACCTGCCTTATATCGTTCACGCAGTTCTTTCCGTGCCAGAGCCACATTACCACCCTTCTTATCCTGAAACTCCTGGATAAGAAGGTCTAAGTCTTCCGTCTTGATACGCTCCTCACGCTTGCCTATCTGATCCTTAAATAGAATATTGAATATCGCCTGCTTGATGATCTTTTCGTCAGCTATCCATTTGCTCCTATACAGAGCTCCAAGATCCCGCCTTGAAAGATTAGGCAACATATCCACGCACTTCCTTAATTCACTGTCTTCCCATCCCTTATAATGGAAAAGTTTTGCCTGTTGCAAAATGTACTCGTAATCTGTCATAACTGTATAATTTGATTTGTTTGCAAAATTAAGTATAAGCCTTGCGAGGGAAATATTTATATGCCAGTAGAAAAAGCAAAGACGGTAGACTTGCGATTTTAGATACAGTCTCAACCACGATTCCTGTCCAAAGAATCTCTTTCATCTGTTTTCTGTTACTTTACATTTCTCTAACTCCGAAAGAACAAGTCGTTGAACCTTGAAGAATTCACCAAGAACGCTTATCAGATAATGATCAATATCTGGAATTTCGGGGATAAAGAGGATCGTTCTCCTGGTATGTACGCCAATTTGTTCGATCTCATTATTTATACTATATATCACTGTGCAACTTGAATATTGGTTAGCAAGATTAATGGTTTTATGAAGATCAGCGATTTCCTCCACCTCGCTATAGGTCGATAGCTCATGCCACCATGTGTCATAGATAACAATGAATTTGCAACTATCATTGCATTCTATCGTAAACTTTTCGCCCTGATAGGTGAAATATACATACGTCACATTTTCTCGTTCTTCCATCTCAGGCTCGCACCCTATTTTGTGTAGAGTACTTTGAACCAACCCCGTAATGGTTCGTTCATCCAGACATCTTGCCCCTTCCATTTCCTTATCAACGTTAGTATCACTATTCTTCAATTCTTGGAAGTATCGATCTTCCTCTTCTTCCTTTGCTCTCTTCTTTTCCTCAATGTATTGATAAAGGTAAAAGCAGAACATGACCGTTGCGATTGTTATTCCTATACTCATAATCATAAAAATAAAAGTTTGATGGCAAAGATACTAACTTATATCTTTGCCACCAAACAAATTTGCCCCACAAGGCTTGTGGAATTGGATTTTATTCCCAGACCACTAACTCACGAGGAAGTGTAACCTTTTTCACCTCACCACTTTTGCCAGTTATTATATATTGTTCCAACAATGTGGCATCGACCTCTGGCAGAAATGCCGCTCTTACACGCGAACACGTTAAGCAGCGGGTTTGTTACATCTTCAATACTCCTTATGGCTCTATCTGTCAGCCCAAAGGGCTTTATCTTCTGGTATATGTCTGCCAATTCTTTCCTGTAATCTGGCAGGCACTTAAAGGCAATACCCTCTGGATGTTTTAAGAAGAGCAAATAAATTGCTTTGACTATGGGTTCCATCTTTACCTCTTTCTGGTAGTCTGCCAGAAGAATGGTACAATCTTTTGCAATAGTCAATCTGCTGACTTTTATTGCGTTCTTATTCTTTTCATCGTGGAAGCCCATCCTTCTGGTGGTCTTTTCACACCTTTTCCCCTCATAATACTTATCAAGCACGTTGCTGAAAATGTCGTTGGGTGCTACCATGTCAAACAAGGTCATACACGATTGAACCTTCAAAACATCAGGAAATCCCAATATGTTAAAGGCGGATGGATTGCTACAATCCAACAGAGCCTGAGTTATATCTCTTAGTCTATTTCCAAGAGTTGGGTGTTCCAGATACGCTTTAGCTTCTTCTTTACTACAAATGCCATAGTATTCGGACTTGTAGCTATGGCCCAATCCCTTAATTTGAGGGAATACATACCATATCCAATGTCCTCTCTTATGCCCTTCTCGAATTTCGTTCAAAGCTTCGGCGTATGTACACAATTCGGTATCTTGGGCATTAACAAACCTATCCAAATCATAGATAATTTCACCTCCTTTTAAAGCAGCAACAAAACTCTTAGGTAAGCTGACATTATTAAGTTCTAATGCATCTTTAAAGAACAATGCCATCTCATCATCCCGGTAGCCACCAAGTCCACAGCCTATTCGAGTTACAAAGAAAAAGAGTTCAGGGTGTTCTTTTGTAAATGCCAAGAACCTACTTACAGATTCCTTCACCTCGTTGTCCTTCCTTACACCTTTACCAAAATCGACCGGAATAGCATAGCTGGCACCTTGCAATCCCTCTGGCTGCCCCCAGACTGCCCCAAACTTTTTACGTGC
>CACXVS010000012.1 GCA_902771155.1 uncultured Prevotellaceae bacterium
AAACCGTTGCAGTTGTTGCAGTGTTGCAGTTCTCTTATAGCCATTCCCATACCCTAAAAATACTTCTATATTTATATATAAATATAGAGTTAATTTTTGGCTTTCATATAACCTACTTTTGAACTGCAACACTGCAACACTGCAACAGCGAGTGTAGCCACTACGACAATCAGATGCACGTGGGCGAGATGGTGTGCAACAAGCAGATTGCCGAGCGCGTGGTGAACATCCTGCGCCAGCTCTTCGATGCAAAATACCCTATTGAGCGGATGTTGCTGCCTGATGTCTATGATGCCGACGACGAGACACAGATGCGCGACAACAACTCGTCGTGCTTCTGCTACCGTAACATCGCTGCCACTTACAATCTCTCGAAGCATGCCCGCGGACTGGCCGTCGATATCAACACCCTCTACAACCCCTACATCAAATCACTTGATGACGGCACGCTCCTCATCCAGCCCGCCACAGGCGAGCCATATTGCGACCGCTCGTGGAACTTCCCCTATAAGATTGATCACGAAGACCTCTGTTTCCGTCTCTTTACCGAGGCAGGCTTCGAGTGGGGCGGTGACTGGACTACGCGTAAGGACTACCAGCACTTTGAACTCATTGAATAAGCGAGAGCAGTGACACGTATTGGCTGAACCTCGCCGTGAGGTTTATACAGACACGTTTTTTCAGGCTCGAGGTGCTTGACAATAATTAACATTAGAAAGTGGCATATAACCGATAGATTTCAATAAATTTTTTGTATCTTTGCAAGCGGTTTCGGTCATCGACCGGGATCGCTTTTTTGAGTAACTTAAATTAAAACTTTAATAATATGATCCAAACAGTTGTAAAGCGTGACGGACGCATCGTTGGATTCAACGAGCAGAAGATAATGGCCGCTATCCGTAAGGCTATGCTCCATACCGAACAGGGTGAAGACGAGCGCCTGTTGTACCAGATTACAGACCATATCGCCCAGCGTGGCGAAAGCCAGATGACGGTGGAGCAGATTCAGGATGCCGTAGAGGTGGAACTGATGAACTCGAGCCGCAAGGACGTGGCGCAGAAGTATATTGCCTATCGCCATCAGCGCAGTGTGGCCCGTAAGGCCAAGACGCGCGAGGTGTTTCTCGATATCGTGAACATTAAGAATAATGACGTGACGCGCGAGAATGCCAATATGAACGCCGACACACCGGCTGGTATGATGATGAAGTTTGCCTCGGAGACGACAAAGCCCTTCGTGGACGACTACCTGCTTTCGGAGGAAAGCCGGCTGGCGGTGGAGCATAACTATCTGCATATCCACGATAAGGACTACTACCCGACAAAGTCGCTCACCTGCGTGCAGCACCCGTTGGACAATATCCTGAACTGCGGGTTTATAGCCGGTCACGGTGCCTCGCGCCCTGCCAAGCGCATCGAGACGGCCTCGGTGCTGGCCTGTATCTCGATGGAGTGCTCCCAGAACGAGATGCACGGCGGACAGGCCATACCTGCCTTCGACTTCTATCTGGCACCCTTCGTGCGCCTGAGCTATATCGAGGAGCTGAAGAACCTGGAGGATCTGAACGGAGAGAACTATCAGGACCTCTACGACGAGCCGCTGATAGACTACATCAAGAAGCCGCTCGACGGTCTGAAGGGTAAGGAGCGGGCCCAGCAGCATGCCGTGAACAGGACGGTGGGGCGCGTGCATCAGGCGATGGAGGCCTTTATCCATAATATGAATACCATTCACTCGCGCGGTGGTAACCAGGTGGTGTTCTCATCCATCAACTACGGTACCGACACGAGTGCCGAGGGGCGTTGCATCATGCGTGAGATACTGCTCTCGACCTACGAGGGTGTGGGCAACGGCGAGACGGCCATCTTCCCCATCCAGATATGGAAGAAGAAACGGGGTGTGAACTATCTGCCCGAGGACCGAAACTTCGACCTCTACCAGCTGGCCTGTAAGGTGACTGCGCGCAGGTTCTTCCCCAACTTCCTGAACCTCGACGCCTCGTACAACCAGGACAGCGAGTGGCGTGCCGACGACCCCAAGCGCTATGTCCACGAGGTGGCTACGATGGGATGCCGCACCCGTGTGTTTGAGAACCGCTTCGGGCCCAGAACCAGCATCGGGCGTGGTAACCTCTCGTTTACCACCATCAACATCGTGAAACTGGCCATCGAGGCTGCCCTCGAGGAGGGAAGTATGAAGATAGAGATGGGAGAAGTGCCCCAGGAGATCAAGGATAAGCGAGTGGCGCTCTTCTTCGCCAAACTCGACCGTATGCTCGAAGTGGCCGCCAAGCAGCTCGACGACCGTTTCCAGTTCCAGAAGACGGCCTTCGCCAAGCAGTTCCCGCTGCTGATGAAGAGTCTGTGGATAGGGGCCGACAAGCTGAAGCCTATGGACACCGTGGAGAGCGTGATCAACCAGGGAACGCTGGGTATCGGCTTCATCGGACTGGCTGAGTGCCTGGTGGCGCTGACGGGTAAGCATCACGGCGAGAGTCAGGAGAGTCAGGAACTGGGACTGAAGATCGTGACGTATATGAGGGACCGCATAAATGAGTTTTGCGACCGCTATCATCATAACTACTCAGTGCTGGCCACGCCAGCAGAGGGTCTGAGTGGTAAGTTCACCAAGAAAGACCGTATGAAGTTCGGTGTGATCCCCGGTGTGACCGATCGCGACTACTATACCAACTCGAACCACGTGCCCGTATATTATAAGTGTTCAGCGCGCCATAAGGCCGAGGTGGAGGCACCATACCATAACCTGACGCGTGGCGGACATATCTTCTACGTGGAGATCGATGGCGACGCCACGCACAACCCCCAGGTTATCATGAGTGTGGTGGACATGATGGACCAGCTCGACATGGGCTACGGTTCGGTGAACCACAACCGCAACCGTTGTATGGACTGCGGCTACGAGAATGCCGACGATCATCTGGAGAAATGCCCGAAGTGCGGCTCGACGAATATCGACAAGCTGCAGCGCATCACGGGTTACCTGGTAGGTACCACCGACCGTTGGAACAGTGGTAAACTGGCTGAACTCAACGACCGCGTGACGCATATCGATCACGGCATGCAAGACCTGTTTGGCAAATGATTCGAGTACTCGACGTCATTGAAGATACGATGGTGGACGGTCCGGGTTTCCGGACCTCCATTTATTGTGCAGGGTGCCGCCATCAGTGCCCTGGGTGTCATAATCCCCAGTCGTGGGATCCCAAGGGCGGTAGGGAGATGAGCACTGAGGAACTGATGAAGATCATCGTGGCCGACCCCTATGCCAATGTGACCTTCACGGGCGGCGACCCTATGTATCAGTGTGACGGCTTTGCCGAACTGGCACGGGCCATCCACCAGCGCACGAATAAGGACATCTGGTGCTATACGGGATTTACCTACGAGACGCTGATCACAAGGGCACAGCGCGAACTGCTGGAACTGCTCGACGTGCTCGTTGACGGTCCCTTTATCCAGAAGCTCCACGACCCCGACCTGCTTTTCAGGGGCTCGTCAAACCAGCGCCTGATCGACGTTCAGAAAACGCTCTACTCAGGCGAGGTGGTGCTTTGGAAGCCCGATGTTGACATCTAGTCCTTGTAGGCGTCGAGTTTCTGTAGATAATGCTGACGGAAGTCGTTCCAATGGTAGTAGGGGGCGCAGTCGGTAGGAATGGGGAGCGTGGCCTCTTCCTCGTTAAGAAGTACCTTGAAAAGCACATCCTGATCTTTTGGATTCTTACGGTAGAAGATGAACTGGATGTTGGCACCCATAGGGAAGATGCGGTAGTTCACCCACCCTTTGTCTTCGAGCTGTTCCACATCCTCAACCTGGATATCGTAGCCGTTGAGGCCCAACAGACAGGTGAGGGGCAGCACCATCGTCTCGTGGCCAAAGCGCAAGGTAGCGCCCGGACGAGGCAGGGATATGCAACTATCGGCCTCCTGGATCATCTTGCGAAGCAGGTTGCGCTGTGAGAAGGGCTGGGTGCCGCCGTTCTGAGGTGAGGGCCCGTAGGTGAGATACCAATAGACATTATCCTTGCGCCAGTTCACATAGAGCTCGTCGGTGTTGTAGAGGTCGTAGAAGTCGATGAGGTCGCGCATCTCGGTGTTCTGGGCGATAGCGACCACTTTGAAGATGTAGTAGTTGAGGCGCTCCAGATTGATGCAGTTGTTGGAGTAGGTGGTATCGTTGAAGAGCGACTCAACAGGGCGCTTGGGGTCGATATGACGCTTGCAGAAGGCGTCGTAGATGTCCTGAGAGACCTTTGGCAGGCGCTTGCTGCTCAACTTACGGTCTCTGAGGTTCATGTAATACATGTCGTGCTCACTGGCATCGTGGGTGATGCGCAGTCTGGGGTTCAGTTTTACCAGTTCCTGCAAGGCATTCTCCATCGAGAGGATGCAGCGGATGACAACGGTGCTCTTGGCATCGATGCAGACATCGCCTTTGAAGACTTCGGGGAAACGGGTGTACATCCGACGGGCAATGTCGCGGTGTTGTTGGGCGCCTAAGGGCGTCAGTTCACCAAGACGGTTGCTGGCATCCTCGCGCAACAGCTTCATCCTGCGCAGGATCTCCTGACCTTTTTCATTCAACTTTCCCAGACTATCGGCCATCAGGAGGGTGAAGTAGGGATAGTCATAGTCGCGCTGGTTGATGATAAAGCGCGAGCCGTGACGACCGTAATGACTGATATAGAACGGTTTCTTGCCCTTAGGAGCAGGGGTGAGTGGCTTAGTGGGCTCTGGGTAGGCCATGTAGTTACTGGCTGAACGACGGGGATCCTGGTCGATCTCTTTCCAAACGTCCTGGGCTGTGGCTTGAAGCGTGATGCAACCCAGAATGGCGACAATTATTAATTTTCTCATAAACTTTTTTCGATTTTGCGTGCAAATATACGAAAAAAACAGTATTTTTGCAAACAAATACAAAGGAATATGGCCAAAAATATCAAATGGCAGGATGATTACTGGCTTCTGCTGTTGCAGATCTACCTGCAGAAACCCGTGGGAATCAAACCGATGTACAGTCGTCGGATGGTGGATCTGAGCCTGGAGTTGCATGTGCCTCCTTCGGTGCTCTTTAATAAGATGTGTCAGATTGCTAATCTGGAGACACCCCGCATCGAGCGATTCTGGGAGACCTATGGTGAGAACCCCCGTAAGTTGGCGAGGGCCGTGAGCCTGTTTCGTGAGATGAAGGGCTTTAACAATGCCGATGAGTTCTATGAGGGTGTGGAGGTCAGCGAGAGCTTCGAGAAGGACTTCAAGCCGGTGGCTGAGGGAGAGAAATTCACACCCGTGATGCTCATCCTGATTTTGGACCTCTATTTCAGGCTCACTCCCATTACGATGGTGGCAGAGACCCCCGAGGTGCAGGAGTTGGCACGCCTGTTGAAGGTAAAGTCGCACGAGGTGGCCGAGGTGTTGCAGGTGTTCCAGTATTGCGATCCCTACCTGCACCGGAAGGAAGTGACGTTCAGTCCGCTGTTCCTGCCTTGTGAGCAGGTGTGGAGGCGCTTTGGTAATGCCAATCCCGAGGATCTGGCCTCTTATGCCAGTCAGTTGATGGAATATTTTAAATGAGCGAGTATAGTCAGATACAGGAACAGAGAACGGAGCAGAAACTCGGACAGAGCATCTCGCACCAGCAGTTGTTGCAGGCCTCCCTGTTGGAGTTGCCTCTCACACAACTCGTGGACCGTATCAATACCGAGATGAACGATAATCCGGCCTTAGAGACGGAGTCGGGCTACGACTATCCCGATGCTCAGGATTACCCGGATTCGTCGGAGGCCTCTGAGGCTACCGATTATTCTGACGACTACCTGGCACAGAGCGAGCGCGAGGAACGGCAATCGGCCCTCGACGATGCTCTCAGCAATCTGGGGCGCGACGACGAGGATCTGCCCGTCTATCAGGGAGGGTCCTCCTATGCCGAGGAGCGCGAGGAGATGGTCTATGGTGAGACCGTCTCGTTCTATGACCAGCTGAAAGAGCAGATGGGTGAACTGGAGATGAGTGAGGAGCAACGCTACATCATGGAGTATCTGATAGGTTCGCTCGACGATGACGGGTTGTTGCGTAAGGGTATCGATGCTATCTGTGAGGAACTGGCCATCTATCATAACCTCGATGTGACGGAACGCGAGGTGGAACAGGTGTTGGAACTCTTACAGCATTTCGATCCCGCAGGCATTGGCGCCCGTTCGTTGCAGGAATGTCTTTTGTTGCAGATCAACCGTCGTGAGCCCTCGCGCCTCAGGGATCTGATGCAGCGTGTGGTGAACAGCCATTTCGATGAGTTTACCAAGAAACACTGGGACAAGATACAGACGGCCCTCTCGCTGAACGACATGCAGGCCGAAGCCCTTTTCAAGGAGTTGAGAAAACTGAACCCACGTCCCGGTGCCTCTCTGGGTGAGACGGTGGGTAGGAACCTGCAACAGATCACACCCGACTTCATCGTGGATACCCAGGACGATGGTACGGTGACCTTCGTACTTAATCATGGTGAGGTGCCTGAACTGAGAGTGTCGCAGTCGTTTGCCGACTCGATGAAGGAATATCAGGACAACAGGGAAAACCTGAGTCGCCAGACCAAGGAGGCTCTGCTCTATATTAAGAAGAAGGTAGATGCTGCCCAGAGTTTCATTGAGGCCATCAAGGTGAGGCGCCATACGCTGACCGTCACCATGCGTGCCATTATCCAGATACAGCATCAGTTCTTTGTGGATGGCGATGAGGCCTCACTGCGTCCGATGATTCTTCGTGATGTAGCAGAGAAAACGGGGCTCGACCCTTCGACCATCTCACGTGTGAGCAATTCGAAATATGCACAGACACGCTGGGGCACGTTCCCACTGCGCCATTTCTTCAGCGACAGCTATGTGACGGAGAGTGGCGAGGAGTTGTCAACCAGGCAGATCAAGGCTGTCTTGCGTGATATCGTGGACGGCGAGGACAAGAAACGGCCGTTGAGCGATGATGACATTAAGGAAGAGTTGACGAAGAGGGGCTTCCCTATCGCCCGTAGAACGGTGGCAAAATACCGTGAGCAGTTGGGGATTCCTATTTCGAGATTAAGGAAATGATGAACAGGGAAAAGAATATCATTCTGGCTGCGAGGGTGGTGAGCATGCTGTTTACGCCCTTCTATCTGCCTTTGGTTGGACTGATGGCACTCTTCATGTTCTCCTATCTCAGTCTGATGCCCTGGGCTTATAAGCTCCAGGTGCTGACGCTGGTTTACGTGTTCACCATCCTGTTGCCTACGCTACTCATCCATTTCTACCGTCGTTATCAAGGGTGGAACCTGATAGAATTGGGTCATAAAGAGCGTCGCGTGGTGCCTTACGTCATCTCTATCCTCTGCTATTTCTTCTGCATCTACCTGATGGACATGATGCACATCCCCCATTTCATGGGGTCTATTCTCTCTGCCGCCTTGTTTATACAGATTGTCTGTGCGCTCATCAACGTGTGGTGGAAGATTTCCACCCACACGGCAGCTATCGGAGGCGTAGCCGGGGCCTTGTTTGTCTTTGGCGAGTTTTTCGGGTTCAACCCCGTCTGGTGGCTTTGTCTGGTGTTTATTCTGGCCGGTATCTTAGGTACCAGTCGTATGATTCTCCGTCAGCATACGCTGGCGCAGGTGGTGGCGGGCTTCTTCGTGGGTGTCGTTTGTTGTGTTCTCGGACTGATATACTGATAATGCAAAAACGTAAAAATGTAATCATGTAAAAATTTAGATATGAAACCGTTAGTAAGTATTATCATGGGCAGCACGAGTGATCTGCCTATTATGGAGAAAGCCTGTAAGCTGTTGGACGAGCTGCAGGTTCCGTTTGAAGTGAATGCCCTCTCGGCCCATCGTACTCCCGATGCAGTGGAGGAGTTTGCCCGTACGGCGAAAGACCGCGGTATCAAGGTCATCATTGCGGGTGCAGGTATGGCTGCGGCTCTGCCTGGTGTCATTGCCGCCTCTACCACATTGCCGGTGATCGGCGTACCCATCAAAGGCATGCTCGATGGTCTCGATGCCCTGCTATCCATCGTTCAGATGCCTCCAGGCATCCCTGTGGCTACTGTCGGTGTGAACGGTGCTCAGAATGCAGCCATCCTTGCTGTGGAGATGATGGCGCTCGGTGATCAGGAACTGGCACAGCGTCTGGCCGTGTATAAGGGTAATCTCCGTGTGAAGATCGAGAAGGCTAACGAGGAACTGGCCGGTATTAAGTATCAGTTTAAGACCAACTAATTCAGAACTTCAATTCTTGATGTTTCACATCGAGTCTGCCCACGCTCGGCATAGCTCAAGCAAGCTTGGCTCTGCTCTCGCTTAATCGCAGACTTCAATTTTTCAATCTTTCAATTTTTCAATTTCCCAATGTATCAGAGAAGACAATCATCAGAGACGCACGTCGGTCCTATCGGCATAGGCGGTGCTAATCCTATCCGTATTCAGTCGATGGGTACGGTGGATACAAACAATACGGAGGGTTGTGTAGCCCAGGCCAAGCGCATCATCGATGCCGGGGGTGAACTCGTACGTTTCACCACCCAGGGCATTCGTGAGGCAGAGAACATGAAGAACATCTCAGCCCGACTGAAGGCTGACGGGTATAACACCCCACTCGTGGCCGATGTCCACTTTACGGCCCATACCGCAGATGTGGCTGCTCTCTATTGCGAGAAGGTGCGCATCAATCCGGGCAACTATGTGGATCCTGGTCGTACGTTCAAGCATTTGGAATATACCGACGAGGAGTATGCTGCCGAGTTGAAGAAGATCGAGGCTAAACTCGTGCCCTTTCTGAATATCTGCAAGGAGCACCATACTGCAGTGCGTATTGGTGTGAACCACGGTTCGCTTTCTGATCGCATCATGAGTCGTTATGGCGATACGCCAGAGGGCATCGTGGAGAGTTGTATGGAGTTCCTGCGCATCTTCAAGCGTGAGCAGTTCAACGATGTGGTCATTTCCATCAAGGCCTCCAACACGGTGGTGATGGTGACCACTATGCGCCTTTTGGTGAAGACGATGGACAAGGAGGATATGCATTATCCTCTGCATCTTGGCGTCACTGAGGCTGGTGAGGGCGAGGACGGCCGTATCAAGAGTGCGGTGGGTATCGGCGCCCTGCTTACAGAAGGTGTTGGTGACACCATCCGCGTGTCGCTTTCCGAGGAACCAGAATGCGAGATTCCTGTGGCCCGCAAACTTGTTGATATGATTCCGGAATGCTCGAAGTTGCGTGAGGAGGCCGAGACTGGAATCAAGGACGATACTATCACACTCGATGTCGCTGCGCCTGATTGGGAGACACTCCAGTTGAAGGCGGCAATGGCTGTCGGTGCCCTCTTGATTGACAAGAAAGCCCACCAGTTGGTGATCCGCAACGAGCAGTTCTCTCAGGAGAAACTCACCGAACTCGCTGATGCCATTCTCCAGGCAGCGCGCATCAAGTTTACGAAGACCGAGTATATCTCTTGTCCCGGTTGCGGACGTACGCTCTACAACCTCCAGGAAACCATCGCCAAGATCAAAGCCGCTACGAAGGACCTGGTTGGTCTGAAGATCGGTATCATGGGATGTATCGTGAATGGCCCAGGTGAGATGGCCGATGCCGATTATGGTTACGTTGGCGCAGGCAGAGGAAAGATATCCCTCTACAAGGCCAAAGAGTGTGTAGAGAAGAATATTCCCGAGGAAGAAGCGGTAGAGAAACTCTTAGAACTCATCCGCAAAGACAGGTCATAAGGAAATCAAGTAAAAACAAGTTATTTCCTACATAAAAGCAAGTTGTTTTTGGTTTGAAAACAACTTGCTTTTTCGTTGGGAATCACTTTACAAAAATCTTCTGTCCATTAACGATATTCAATCCCTTTTGCAAGGTACTGATTCGCTGCCCCTGAAGGTTGTAGATATGATTACTTCTTTCTTCCTTATTAATTGTTATTGCATTAATTCCTGTTGTTTGCGCTTCGAATTCACCAGTGAATGACTCACTACTATTCTCTATAGTTACGGTGTAACGGCCTTTTGCGTAGGCAGAGATGTCGATGTTGAGACCTACGATGTTTCCAGCGTTGATGTTCTTCTCATAGATGGCTTGGCCCGATTCGTTGGTAATGCTTACATGATAGGCCTCGTCGAGCGGGTCAAGATTAATATCTAACTGCTGGTCGTTGTATTCACCATAAAGTGATTGCTCTTCCCCTCTACTAATACGTGTTTTGGGCTGTATCTTGGTAGTATGGGAGAAGTCGAAGCGGTTTTTTCGGGCTCCCGCAGGGGTAGCCCCATCCTCATATCTGTCGTTGAAGTAGATGACTTCATCACCAGCTTTGCACGCCATCAGGAACTCCGGCATACGATCAGCTCTTGGATCGTATGCATTTCTGAACGGGGCATCAAGACCTCCGATACCTTCCAGCCAGGTGGTATTCCTGATGTTTTCCATCATAATATCCCTATAAACACCTTTAAAGCCTTCTATTCCTCCTGTCTGCTTTGGTCCTATGATAAAAGGAGGATAACCGTCCACGTTCAAGAAATCCAGAGTTTCATAGTCACCGAGAGAGAAATCATACTTTAACACCATTGACTGTTTCCTCTCGTCATAGAAGTACACTTTCTGATTCTCTTCGTACCATGCTCCCACATACCTTAGGTAATTTGGTTGTGATAAATTATCATAATAGGGATAATTTGGACTAGTAAAATGCTGGCACATCATCTGTTTGCAGGTCTTTCCGTCGATGATCGTATCGCCATCGAAATAGTAGTAGTCAACTATCTGCACAGGGATACCCAAATCAGTCGGAATGCTTCCCACCTTCCATACTTTATCTTCTTCGACAAATGGACGATAGTCGTTCTGAGGCGTTGGCTTGCTAGCAATTCCTAACAATTCTTGTTGGGTATATACTCGACCGTTAATTTTGCATGATAACAGATTATAGTTGTTGCCTGGTTCTCTAATGCTTGTTTCAAGAAGACTTTCTGATCCGACACCCTCAATCCAGAAATTATACAAATAAATCAAATCACCGTTCCACTCTTTTACTGGCTTGTCAGCATCTTGAACACGCATACGACGGAATTTGACACCATCAATATCAATCGTGTCAACACTGGCTACAATTAATGGATATGCCAACTCATTAATGACGTCTCCTGCATTCTTACTGAAGTCATACAGCAATGAAGCCGTTTCATAATGTGGATAGACAATATATACTTTTTTACCTTCCTCACGCAGAGCATATAAATACTGTCCACCAACATTGTCGCATATTTTCTTATATGCCAATCCGCCAATGATGATGTCGCCATCTACAACCCGAGTAACATTATAAGATTTACCTGTCATATCATTGTAGTATTGATACGTCCACACCTTACCATCTTCAATCATTGGACGATAATTATCCCTGATCTCCTCTGTCCATTCTTTTGCGGATTCTGAACGGAAGATCTCTACACCGTTTCTTTTTATCCAATGTACTTTAAGGTATTCCAAGCCAGGAAGAATGATAGATGGCTCTCTGTAACTAAGAAGACAGGGATAGCGATTCAGTTCTGCTACCTTGCCTATACCTCGAATTACTGTCCCCGAAAGCCTTTTCATGATATACTGGTAAGTGTTGCCTTCAATCTCAACAGACTGACTGTCGCCTACAGGGGTCGTTTCTTGACATACTTTATAATCATCATTTTCTTCGTCCTGACCTTTCAGGTATTCTGTCACAATTTCCTGATTACTGTCCCAATCGAAGTTATAGAGAAGTATCTCCGTAGGATACTCCTTAGTCAACAGCCACACCTTGTCGTCATTCTCCCTTACACATAAACCGCTGAACTCATTGTTTTTCAATACCTTTTTATAGGTGATGCCGCCAATAATGGTATCAGTAGCTATTTCATAGACAAATGCATTGTTATCTTTCAGTTCCATGTTTGGATTCACCACAATCTCTTCCCATGTCATGCCTGTGGGGAAGAATTTTGGGGTGTTGGAATTATTGTATTCTAACACCAACGGCTCACTCTCTGTCAGCTCTACCTGTCCTTTGTACCACCAGCAGTCCAAATAAAAATTGTTGGACTCCATGTTACGTACTGTGAACGATACGTTGAACGGACAAGTGCAATCACATTCATACTCAACAGAGGGTTGCACACTAATGGAAACTGAACAGGGTTCGCCTTCGCTGTCGCCGCTAATATTGGACGTCACACTAAAGTCCTCCGTGCAGCAGTTTTCTTCATAGTTTAGCAGTTGTACAGACAAGATGTTGCCCTCTTTTGTCAGGACAATCGTCGGCACCCTCTGAGGCTCTTCTCCTCGTGTCTTATTCAGACAACCGCTATTCTGCACATCCGATACGGTTTGGGCACTTGCCAACATTGGCGAGAGCATCAAAATGAATAGGAATAATAGTTTCTTCATTGTTGCTATTGTATTTGTTATTATTTCCATTTGTGATATTTATTTGCTGTTGAGTATTTGTTCCAGAGTGATGTTTGGATTGCTCTCTCCGAAAACGTCCTTCTTTAGCTTGAGTTTGCGATGTTGGACGGCAGAGACGGTGATGCAGTAGATGTTGCCGATGGTGCGGTTGCTGAGGCCAAGTCGTGTGAGGATACACAGACGGATGTCGTCTTCCTGCATATTGGGGTATTGTTTGCGTATCTTGGCAAAACGTTTACCGTCGATGGCATTGAGCGTACGTTCTATCTCGCTCCATTCGTATGGACTGAGGGTAATGAGCGAATCGCCGCTTTGGTTGAGCTTTTTCAGCACTTCCGTACGCTCGAGGATGAAGTTTTGTAAGAACGCTACCACTTCGTTCGTCTGGTGCAACAAGGTCTTCTGATGCTCTGTTTCCTCCAGGAGTCGTCGTTTCTCCTGTTCCTGCATACGGATACGATAGCGAAGTGCTAACACTGTTGCAAGAAGGATGATAACCGCAGCAATGATGACAATCAGTAGTGTACGACCATACATCTTTGAGCGGTATTCCAGTTGCTGATTCTCCATTTCTTGGCGCAACGACTCTTGATAATATTGGTCTTTCTGTTCAAGTGCCTTGTAATAGATGTCCTCTATCTGATCGAATGCCTCATCCAAACTATCCTCGATCTGTGTGGCGCCTATCCGTCGGAGCGCGATCTTAGCGAGGTTACTCTGCACGATATAGGCCAGATGGACATCATTACTTGGATCAATCTGTCGATAAACAGTTTCTGCTGAATCGAGCATGTTAAGGCTGAGGAAACTGCGAGCCAGCACTTGTAATGTAGCTGACCTCAGGTCGGTAGTCGCTACAGATTCTGCCTGATGGGCGTAGTCGAGAGCCTGGCGATAGTCTTCCTTGGCCCAGGCGATGTTTGCAAGACTGGTGAGTGTCTGGCACATCAGGTCTGTCATCTGTTTCTTCTTAGCGATATTGTATGCGCGGTTGATGAAATTGAGTGCTTCGTCGAATGACCCTTCAGTGGTGAAAGCCATTTGTGCAGCGTATGTGCCTGCATAGTCGAGTAATATGACGTTGTTGCGCTCATCGTCGGGATGCTGGTCATAGATGGCCAGGGCTTTCTTCATCAGTCGCAAAGCCTCCTCTGGGTTGCTCTGTGATAAGGCTTGCGCCAATCGCTGGTACGCGATATAATTGGTGTGCCAATCCTCAGACTTTTCCGCCAGTTGTATGGTCTTTCGCAGTAAAGTCTCCCCCTGACTGATGCTGTCGTTAGCCAAAGCAGTCTCGGCCTCCTCCAGACAACGTGCAGCTGTCTGTAAGTCTGACTGTTGCTGCAGCTGATTGCAGGCAATCATCAGAATACCTATAATAAATATGTATAATGCTCTTGTAAACATTGCAATCGATTATCTCGTCATTTCTCGGTTGCAAAGTTACGATATTATTTCGAAAGTTGTATCAGTTGTCTATGGAAAATATATAAATATGGCTAAATGATAAATTTCTATAAATCAATTGGTTATAATGATAGGCGAACTATACCCTATGGAAAATTTCAGGCGAAAAATATCCAACGTAGGTATTTTTTATTATTTCATCAGAATTTCGCTGAGTTCTTTCATGCCTTCGGAGGCGCCTTTTTGGATTTGCTGGACGCGACCGCCTACGTTGATGGGGTTGGGGTCGATGAGGTAGATGGGGGCGTCAGGACGGGCGTAGTGCATCAGTCCAGCTGCGGGATAAACCACCAGTGAAGTGCCGATGATAATCAGGATATCAGCTTCCGACACAGCATCAGCAGCAACGCCAATCATGGGGACAGCCTCGCCGAAGAATACGATGAACGGACGGAGCAGGGACCCATCGCCTGCCTTTGTACCTGGCTCCACCTCACAGTTCTCGGGTGTGAGCGTAATCTGGTAGCGTGGGTCATCGACATCGCGACTGGAACAGACCTTCATCAGTTCACCATGCAAGTGAATAACCTTCGAGGAACCGGCCATCTCGTGGAGATTGTCAACATTCTGAGTGACTACCGTTACCTCGTATTTCTCCTCAAGTTTGGCAACGAGTTTATGGCCCTCGTTGGGCTGTACACCCCAGCATTTCTTGCGGAGCATATTGTAGAAGTTAGTCACAAGCGTAGGGTCGGCCTCCCAACCTTCGTGGGTGGCCACTTTCGATACGGGATAGTTCTCCCAGAGGCCATCGGCATCGCGGAATGTCTTCAGTCCGCTTTCCACCGACATGCCTGCACCTGTCAATACAACAATCTTCTTCATAAGCGTAAAATCAGTTTTATGATGCAAATATACAACTTTTCTGCTAAAAAAAGTAATTTTTGCCGAAGATATTGCAATTGAATGAGAAAATATGTGTAACTTTGCGCCGTTTTTGAAGTTATACATTATTTATATAAAGAAAGAATGGACAAATTAAGCTATGCTTTGGGCCTGGGTATCGGACAGCAATTGTCGCAGATGGGTGCCGAGAATATCAGTGCCGAGGATTTTGCACAGGCCATTAAGGATGTGCTCGAGGGTAAGGAGTTGAAGGTGTCGCACCGTGAGGCTCAGGTGATTGTACAGGAGTACTTCCAGAAGCAGGAACAGAAGATGCAGGCCCAGCGCGCCGAGCAGGGCAAGGTGCACAAGGAGGCTGGAGAGAAATATCTTGCAGAGAACGCCAAGAAGGATGGTATCATCACACTTCCCAGTGGACTGCAGTACCAGGTGCTGAAAGAGGGTAATGGAAAGAAACCTACCGCCAAGGATACGGTCATGTGCCACTATGAGGGTACGCTGATCGATGGAACTGTGTTTGATAGCAGTTATCAGCGTGGCGAACCTGCCACATTCCCCCTGCAGCAAGTTATCGCAGGATGGACGGAAGGTCTGCAGCTGATGCAGGAGGGTGCCAAGTATCGTTTCTTCATCCCTTATCGTCTGGGTTATGGCGCAGGTGGCGCAGGAGCTTCGATTCCTCCCTATGCTGCACTGGTTTTCGATGTGGAATTAATACAAGTAGTTTAAAAAATAATACAATGAAGAAGTTAATGTTTGTAGCCGCTATGGCTATTTTGGTTGCAGGTTTTACGGCCTGTGGTAACTCAACTCCCAGAGCTAATCTGAAGAACGATGTGGATACGATGAGCTATGCCATCGGTCTGGCTCAGACTCAGGGTCTGAAAGAGTATCTTGTAGGAAGCATGGGTGTTGACACAGCTTACATGTCAGAGTTCATCAAGGGTTTGAACGAGGGTGTTAATGCTGGTGAGAACAAGAAGAAGGCTGCCTATTTCGCCGGTATCCAGATCGGTCAGCAGATCTCTAACCGCATGATGAAGGGTATCAACAACGAGTTGTTTGGTGAAGACTCTACAAAGACCATCTCTCTGAAGAACTTCATGGCTGGCTTTATCGGTGGTGTAACTGGTAAGAAGGGTCTGATGACGATGGAAGAGGCTCAGGAGACCGCTCAGCGCAAGATGCAGGAGGTGAAGGCCCGTGAGATGGAGAAGAAGTTTGGTTCCAACAAGGAGGCTGGTGAGAAGTTCCTTGCTGCCAATGCCAAGAAGGAAGGTGTGAAGACACTGCCCAGTGGTCTGCAGTACAAGGTGCTGAAGGAAGGTACAGGTGCCATTCCTACTGATACGTCTCTGGTGAAGGTGCACTATGAGGGTCGTCTGGTTAACGATACCATCTTCGATAGCTCTTACAAGCGTGGTGAGCCTACCACATTCCGTTGCAATCAGGTAATCAAGGGTTGGACAGAGGCTCTCTGCCACATGCCTGCAGGTTCTGTCTGGGAGGTTTACATTCCTCAGGAACTGGGTTATGGCGAGCGTCAGCAGAACAAGATTGATCCGTTCTCAGCTTTGATTTTCAAAATTGAGTTGCTGGAGGTTAATCCTAAGAGAAAGTAATGAAGAAAGTGATATTCGTAGCACTCGCCCTGGTGGCGAGTGCTTCTTTTTCTACCGTTGAGGCGATCAAGAAAAAGAATAAGGTTGTGGTGTTCCCTGATCCCGTAGAGGAGAAGGTGCAGCTGAACAATAGTTCCGACTCCGTGAGCTATGCTGCCGGTATGCGTCTGACGGAGGGACTGATTCCTTTCCTGCTTCAGCAGAAGGTGGATACTGCTCTGATGGACGACTTCCTGAAAGGTTTCCGTGAAGCTATCAAGGCTACCGGTGATCCAAGCAGGAAAGCTTATCAGATGGGTATGGATATCGCCCGTCAGCTGAACGAACGTATGGTGCCCGGTATGACCAAGGAGTTCCAGGATTCTCCTGACTCTATCATCTCTGATAAGTTGTATAAGGGATTCGAGGCAGCCTTGAAAGGCGACTCTTCCATATTTACTACCGAAGCAGCCACTAAGTATTTCACCGAAAAACAGGTGGCCGACAAGGCTGCTAAGGAAGAGAAACTCTATGGTCCGATCCGCGATGCCGGTAAACAGTTCCTGGCTGAGAATGCCAAGCAGGAGGGGGTGATTACCCTGCCGAGCGGACTTCAGTACAAGGTGCTTACCAAGGGTGAAGGTGAGGTGCCAACGGCTAACGACAAGGTGCAGGTGAACTACGAAGGTCGTTTGATAGACGGTACCGTGTTTGATGCCTCTGCCAAGCATGGCGATCAACCGGCAGAGTTTACCCCCAGCCAGGTGATCAGGGGTTGGACGGAGGCTCTGACCATGATGCCCGTTGGTTCAAAGTGGCAGCTCTACATACCTTACGAGCTGGCCTATGGCGAGCGTGGTGCAGGAGATGATATCAAACCCTACAGTACACTGATATTCGATGTGGAACTTGTAGGAATCGTAAGAAAATAAGTGAGTGTGTCACAAAAGTGACACACTTTTTTAAATTTTTTCCATAAAAAGTTGCATTTATCAATAATATTGCTTATTTTTGCTGACAGAATGTAACTTAATCAACGAACAATGGAGAAAATTGATCTTTTGGACAAGAAGATTCTGAGCATCCTGTCAAAGAATGCCCGTATCCCATTTAAGGATGTCGCCGCCGAGTGTAATGTCTCGCGTGCTGCCATCCACCAGCGTGTGCAACATCTGATTGATGCTGACGTTATCACGGGTAGCGGTTTCGATGTAAATCCGAAAAGTCTGGGTTATTCCACCTGTACCTATGTAGGCATCACACTCGAGAAAGGGTCTATGTATAAAGATGTAGTCGAGATGCTGAAGCATATTCCCGAGGTGGTGGAGTGCCATTTTACGACTGGTCCTTATACGATGCTGGTGAAACTCTATGCCAGAGACAACGAGCAGCTGATGGAGTTGCTGAATGGTAAGTTGCAGGGCATCCCTGGTGTGATGGCAACTGAGACGTTGATCTCTCTGGAGCAGAGTCTGAAACGCGAGATACCCATTACTGTTGAAGATTAGGTTTGAGTATGACGAATGCTTTTGACTTGGAGTCGTATGTTGACGATGCCTATGCCCAGTATCCTTGTGCTGCATACAGACCTGTAATCGGTATTACGGGTAACTATGAAAACCTGACCTGCAAATTAGGTGATGGATACTATAAATCCGTGGTAGCTGCCGGGGGTGTTCCCCTGATTATCCCCCCAGTTTCTGATAAGTCTTCTATTGTAAACATACTGGATCATCTTGATGGTATGATCCTGAGTGGAGGTGGTGACTTTAATCCCCTTTGGGCAGGCGAGGAACCATCGCCAGCCTTGGGTGACATCAATAAGGAGCGCGATCTGCCAGAATTGCTCATCACCCGCCTGGCCTATCATCGTCAGATTCCGATACTGGGTATCTGCCGGGGCATTCAAACGCTGGCTTTGGCCTTAGGCGGAAAGGTCATGCAGGATATAAGGAGTCAGGCTACAGTGAAGCACTCACAGAATGCGGATCGAAGCGAACCTACCCATAGCGTCAAGTTGAGGAAAGATTCTACTTTGGAGAGTATCTATCATACAGATACACTGATGGTCAATTCCTTCCACCATCAAGTGGTCAGCGAACCAGGTGATAAATTCTGCGTAACGGCAGAATCAGCGGATGGGCTTGTTGAGGCTATTGAGAGTACGGAGTTTAAGTCCATACTTGGTGTCCAATGGCATCCAGAGTGCATGAAAGAAGGCGAGCCGTTGTTCAGGTGGTTGGTGGCTGAGGCTTCTGACTATCGTAAGGCTTGTCGTACCCATGACCGTGTACTGACGCTCGATACGCATTGCGACACCCCCATGTTCTTCCCTCAGGGTATTCATTTCGACCAACGTGACTCAAAGATTCTCGTCGATCTGCATAAGATGTCGGAAGGGCATCAGGACGCAACGATTATGGTGGCCTATCTGCCTCAGCCTACTGAGAATCCTACGGCTTTCGCTGATAACATCTTCGACAAAATCGAGGAGATTGTCCACCAGAATAAGGACTATATCAGTATTGCTCGCACGCCCAGTGACCTCTGGATGAACAAGCACCGGGGCCGCAAGAGCATCATGCTTGGTATTGAGAACGGTATTGCCTTGGACGGCAAGTTGGAAAACCTGAAGCATTTTGCTGATCGCGGCATCGTTTATATGACGCTCTGTCACAATGGTGACAACGATATCTGCGACTCTGCCCGTGGTAATAACACGTGGAACGGTGTGAGTGCCTTTGGCGAGCAGGTTATCCAAGAGATGAACCGCCTGGGTGTCATGGTTGACTTGAGTCATGCGGGTGAGAAGAGTTTCTACGATGCCCTTGATATCAGTTCGAAGCCCATTGTGTGTAGTCATTCTTCTGCTCGTGCCCTTTGTGATCATCCACGTAACCTTACTGATGAGCAGATGCGGGCGTTGGCTGCGAAGGGAGGTGTGGCTCAGACCACCATCTATCATGGTTTCCTGCGTAATGAAGGTGAGGCCACAATCCTAGATGTGATGGCCCATCTTGATCATGCTATCGATGTAATGGGTATCGACCACGTAGGTCTTGGTACCGATTTCGATGGTGATGGAGGCGTACGTGGTCTGGCTAGTTCGTCAGAGCTCCTGAACTTTACCCGTCAGTTGCTTGCCCGTCGCTATAGTGAAGAGGATATCCAGAAGATCTGGGGAGGAAACTTCCTTCGTGTGATGCAGGATGTACAAGATGTAAGAACAAAAGAATGAAAAATGTAAGAATGAAGAAAATACCTTTATACCTTTTTACTTTTTTACTTTTAAATGCATGCGGACTTCGTAAACAGGCAACGAATGAGACTCTCATGGTGCAACCTGTAGGTCCTGCTTTTATTGCAGACAGTGCATACCTGTTTTGCCAGAAGCAGTGCGACTTCGGTCCTCGTACGATGAATAGCGTGGCTCACGAGCAGTGTGCCAAGTGGATTGCCTCAACATTCGGCAGCTTTGGAATGATAGTTTCCGAGCAGCACGCTTTGCTGACAGGCTACGATGGTACCACGCTCAATAGTACCAATATCATTGCCAGTTACCTGCCTGAGCAGAAAGACAGAGTCTTGCTCTGTGCCCACTGGGATAGTCGTCCTTGGGCAGATAACGATCCTGATGAGGCTAATTGGAAGACTCCGGTCATGGCCGCTAATGATGGTGCCAGTGGGGTGGCGGTGATGCTCGAGATAGCAAGATTGTTGGCCACGGATAGTCTGAAGATTGGTGTTGATTTCGTGTGTTTCGATGCTGAAGACTGGGGTATCCCTCAATGGAGCGATGTGGAGGATCGCGGTAATACATGGGCACTCGGTTCCCAGCATTGGGCGGCTAATTGTCCTAAACAACAGGCCAAGACTTATCGCTTTGGTATTCTGCTCGATATGGTAGGAGGTCAAGGGGCACAGTTCTATCAGGAACAGTTGTCGCTGGATTATGCCCGTCATGTCGTTGATAAGGTGTGGCGTGCTGCTCAGATCGTGGGTTTCGGATCCTTCTTCCCCATGAAAGAGGGAGGTGGTATCACCGACGATCATGTGCCAGTGAACATGGTGGCAAAGATTCCCTGTATCGATATCATCCCCTATTATCCGGATTGCGTGCAGAGTAGTTTTGGCCCTACATGGCATACAGTCAACGATGATATGGCTCAAATTGACAAAAACACGCTCCAAGCCGTCGGACAAACAGTCATCCAGGTACTTTTTTCGGAATAATTAATCCCCGCAATTGCGGGGATTAATACTATAACTGTCCGGCCTCTACCATGAGCACTACACGTTCAGTAAGTCGGTCAACTCCATGCGGATCGTATTCCTTTTTCAGCGAGGCGCCGAAGCCCCAGGCAAACACCTGCCAGAATCCTGCACGGATAGGTCCCATGAAGGCCTTGATCATATCGTAGGAAGAGGAATGGCACTCGCGGTCGATAAGCTTGATAAGTAACTTTCCCTGTGAGTAAGTCAGTTTCTTCATCTTTGGTTTATAAGTACGGAAGATGTCATCTTCCACACGCTTGATATGCTCTTCCTTTGATTTCTCATCAGGCAGCATGTCGAGGAACTCGGTAGTCTCTATCAGCATCTGTCGGGCTTCCTTGGCAATGGGCAACACCTTCTTCACGTTAGTCACCAGACGCATATACGATTTGGCTTGTTTCTTGTCCTTGAAGGTCAGCATGGGATACACGTAGATGTTGTTCATCTCCATATACTGGATACTGTCACCCTCATGCATCACCTTACCCACCTTGACCGTAGGCACGAAGGTAGGTGAGTCCATCTCCTTCGCCAATTCCTCAGTGGTGAAGGTTCTTCTGTCATCTTGTGCCGTAGCGTTCAGGCATAGCAGCGATAGCAATATGATAATCCATTTTTTCTGCATTTCGTGTGCAAAAATAAGGCATAATCTTCAAAATTTTGCAATAACTATCAAGAAAAGTTTCTTTTTTAGCATTAATTCCATTATTTATTACTATCTTTGCATCGTTGATCAGTAAATTCGAGATTATGAAAGCACAGATCATAGTTTTCCTGTTAGGGGTTTCCCTGGGCACGAATGCTCAGGTTCTAAGGTATATGAACGAGGTAATGACTCAGGAGGATGCAGCTTCAGAGGTATGGGTAGAGGCCTACGAGCAGTTGTGCGAGATGGAACAGCATCCGCTCGATATCAATTCTGCCACCCGAGAGCAACTCGAGGCGTTGCCTTTTTTGTCTTCTCAGCAAGTGGAAGAACTCATGGAGTATCGTGATCGTTATGGGGCGATGAAGTCTTTGGGCGAGTTGTTGATGATCCGTTCACTCGACTACACGCAGCGTCGCATGCTCTCTCATTTCGTCTATGTAGGTGAGGAGCCAGAGCGCGGCTTCCCCTCGTTGCCTGATGTGGCAAAATATGGTCATCATGAGTTGATGGCCACGGCTCGAATACCTTTTTATAAGCGAAAGGGCGATCACGATGGCTATTTAGGTTACCCTTATCGTCATTGGTTGCGCTATCAGTTTACTTATGGTGACGATGTGAAACTCGGTCTTGTTGGTGCGCAGGATGCTGGCGAGCCCTTCTTCGCCAATCGTAACAAGTGGGGTTATGATTATTACTCTTTCTACCTTCAATTGCGAAATTTAGGTCGCTTGGAGTCTCTGTGTCTGGGCAATTACCGTGTCTCGATGGGTATGGGCTTGGTAACGAATAGTGACTTCACATTGGGAAAGTTGGCTATGTTACAGAACATGGGCCGTGCTGCTTCTGGCATCCGGGCCCATTCCTCGCGTTCCAATACCAGTTTACTTGGTGTAGCCAGTACAATGAATCTTGGTCGGGGATTTCATCTTACCACTTTTGCCTCCTACCGTCCGATGGATGCTACGCTCAACAAAGACTCCACCGTATCCACCATCCTCACTACCGACTACCACCGCACAGAGAGTGAGATGTCAAAGAAACATAATCTCAACGTGATGAAGACGGGTGGTAGCCTGCGTTATGTCAAACATGGTATCCATCTGGGAGTCAATGCACTCTATGTCCATCTGGATAAGCCGTTGAAACCCAACACTTCCATACTCTATCGCAGACATGATCCCCAAGGGCATGATTTCTTCAATGCAAGTCTCGATTACGGCTATGCACATCATCGTTTCTCATTCCAAGGTGAAACGGCACTCGATAAGCATGGCCATCTGGCTACGATTAACAGTACTCATCTTCGTCTTGGCAATGCCTTGAATATCATGGCCTTGCAACGCTTCTACTCCTATCGTTACACCTCGATCGATGCTCAAAGTTATAGCGATGGTGGAAAAGTGAAGAACGAGAGTGGTCTCTATTTGGGACTCTCATGGCAACCATTGCCTACGTTCCGATTGGTTGCCTATACCGATTATGCTTATTTCGCCTGGGCCAGGTATCAGGTGTCGCAGTCGTCGTATTCTTGGGATCATTTGTTACAAGCCACCTGGCAACCCAAACAATGGAATTTTACTGCGCGTTACAGACTACGCAGGCATCAAAAAGACAATGAAGACAAAACCAGTCTGAAAGAGTTTCCTGACCACCGCGCTCGCCTCAGTGCAGAATATGTCGGCAATGGGAACTTCGGGGCGCGCATCCAGTTTGATGGAGGGTATGCTGGTGGCGAGTGGGGTGCTATGCTCAGTCAGAGTCTATCTTATACATGCCGTTGGCTGAGACTGAATGCCGGAGGGGGCTATTTCCACACCGATAGCTACAATAGCCGCATCTATCTCTATGAACGGGGTCCGCTATATACCTATTCTATGGCTTCCTTTTATGGCGAAGGTATTCGTTATTGGTTGATGGCAAGGACGCAGATAGGTCAGGACCTGATGCTGACGGCTAAGGTGGGTGTCACAGATTACTTTGATCGTAGCACTATTAGTAGCAGCTATCAACAGATAGCCGCCTCTTCAATGACAGATCTCGATCTGCAAGTAAGGTGGAAGTTCTAAAGCAGACGTTGATAGAGTTCAGCCACCTGACGAGCCACATCGTTGCCCTCAAATTTTCTGATATACGCTTGACTGCGGAGGATACGTTCTTCGCGCCCCTTCGCCCCCTTCAGTACTTGGGAGATGGCATGGGCCATGGCCTGTTCGTCGTCAGGATCCACGTAGAGTGAATCGGGACCTCCTGCCTCTTCCAGACATGACCCCGTGCAGGCTACTATTGGCAATCCACTACTGATGGCCTCGATGATGGGGATACCAAAACCCTCATAGCGCGAGGGATAGACAAAGGCTTCAGCCCCTGCATAGAGTACAGGTAGTGCTTCGTCACCCACTCCATGCATCACTATTACCCTGTCCACTAAGTGGTGTTGCCTTACAAAGTCGAGCACATGGTCTGTATAGGTAGTGTGGCGCCCTACAACCACCAGTTTTAGGTCTTCAGGCAGATAGGCAAGTGCCTTCACAGCTAAAAGAATATTCTTGCGAGCCTCGATGCTGCCTACACTTAGGATGTAGCGGTCGTTGATGGTTGAGGGTGGCGTGTTGAGGGAGCAGAATTGGGGGGCACAACTCTGATAGATGACCGTGATTTTGTTTTCGTCAACGTGGCCAAAAGTCATGATATCACGCTTGGTACACTCGCTGATGGCAATGATATGGTCGGCCTCCTTGATGGTTTGACGAAACTTCCATGCATAGATCTTCGTGTCAATCCAGTGGTAATACTCAGGATGTCTGAGGAAAATCAGATCGTGGATGGTGACCACGCTCTTGATGCCGCTTTGGCCGATACCGATGGGCAGTTCTCCAGAGAGGCCATGAAAGAGTTGTACCCCGTCGCGCTTCAGGTCGCTTACGATTCCCTTACTGCGCCAGAAGGCTTTACCCAAGGGCGTACTTAATGGGTAGCAGAACTTAACGTTCTCTTTGTCTGCTATCTGCATCCTCAGGTCATCCCGTCCCTGGTCGGGGGCATAGAGCCTCAGTTGCAAGGGTAGAGTGGAAAGGTCGTTCACGAGTGTCCGTCCATAACTGCCCAGACCTGTGCCGTTCTTCACGATGCGCTTGGCATCGAAGCCGATAATCGGTTCATTTGTCATTTGCGCTTAAAGTGTTTGAAAACCAATCTCACAAGCACGAAATTCGTGGGTACGGCGATGGCGAGCACGGCAATAGGTGCGAGCTCACGACTGAGTCCGAGCCAGAGGAAGAAGTTGAAGAGCACGATGTGCAGCAGATAATTCACCAGATGGGCACCTCCGAATCCAATGCCGTTCTTGGCCGATGTCTTCTCGTGGAAGGTAAAATGGGCCGTCAGGTAGTAATTTACCAAGAAACTAAGCACGTAGCCTATGGTGTAGGCTATGTTTACATTAATCCAATGTTGCAGTACCCAATAGATGGCATAGTGCATTGCTGCAGCTGCAGTACCCACAATGCCGAATCTGATAAGTTCTCCAAATGTCTCTTTCTTCTGCATAATTCACAATTTCGTTGGCAAAGTTACGGAAAAAAGCGAAAAATAAAGAATAACTTGTGTAAAAATTTTGTATTCTCCCATATTTGCTGTAATTTTGCAAGCACAAATTGATAAGCAAATGATACTATTAAGTTTTGACACTGAGGAATTTGATGTACCCCGTGAGCACGGAGTCGATTTTTCCTTGGAAGATGGGATGAAGGTTTCTGTCGAGGGAACCAACCGCATCCTTGATATGTTGCACAAAAACGAGGTGAAGGCTACTTTTTTTTGCACAGGTAATTTTGCCCAGCATGCACCTCAGGTGATGAAGCGTATCCTCGACGAAGGTCATGAGGTAGCTTGTCATGGGGTAGACCACTGGGAACCTAAGGATACAGATTTTGCCCATTCTAAGGAAATCATCGAGAGCCTCACTGGGCGCAAAGTCTATGGTTATCGCCAGCCTCGTATGTTCCCAGTCGTTGAATCCGAGATCAAGCGTGTAGGCTATCTCTATAACTCGTCGCTTAATCCGGCCTTCATTCCTGGTCGTTATATGCACCTTACGGAGTCTCGTACTTGGTTCATGAAAGACGGTGTTCTCCAGATTCCTGCTTCCGTCACGCCTTGGTTCCGTTTCCCGCTCTTCTGGTTGTCACTCCATAACCTGCCTTGGACGTGGTATAAGGTATTGGCCAACTGGACGCTTCGCCATGATGGCTACTTCGTCACCTACTTCCATCCCTGGGAGTTCTATGAGCTCAATGAGCATCCTGAGTTTAAGATGCCCTATATCATCCGTAAGAACAGTGGTCAGGCCATGGTCGATCGTCTGGATCGTCTCATCAAGCAGTTCAAGAAGCACCATTATGAGTTTATCACTTACAAGACCTTTACCGATCGCGTTAAAAAGAAAATAGCTGAAAAAGGAGAAAAGTTATGATCAAATTAGCTACCGTATCCCCATGTTATAACGAAGAAGCCGTGCTTTACCACACCGTAGAGCGCCTTACGGAGCTTTTTGAGCACATGATAGCCGATGGCCTTATCAGCAACGATTCCATGATGGTGTTTGTCAATGATGGGAGTCGTGACCGCACCTGGCAGGTTATCAGCGAGCTGCATGGTTCAAACAAATACGTTCGAGGTATCAATTTGGCTCATAACGTGGGTCATCAGAATGCTATCATGGCTGGTATGATGACTGCTCGCAAATGGGCCGATGCTGTCATCACTATCGATGCCGACCTTCAGGACGATATTGAGTGCATCCCCCAGATGGTGCGCCATTTCCAACAGGGCAACGACATCGTCTATGGTGTCAAGGTGTCGCGCCAGGCCGATCCCTTTATGAAGCGACTATCGGCCCAGGCCTTTTATAAGATTCAGAAGTCCATGGGTGTAGAGAGTGTCTATAACCATGCCGATTTCCGCCTTATGAGTAAGCGTGCCCTCGATATGCTCGCTGGCTATGGAGAGCGCAACATCTATCTGCGTGGTTTGATTCCCATGATAGGTCTTCCCTCCACCACCGTCGATGATGTTATTGGTGAGCGTGAGGCTGGTACATCCAAATACACCCTTAAGAAGATGCTCCATCTCGCCGCAGATGGTATCACTTCGTTTAGCACGCGTCCCATGCACCTTATTTTTGCATTGGGTTGGTTGTTCCTTACCATAGCTTTCTTCATTGGTATCTATGTAGTTCATGCCCTCGTTACTGGCTCTGCTGTACCTGGTTGGTCATCGCTCATTCTCTCCATCTGGATTGTCGGTGGTTTCATCCTCATCTCCATAGGTATCACTGGCATGTATATCGGTAGGATCTATACCGAGGTCAAGCATCGTCCGCTATACAATATCCAGGAGATCTTAGAGTAACGAAGTTTACCCAGGACTTACTTCTCTTGAACCCGAAAGAAAAACTTTTCAGACGTAAAAAGATATATATTATATGAAGATACCATTTTCACCACCGTATATTGATGACAATGTCTTGACCGAGGTGACAGACTCGTTGCGTTCAGGTTGGATAACCACAGGTCCGAAGGTAAAAGCTTTGGAGGAGGAGATAATCAAATTGACAGGTACATACCAAGTGTTATGTGTCAACTCCTGGACCACAGGTGCCATTATGATGCTTCGTTGGTTGGGTGTAAAACCCGGCGACGAGGTGATTATCCCTGCCTATACCTATTGTGCGACGGCCTTTGCCGTGCTGTGGGCAGGTGCGAAGCCTGTGATGGTGGACTCTGGCGATGATCTGAATATCTCCATTGAGGCCATTCGTAAGGCTATCACTCCGAAGACAAAAGCCATTATTCCTGTGGATATTGCAGGCTTTCCATGTGACTACAGCGCGATTATGGCATTGGTTCAGGAACCGGAGATCAAGGCGATGTTCCAAGCCACCTCGCCTGTGATGGAGCAGCTGGGACGTATCTGCGTGATCAATGACTCGGCCCACTCCATCGGCTCGCATTATCAAGGTAAATTCTCTGGTACTGAGACCGATATCGCTATTTTCTCGCTGCATGCCGTGAAGAACATCACCACGGCAGAGGGCGGAGCCATTTGCCTGAACCTTCCTGCATCTTTCGACAATGCCCAGCTCTATCAGCAGCTGAGGATGATGGCGCTGAACTGTCAGACGAAGGATGCCTTTACGAAGAGCAAGGCTGGTGGTTGGCGGTACGACATCGTTGGCATGGGCATGAAGGCCAATATGGCTGATGTGAATGCTGCTATCGGATTGGCTGAGATACGGCAATACGACCAGTTGCTGGCAGAGCGCAAACGGATCTTCACGACCTACAGCGAGGCCCTCAGTCAGCAGCCCTGGGCCATTATCCCTCCCATCAAACAAGATGGTCGTGAGACATCGTACCATTTCTTCGCCCTGCGTATCAAGGATATCACAGAGGAACAGCGTGACGAGATTATCGCTGAGATTTCCAGGCATGAGGTGGCAGTGAATGTGCATTTCATCCCGCTGCCGATGCTGACCTTGTTCCGTGACTTGGGCTATGACATCAAGGATTATCCACAGGCCTACCGGAACTATGCCCATGAGATATCGCTGCCCTGCTATCCGCAACTGAACGATGAGATGACGCATTTTGTGGTTCAGACGGTTATTAACGCTTATCATACAGTTGTTGATAAGGCATGATCGTGGCCAGGATTTCTGTTGTCATCAATACCTATAATGCCCGCCAGCATTTAGCCAAGGTATTGGAGTCGGTGAAGGACTTCGACGAGGTGGTGGTGTGCGATATGGAGAGTACCGACGATACTTTGGCAATAGCTGAGCAGTATGGCTGCCGGGTGGTGACGTTTCCCAAGGGAAACCATACCTGTTGTGAGCCTGCTCGAACATTTGCCATCCAGTCGGCATCCAATCCGTGGGTGTTTGTCGTCGATGCAGATGAGATTGTGACACCAGAACTGCGAGAGTCGCTCTATCAGACCATAAAGGGGAATGACTGCGCCGCGGGCTATTATATCCCCCGTCAGAATATGTTTATGAGCATGTTTGTGTGCGATTTCCATTATGATTATCAACTGCGGTTCCTGGTGCGTGAGGGTACGGAGTGGCCTCCGACTATCCATTCACTGCCGAAGGTGCCCGGGAGGGTGGAGAAGCTGAAAGCCCCGAAGGAGGCTCGTCTGCTGCATTTGATGGACGAGACCATGCATGAGTACGTGGCGAAGATGAATGTGTATACCGACAACGAGACTGAGAAAAAACAATATGGCGTAACCGCCCTGTTCTGGCGACCCTTGTGGCGTTTCTTCAAGAGTTATGTGATGGACGGCAGCTTCCGCATGGGCATCCGAGGACTGATACGCTCAGGGATGCACGCTGTGTATCAGTTTATCCTGGTGGCAAAAATCATTGAGAAGCGCTATCGCGGTTGACGAAAGCGCGGTTATCTTGATATTTCCGGTAAGGCAGATTATAGTCGAGATAATAGAAATTATGCTGGCGCTGGTTGTCGTGCGGCGGTATGACCATATAATCACCATACTTGTTTCGGAGATAGGCATCGGCTTGTTCCACGCCCATCACGATGTGGCCTTCGAAGGTGACGGGTTGGGGTGTACCTAACATAGTCTTGGGAATCACGCCCTGCACACCATCGTCGTAGTCGAGTACATACTCGCTGGATTCGTAGTCGTAGGCCAGATAGGCAGCCCGCAACTGACGGCGAGCCCACTCATGCGAGAAGCAGCGCTGAATCAGCAGGATGGGCCACGAACTGGGTCCGTGTCCGTGCTTATAGGGGTCGCGATGGAGGAAATAGAGTAATTTGTCGAGAGCCTTGTATCGCGCCACTGCCACCCGCTGGGCCATCTTGTTTTTGGAGATGCCGTCGATGGGGAACACGTCGATATAGATGCCGGCGAGGTAGTCGCTGTGGGCACGTTCGATCAGGGTGGTGCTACTGTCTACAATCTTTCCGAAACCGCCAGGATAGGTGGGTGAGGTCTCGATGCACAGGGCTTCGAGGGGCTCAGGCAACCACTCATGGGCATGCGTCATGAAGCGGTCGTAGTCGGGACGGGGCATGCAGATGTCCATATCGTCGTCCCAAGGGATAAAGCCCTGGTGACGAACGGCTCCCAGCATGGTGCCTGCCCAACAGTAGTATTTGATGTTGTGCTCACGACAAACACGGTCCACAGACAACAGAATCTGTAGAATGTGCTGATGGAGGGTTTCTATATCGTATGATGCCATAATTTCGCTGCAAAGATAATCATTTTTGGAAAGAAATGTGAATAATATGATTAATTTTGTCCATAAATGAATTAAAAATAGTACCTTTGCGGCATGAAAATATTCCATATCGTATCGAATAAGGAGTGGGGTGGAGGTGAACAGTATGTCTATGACTTGAGTCAGCATCAAAAGGCAGATGGTATTGATGTCGCCATTTTCTGCAAACCCGTTGAGGCTATCGTACAGAAATATACGGAGGCAGAGATGAAGGTATCGCTATTGGCCTTGGGAGGTGCTCTTGACGTGAAGAGTGCCTGGCAGATGGCCAAGGTCATCAATCACGCCGGCCCTTGCACCATTCATGCCCACAACTTCAAGGATGCCTTTACGGCCTGTTATGCCCGTTGTCTGTCGAGTAATAAACAGGTACATGTGGTGATGTGTCGTCATCTCACCCGCAAAGGCAAGAATACCTTGCTCTATCGCTGGCTCTATCGTCATCTGGATCGTCTGGTTTTCGATTCAGAATTGTCCAAGTCGGAATTCCTGAGTACTAGTCCAGCCATCGATACAGCCAAACTGGGAATTGTTCATACGAGTATTGTGGTGCCTGAGGTAGTGACAGAAGTCGATATTAGAAGTGAATTCCTTATTCCAGATGATTGTGTCATTGGCATGTTCCATGGACGTCTCGATCCGGAGAAGGGTCTCGATATTTTGTTGGACGCTGTTGCACAACTTAAAGAAAAGAACTTCAGACTGGTGTTGGTGGGACGTGGTCGTGACGAATATACCGCTCACCTGAAACAGGTTGCTGAAGAGAAGGGTATTGCAGGAATGGTGTTTTTTGCAGGTTTTCGACATCCCGTTTTGCCTTATGTTGCTGCAGCAGATTTTGGTATCCTAGCCTCAACGGTACAAGAAGGTTGCCCTCTCTCTCCTCTGGAGTATATGTCGCAAGGTCATCCCGTCATTGTTACTGACAACGGTGGACAGCGCGAGTATGTGGTACAGGAAAAAAACGGTTTGTTGGTATCTCCTGGTAATGCCCAGGCCCTGGCTGCGGCTATCTCTCGTCTTGTGGATGATTCGTCGCTGCTTCAGCGTTTGGGTAAGCAGGCGAAGGCTGATTTCGACGACCATCTGAACTATGCCTATTACTATGACCAAATCAAAACCATCTATAACGTATGAACAAAGTAGTCTACTATCTGGTCTATGTTATCTGGTATCTTCTGTCGCTGTTGCCTTTTTGGGTTCATTATCTCTTCAGCGATTTTGTTTACCTCATTGTGTATCGTCTGATAGGATACCGGGTAAAGGTGGTGCGGAATAATCTCACGACCTCGTTCCCTGAAAAGTCTGAGGCAGAGATTCTTCAGATTGAGCGAAAGTTCTACCACAGTCTTTGCGACTACTTTGTCGAAGCAGTGAAGATGATGACGATGAGTGAACGTCAGATGCGGAGACGTATGGTCTTTAAAAATACTGAAGCCCTCAATTTGTGTATTGCAGAAAAGCAGTCGATTGCCCTTTATCTGGGACATACATTCAATTGGGAGTGGATTACCTCGCTTCCGTTATGGTTGACGAAGAAGGCACATTGTGGACAACTATATCATGCGTTGGAGAATGAGGCCTTCGACACGCTCTTTCTTCATATACGCGAGCGTTGGGGATCAGAGTGTATTCCATTGGTGGATGTGTTACGCAAGACCATCGAATACAAACAAAAACAACAGACTACCATAATCGGCTACTTGGCCGATCAGGTGCCCCACTGGAACAATATCCATCATTGGTGCTGGTTCCTGAATCATGATACTCCCGTAATGACGGGTACAGAACGTATTGCCATCAAGAATCGCCAGGCGATCTTCTTCCTTGAGATGTCACGACCAAAACGAGGCTATTATGTGGCAGAGTTTAAGCTGATTACCCGTACGCCAGAACATCTGAAGGAATTTGAGACTACTGACATTTATCATCAGATGTTGGAGAGGAGTATCCGTCGTCAACCGGAATTGTGGCTTTGGAGTCATAACCGTTGGAAACGTACCCGTGAGGAGTTCAATGAAAGGTTTCAGGTAATTGGTGGTAAGGTGGTTCCCAGGGAGGGGGTGCAGCAATGATTTTTGTTCATGATAGGGGGCGTATGGCCAATAACATGCTTCAATATGGGCATGTGTATGCCTGGGGAAGGGAGCATGGGCGGAAAACCATGTCTATGCGTTTTGCCTATAAGTACCCATATTTTCATATCTGCGATACAGCTCATCATAATTTTGCCACTTATGTCTTTGCAAAATATGCAGCAAAATGGGGACTTATTCCCACTGTCCATTTCGATGAGAAAGGTAAAGACTATTATGAAGAAGAAGCATTGATGATGCATCATCGTCAGGTGATGGTTACAGGGTGGGAGGCACGTTGGTATGATCTCTTCCTGAAATACAAATCAGAGATCTTGTCGTTATTTGCCTTCCATGAAGATATTGAGCAGAAAATTGCCCTGCAGATAAGTAAGGGTGCAGGTCTGAATTTGGGCGTGCATATCCGTCGTGGCGACTATGCGACTTTCTACGATGGACGGTTCTTCTTTTCCGATGAACAATATATCAGAATTATCCGTCGTTTTCTTGCTCTGCATCCTGACCAGCAAGTGAGTGTCTTTATCTGCAGCAATGATCCCCAAATACAGCGTGCCTATTATCAGCAGCAGTTGCCAGATTGTCGTATAGTTTTCCCTGATGGCAATCCAGGTGAGGATCTCTGTCTGCTCTCTCATTGTGATTATATCATCGGCGCCCCTAGCACATTCTCGCTGGCGGCAGCAATGTATCATGACACACCACTCTATTGGATGATGGATGCAGATGCCCCTCTTTGCGAAAGTTCATTCGGCTACTTTGACAATATCTTCAAGCACATCCTTTAGGGTATTAGGCGGTTTTCGATCATGCGTACCATATATTGCTGGATGATGGCCTTCATCTCGCGCTCCATTGTGGCCTGTTCAGCCACTTGTCCTTTCAGGTTATGGCTCATCAGATAATCTTTAAGGGCATAGACACCGATAGTCTGCTGACCATCGAACTGCAACACATAATCCCCCTTGCAATACTGATAGATGCCATCGAGATAATTGATGGCCCACGTGTCTTTAGCTGGTGTGTTCAGCAAGTCGCATCCAAAGGCCATGTAAGGCTTGTCGTAGCCTACAAGGTTGAGGACCGTAGGTAGGATGTCGGTTTGTTGGGCGATGCCGTCACGAATGCCTGGAGCGATGTCACCACTGGCATCATAAATAATAATAGAGGTACTGAACTGATTGATGCTGCTCTTATACTCCGGGTGGTTGCTCATGTTTGTATGGTCGCCTGTCATCACAAACACGGTATTCTTGAACCAAGGCTCCTTGCTGGATTCCTCGAAGAAACGCTGGAGAGCATGGTCGCTATAGCGAATGCATTTATGAATAGGCATCTCTTCTTCTGGGAATTTTGTTTTGTATTGCTCTGGCACATGGAAGGGGTGATGGCTGGAGAGTGTGAAAAGGGCCGTCATGAAAGGCTCTTTCATATCACTCATCTTGATGCGGAAATATTGTAGGAAGGGTTCGTCCCATATGCCCCACCAGTTATCGGAGTCGGCTGCACCATTGGTACGCTTGTCGGCCTCGAAATCTTCCTGACTGAAGCACTGTTGGAAACCCGTAGATTTTGTAAAGCCCTGAAATCCCAAACTAGAGGCGGGTGCCCCATGGAAGAAGGCTGTCTCGTAGCCCAGACTATCCAGACATGCCGCCATACCTCCAAGGTGATTGGTGGCGTGGGAAGCGGCAACAAACGACTCGACAAACATAGGCAATCCAGAAAGAGCCGATGGCATAGCATCGATACTGGCACGCCCGTTGGCATAAGTGTATCTGAAACTCACCGCCTTTTGCATCAGGGAATCAAGAAATGGGGTATAACCCTTATAACCAGGAAGTATCTCCAGATTCAGACTTCCGACATACTCGCGTCCGAAACTCTCGAGGAAGATGACGACGACATTCTTCTTCTGTCGGGGAATGGAGTCTGGGGCTAAAGGCTCGTGGATGGGTGTGAAGATCTGCTCCAAAGTAGTCTCGTCCTGGTAATAATCAGGATTGTGATAGTTGTTCTTGCCAATGGTTCGGAACAAAGAGAAAGGTGTGTTCAGAATCAGCGATGCATCGTTGGGACGGTCGATAAACTGATTGGCGGTACTGATCTTGATAGGACGGTTATCCCAGAAGCCTCCTCGCATGCCTGCCCAACATAGGAAACCCACTATAATTAATGAGAAAGACTGCGTGATATAGTAGCGCTTGCGAGGCTGGGTGTGGAACTTGGGAACCAGATAACAACACCAGAGCATGACCATCAGGGTGATAAAGAGCAATACCAGATACCAATGACGCACAAACTCCAGTCCCACGATACTGCCTAACTTATCGTCGGCACCAAATTCACTGAAAAAGGCACTGGTGGTGCGACGGGCTGTGTATTGGAAATACACGGCATCGCCAAGATTAGTGGCGAGTCCCAAACCATTCACTATGATATAAAGCCATTTACTGATACGTTGCCATAGTACATTCTCTTTGAGATGGCATGGTAATAGCACCAGAAGAATATAGAGGGCGTTGGTATAGGCCAGAGCCGAGGTGTCGAAATAAACGCCTCCCCAGAAAATGTCCCAAAACTTAGGCGAACTGAGCACATGCTCGTACGTGCTGTAATTTTCCAAAAGGAAGGCGATGCGCGTTGCCATATAAGCTACGTACAACAATAAGAGATTGCTGATTAAGGCGATGATGCCAGGGACCTTCAGTGTATTAACCTTCTTCATCTTATTGTGCGTTGAGTCTGTCTTGTGTCATGCGAGACATATATTGTTGGATGATGGCCTTTAACTCGCGCTCCATCTGGGGTTGTTTAGGCGTTTTCCCCACGAGATTATGCTGCATGAGTGAGTCGTTGAGTGAATAAACGGCCTTACTCTGTACACCATCGAACTGAAGTACATAACCTTGTTTGACATATTGATAGATGCCATTCAGATAGTTGACGGCCCATGTGTCTTCCTTTGGTGTGTTCAAGACGTCGATGCCAAAACTGAAGAATGGCTTCTGGTAATGTAGCATACCCAGAACGGTGGGCAGGATGTCGATCTGTTGGGCAATTTTGTCTTGTACCTCTCCCTGGCGCTTAGGGTTGCCAGGCTCATATATAATAATAGGTGAACAGAAACCTCCGATGTCAGTCTGGTAAAATGCATGATCAGAGAGATTCGTGTGGTCGCTGGTGAGTACGAAGATCGTATTGTTGAACCAAGGTTCACGACTGACCTTCTCAAAGAATTTACCAATAGCCATGTCGGTATAGCGAATGCATTTATGGATAATGATGCCTTCTTCAGGATATTGCGACTTATATTGTTCTGGGATGGCATAGGGATGGTGGCTACTGGCTGTGAAGACAGCTGTCATAAAGGGCTCTTTCATTTCCGACATCTTTGTGGCGTAGTATTGCAGGAACGGTTCGTCCCAGATGGCCCACATACCATCGAAATCCCGATCACCACCGAAACGGGTATCGTCATCATAGTCCTCCCGTCCGTAGTAATTCTGGAAGCCTGTGGCCCTTGAGAAAGCCTGGAATCCCATGGAACCACGTTGTGCACCATGGAAGAAAGCCGTTTGGTAACCTTCAGCGGCAAGGATTGAGGCAAGGCCATCGATATGGTTCATGGAGGCTGGCGTCAAGAAGAAGGGCTCTACGAACATCGGTATGCTGGAAAGAATAGAAGGCATGCCATCGATCGACTTGCGGCCATTGCAGTAAGAGTGGGTAAAAGTGACGCTTTTTCCGATCAGTGCGTCAACATAAGGTGTATAGCCCTTATAACGTCCTCCCTCAAGTGTCTTGTTAAGGGCTCCAATATATTCTCGTCCGAAACTCTCCACAATCAGTACCACCACGTTCTTTTTCGTCATAGGTATGGTGTCTGAGGGAACATGTACAGGCGTATAGATGCCTTCCATCTCCTGTTCGCTACTAAAATAGTCTGGTACCACAAACACATCCTTGCCAATTGTGCGATAAAGCGAGAATGGGGTGTTCAGGACCAGGGCCGCTTCAACAGGGCGGTTCACGTACTGGTTAGCGTTAGAGATAGCAATAGGACGGACCGCTGTGGTAAATCCTCCCCGGATACCAGCCACCACGAAAGGCGCGAATGCTGCCAGGGAGAGAAACACGGTGAGTGCATATGGCCAAGGGCGCAAGCGCTTACACTCCAGTCCTGTTTTGACATATAGTCGCCAAGCACACCAGATGAAGAAAGCAAATAAGACTACCAGATACAGATGATGCAAGGTCTCTGTCAGGAAGATGGAGCCAAGATTGCCCTCGTTGGAGAACTCCCTAAATACGGTGGTGGTTGTCCGTCGCATGGTATATTGGAAATAGACGGAGTCGCAGAGGTTGATGGTAAGGGCTATGCCATTGATGACGATGAATACCCACTTGCATATCAACTGGTAGGTGTTGTTCTCCTTCGCATGCCAGGGGAAGAGCATCATCACGATATATGGAATATTGGTAACGAGAATGGCAGAAGTGTCGAACACCAGTCCGCCTCCCAACATTTCAATGAGATGTGAGAAGGAAAGTCCCTGCTCGAAATAACTGTAGTTTACCAATAAGTAGATAATCCTCGCCATGAAATACAGCACATAAGCAATGCCCAGATTGCATAACATTGCAGTCAGAGGTGAGAGATATCCTAATCGACGTGTGTTCATTCCTTATACTCCTCCATATTTCTTAATCTGTCCGTAGCTGTTTGCAGGATGGCCTTTCCCTTCTTGATCAACAGTTCGCTGTCGCTACTCTTATCGACAATGATGCGGTTGGCATTCAAATCGAAGACGGCAAATCCTGTACTGTCCCTCATGGTGATACCATTGTTATAGGTATGTACGGCAAAGGGATATTGATAACTCTTGCTCATGATGTCACGACTGAAAAAGTATTCATGATGAGCAATGCCTAATTGTCCCAGCAAGGTGGCAGGAAGGTCGGTTTGATTGCATATCTGCTCAATGCGTCGTGGTGACTTGATGGCACCTCCTAACCAGAGCATGGGCACATGGTCATGCAGTTCGTGCTCTTCGCCAACACCTAAGTAAGAAAAACCATGATCGGGCAATAGAATCACCAACAGATTATCCCACTGTGGCGTCTGCTTCATGTCGTTGATGAAGTTGCCTATGCACTCGTCAAGATAGTTGAAGGCGTTTAGGATCTCGTCGTCCAGACGATGTGTGGGCACATCCCAAGGTTCGTGGCTGCTCAGTGTTGAGTAGCCAATAAGGAAAGGCTCTTGCCCTTGTCTGACCATATCGCCCAGTGTGGCAAAGGTGATATCGTCGCGTACACCCCATTCTGAGGTTTTCTGTTCTTCAAGGGAGTAATCCTTCATCCAGTGCAATTGCTCGAAGCCCGTTGTAATAAGGTAACTTCGCATATTGGTGAAATTAATGTCGCCCCCATAAAGGTAATAGGTGTGATAGCCATTCTTCCGGAGTGATTGTGCAATACCAGGCATTAAGCGTGTCTTCTCTGGCATTTTCATCACAGAGGAACGTGGGAAGGATGGGTATCCGCTCCATGTGCAGAGTGTACCACGATCCGTGCGATAGGAGTTGGCGTAGAAGTTGGCGAAATAAACACCCTCTTCCGTGAGTTGATTCAGGTGGGGCATGATGTCACTCCGTTTGCCGATGTCCTCCGTGAAGATGCCCCCACAACTTTCCATCAGGATGACGACAATGTTGGGGTGCTGAGTTCTCAGAAGGGTATCCGGTTCCGTACTGTCTGTGAAATAGAATCCCTCCATGAGTCGGTCGCATTCAGAATCCTCCATAAACGTATAGTCGGGCACGAAGTTCGCGGTCCTTTCCAGGGAGGCCATAAAACTGAAGACAGGATTTACGGCAGAGTGGTTCAGAAACTGGTTCTGTGAGTAATACACCTGTCCGATGTTCGTGGTGGATTCATGGAGTCCGCCTCGGATGCCAACAAAGATGAGAGGCATTGCCACCAGACCGGCGATGGTGGCTATGATGCGATGGTGCATTTCCGGGAGTCTGAGGGGGATGCGCCAGTAAGCCATGGTGAAGAGCCAAACCAGGAGTATGATGACCAAGAGGCGCAACAGGATATAACCTGTAGAGACACTGGCCATAGCCTCGGTAGGGGTTTCGAGATATTGCAGGCATGAGGCGTCGAGTTTGAAATTCCAGAACTCATAGAGACTGGTATCTGCTACGAAGGCCAACGCAAAGGCAATGGCGATAATCAGACTAAAAGGTCGGAGGATCCATCGGAAACATTTTTCACGAGGATACCAGATGCTCGCCATCATGCAGATAAAAGGGATGGCAAAGACATAGAGCGCCGTGCTGAGGTCAAGACTCAAACCATGCCAGACGACATCAGTCATGTCGCCTGTGGCAAAGGGATGATCGCCTCCATTCATCAGCATAAACCCTACCTTCGCAGCGATGAAGATCACCACCGTGAGGAGATAATACTTGATGAGATAAAGCAGCCTTTCCTTCACTTCTATTGTTGCATTTCGTGTAGTTTCTTGTAATAGCCGTCAGAGGCGAGCAATTCCTCATGAGAACCTCGCTCAACGATCTTGCCCTCATGGAGCACACAGATTTCATCGGCATTCTTGATGGTAGAAAGACGATGGGCGATGGCGACGGTGGTGCGCGTCTTCATCAAGCGCTCAAGGGCATCCTGTACCAGGCGTTCGCTCTCTGTGTCGAGGGCCGAGGTGGCCTCGTCGAGGATGAGGATGGGAGGATTCTTCAAGATGGCCCGGGCGATGGAGACACGTTGGCGCTGACCACCCGAGAGACGACCGCCACGATCGCCTATGTTCGTATCGAAACCCTGTTCGCTTTGCATGATGAAATCATAGGCATTGGCAATCTTTGCTGCCTCCTCAATCTGTTCCTGAGTGGCGTGATCGACACCAAAACTGATATTATTGCGGAAGGAGTCGTTGAAGAGGATGGCCTCCTGGTTGACATTGCCAATGAGTTGGCGCAAGTCGTGGATGCCTAAGTCCTTCACGTTGATACCGTCGATAAGCACCTCGCCCTCCTGCACATCGTAATAACGGGGGATGAGATCGACGAGGGTGGATTTGCCAGAGCCCGATTGTCCCACGATGGCGATGGTCTTGCCCTTGGGGATGACGAGGTTGATATCGCGAAGAACCCATTGCTCTGCATACTTAAAGCTAACATGACGGAACTCGATCTCGTGGTCGAAACTGGCGATATGCTTAGGATTCGCAGGTTCCTGAATGGTGTTGTCTGCCATCAGGATCTTGTCCACACGCTCCATAGAGGCCAGACCCTTGGGGATGTTGTAACCTGCCTTCGAGAAATCTTTCAAGGGGTTGATGATGGAGTAGAGCATCACCATATAGTAGATGAAGATGGGGCCTGAGAGGGTGTGGTTGTTGATGACGAGGATACCACCGAACCACAATACGATAACAATCATGATGGTGCCCAGGAACTCCGACATCGGGTGGGCTGAGGATTGACGGATATTGACTCGCATGATGTCGTTGCGATAGGCAGAGTTGATCTGGTCGAAACGACGGTTCATCTTCTCTTCAGCGATAAAGGCCTTGATGATGCGCAGACCTCCCAGTGTCTCCTCCACCTGACTCATCGTGTCGCTCCACAGGGCCTGGGCCTTGATAGAATCCTGCTTCAGCTTACGACCTACCCAACCCATGAACCACCCCATGATGGGAACGATGATGAGGGTGAAGAGTGTCAACTCCCACGAGATAAAGAGCAGGGCAGCAAAATAGCTGACGATGAGAATCGGGTTCTTGAACAGCATCTCGAGCGAGGCCATGATGGAGTTCTCTATCTCCTGCACATCACCACTCATGCGGGCAATGATGTCACCCTTGCGCTCCTCGGAGAAGAAGCCTAAAGGCAACGAGGTGATTTTCTGATAGAGTTGGTTGCGAATATCGCGTACCACACCTGTCCTGATAGGTATGATGGTAGCAGCAGAGAGGAAATAGGCTCCCGTCTTCAGGAATGTGGTAACGGCCAGGAAGATACCTATCAGCAGCAATGTCGTGGTCTGGCCCCATTCTGCAATCAGGCCATTCACGTAGTAGTTCATATTGTTCATCAGAACGGTCTGGAGATTGCCCCAGTCCCAGGCCATCAGTGAGGTGGCCGACTCTGCATCGCTTGTCTGGAAGAGAATCTGCAGAATGGGGATGAGCGCAGCAAACGAGAAGATGTTGAGTACGGCTGAGAGGATATTGAATACCACCGACAGTACGAGGTATTTCTTGTAGGGAGGCACGAACCGCCTCAGAACATTCAGGAATTCTTTCATAATAATTCTCCTAATAAGGTTGCACTTGTAGAACCCGTAATGCGGACTCTGACCGTTTCTCCAATATGATGATCGCCTTTGTCGAAGACCACCATCTTGTTTTGTTCTGTACGACCACAAAGTTGACTCCGTGAGCGCTTAGAGAAGCCTTCAACCAGGACGTCGAACTCATGCCCGACATCTTTTTGGTTCTGTTGGGCTGATATCTCCGTCTGAAGGGCGATAAGTTCGTTCAGACGACGGATTTTCTCCTCCTCAGGCACATTGTCGGGCAGATGCTTCGAGGCATAGGTACCTGGGCGCTCTGAGTATTTGAACATAAAGGCGGAGTCGTAGCCCACCTCACGCATCAGTGAGAGCGAGAGCTGGTGGTCTTCCTCCGTCTCCGAGCAATAGCCCACGAAGATATCCGTAGAGAGTCCGCAATCGGGGATGATACGACGGATAGCGGCGACACGGTCCAGATACCACTCACGGGTGTATTTGCGGTTCATCAGTTTCAGAATACGGTCGCTTCCACTCTGTACGGGGAGGTGGATATGTTTGCAGACGTTGGGCATATCGGCAATCACCTGTAGCGTTTCGTCGCTCATGTCTTTCGGATGCGAGGTGGTAAAGCGGACGCGCATCTCCGGCACTTCCTCAGCCACTCGACGGAGCAACAAGGGGAAACTCGTTTCGCCACAAGAGAAAGAGTTCACGTTCTGGCCCAGGAGAGTCACCTCTTTATAGCCTTTGTCTCGCAGGTCGCGTACCTCCCTGAGGATGCTTTCCACATCGCGACTCCGCTCACGACCACGGGTATAGGGCACGATGCAGTAGTGGCAGAAGTTGTTGCAACCTCGCATGATACTCACAAAACCACCTATCTTATGTCCCAGACCGATGCGTTGGGGCACCACGTCCTTATAAGTCTCTGTCGTGGAGAGTTCGATATTCATGGCCTTATGCCCCGTTTCTGCCTGGGCAATCAGGTCAGGCAATGACAGGTAGGCATCAGGACCAGCCACCAGATCGCAATAATGGTTGTCGAGCAGGTCTTGCTGGGCACGTTCCGCCATGCATCCAAGCACACCAATGATTAAGGGATGCTTGCGGCGCTCAGCATTCAGGGCCTCTAGACGATGATAAATCTTCTGTTCCGCGTTATCGCGAACCGAACAGGTGTTCAGGAACACGGCATCGGCCTCCTCCAACTGCTCTGTGGTCTCGTAGCCAGCCATTTGCATCACTGAGGCAACCACCTCAGAGTCTGCCACATTCATCTGGCATCCGTATGTTTCTATATACAATTTCTTCATTTCGGGTGCAAAGGTACTACAAATTATCGGATTATTCCAAATAAATTTGGAAAAACACTCATTTTGCATCTAAATAAGTGCGTTAGTTGCGCATATTCTTCGCTTGGGAATTTTTCGTTTCAAAGTTTGAAACGTACATACCAAAGTTTGAAATGTACGTACCAAAGTTTGAAACGTACGTACCAAAGTTTGAAACGAAAAAATCTATTCGCAGAAAAAACAATGACGAGGGGTGTTTCAGACAATGGGAAGCGATATCCCGCTGATCTTCTGATACACCTCGAGCGCATAGACGTCCGTCATCCCACTGATGTAGTCGATGACAGCCATGAGGCGCGTCTCCAAGTCGGGTGAGTCGATGTCGTACTGGCTCGACACCCTGCGGATGAGGTGCTTGGAGTAGAAACGCTCGGGATGGACAGCAGCTCCGATAAACTTCTCGAGCAACGTCTGCATGATCTGGTAACCAGAGAGTTCCACGTCGAGAACGGGCTTGCTCTTGTAGATCTTCGAGAAAGAGAGTTCGCTACACCTCTTATAGGCATCTTGCTGTAAGGGACTGATGTGGTCGACAAGACTTCCCTCGAAGGTGCCGTTCAGGATCTCGTCCTCGTGCTCTACGAACACTCTTACACACTCGTTCTCAAGTTTTCCGATGGCACAGGCACGCAGATAGACCACCTTCTCGTTATTGTCGGTAACCCCTTCTTCAACGATGCGCTGAAGGATATGCTGTTGGTTGTCCTTGTCAAAGAATCCAAGCAGGTGATCCATCGTCTCTTCGTATGAAATAATTTTAAGCTTATGGGCATCTTCCATATCCATGATCTCATAGCAGATGTCGTCAGCGGCTTCAACCAGATAGACCAGCGGATGACGGGCATAGCGCAAAGGCTCACCTATCTCTGATTTGCAGATGATGCCGAGTTCGTCGGCGATATGGCGGTAGTTGTCCTTCTCAGTCTCAAAGAAACCGAACTTCCCTTTCTTCCCTGCTGCGGAAGAGGAGAATGGGTATTTGACGATGCTGGCGAGTGTGGAATAAGTCATGACAAAACCACCAAGTCGGCGACCTTTGAACTGATGGGTGAGCAAACGGAAGGCGTTGGCATTGCCCTCGAAGTGGATGAGGTCGCTCCAGAACTGAGGACTGACCTCGCGTTGCAACTCGTTGCCGTTGCCCTCAGTGAAGAATGCCTGGATGGCCTTCTCACCACTATGTCCGAAAGGCGGATTGCCCAAGTCGTGAGCCAGACAAGCCGTAGCTACGATCTGTCCGATCTCCTGAAAGAGGGTGTCCCTGAGTTCCGGGTGCTTCTGCATGAGTTTCTGGGCTACATCATTGCCTAGCGACATGCCAACACTCGCCACCTCGAGAGAGTGGGTCAGACGGTTGTGTACGAAGATGCTTCCCGGGAGGGGAAACACCTGAGTCTTGTTCTGTAAACGACGGAACGGGGCAGAGAAAATCAGACGATCATAATCGCGTTTGAACTCTGTCCTGTCATCGTGACGTTCAGGATGTCGATGCTCCTGTCCGAGTCGCTTATTCGATATAAGTTGCTGCCAATTCATCATAACTAAGGTGCAAAAGTAATGAATTTAACCTAAAAAACTACTTTTTTTCAAGAAAAATGTGGCTGTTTGAAGAGAATTCATTAATTTTGCACATTGTAAAATAGGATTTCGTACAAATGTTGGAAATAAAAGTAGTCAACAAAGGCCATCAGCCATTACCTCAATATGCCACAGAACAGAGTGCGGGCATGGACCTTCGTGCCAATCTTGATGCCCCCGTCGAGCTGAAGCCGATGGAGCGCAGGCTCATTCCTACGGGTCTGCATATCTCGTTGCCCAAAGGTTACGAGGCGCAGGTGAGGCCTCGCAGTGGTCTGGCCTTAAAGAAAGGTATCACAGTTCTTAATACGCCAGGTACCATCGATGCAGATTATCGTGGTGAGATCGGTGTGGTGCTGATAAACCTTTCGCAGGAGGCGTTTGTCGTTGAGGATGGCGAGCGCATCGCCCAGATGGTGATTGCTCGTCATGAGCAGGGTGCCTTTATCCCTGTTGAAGTGCTCGACGAGACGGAACGAGGCGAGGGTGGCTATGGACATACGGGAGTAAAATAATAAATTCAGGTTCAGAGATGGGTAAGGTGAGATGCTTGATGCTGCTGATGGTACTGGCTTGGCTTGGACAGGTCGGGGCTCAGGACTCACGTACCTACGACCAGTTCTTCATGGAGGCAATGGTTCAGCGTCAGAAGGGCAACAACGATGCTGCCTTCGACTTGTTGCGCCATTGTCAGACCCTGAACCCTGAGGCTCCAGAGGTGTATTATTTCCTGGCTCAGTACTATTCGGCCATGCGAAATACCGACAAGGCAACGGAGTGCGTCAAGCGTGCAGCTGCCCTGAATCCTGACAACGAGACCTACATGGAGACACTGGCCCAGGCCTATATCCAGCAACAAGACTATGCCAGTGCCATCCCGGTGGTTGAGGGTATCTATGAACGGAACAAGGAGCGTGAGGATCTGCTCGAGATGCTCTTCCAACTCTACCAGCAAGTAGATGACTACAGCAATGCCATCAATGTCCTGGAGAGGATGGAGCAGATCGACGGTAAGAGCGAGCGCCTCTCTGTGGCCAAGAGCGAGATACTGACCAGGATGGGCAACCGGAAAGCTGCTGTTGCTGAGATGGAGTCGCTTGCCAGGCAGTTCCCCAACGACCTGAACTATATGGTCATGTATGGTGAGGCCCTGATGATGAACGATCAGACCAAGAAAGCCCTCTCTGTCTATGACAAGGTGTTGGAACAGGAACCAGATAATAATCGGGTGCTGATGTCATTGCGCACCTACCATCTGGCAGAAGGCAACAAGGCTGTTGCCGACTCTCTGGCAGAGCGCGTCCTGCTGAGCAGTCATGCCACTTCCGAGGAGAAGGTTCATCTGCTGAGGCAGGAGGTGTCAGCCAGTGAGAATATGGGTGGCGACAGCACGCGTGTACTGACGCTCTTCAAGAAGATGCTGGCACAACCGCAATCCAGTCCGGATATGGCCCTGCTCTGTGCTTCGTATATGAACTCAAAGCAGATGCCCAAGGACAGTGTAGCCCGAGTGTTGAACCAGGCATTAGCCATCGCTCCCGACTATGCATCAGCCCGTTTGCAGTTGGTGGGCTATGCCTGGGAGGATGAGGATATGGATAAGGTCATCGCGCTCTGTCAGGAGGCCCGTCAGTATAATCCTGACGAGATGGCCTTTTACTACTATCAGGGCATCGCCTATTACAAGCGCGACAGTCTGGACCAGGCACTCTCTGCTTTCCAGAATGGTATAGGGGTGATTAACGACAACAGCAACCCGGAAATCGTCTCCGACTTCTATGCGGTGATGGGCGACATTCTGCATCAGAAGGGGCTTGCTGAGGAGGCTTTTGCAGCCTACGACTCCTGTCTGCAGTGGAAGGATGACAATATTGGATGCCTGAACAACTATGCCTACTACCTCAGTGAGCGAGGCGAGCAACTGGAAAAGGCAGAGGAGATGAGCTACAGGACCGTTAAGGCAGAGCCCAAGAACGCCACCTATTTAGATACCTATGCCTGGATACTCTTCATGCAGGAACGATATGCTGAGGCGAAGATTTATATTGACCAGGCTCTTCAGAATATGGAGGACTCTGTGGGCAATGAGGTGATTGTAGAACATGCGGGCGATATCTATGCCCAGAATAAAGATATGGATCGTGCGTTGGCCCTCTGGCGGGATGCTCAGCAGAAGAAACCTGAGGACCAGCTACTTATCAGAAAAATTAAACTTAAAAAATATTTGAAAGAATGAAATTGCTTAGTATTGTTAAAGTGTCCGTATTGGCACTGCCGTTAGTGCTGGCATCCTGTGGTTCTCACAAGAAAGTGGTTCAGGAACCTGTTAAGATGACTCCAGAGGTGAGAGACAAGGTACAATTCCTTGAGAGTGTGAAAGAACAAGCGCAGACAGGAAAGTTCCTGACCTCAAAGGTTAAGTTCTCCGTAGAGGTAGGTCCTCAGAAACTCACGCTGACTGGTAACCTGAAAATGAAGCGTGACGACGTAATCCGCCTGCAGCTGATGGCCTTTGGCTTCGTAGAGGCCGGACGCATTGAGATGACAAAGGATTATGTGCTGATTATGGACCGTATCAACAAGCAATACCTGAAGGCACCTTGGATGTCGGTTGATTTCCTGCGGAATAGCGGACTGAATTTCAATACCATCCAGGCTCTCTTCTGGAATGAGTTGTTCAGGCCCAATCAGACGTCAGTCGAGAAGCAGACTACTGATTCTTTGGCAACTTACAACATGATACAGAATGGTGACGATATGATCGTCAGCCTTGAAAATGGTAAGATGGATTACAGCTGGCTCATAAGCAGGGAAGCTGCTGTGATCAGAATGGCAAACATCCTTTATAAGGACCGCTTCAATGGTAATACTCAGCTGAACTGGGACTATGACCAGTATGAGAAACTTAATAAGAAGCCTTTCCCCAAAAAGCATGCTATCACACTGACAACACCTGAGAAGGAGGTGAAGTTGGGTATGACCTTGAATTATATCGGTGCAGATACAGAATGGGAACCTCGGACGGAGATATCCAACAAATACCGTGAGGTGACTGTTGACGAGATCCTGCGTCGTTTCATGGCGTTGTAATCATAGATGAAGAGACTTCTTGTCCTTTATTTCTTAGCGTGTTTGGTGGCAGTCGTACCTGCTCAGCAGACCAGAAGGGGTGCTGCGCAGAAGAGAACGACTACCACCAAACAGCGTACTGCTGCCAGACAACCGGCAAAGAAAACCACTAAGAGATCAACGGGCAAGAAGACAACCAGAAAATCGACACCCAAACAGCCTGCCGTAACCGTAAAGAGTCTGAAGAACGAACAGCAGCAGGTACGTAGGCAGATCAAGGAACAGGAGCGCAAGTTGAGGGCTAATGAGGCTGACGTCAAGAAGCGTCTCCAGAACCTGTTGGTCATCAATAACGAGATTGCTGACAAACTGAAGACGATCGACACCATTCGTCATGATATCATTCGTCTGGATACGAATATCCACGTTTTGCAGGAACAGCTTGTGGTATTAGGGAATGAACTCGACGAAAGGAAGCAGCGTTTCCTGAAGTCTATGCGCTATATGCATCGGAACCGGAATATCCAGAGTCGTATTATGTTCGTCTTCAGTGCCAAGAACCTCTCCCAGATGTATCGTCGTCTGCGCTTTGTAAAGGAGTATGCTGCCTATCAGCAGACACAGGGTGAGGCAGTGAAATCGATGCAGAACCAAGTGGCAGAGGCTTATCAGGAACTCAAGGATACTAAGCAGAAGAAAAACGCACTGTTGAAACGTGACGAGGCGGAAAAGAAATCACTGGAAAACAAGCAGACCGAGCAGCAACAGGTGGTTAACTCGCTGAAGAAACAGCAGAAGACTATCCAGAGCATCATCGACAAACAGAAGAAACGCGATGCAGAACTGAACGACCAGATTGATAAGATGGTAGCCGAGGAGATTGCTCGTGCCAAGGCTCGTGCAGAGGCAGAGGCCAAGCGGAAGGCTGCTGAAGAGGCACGCAAGAAACGGGAAGAGGAACTGGCCAGGAAAAAGGCTGCTGCTGAGGCCGCTGCCCGTGAGAATGCCAGAAGAATAGCTGAAGCCAAGGCCAAGGAGGAGAAGGCCAAGGAAGAGGCCAGGGCTGCTGCCCGTAAGAGTGCAGCGGAGAAAGCGGCTGCAGAAAAGAAGGCCCGTGAGGCGGAAAATGCTCGTAAGGCTGCAGAACGTAAGGCTGCTGAAGAGCGCAAAGCCCGTGAACGTGAAGTGGCTGAGGCTAAGAAGTCTGCCGAGACTAAGAAAACGACAAGTACAGAATACACGGTATCAGCAGAGGATCGTCGCTTGAGTGGTAACTTTGAGAGTAATAAAGGGCGTCTGCCTATGCCTATTACCGGTGCCTATAAGATTGTAAACCGTTTCGGTACGAATAACGTCACCGATGTGAAAGGTCACGTAACTCTCAACAAGAAGGGAATCGACATCAAGGGACAACCTGGCGCTCAGGTGAGAGCCATCTTTGATGGTGAAGTTACTGCTGTGTTTAATTACTATGGTACGACGGTTGTCATCATTCGTCATGGTAGTTATCTGTCAGTCTATTGTGAACTGGCATCCGTCAATGTCAGTCGAGGACAGAAAGTCAGTGCACGACAGACCATAGGTAAGGTAGGCTCCGATGGCCTGATGCAGTTCCAGTTGCGTAATGGGAATACGAAACTAAACCCGGAACTGTGGCTAAGCAGATAGGTTATAGACAAAGTCCGTCTAACAGATAGACATAGGTCTCTATAGCCTTCTCTATTTCAGAAATCTTAATGAATTCGTCGGCAGAGTGAGAACGGCTGGACTCACCAGGTCCCAACTTGAAGGATGGGAATGGCATCAGTGCCTGGTCACTCAATGTCGGGGAGCCAAAGGGTTGCATACCTCGCTCCATACATCTCTTAATGATGGGATGGTCTGCAGGGATGCATGAAGAGCGCAGACGGAACGAACGGGGGCGCAACTCACACTTTTTCATCTTTTTCTTCAGGAAATTGAAAAGATACTCGTTCTGGTAGAACTCATTCGTGCGTACATCTATAATAAAGTGGAGTGTGTCAGGAATGACGTTGTGCTGTGTGCCGCTCTCAACAACAGTGACAGTCATCTTCGTGGGACCTAACAACTCACTTTCTTTACGGAATTTGTAGTCGCGCAGCCATACCAGGTCGTCGAGGGCCTCGTAGATTGCATTGACACCCTCGTTCCTGGCTGCATGTCCCGACTTGCCATAAGCATAGCCGTCGATTACCATCAAACCTTTCTCAGCGATGGCAGGCTGAAGGTTGGTAGGCTCACCAACGATAGCAACATTTACCTGAGGCAGCAGCGGTAACACACGACTGAAACCATTTTCGCCAGAGATCTCTTCTTCTGCTGAGGCTACCCATAGGATATTGAAATTGCGTGGGCGTTGCAACATGATGCGATAGGCCTGCAAAGTGGCAACCAGACCACCCCCGCAGTCGTTGGAACCAAGGCCGTAGAGGCAATCTCCCTCTTGGATAGGCGTAAAGGGATCGCGTGTCCAAGATGATACGGGTCTGACGGTATCGATATGTGCATTCAGCATAACGGTAGGACGGTTGTTGTCCCAATCAGGGCAGCCTATCCACAGGTTGTTCCCCTCACGTCCGTGAGGAAGGCACCAGTGATCCAGGTATTCTGACAACTTGTCGGCAGCGCGTGTCTCTTCTTTGCTCACCGACGGAATGGCGATGAGGTCTTTCAGCAGCTTCACTGCATCGTAGGTGTATGCTCTAGTTTCCATAATAGAAAAATATGTATAGGTTTTATTGGTTATTCTGAATGTTTCCTGCGAGAGATGATGACAGAGAGTCCCATCGACAATACGAGTACGCCAAAGATGATGGCAAGCGAGAGTGTGGTGGGTACTTCTATCTTCTGCATGTTAAAGTTTACGCCAATGACCTCCCCAAACTTGTTGACGTACTCATCCATTGTCAACAGCATCTTGATACCTACAAAACTGAGAATAATACCCAGTCCGTATTTCAGGTAAGTGAAGTATTTGGCGACAGCAGCCAGGGCGAAATAGAGGGCTCTCAATCCGAGAATGGCAAAGATATTGGAGGTCAGCACGATAAACGGATCGCGGCTGACAGAGAATACTGCGGGAATGGAATCGACTGCAAAGGCCACATCAGTAGTTTCAATCACCAATAGGGCGATGAAGAGGGGTGTTGCAAGGTGTTTGCCTTGATCCACGATGAAGAACTTGTCCTCATGCATCTGGTCGGTTACTGGGAAGAACTTCTTGAATAGCTTGACGAAGATATTCTTCGATGGATCAACTTGTTCGTCATCCTGATGGCCAAACATCTTGATACCAGTATAGATCAGGAAAATCCCAAAGAGTCCTAGGATCCATTCGAAGCGCGTAATCATCGCTGTTCCAGCGAAGATGAAGATGCTTCTTAACACAAGTGCTCCGAAGATACCCCAAAAGAGCACCTCATGCTGATACTTACGCTGGATGCCAAAGAAGGAGAAAAGCATGAGAAAAACAAACAGATTATCCATCGACAGCGATTTCTCAATGAGATAACCTGCCAGGAATTCCATCGCTTTCTCGTGGGAATCATCAGGGTAGAACAACTCGATGCCAGCGCAGAATACCAGTGAGACGGCTACCCAGACGACTGTCATCTTCAAGGCTTCAGCAACACTAACCTCATGCTGCCCCTTCTTGCCAAAAGACTTCAGGTCGATGAGCAACATGATGAATACCAGTACATAAAACAATACCCACGCCCACCAAGGCATAATGACCATTTCCATATTTTTTCTTTTTCGACTGCAAAGGTACAATTATTTCCTGAAAAACTTTGGTAATATGATAGAAAAAACGTAACTTTGCATCATTAAATCTGAATGGTATGAGAAACGATATACTTGAAGATGCCCCGCTCGTGAAGATTGCCGTCTGCCTGATGGTGGGAATTGTGGCGGGTGATAGTTGTGGCGTAACAGTGCCGTTCTTGCCTTTGTTGCTGGGAATGATTATGGTAACATTACTGCTGTGGAAACATGAACATCTGCAGTCTGTGGCGATTGCCGGGTGCTTCGTGGTGCTTGGGGCCCTGTTGGTACAGCGCAAGAATGCGTCGATGCAGGTGGCGTGGCCTGAAGGTGAAGTCGTTTATGAGGCTGTCGTGCTGAGTGAGCCTGTGATGAAACCCAAGACGGTGGCTGTAGATATGATGCTGACGGGAAACGGTCAGAAGCTGAAATGCTATCTATATAAAGATGAACGGAGCAAAAATGTAAAGATTGGGGATGGACTAAAGATACAATCGCGCATCAGGCCCAATCAGGAGTGGCGTCATGGCACCTTCAGCTATCGGCGTTATCTGGAGGTTCATGGGTTTACGGGTACCACTTTTGTTTCGAGTTGGAAGTGGCAGAAGGCACAGATATCATTGGCAAGGCTGCCACGATTGGAGCGAACCAAACTTCGTTTCCTCCAACTGCGGAGCCATCTGCTTCAACGCTTCATGGCACAAGGGGGTGTAGATGAACAGTATGCCGTTGTGGCAGCAATGGTTTTAGGCGACAAGTCGGCTTTGACTACAGAACTGAAGGACGTATATGCCATTACGGGGGCTTCTCATGTTCTGGCTTTGAGTGGTCTTCACCTTGGCATTATCTACGTCTTGTTATCTATGTTGGTAGTTGGCAGGCGCTGGCAGGCCCTATCCCAGATACTGATGGTCCTGACTATCTGGGCGTATGTGTTTTTGGTAGGTATGTCAACGAGTGTTGTCCGCGCAGCCGTCATGCTGAGTGTCTATGCGCTATTGTCTGTTGGTCACCGTGATAGAATGTCGCTGAATACGTTGGCTTTCACATTGTTGCTGATATTGCTGGTAACCCCCCTTTCTCTGTTCGACGTGGGATTCCAGTTGTCGTTTATCTCAGTAGCCTCCATCTTGCTGCTGGTTCCGTTGGCGGAAAAGACATTCTCTCAGGCGTATCTGATGGATCATAGGCTCGTGAAATGGCTTTGGGGAATGGTGACGGTATCCTGTGCGGCACAGATCGGAGTGGCTCCATTGACAGCCTACTACTTTGGACACATATCCACCTATTTCCTTCTGACGAACTTCATTGTGGTTCCTGCAGCCACACTGATACTATGGCTCTCGCCAGTGGTACTGCTGTTTCCTTCCCTCGCGTACCTATTATTATATTTGGCGTCCTGGCTCAATGATATTCTGAGCTATATAAGCAAACTGCCTGGAGCTAGTGTCGTCATACATCCGACACTTCTCCAGACAGTCATGGTTTACGTAATTATTGTAGCGTTATATCTGTTGTTTACATATACCCCAGCCAGCGCAGTATATCGTTCAGGTTGGCGACAACCATCAGTAAGATCAAGATTCCGAAGCCAACATACTCGGCCCGGATCATGAAGGTTTCTGAGGGCTTGCGGCGAGTGATCATCTCATAGACCAGGAACAGCACGTGACCGCCATCAAGGGCAGGGATAGGCAGAATGTTCATGAAGGCAAGGATGATGGAGAGGAATGCCGTCATCTTCCAGAACATATACCAGTCCCACATCGGGGGGAACAGACTGCCAATGGCTCCAAAGCCTCCTAGTGATTTGGCGCCGTCGGCAGTGAACACATATTTCATGTCGCCCACATAGCCAGCCAGTACGTTCCAACCATACTTTATACCAGCAGGGATGCTCTCGAAGAAACCATACTCACGGGTGTAGGGCTCGTAAATACCGGCAAGACTCTTTACGTAGAATCCGAGTTTGAGTTCCGGCGTAAGGGTTACGCTCACGGTATCCTTTACTTCACCACGCTCATAGACGATAGTTGCTGTGCGTATCTTCAGACTGTCACTTGGTGTCTTGGCGGCAGTCATCATATCTTCCAGAATGCCGAGCTGATCTGTGAACTCATTATAACTGTCAACGGCCTTGTCGTTGATGCCTACGATGCGGTCGCCTTTCTGCAAACCGATACTTGCAGCCGGTGTGTCGGCCATGACACTGTCAACCTCTGCAGGGATAAGTGGACGTACGAAAGAGGGTTCGGCTTTCAGCATACCCAGCAGGTTCAGATCGCCGGGCAGTTTCAGACTCATCTTCTTGCCATCGCGGATCAGGTCAACGCGGGTGGCCTCGCTCAGGTCACGGTACAGGTCGGCTGAGAACTCCTTGAATTCACCCTTGTCGGTACCGATAAGGATATCACCATCCTTGAAACCATACTGCTTGGCTTCGGTGTTGAACTTCATACCATAGGTCATGTCCTTCACGGGGATATAGGTGTCGCCCCAGTAGAACAGGATCATGGAATAGATAAACAGAGCCAGCAGGAAGTTAACCAGCACACCGCCAATCATAATCAACAGTCGTTGCCAGGCCGGTTTCGCACGGAACTCCCAGGGCTGTTCGGGCTGCTTCATCTGCTCTGTGTCGAAACTCTCGTCGATCATACCGGCAATCTTACAATAACCGCCTAAAGGCAGCCAACCTACACCGTATTGTGTGTCGCTGTTCTTGGGCTTGAACTTAAAGAGACTGCCGTCCCATTTCCAGATACCAGGGTCGAAGAAGAGATAGAACTTTTCGACCCTGACGCCAAAGAGTTTGGCGAAGAAGAAGTGGCCACCTTCGTGAAGCAATACCAGCAGTCCGATGGCCAGCATGAACTGCAGGAGTCTTATCAAAAATATATCCATAATCTTTTTACCTTATTCTGTTTATTTGTTCATAAGTTCTGTGGCAATACGACGGGCCTCGGCATCCGTGGCGATGTAGGTGTCGTAACTGGGGTTCTTGTCGAAGGTGGCGCGCTGCATGGTCTCGGCGATGATGTCGCCCATCTCAAGGAATCCGCACTTGTCCTCCAGGAAACCACGGTTTACAATCTCATTGGCTGCGTTCACGATACAGGGCATGTTTCCGCCCTTGTCGATAGCCTCGAAAGCAAGTGCCAGACAACGGAACTTCTTCAGGTCGGGCTCGAAGAACTCCAAATGCTGGGCCTTGAACAGGTCAAGGCGTTCACCACTCAAATGCAGACGCTGTGGGAACGAGAAGGCGTATTGTATCGGCAGGCGCATGTCGGGCACACCGAGCTGGGCCTTCACACTTCCATCTTGGAACTGTACGGCACTATGTACTATTGACTGCGGATGAACCAGCACCTGAATCTGCTTGGCATCGACACCGAAGAGCCACTTGGCCTCAATTACCTCGAAACCCTTGTTCATCATCGAAGCCGAGTCTATGGTGATCTTCGCGCCCATGTCCCATGTCGGATGGCGCAGGGCGTCGGCCTTCGTCACATGCGCAATCTCCTCCATCGTCTTCAGACGGAATGGACCGCCGGAGGCTGTCAGCAGAATCTTCTCAATGGGATTCTGATCCTCACCCACAAGACTCTGGAAGATGGCAGAGTGCTCGCTATCAACTGGAAGGATAGGGGTGTGGTATTGTTGAGCTAACTGGAGAATCAGTTCGCCAGCAACCACCAGCGTCTCCTTATTGGCCAGACAGATAGTCTTACCTGCCTTAATGGCATGAATGGTGGGGTTCAGACCCGAGAAACCTACCATTGCCGTCAGCACCATGTTGATGGGACCTGCCTCCACGATCTCGTCAAGAGCCTTTGCTCCTGCATAGACCTTCACGTCGGGCATATCGCTCATGAGCGATTTCAACTCGTCGTACCGGGCTTCGTTGGCAATGACGATAGCGGCGGGCTTAAACTTATGGGCTTGCTGTGCCAGTAGTTCTACTTTATTGTTAGCTGTCAGGCAATAGACCTCATAGAGGTCAGAATGCTCCTCGATCACTTCGAGCGCCTGTGTTCCTATCGACCCCGTAGAGCCGAGTATGGCTATTTGTTTCTTCATAATTCTAAGATGCCCTCAGGCAGTTTGATTTCTATTTGATGTTTCTTGGTGTCAATCGCTTGGATGAGTTCTTCCGAGGCGGGTATCAGCCGTCCGTCCTCCAATTCGAAGAGGGTGTTCATCGTCGAGTCATCTACCGTGGCTATGGTGCCTGCTACAGTCTTGGTCTCAGCGTCCACTAACAGGTAGCCAACAATCTCTGCCCAGGAGATGTGCCCGTTGTCATCGTCGGATAACTCACGAGGGAAATAGACATCGCAGCCAGTTAGTTCTTTGGCTCGTTCCACTGTGTCGATGCCGTCAAACTTCACCAAAGCATTGGCGTCGCTCTTGAAGCGGTATTCCTCCATAAAGAACGGCACGAGGATGCCGTCGATGTCGAGGACAAGATAGTCGGCCTCTACTCTGTCAAATACATCGTCATCAAAGAGAAAGGAAACCTCTCCTCTGATGCCGTGCACCTTACCCAGACGGCCTATCTTATATACCTCTTCTTTCTTAATCACTACTCACTTCTCATTATCTTAGCGCCCAGAGCGTTCAGGCGTTCCTCAATATGCTCGTAGCCACGGTCAATCTGCTGGATGTTGTCAATGCGGCTCATGCCTTCAGCACTCATGGCGGCTATCAGCAGGGCTATGCCGGCACGGATGTCAGGACTCGACATACGACCGCCACGGAGCCTGATCTTCCGGTCGTGGCCTACGACAACGGCGCGGTGAGGATCGCATAGAATGATCTGTGCGCCCATATCAATAAGCTTATCGACGAAGAACAGTCTGCTCTCGAACATCTTCTGATGGAAGAGCACGCTACCCCGGGCCTGGGTGGCCACAACGATGAGTACCGATAGGAGGTCGGGTGTCAGTCCTGGCCAGGGGGCATCGGCCAGCGTCATGATGGTGCCGTCGATGAACGACTGTATCTCGTAATGCTTCTGTCGGGGGGTGAACAGGTCGTCACCCTCTACCTTGATCTTCACGCCCAGTCGGCGGAAAGCATCGGGGATGATACCCAGGTCTTTCACGCTGACGTTCTTGATGCGGATACCATCACCGCACATGGCTGCCATACCTATGAACGAGCCCACCTCAATCATGTCGGGCAGAATCTGGTGCTCAGCTCCGTGCAGGCTCTTCACGCCGACGATAGTCAGCAGGTTGGAGCCGATGCCCGTAATCTTAGCACCCATCTCGTTCAGCAGATGACAGAGTTGCTGGATGTAGGGCTCACAGGCCGCATTATAGATGGTGGTGGTGCCCTTGGCAAAGACTGCGGCCATGACGATGTTGGCCGTACCGGTTACGGAGGCCTCGTCGAGCAGCATATAGGTGCCTTTGAGCTGTTTGGCGGCAATCTCATAGACGTTACGCCCTTCGATGAGGTTGAATTTGGCACCCAACTTCTCAAATCCAAGGAAATGGGTGTCGAGCCTGCGGCGCCCGATCTTGTCACCTCCTGGTTGGGTGATAACGGCTTTGCCCATGCGAGATAACAGCGGACCGATCATCATGACACTGCCTCTTAGTTCTGCACATTTCTGTACAAACTCGTCACTTTCCAGGTAACTGAGGTTTAGCGACTCAGCCTGAAAGGCATAGTCGTTTGTTGCCAGCCGCCTCACCTTTACGCCGATGTCTTGCAACAGCAGGATGAGATTGTTGACGTCGCGGATATCAGGGATATTCCGGATAATCACCTCGTCCTCTGTCAACAGCGTCGCACAAATCACCTGCAGAGCCTCGTTCTTTGCGCCCTGCGGTGTGATTGTTCCTTGCAGCAGATGTCCGCCTTCGATGATGAATGATGCCATCGCAGCCTTTATTTCTTTTTCTTGGATTTCTTGCCTTCCTCAGTCGGGGTGAACTTCTCAAACCTGAAGTTGTTCAGGTCCAGTTGTATGATGCCGTCCGTGTAGTAGGCCAGGTCGTTGGCCACCTTCTCGTCGTCCATCGAACCGTGGCCCCATGTCGTCAGGTCACGCTTCATCTGGTTGGCAGTATAGTAGGTCAGCGCGTCACGCTCCTCACCGGCCGGCATGGTCTTCAGCTTCTCAAACAGCTCCTCCATCAGTTTGCCATAGTGACGGAGTCTGATATGATCCTTGGGCAGCGGCACGGGCTGCGGTTTGTTGTGGATCTTCTCGGCTGCCGATACGTCGAAAGGCCAGTCGATGTCGAGTTCCTTGCGGCTCATCATATAAAGATGGTCCCACAGCATCTGACGGTAGTCGGCATTGTCCCTCTGCTGGGGAACCTTGGTCTCCATCATCTTGACGATGGCTTGTGCACACTTCTGGCGCTCTTCCTTCGTGGGAAGGCCGATGGCATGGTCCACCATCTTCTGAATCTCACGGCCGTATTCCGGCATCACGAGCTTCTCACGCTGTGTGTTGTAGTCTAATCCTTTGATATCCATATCTATTATTCAATCTTCAATGTTCAATATTCAATAAGTCTTTCGGTTTCTTGGCCACAAAGTCCTTCAGGTAGAAAGGCACGAAGTAGGCCACGTCTTCAAACTGGTCGTTCAGGAACCGCTTCTCTGCCAGTGGCTGCATCCATTTGGCCAAAGGCTCGATGCCCTCTATCAGGTGGGCATTCGGGTGAGTGATGGCTGATGTCTTATCGCCAGCCACACCATTTCCTTCAAAGCACTTCTTGGCTCCGTTGCCGAAGAAATAGACGGGATGACTGTCAAGGTATTCCTTGTAGGTGTCGCCGTTCACGACGTCGGCCCTGATTTCTCTGACGGGTTTCAGTCCACGGGTATAGATGCCTGCATACACTTCCATCCTTCGGGCATCGATCATCGGGCACAGCAAGGCATCCTCTTCTGGAATCTCCCTGAGCAGCACAGGCACACAGAGCAGTTCCAGTGTCGGCACGGCAACCAGTTTGAGATTTCGCCCATAACAGATGCCCTTGGCCATCGACACACCGATGCGCAGTCCTGTGTAGGAACCGGGGCCGCAACTAACCGCCACTCCATCGAATGGAATGGCATGGCTGTCGGTAAACGAGAGGGCCTCGTCAACCATCGATCCCAGTTGCTCCGCATGGTTCTTGCCGCTGTGGTCTTCCTGCTGGAAGATCACCTGACCGTCCTCCGAGACTGCCACGGAGCACACATCCGTGCTGGTTTCTATATGCAGTATTGTTGCCATCTTTCCCTATGTCTTACTATTAATAAGGTGCAAAGGTACGGCAATTTGTCCGAAATCCAAAGTATTTATGAGAAATTAACTGAAAACAAAGCTTCCTCGTGCCTTATTTCATACCCTTTTCAGACTTTCCTGACGTATCTCTAAAAGTAAAACAAGTTGTTTTACCTTCGTTCGGACTATCTTTTCGGGTCG
>CACXVS010000013.1 GCA_902771155.1 uncultured Prevotellaceae bacterium
AAGTTCTACTTATCCTCTACTAAAGTTCTACCTAAGTTCTACTAAATAGACGAAAATGAGGGGAAATGTGGCTGAATCGTGCATATTTAGGGGCTAAACGATGCTGAGTAGGGTCCTGGCAGAAACAAAGCTTAAGGCTTGCAAGTTTTATAGCGAGTACTTGTTCTTGAATTCTCTAGAGAATTGAAGCGTTTCATAGGGAGAGAACAATTGCTAGTACTAGTACTAAGCCCTGAATTCTCTAGAGAATTCAACAACAAGGCTTAGGGAGAAAAGTTGAAAGACCTAAGAAAGGAAATTGCGAGGTAGGGATATAGATGTCATCAAGCCCCGAATTGGTAAGGGATAGGTAGAACTTTAGTAGAGGATAGGTAGAACTTTAGTAGAGGGTTAGTAGAACTTGATTTTTGCGTAAATGTCTAAATATGAGCAGGAAACGCTTAATTTAGTAGAACTTGAATGAAAAACACGAATTTGTTGCCTTGTGTTCCGAAAATAATCATTATCTTTGCAGGCGGAAAGTATAACAAAAACAATTAATGATGAGAAAAATGATTTTAGGTCTGGTTTGGCTGATGGCAGCGACGGGCCTGGCAGGGAATTACGAGGTGAGTTCGCCTAACGGAAAGGTGAAGGTGACGGTAAATACCGATGAAACCGTGAAATGGGCCATCGATTATGAAGGCAAGAAAGTGCTGTTGCCCTCTGAGATTGGTATCCGGATGATACAGGGAAAAAAGTCGCTGGATCTGGGTAAGGTCGGAAAGGTGGCCAAGCAGAGTGTGAACAACAGTTTCAAGAATCCGTTCTACAAGAAACTGACGATCACAGACGAATACGGTCAGCTGCTGCTCTACACCACGCAGAAGTTCACCATCGAGGTGCGCGCTTATGACGACGGGGCTGCTTACAGACTGATTAGTGGCAACACGAAACCTGCCGTTATTACCGATGAAATGGCAGAATTCCGCTTTGCTGACGACTATCAGGCCTTTGTGCCCTATGTAAACGATAACCGCGGTGGAGAGCGTTATTGCTACTCTTTTGAGTCGTACTACGATGAGGCTCCGCTCTCGAAGATATATCAGGACTCTCTGGCCATCACGCCTCTGGCCGTCTGTCTGCCTGAGGGGATGAAGGCTATCGTGATGGATGCTGGAGTGGAGAACTATCCCGGGATGTTCCTGAAGAAGGGCGAGGGCTGTTCGCTGAAGGCTGAGTTTGCCCCTTACCCCCTGGACTGTGAGGTGGGTGGCTACGACCGCCTGAACCTTGTGCCGACGAAAAGAGCCGATTTCATCGCTAAAATCAGCGGTAAGCAGGCCCTTCCCTGGCGCGCCGTTGTCATCACAGAGAAGGATGCGGATATCCTGAACTGCGACATGGCGCAACGCCTGGCTCCTGCCTGCAGGATAGCCGACACCTCATGGATTCAGCCCGGTAAGGTGGCCTGGGACTGGTGGAACAACTGCAACGTGACGGGAGTTGACTTTAAGTCGGGCATGAACACCGACACCTATTTATATTATATAGACTTTGCCGCCAGGAACAAGATCGAGTATATCATCATCGACGAGGGATGGAGCGGCAAGGAGTCGTTGATGGAGGACCTGAGTCCGGATATCGACCTGCCCAGGCTGATTGCCTATGGACGGGACAAGGGTGTGGGTATCATCCTGTGGTCGAGCTGGCGCAATCTTATCAACAACGACCCGCTGGGCGACCTCAGTGCCACCGAGGCGGTGATGAAGCACTATGCCGATATGGGCGTCAAGGGCTTCAAGGTGGATTTCTTCGATCGCGACGACCAGCAGGTGATTGCCTCGGCCTACCGACTCGCTGAGTGCGCAGCGAGGCTGCATCTTTACCTCGACTACCACGGACTGAAGCCTTTCGGCATCCAGCGCGCCTATCCGAACATCTTTAACTTTGAGGGGGTGAAGGGACTGGAGAACTCGAAGTGGGAGCCCCGTGTGGGCGACGGGCCGTTGCACAACCAGCCCCGCTACGACGTGACGGCTCCTTACCTGAGGATGCTCGCCGGGCCGATGGACTATACCCCGGGAGCGATGATGAACGCCATGAAGGATTGCTTCTTCGGCAACAACGACCACCCCATGAGTCAGGGCACCCGTGTGCACCAGATGGCGATGTACACCACCTTCGAGGCACCGCTGCAGATGATGGCCGACAGTCCGACGATGTATATGAAGAACCAGGAATGCACGGATTTCATCGCCCAGATTCCCACCTCCTTCGATGAGACCATCGCCCTCGACGGACAGATGGGCGAATATACCGTTGTTGCCCGTCGTAAGGGAACCACCTGGTATGTGGCCGCTATGACCGACTGGACACCACGCGACTTGACGCTCGACCTCTCTTTCTTGGGAGAAGGCAACTATACTGCAGATATCTTTTCTGATGGCGTGAATGCCCTGAAAGATGGCACAGATTATAAGCATACAACGCAAAATGTGAATGCTAAAAGTCGCATCGCCATCCACCTGAGCAGTGGGGGAGGATGGACGGCAATCATCCGATAAGCGGGATTTCGTCGAAAGACATACCCCATCTCGTCGAAACTGATTTCCGGCGAGATGGGTTTTTTCATACCTTTGCACCAGATTTTTAATTCAATGCGCAACTAATAATAAAATAGCAAAGATATGAAACAGTTAAAAGCATTTTTCGCAGCAGTAGTGATGATGACCCTGTCATCAACCGTGATGGCCCAGACCACCGTGAAGGGCGTGTTAATGGATGAGAGCTTAGGCGAGAGTGAGCCTTTTGCCACCGTCCGTGTGTTCAAGGCTGGTAAGTCGGATAAGCCCGTCGCCATGTTCCTCACCGACGAGGAAGGCAAGTTCTCACAGGAAGTGAAGGGCAAGGGTAAGTTCGACATCGTGTTCAGCAGTGTAGGTAAGGAAGACCTGAAGCAGACGGTCACCCTTGGTCAGGAGAACCCTCTCGACCTGGGTACCCTGTATCTGAAGGAGAACGCCACGATGCTGAAGGGTGTGGAAGTCGTTGCCCAGAAGCCTCTTGTGAAGATGGATGTCGATAAGATGAGCTACAACGTGGCTGAGGATGAGGACTCTAAGTCGAATACCGTTCTCGACATGCTCCGCAAGGTGCCTATGGTGACGGTAGATGGTCAGGACAATATCACCGTGAACGGTTCGTCATCGTTCAAGGTGTATGTCGATGGTCTGCCCAACGTGATGTTCTCGTCGAACCCCTCGATGGTGTTCAAGAGCATGCCTGCCTCAGCTGTCAAGAGCATCGAGGTGATGACCAACCCGGGTGCCAAGTACGATGCAGAGGGTGCTACCGGTGTGCTGAACATCGTGATGAACAAGCAGGAGATGCCTGGTGGTGGTGCAGCAGCACCGAGCATGAACGGCTACAACGGTACGTTGCGTGCCTCGGCAGGTAACAAGCAGTTGGGTGCCAGTGCCTTCCTGAACGGTCAGCAGGGTAAGCTGTCATATAGCGCCAACGTGATGACCTCTTATAATAAGCCGGGCAACACCACCACAGAGATGGAGCAGATCCAGATTGGTCAGGCAGGTACCTCTCAGCTGATGACCTCCGACAACGATGTGAAGACCCCGTTCACCATGGGTAGTCTGACACTGGGTTACCAGATCGACCAGATGAGTGTGCTGAACCTCACGGCCCAGGTGAACACGATGAACATGAAGAGTACGGGTACCTCGCTGACCACGATGGGAGGCAATGCCTATGGCGACGGTTTCAGCTATGGCAGCAGTACCGATATGAAGAACTCACGCACCTCGTTCAGCGGAAGCCTCGACTACCAGCGTTTTTTCAACAAGGAGCACACCCAGTCGCTGGCCCTGACCTATCAGCTGAACTACAGTCCCGCCACAACCGAGATGACCAACAACTTCGGCACCAACTCGAACTATATCGACCTGACCGACCGCTATTCTGAGAATAAGGACAAGACCCTGAACCACACCTTCCAGCTCGACTATACGATGCCCCTCGGCACTGGTCAGACACTGAGCCTGGGTGGTAAGCTGCAGCTCCACGACGCTACCTCCGACTCTAAGTACTATCTGCAGAATGTCTATGATCCCAGCTCAAGCAGTGAGTATGAGTACAAGAACTCTATCCTTGCAGGCTATGGTGAGTATGCCGGTAATTTCGGTAAGTTTGGTGCCAAGGCCGGTGTGCGCTACGAATACACCTGGCAGGATGTGGAATATCACCTCGGCAACGGCGAGAACTTCAAGACCAGCTACGGCAACCTCGTTCCCACAGCCAGTCTGCAGTACAACCTCGGCACAGGCAGCAACCTCGGACTGACCTACAACATGCGTATCTCCCGTCCCGGTATCTCCTACCTGAACCCCTACGTCGATAAGACCAACCCCATTGCCCTCAGCTATGGTAATCCTGACCTGGATGTAGAGAAGAACCACAACGTATCACTGGTCTATAACATGTTCACTCCGAAGCTCATGGTCAACCTGAACCTGCATCACAATTTCGTGGACAATGCCATCTCGCAGTACAGCTTCTACGACAGCGACAACCTGCTCAACACCACTTACGGCAACGTGGTTAAGCGTCATCAGACAGGTTTGAGCGCCTACGTGAACTACCTGCTGACCAAGAACACCCGCATCTTCCTGAACGGTGGTGTGAACTACACTGACCTGCGCAGTACTGTCCTCGACCAGAAGAACAGCGGATGGACGGCCAACGCCATGATCGGCTTGCAGCAGACACTGCCTCTCGACCTGAAGCTCAGTGCCTTCGCCATCACCTCTACCAAGAACTATACCCTTCAGGGCTGGAGCGGCGGTTTCAACATGCTCACCGCCAGTCTCTCGAAGTCGCTCTTCAACGACAAGCTGACCTTAGGTGTACAGGGTATCCTCGGTCTTAACGGAGGCGGTAAGCTGAACATCGAGAGTGAGACACGTGGCAAGGACTTCATCAGCCACACCAACATCAAGGTGCCCATCTACGGCGTAACCTTCACCGTCAGCTACACCTTCGGTAACACCAAGATGATGTCGAAGCAGCACGTGAACCGTGTACAGAACGACTTCATCGAGCAGCAGTCACAGGGCGAGATGCTCAACAGCGTAGGCTCTGGCAGCACCAGCGGCAGCGGATCAGCCAACGGCACCATGCCACAACAATAAATTCCACATAAAGGTACCTCTCTCCTGCGTTGAGATAATGCGGGAGAGATTTTTTTCATTTTTATTTTGTTTTTCACCCGTTTATTCGTAATTTTGCAGTCGTATGAAGAAAATCGAGAAAAAAGATATCTGGCTCTTCCTGATTCAGGCAGCTGTATGGGGCATCATCATGCTGGCTCTGCCTCTGGCCACCTTCCTCAGTACCCGTAACTGGGACTCCACCTCTACTTCCCTGATGATGGTGTGGCAACTGCTCCGGGGACCGATTATCGTCTATTTCGCCAACTTCTATCTCTTCGGCCCTTACCTGTTCTTCCGCAGGAAGTACTGGCTGTTTGCCCTCTGTAACCTGCTGGTGATCCTTGGCATCAACTATGGTTTCTTCTTCGGATACTTCATGATCAGGGAGCATGTGCCCACGATGCCCAACAATGCATGGATAGGCTTCTTCTCAGGGGCGTTCATGTTCCTGTTGCTCAACATCGTGATAGGTGCCATCGCCATCGGCATCCGTCATTTCATCCGTATCCGTCAGATCAAGCAGCAGCTGCTCGACGAGAAGGCCAAGAACACGGAGGCTGAGCTGGCCTGGCTGAAGAACCAGATCAACCCGCACTTCCTGTTTAATACGCTGAACAATATCTCGAGTCTGACGCAGATCGACCCCGATGCAGCTCAGGATGCCATCGCCCAGCTGAGCGACCTGTTGCGCTATGCCATGTACGAGACCAACAAGAAGACGGTACCCATTCAGGGTGAGGTGGAGTTTATGCGCAACTATATCTCGCTGATGAAACTGCGCTGTAATGACAAGACCGACATCACAACGGTTTTCGACGTTCAGCAGAACATGGAGATAGCCCCCCTGCTCTTTATCTCGCTGATAGAGAATGCCTTTAAGCACGGCGTGAGCAGCAGCCGACCCTCGAAGATTGATATCCGTCTGACGCAGCACGACGACCAGCTGGTGTTCAACTGCGACAATACCAATTACCCGAAGGACGACGCTGACCGCAGTGGATCGGGCATCGGACTGGAGAATACTCGTCGTCGGCTGGATCTGATGTATGCCGGGCGCTATACCTGGGAGCAGACCCTCGAAGACAACATCTACCACGTCAGCATCACCCTCCAGTTGTAATCATAACTATCAACTATCCACTATAAACTATACATTATATAATATGGCACTGAGATGTATGATTGTTGATGACGAGCCGTTGGCAGTGAAGTTGCTCGAGTCGTTTGTTACCAAGACACCCGACCTGGAGCTGCTGGGCTCCTTTACCGACTCTGTTGAGGCCATCAACGCCATCAAGGATCATCATCCCGACTTGCTTTTCCTCGATATCCAGATGCCCGACCTCAATGGTATGGAACTGGCTCACATGCTGCCCGAGGGCACGAAGGTCATCTTTACCACGGCATTTAAGGAGTATGCCTTCGAGAGCTATGAGGTGAGTGCGCTCGATTTCCTTTTGAAACCCATCCGCTATAATAAGTTCATCACCGCTGTCGAGAAAGCCAGAGAGTGGTTTGGTCATCATGACGACAAGCCGCAGGAGGTGGTCCAGAATCCGGCCCCTGTCGCCCCGGCCTCACCCAGCGAACCCACCACCATCTTCCTGAGGGTCGATGGTGAGTACCGCCAGTTGTCGCTGTCGCAGATACTCTATGTGGAGGGGATGAAGGACTACGTGATGTTCTATCTGGAAGGTCAGAGGCGTCCGCTGGTCACTCATCTCACGATGAAATCGGTAGAAGACATGTTGCCCGCCTCGCAGTTTATGCGGGTACACCGCTCCTATATCGTAGCCCTCGACAAGATTCGTAGTGTGGACCGTAACGACTGTATTTATATCGGTGAACAGATTATCCGTGTGACGGATGCCTATCACGATATGTTCATGCAATACCTAAACTCCAAATTCCCTGGAAATCCAAAATAACAAAACATGAAGAAACGAATACTAACCTTCATGATGGCCCTGTCGGCCCTGACAGCTTCTGCCATCATCACTATTCCCGTCAAGGGCACCGTCATCAGTCCTGCCGATCCGAATATCCGGTATATAGGCCGCATCAGTTTTACCAATCCCGAGCGCCCGGCATGGAATTTCCCGGGCATTCAGATCATGGCAGCCTTCGAGGGTACTTCATTGCGGATGATGGCCAAACCCCAGAGTGGTTACTTCATGGCACAGATCGATCAGGCCGAGCCTTTCAAGGTGGCCTTCCGAGGGGAGCGCGACTCGGTGGCAACCCTCGCCACAGCCTTGTCAGAAGGGTGCCACCTCGTCCGTCTGATGTATATCATGGAGGGCTATGAGTATTTCCCGGAGTTCTGGGGGTTTGTGCTCGACCAGGGGCGAAAGCTCGTCGAGGCACCGCCTTTCCCTTCGAGAAAGATCGAATTCATCGGCAATTCCATCACCTGTGGCTATGGCAACGAGGGTCTTTGTAAGGAAGAGCACTTCGACTATGCCACAGAGAACCATTATTACTCCTATGCCTCCATCACGGCGCGCCACTTAGAGGCCCAGCACTGGGTAGTGGCCCGTAGCGGCATCGGTGCTTATCGCAATTATGGGGAGCCCAAAACGGGTTCGCCCGACTCCTGTATGCCTGTCCAATATGAATATACGGGCTATGCCTGGAAGTCAGATCTTCGTAACGAGCCCACCTTCCTCAGGGAGAAATGGGACTTCAGCCGCTTCCAGCCCGATGTGGTCTGCATCAACTTAGGCACCAACGACCTTTCTACCAATAATTACGACCTGGCACTTCTGAAGGCAGGTTATCAGAAACTCCTGGGAATGGTGCGCCAGCACAACCCGCAAGCAAAGATTGTCTTCCTGACGGGTTCGATGCTCCAGAGCCAGGAGCTGCTCGAGGCCCGTCGGCTACTGGACGAGGTGACAGCTGAGGCCCGGAAGGCCGGCGACAGTGAGATCTACCGCTTCGACCTGTCTCCTATCGAGGGCGAGGAGTGGTATGGCAACGACTACCATCCCAACATCTATCAGGACGAGAAGATGGCGGACGAACTGACCGCCTATCTCCGCAAGTTGATGAACTGGTTCTAAACTTGTCATGATGAGTTTCTGGAAGTACGTTGTCTATCCTCCAAAATCAGTCAGCGACAAACGACTCAGAGCGACCTTTGCCCACAAGTGGGTAGTCATCACAGGTGCTTCGTCGGGTATCGGCGAGGCGCTCACCCTCAGGCTGATCAGCGCGAAGGCCAACCTCCTGCTGATTGCCCGTAACGAAGGAAAACTGAAGTCTTTATGTGAAAATGCCAGGGCGGCTGGTTGCGAGGCCTGTTATGAGGCCATCGATTTAAGACAACAGGAGTCGTTAGACGTCTTGTGCAAACAACTGAGAGATAAACTGCCCTCGGTGTCTTTCCTCTTTTGTAATGCAGGGAAGTCCATCAACCGCACAATCAGCGATTCCATCGACCGATGGCACGATTTCGACCGTACGATGGATCTGAATTACCGTTCGATGGTAGTCCTGTCGCTGGCCCTGATGCCATCATTGCAAAGGGCCCGGGGCCGCATCGTCTATACCTCATCGGTGAGCAGTCTGTGTCCGTCTGTTCCTGGCTGGTCGGCCTACCACGCCTCCAAGTGTGCTGCCAATGTGTGGTGTAAAACAGCCCGAAAAGAGTACAAGAAACTGCAGGTAAAGGTTCAGACAGCCTATATGCCGTTGGTCCATACACCCATGTCGGATGTGAACGACACCTATCGACATCTGCCTGCTTATTCTGCCGATGAGGGTGCCTGTATCTTGTTGCGACTGGCCATGAGCCGCAGGTCGTGTTACAAGCCCTGGTGGGCTTTTTGTCTGTTGTCATAGGAATGAACAGGACGGTATTCACAAAACTGGTTGGTCTGCACCTCATCACACCGGGAGGTCTCGTTCGTCTGCTTGGCAGTTTCGTTCGGGAGGGTGTCTCGCTGATGGCCTTGATGCGCTTCTCTGCCAGCTATTATCCCCATCGTTGTGCCCTGGTGTCAGCAGGGCAGCGGTTCACTTATCAGGAGCTATACGAGAAAGCCCGCCAACTGGCCCGGTTGCTGTATGCCGCTCATGGTCTTAAGGCAGGGATGTGTGTGGGACTGCTGTGCAGGAACCATGTGATGCTCGCCTTGTTGTTGCCGGCCTTGTCACGCCTTGGTGTCAGGGTGAAGCTGGTGAATACCGATATGGCTCCCCTTGAGATGGAGGCGCTGGTCAGGAATAGTCCCATCCACTTGCTGATATACGACTCAGAACTGAAAGCACTGTGTGTTTCTGGTGCCTGGTCTTGCGGGATGATAGAGAGTGGGGCGCTATACCGTGAGCTGATGACCAGTGAGAGCGCCAGGCCCACAAGACTTCCTTTCGTCTGGCGGGGTGGTGAACTTTCGGTTTTTACGGGTGGCTCTAACGGTCATCGTAAGGAGACACCAAGAGGAATGCACGTCTGCCAGTTCTTGCCTCCCTTCTGTGCTTTGTTGGAAGAGTTGCATATCGATACGTACGACAGCGTGTTTCTGCCCTTGCCTCTGTATCATGGCTTCGGACTGGCCACGCTGGTCGTCTCATTCCTGATGGGAAAGAAGGTCTGTCTCATGAACCGCTTCGATGCTGCCGAGGCCCTGACGATGATTTCCGACGATGAAATAGAGGTCTTACCAGTGGTACCGGCTATGCTTGCCAGACTGTGGCAGGTGGGTGGCGCTGCCCACTCGATGAAGTCGGTGAAATGTATCATTTGTGGCGGTGACCGCCTCGACAGGAAATGGATCGACACGACAACGGCCCACTTGGGGAAGGTGCTCTATAACCTCTATGGCACCTCGGAGGCGGGATTCTTTATGATAGCCTCGCCCGACGACCTGTTGAGATATGAAGAGGTGACGATAGGCCGGCCTGTTCGTGGGGTGACCTGTAAGGTGGAGCGTCAGGACCCTCATGGTGTGGGTTCGCTGTGGGTTCGCTCCCACTGGGCCACGATAAGTCTGAAAGGCCGGTGGCAGGATACGGGCGATCTGGTGTATGCCAATTCTGAAGGGTATTACTTCTATCGGGGACGTACCGATAATATGGTGGTATGTGGTGGAGAGAATGTCTATCCTGAGCATGTGGAGAAGGTCATCAACAGTCATCAGGAGGTGCTGACCTCCATTGTTTTCCCCGTCGCCGATCCCCAGTTCGGACAGGTCCTCCATGCCACCGTTGAGCGGAAAGCGGGTTCTGCCTTAACTCCTGAAGCCCTTAAAGACTGGTTGCGCCCCCGCCTTTCCCGTTCGGAAAGGCCCCATCAGATCACCGTCAAACCCATCACTGTCTTGGAAACAGGTAAGCTGGCCCGCCATCATCAAAGCCATTAGCCTAACCGCTTCCTCACGTCTTCCAGAATACTGAGCAGTTCGGGCATCGTCTCTGCACGAAGCATGGCGATGCGCGTCTGACGGAAGTCGGGGATGCCCTTGAAGATGGGGGTAGCGGCGAGGTGCCTTCTGGTATGCAGGATGCCTCTTTTCTCGTCGATACGCTCCACATTGATCTTCAACAGCTCCTCGAGGATGTCGAGTTTCTCGTTGAAATCGAGTTTCTCACGACAGAAGATCCAGGGACAGCCAAAGGTGGCCCTGCCTATCATCACGGCATCCACACCATAGGTCTCGAAAGCCTTGTCGGCCTCTTCGAGGGAGTGGATGTCGCCATTACCTATGATAGGAATATGGATGCGTGGATTGCGCTTCACCTCGCCAATCAGCGTCCAGTCGGCATTGCCTGTGTACATCTGACTGCGCGTCCTACCGTGGATGGTCAGTGCCTGAATGCCGCAGTCTTGCAGCTGCTCTGCCAGGTCGGTGATGATGAGCTGCTCGAAGTTCCACCCTAAGCGGGTCTTGACAGTGACGGGCAGTTTCACCGCCTCCACCACCTTCCGGGTAATCTCCAGCATCTTGGGTATGTTCTGCAGCATACCGGCTCCCGCCCCCTTGCCAGCCACTTTCTTCACAGGACAGCCGAAGTTCAGGTCGATCACGTCGGGCCCTGCCTGTTCCACTATCCTGGCAGCCTCCACCATCGCCTCCACATCGCGACCATAGATCTGGATGCCCACAGGGCGCTCCGAGTCGCTGATGGTCAGCTTCGAGATCGTCGATTTCACATCACGAATAAGGGCCTCGGCACTCACGAACTCCGTATAGACCATTGCCGCCCCGAACCGCTTGCAAAGCAGTCGGAACCCGATGTCTGTCACGTCCTCCATAGGGGCCAGAAACACTGGTTTCTCTCCGAATTCTACGTTTCCAATCTTCATTTCGGCTGCAAAGTTAAAAAAATTCCTTGAATTATTTGGTAGATTTTCAAAAAAGTCTTACCTTTGCATCATGTAATCATGCTTAAATTTAACGCTATGGAGCAATTACTGCATTATGTGTTCAAACACAAGTTGTTCCCGCTAAAGGAACTGACGACGAGCGATGGTGAGTCCGTCGAAGTGATCGACCCTGGGTTGCACAACAGCAATGCCGGTCCCGACTTCTTCAATGCGAAGGTGAAGATAGGGCAGACCTTGTGGGTGGGCAATGTAGAGATTCATGACAAGTCGAGCGACTGGTATCTGCATGGTCATGATAAAGACCAGCGATACAGCAACGTGATCCTCCACGTGGTGGGGACCATCGATTCGGAAGTGATGAATACCAACGGGGAGTTTATCAAACAGATGCAACTCGACGTGCCATCCCATGTCAGGGAGCACTACGACGAGCTGCTGCAGACCGACAGTTACCCGCCTTGCTATAAGGTCATCCCCGAGCTGACGCCCTTGGTGGTCCACTCCTGGATGGCGGCCCTCCAGACAGAACGCCTGGAGCAGAAGACGGAGGCCGTCGGGAAAAGGGTGGAGCGATGCAACGGCTCCTGGGAGGATGCCTACTTCGTCACCCTGGCCCGGAACTACGGCTTCGGCATCAATGGCGACGTCTTTGAACAGTGGGCCGAGAACCTGCCCCTCAGTGCGGTAGCCCATCATCGCGACGACCTCTTCCAGATCGAGGCCATCTTTATGGGACAGGCCGGACTGCTCGAGCTGGAGGCTATTCCCGACTATTATCAGAAGGATGCGCTCAACGAGGGCTACTTCGCCAAACTGCGCAACGAGTACCTCTATCTGGCCCATAAGTTCTCGATGAAACCGATTGATTTTCATCTCTGGCGCTTCCTGCGGCTCCGTCCTCAGAACTTCCCCCATATCCGCATCTCCCAACTCGCCAACCTCTATTATCAGCAGAAGGCCGGACTGAGCCAGTTGATCATGTGCGAGACGATCGAAGAGCTGAAGCGACTTTTCAGTTCGCAGGTCACACCCTATTGGGAGACGCACTACACCTTCGGTTCTACCAGCTCGAAGACAGAGAAGCACCTGGCCTATGGCTCCATCAACCTGCTGATGATCAACACCGCCATTCCCATCCTCTTTGCCTACGGGCGCCATCAGGGTAGGGAGGTGCTCTGCGACAGGGCCTTCGACTTCCTGGAGCAGCTGAAGGCAGAGAACAATTACATCATCAGGATGTGGCAACAGGTGGGGCTCTCTGTCACGACGGCTGGCGATTCGCAGGCACTGATCCAACTGAAGAAGGAATACTGCGACAAGAAGGACTGCCTCCGTTGTCGCTTTGGCTACGAATATCTTAAGAGAAAGTAAGAAGGTAAAAAGGTAAGAAGGTAAAAAGGTAAGAAAGTAAAAAGGTAAAAAAGTAAATAAATGAACCACGAAGAAGTTTTCTACACGATGGCGTTGACGCGCATCAGCAATTTCAACTTTGCACAGGCCCTCGAGTTGTATAGGGCTGTAGGCAGTGCCCGTATGTTATTTGAACACAGAGGCGAAATCGGCGATATCCTCAAGGACTGCTCCCCCCGACTGGTGGAGGCCCTGAAAGACTGGGATGAGCCGATGAAACGGGCCGATTTCGAGCTGAAGTATATCGAGGAGCACGGCATTCGTGCCCTGACGCTGATGGACGACGACTACCCCCAGCGACTGACGGAGTGCCCCGATGCACCTCTTATATTATATTATACCGGAAACAGCGATCTGAACCAGGCCAAGATTGTCAGCATCGTGGGGACGCGCCAGATCACCCAGTATGGTGCCGACCTCATCCGTCGTTTCATCGTTGGCCTTCGCCTTCATTGTCCGAAGGTGCTGATAGTCAGCGGTCTGGCATACGGTGTGGATATCAATGCCCATCGCCAGGCCCTGGAGAACGGCTACGAAACGGTGGGAGTCCTGGCTCATGGCCTCGACCAGATCTACCCCTACCGCCATAAGGAAACGGCAGAGGCGATGGTGAGGCACGGCGGACTGCTGACTGAGTTTATGACTCAGACGAATGCCGATAAGCCCAACTTCGTGCGTCGTAACCGTATTGTTGCCGGTATGGCCGATGCCGTCGTCCTCGTGGAGAGTGCCGCTAAAGGCGGTGGCCTGATTACGGCAGAGATTGCCCAGAGCTACGATCGCAGTGTCTTTGCCTTCCCGGGCAACGTCGATGCCGAGCTCTCAAAAGGCTGCAACAACCTTATCCGGGACAATGGTGCCGCCTTGATCACCAGTGCCGACGACTTCGTAAAGGCTATGGGGTGGTACGACGAGACCCTCCGGCGACTGGCCAATAACGATGGAATCGAGAGAAATCTCTTCCCCGACCTGTCGCCTGAGGAACAAGCTGTCGTCAACCTCCTCCAGCAGACCAACGACCTGCAACTGAATATCCTCAGTGTGAAAACGGGTCTCCCCATAGGCCAACTTACCGCCCTCCTCTTCCAACTGGAAATGAAAGGTGTGGTAAAGCCCCTCGCTGGTGGCATGTACCACCTTTTAGCCTAAGTCGTCGTGGATGCTCTCAGCCATGAGGCGGTAGATCTGACGGGTGCGTTCATCGGGGAGAAGGGCAATCTGGCGGTTCATCACCTCGACATCATAGCGGACCATAGGACCTGTCTGGGCATCACGAGGCGACATCTCTGAAACTTTTTTGGCCGTTTCATCGATCAGAGGCAGGAAAAGACGGAAGTCGATCTGTTCTTCCTGGAGTACGCGCTCTGCCAGGCGATAGCAGTGGTTGGTGAGGTTGCAGGCCAGAACGGCTGCAAGATGAAGCTTCTTGCGTTTCTCGGAATCGCAGTCCACAACATGGCCCGAGATGCTTTCTGCAAGAGAACGAATGGTGGCAAGCGCCTCTTCGCTGGAACCTTCGATGAAACAGGGGATTATCTGGAAATTGACTCTACGAGATTTAGAGAAAGTCTGCATGGGATAGAGTACACCATAGTGGGAGGCATGGTCCTTGAAGATATCCATCGGAACGCTTCCTGCTGTATGGAGGAAGAGGCCATTTGGGCGTTCCTTGCAGACAGATGAGACTAAACTGCTGAGGGCATCATCCTTGACGGAAAAGACATAGACATCGGCATCTTTGTCGATTTCATCGCTATCAGTCGTATGCCTACAGCCCAGTTTCTCTGCCAGTTCCCTGGCATGTTCCTCGGTACGACTAAAGATCTGCACAATATCCTTGCCTGCATCTTTTAGTGCCAACGATAACTGGGTGGCCAGATTGCCAGAGCCGATGAAAACAATCTTCATGTATCAGAGACTGGTGATGTGGTCGAGTATGAGGTCGGCTGTTTCCTCTTTTGAACAAAGAGGCAGTTCCACAAGGCCTGCTTGGGAGATGAGCGTTACCTTATTAGTATCTACGGCGAAGCCCGTCTCGGTTCCGGAAATAGAGTTGGCACAGATGAGGTCGGCATGCTTCTTCGACAGTTTCTTGCGGGAGTTCTCAATCAGGTTCTCCGTTTCCATCGAGAAACCTACGAGGATCTGCTGCTCCTTCTTATGTTCTCCGAGCCATGCTAGAATGTCATTGGTGCGTTTCAAAGCGATGGAGAGGTCACCATCCTGCTTCTTGACCTTCTGGTCTGCAACGTGAACAGGGGTATAGTCAGCTACGGCACTGCACATGATGATGATATCGTTTGCGTCGCTCCTTGATGTAACTGCCTCAAACATCTCTTGGGCACTGACTACAGGAACCACCTGAATACCAGCAAAAGGTTGGATACTGACGGGCCCTGAGACGAGTGTTACCTCTGCTCCCCTGAGCACTGCCATCTTGGCAAGGGCATAGCCCATCTTGCCAGAGGAGTGGTTGGAGATAAAGCGCACCGGGTCGATGGCCTCTTGCGTAGGACCAGCTGTCACCAGGATCTTTTTGCCTTTCAGGTCTTTTTCCTTGGCGAGGTGGAGCAGGATATGCTCCAGCAACACCTCTTCAGAAGGCATTTTTCCACGACCGATATCACCACAGGCCAGTCGTCCATCGACTGGTTCAATGATGTGGTAACCATAGTGCTTCAGTTTCTGCAGGTTATCCTGCAGGATGGTGTTCTCCCACATGCCTGTATTCATGGCAGGTGAGAAGATTACCAGGGCCTTGGTGGCCATGATGGTGGTGGTGAGCATATCGTCGCAGATGCCTCCAGCCACCTTCCCTATGACGTTGGCTGTACAGGGGGCCACGAGAAACAGATCGCCCTTTTGGGCCAGTGATACGTGTTTCACGTCGAAGTTGAAGTCGCGGTCGAAGGTATCGACAATGCATTTATTGTTTGTCAGTGTCTCGAACGTCATGGGTGTGATGAAATGGGTGGCGTTCTGAGTCATAATGACATGAACGTCGGCATGGAGTTTCACCAGCATCGAGGCAAGATTGGCAATCTTGTAGGCTGCGATGCTACCAGTTACACCCAGTACGATGGTCTTTCCTGTCAGCATAGTCGTAGGTTTTTATTGTTCTTTAAGCAAGCCGTGCTTCTCGTAATTGGCCTTGCGCACTATTTGGTTATTCTCATCGACGAAGAGAACGGTAGGCTTGTGCGTCCTGGCTTCCTCGGGGGTCATATAAGCATAGGCCATGATGATCACCTTGTCGCCAACATTGACACACTTGGCAGCGGCTCCGTTGAGACAGACGATGCCCGACCCTTCTTCGCCAGCAATGGCATAGGTCTCAAATCGGTTCCCGTTGTCGATGTCGGCAATCTCCACTTTCTCGTACTCCAGGATGCCTGCTTCGTGCAACAGTCTGGAGTCGATGGTGATGCTACCCACATAGTCGAGGTCGGCCTGTGTCACGACGGCGCGATGTATCTTAGCTTTCAGCAGCGTAATCTCCATTTGATGTATCAGATGTTTACGATGAAATTGTCAATCAAGCGTGTCTTACCGATATAGACGGCAATAGCCACAAGGGTCTCGCCTTGAATCTTAGGAGTACGTTGGATATTCTCGAAGTCAACCACTTCCACATAGTCGATACGTGCCAGAGGCTCCTTCTCAAGGTTCTCACGAATGATGCTGACAACCTTCTGGGCATCGCGCTCACCCTGCTCGATAGCCTCCTGACCTTTCTTCAGGCTCTGAGAGAGGATCAAGGCAGCCTGGCGCTCTTCTTTATTAAGATAGGTGTTACGGCTTGACTTAGCCAGACCATCGTCTTCTCTCACGATGGGACAGGGCACAATTTCCAAAGGGAAGTTAAGATCGCGCACAAAACGCTTCACCGTAGCTAACTGCTGGGCATCTTTCTGTCCGAAGTAAGCACGGTCGGGCTGAACGATATTGAATAGCTTGCCCACCACTGTGCAGACACCACGGAAATGGATGGGGCGAACGGCACCGCAGAGCAGTTCGGTGGTCTCTGTCGTATCAATAAACGAGGTGAAATGTCCTGGATACATCTCTTCAGGCTCAGGATTGAAGATCAGGTTACCGCCAGCTTCCTCTACGGCCTTCATATCACGGTTCAGATCGCGAGGATAGGCCTCCAGGTCTTCGTTGGGACCAAACTGGATGGGGTTTACAAATACAGACACTACCGTACGGTCGTTCTGACTGGCTGACTTACGGATCAGACTCTGGTGTCCTTCGTGAAGGAATCCCATGGTGGGAACCAGTCCGACACTTAGGCCTTCCTTCCGCCATCCTGAAACAATCTCTCTGACTTCTTTGACTGTCTTGACTACTATCATGTCGTTAATAATGTAATTCGGTTTCAAATAGTTCCTGCATCACTTCCTCGCTCATGGCATAAGCCTGTTCTGCCTCAGGGAATGAACGTTGTTCGCACTCCTGTTTGTACTGCTTGAACGCCTCGAGCATGATGCTATGGAGGTCGGCATATTTCTTCACAAACTTAGGTATAAAGCCGTTGGTAAAGCCCAGCATGTCCTGATAGACAAGCACTTGTCCGTCGCAGCCGTTGCCAGCTCCGATGCCGATGGTAAGTGCCTTTGTTTGCGATGTGATCAGCTTTGCGAGTGCTGCGGGTACGCACTCCAGTGTGATGGCGAAAGCACCAGCCTCTTCGACGGCCTCTGCATCCTTCAGCAGTTTTCTGGCCTGTTCCAGCGACTTGCCTTGCACCTTATAGCCCCCCAGTGCATTTACTGACTGTGGGGTAAGTCCGATATGAGCCACGACAGGAATGCCAGCCTGTACGATAGCCTTAATGCGGTCGGCATACTCAATGCCACCTTCGAGTTTGACGGCCTGGCAATTCGTTTCCTTCATAATGCGCCCGGCATTGCGAACGGCATCCTCTACAGAGGTCTGATACGACATAAACGGCATATCGATGACCACCAGGGCTTCTTTGGCACCACGGCAGACTGCCTTGCCATGATGGATCATGTCCTCAACAGTCACTGCGAGGGTGTTCTCATAACCAAGCATTACGTTTCCAAGGGAGTCGCCAACGAGGATCATGTCAATTCCTGCCTCGTCGATAGTCTGGGCTGTATGATAGTCATAAGCCGTTAACATACTGATGGGAAGTTTTCCCTTACGGTTAAGCAAATCGATGATTGATTTTCTCATGATTAATGGTAGATGATACTATTTGAGGGTGCAAAAGTAGGACTTTATTTTAATATCCACAAACTTTTTAGTTATTTTCTGCTGTTTTTGAGTGTTGTATTGATAAAAAGCAGTATCTTTGCAGCGTTTTTAATCAACGTGTTATATGAAAATAGCTTTAATCGGCTACGGAAAGATGGGTAAAATGATCGAGCAGATAGCCCTTGACCGTGGTCATGAGATTGTGAGTATTATCGACATTGATAATCAGGAGGATTTTGATTCTCCTGCGTTTGCATCTGCAGATGTGGCCATTGAGTTCACTGCGCCTCAGGCAGCCTATGGCAACTACCTGAAGGCTTGGGCAAAAGGTGTTAAGGTGGTCAGTGGCTCTACAGGTTGGATGAAGGAGCATGGCGACGAGGTGCGTAAGGCTTGTGCTGAAGGCAAGACGCTTTTCTGGGCCTCGAATTTCAGTATTGGCGTGGCCATCTTCTCTGCTGTGAACCGCTATCTGGCGAAGATCATGAACCTGTTCCCTCAATATGATGTTGAGATGGAGGAGACCCACCATGTGCACAAGCTGGATCATCCCAGTGGTACTGCCATTACTCTGGCCGATGAAATCGTGGAGAATATCGACCGTAAAGAGGGGTGGAAGGAGGATACTACGGATAAGAAGTATCTCCGAGTGGATCATATCCGTCGGGGTGAGGTGCCTGGCATCCATACCATCCGCTATGATTCTGATGCCGACTTGATAACAATCACCCACGATGCCCATAGCCGTAAGGGTTTTGCGCTTGGGGCTGTGCTGGCTGCTGAATATACGAAGGATCATCAGGGTCTGCTGACCATATCAGATATGTTTAAATTCTAAAACATAGGTTAAAGTAACGATCAGATGCAACTTACCGGGTTGCTATGGCGTCAAATCTGTGTGAATGTATTTTTTAGCTAAAATGGTGAAAAAGAAAGAATTCAATCCGAAGGTACAATGGGCAAAGTTCATCGTTGTGCTGATACTCTATTTGCTCTTCTTGTATTGGGTCAAGAGTTGGTGGGGACTTCTCGTCGTACCGTTCATCTTTGATATTTATATCACGAAGAAGATTAAGTGGCAGTGGTGGAAGGAGGCTGAGAAACCCGTGAAGTTCGTCATGTCGTGGATCGATGCGCTTGTTTTCGCACTTGTCGCCGTCTATTTCATCAACCAGTTCTTCTTCCAGAATTACGTCATTCCATCGAGTTCTTTGGAGAAATCGTTGCTGACGGGCGACTACTTGTTTGTGTCGAAGGTCAGTTATGGTCCCCGTATTCCCCAGACTCCGCTGACAATGCCGTTGACACAGCACACCCTGCCTGTTGTGGAGTGTAAGTCGTATTTCGACTGGCCCCATTGGGACTATCGTCGTGTGAAGGGTTTGGGCAATGTACAACTGAATGACATCGTGGTGTTTAATTTCCCTGCTGGCGATACGCTCTGCTCGGCACCTCAGTATCAGTCATACGATTATTATCAGATGTGTTACAGCATCGGCTATCAGATCTATCCCAATCGTCCTAATCCAGATTCTCTTTCTGCGGAACAGCGTTTGAAGTATTTCCAGACGATCTATGAGGCTGGGCGTAATGAGTTGTGGCGCAACAGGGGAGAATATGGTGAGATTATCACCCGTCCGGCAGACCGTCGTGAGAATTATGTGAAGCGCTGTGTAGGTCTGCCCGGACAGACGCTCCAGATCAAGGATCATATTGTCTATCTGGATGGCAAGGCCAATAAAGAGCCTGATAACGTGCAATATACTTATCATGTTAAGTTGAAGCAGGCTATTCCCGACGACATGATGGAGGAACTTGGCATCTCTATGGAGGACCTCACCAGCCTGAATACCTTAGGCTATATGCCGCTGACTCAGCATGCCGTTGCCTCCCTGCAGGCCAGAAAGGATCTTGTAGAGAGTATTACGCTGAACACAGAGGCTAACGACTTGGAGATATATCCGCTGAATGGCAACAAGCACTGGACAAGAGATAACTATGGTCCTGTATGGATTCCGAAGAAAGGTGAGAAGATCAGTCTGACGCTGGATAATATCGCCATCTACGAGCGTCCTATCAAGGTCTATGAGGGCAATGAGCTGGAGGTGAAAGACGGAAAGATCTTCATCAACGGTAAAGAGACCAACGAATATACCTTTAAGATGGACTATTATTGGATGCAGGGCGACAATCGCCATAACTCTGCCGACTCTCGCTACTGGGGTTTTGTGCCTGAGGATCACATTGTTGGTAAACCGATCTTTATCTGGTGGTCGAGCGATCCAGATCGCAGAGGCATCAATGGTGTCCGTTGGAGCCGTATTGGCAAGATCGTAGATAATATTAAGTAAGGTAGGGCATGGATGCTCTGCTGAGTACAACCTATTTCGGCCCTGTACAGTGGTTTCAGAAACTGTGCAGGGCCGAACATGTGGAAATAGAGCAGTGGGAGAGTTTCCAAAAGCAGACCTATCGTAACCGTTGCCTTATTGCTGCTACGAATGGTGTCCAGGCCCTCACCATTCCTATTGAGCGTGGCACTTCGCCACTTATAAAGGATATCCGTATCAGTGATCATGGCAACTGGCGCCATCTTCATTGGAATGCCTTGCAGAGTGCTTATGGTGAGTCGCCATTCTTTGAATATTACCAGGATGACATTCAGCCTTTCTTTGAAAAGAAGTGGGACTTCCTATTGGATTATAATGAGGATATCCGTCTGAAAATCTGCGAATTGATCGATATCCAGCCTCATGTATCCTTTACGGTAGGGTATTCCTCATCTCCTTCCGTGATGGATTACCGTTCAGCAATCAATCCCAAACACCCTGAACCAGACCCAGACTTTGTACCAAAACCCTATTATCAGGTGTATCAACAGAAACACGGCTTTCTGCAAAACCTCTCTATCCTCGACCTGCTTTTCAATATGGGTCCAGAGAGTATCTACTACGTGCTATAGGTATGTACACTGGTGCCTTGAGCTGCAGGGAGGTAGTTAATGCCCCACCAGCACATCTGAAGCAGGATAAAGGCGACGATGAGTCCCCATAAAGCCAACTTCGGATTATGTTTTGGCAGCAGGCGATAGTGTATATATATAAGGTATGCGAGCCAGGTGATAGCTGCCCAAGTCTCTTTCGGATCCCACGACCAGTAATGTCCCCAGGCCTCCTTGGCCCATAGGGCTCCGAAGAGCATGCCAAAAGTCATGAACGCAAGTCCGACATAGACGAGATTGTCTGTTATGTCAAACTCCTCATAGGTCACTTTTTCTTTTTTTAAGAGCAGCAAGTATAAAGCCATCACTGCTGCAGCACCAAGTACGGCATAGGCGAACATATACACGATGACGTGGGGTGCAAACCATGGGCTTTGCAGTGCAGGCATCAGTGTCTTTGAATGAATCTCGGGCTTGAAGAGGTTCACGCAGATAAACACTAGTGCCAGTATTGTTGAAAAAGAAAGAATCCACTTGTACTTCCATCGCGAATAGACAATAAGACCTGCCAGAGGTAAGAAGAATGAATACCAGAGTCTTGTTTCACCCATCGTACGGAGAGGTGGTCGTTCCAACGAGATCCACATCGAGAGGATGAACAAGAAGAAAACGAGCAGTCCGATAGTGGTAGTCGTATAGCTTACAGTGGTCTTTCCCTTCCATGCCGCCCAGGCACCTACAGCCCAAAACAGCACTGCTGTTATTGCGAAATAAATGAATTGGTCCCAGGTCATACGCGTTTCCTCCTTCCTCCTAACACAAACATGCACAAGGCTCCAGCCAACATCATATAAATGCCCGTATAAACCAATGGAAGCCATGGGTCACTTACCAGTTCGAGGATTGAAATCTGGCTCTTAGCTCCCATTTGCGTGTCGTAGCCATACTGATAGATCTTCCAACCATCCACCTCAGCAGGCTTGTTCACATCCACTGTTGTCTGGATATCTTTTCCCGATTTGGTCCGAATCTGAATCTCCGAAGCGAAGCGCTTGGGCGAGCCGTCGTCATAGGTATCCATGATAAACCGCTTTAGTTCGATGGTCAACGGCATTTCTTTTACAAATCCTTCCTGCGTCAGAGCCCTCCACTCAGATTCTCCTACGGTTGTAACCATTTTCAGACGTTGCATGTCAGCATTGCCCAGTGTAGCTGTCGTCATGGCAAGAAACATTCCTAGGTGATTCAGCAGGAAGGGGATGTCGCGCTTCCAACTTTTCAGATGCGTCAACCTTTGGATGATCACCTGCCCGAGAATCAGTGCCATAAGGACGTATATCAGCACGAAAGGCCAGAACGATAACATATTGTTAAACCACGATCCGTTTGCCTGTTGTCGTGTCAGGCCCATGATGATCGTCAGTACAACGGCATATACTATGGCAGGGATGGCTGCCTTGAAAGAGCCCATAAACTGAAAGGCATAGAACTTTTCCCTCAACAACCAGATAAAGGCTGTCAATGCCAGGAAACTGCCCAGGACGATACCGTTGACTGGCCATGCAAAAGTGTCCCATACTACTGGTCCGACACTCAGTTCCAGTGCCAATCCAATCACCATCAGGCCTCCACCTATCAGGAAACCCTCTTTCATGCTCCAGGGCTTATTCCACATCTATAAAATCCTTAAAGGCTTCATCGTATTCTGGGGAATTGGCGAGGCGACCGTGAACGAGACAAACGAGTTCAACGGTAGCACGGAAACAGAGCTGTTTGTCGCTGGCGCGATATATATCCTGATAGAACAGATATTTAAGTCCGTCTTTCTTGAGGTTAAGGCGCGAGATAAACTCATCGTCGCAGCGAAGGGGTACTTTGTACTGCAGTTTCATGCTATGGACAACGGCGTCGATGCCCTGTTCGTGGAGAGCGGAAAAACTGACGCCAAGACTGCGAAGGAAGAGGTGGCGCGTGTGCTCGGCATAATGCAGATAGTTGGCATTGTTCACAATGCCCTCGATGTCGCATTCATAGTCGCGTACCTCCATACGGGTTTCGAAAATGTATTTCATAAGTGTTGTAGTATTTCGTTGAAATGGGAGATTTTGATAAGTCGTTCGTGCTCGATATCTTCTGAGTGTTCCAGTTGCCAGGTGACGTGGAACGGAATGTGGATGGCAGAAGCTCCGATGGTGAGGGCAGGGGCAATGTCGCTCTTTAAGGAGTTGCCCACCATCAGTAGCTGCGAAGGCAGGATGCCCAGATGTTCGCAGAGTTGTTGAAACTCCACCTCAGTCTTGTTGGATGTTATTTCCACATGTGAGAAATACTTTGCCAGTCCGCTGCGCTTCAGTTTGTTCTCCTGATCCTGCAGTTCTCCCTTCGTGAAGACCACGAGACGATAAGGATAGGCTTGGAGCCGTTGTAGTGTTTCTTCTACCTCGGGCAATGGTGTGGCAGGCAGGTGAAGCAGCGATTTGCTATCAGCCAACAAATTGCTAAGTTCTGTAGCTGAGAGGTGGTCGCCAGCCACTCGCAGGGCAGTCTCTATAATGCTGATGGTAAAGGCTTTGCAACCATAACCAAGGTCGGCCATATTGCCTGATTCTGTTTGGAAAAGCTCTTGTGCAGGTACTTTGCAATAGGGTGCGATGAGTTGATAGAGGTGTTGCTCTACAGCTTCGAAGTGCGACTGGCAATCCCACAGGGTGTCGTCAGCATCGAAAGCAATGACTCGTAGATCTCGCAGGTGGTTCATTTGGCACAATGGGGACAGATGCCTTTAAGCATATAGTTCTTGGAATGAAGCAGAAAACCCTCTGGCAAGTTGATGTCAGGCAACGATACACCCTCCAGACAGTATGTTTGCTGACACACTTCACAGAAGAAGTGAGGATGCTGGTCGTCGTCATGCTCATGACTATGACTGTGACAGAGCTCGTATTTAGTGCCATCGCTGCTGCCTTCGATGGTATGTACCAGATGGTGCTCACGAAAGAGTGTCAGGGCACGGAACACATTCGATTTGTCGATGGTTCCTATCCTGTGCTCCAGTTCAGCCAGCGACTGAGGCAGCATAGACGATGCCAATGCCTTCACCACAACTATACGGTTGGCGGTGGGCTTAATATCATGCTCCTCGAGCAGTCTGACACAGGTTGTTTCGTCCATTTTTTCCTTTTTTGTGTGCAAAGATACGTAATTTTTGGCAAGAAATGAAGCGGATAAGGGAAAAATGATTAATTTTGCAATCTAAAGTCCTAAAAACAAGAATTAACGGTGAACAGAAAGGTTTCTCTTACTCTGAAAATACTAGGTGGGATAGTCGGAGGTGTTCTGCTGTTGCTCGTCATTGCTGCGCTTCTACTGAATACCCATACCGTACAGAACAAACTGGTGGGTATAGCCACCCAGAGACTTGAAGAGAAACTACAGACACATGTAAGGATCGACGATGTGAGCGTGAATGTGTTTACGCAGGAGATTAACCTGAAAGGTCTAGAGGTGGAAGATCAACAACAGCAGAAGATGCTGGAGTTAGAACGTCTGTCAGTAAACCTGGATCTTTGGGCGCTTCTGGGTAAGGAGATTATTATCTCGAAGGCTGACATGATGGGTGTTAATGCCAAGTTATATCAGGTTAAGGACAGTGTGGCCAACTACCAGTTTATTATTGACGCTTTCAAGAGCGATAAACCAAAGGAGCAAGTGGATACGGTTAAGAAGAAGGAGCCATTCTCTCTGAATGTCCATTATGTAAAGTTGGTCAGGATTGGCGGACAGTATGACTACCAGACGAAAAAAGGCCCCCAGACTGTCAAGTTTAATCTGGCATCTCTTACCATGGACGAACAAGATAAAAAGAATGATGTAAAGATCGATGGTCTGCACTTTGTTCTCGACAATCACATGCCTCGCAAGAATACAGGAAGACCTCATCGTGGTTGGTTCGACGTGGGACATCTCGACGTGATAGCCGATCTGCAATTGTCTATTAACCATATAGGGAAAGACACATTAAACGCCACGTTGACAAAATTTGTGGCGAAGGACACCCTGACAGGTTTCAATGTGAAGGATCTGCGTTTCACTGTGAGGGCCACGAAGCGTCAGGCCCATCTTCGTGATATCGTCGTACAGCAGGAGAATACCGTATTGCAATTCGACAGTGCCTATATTGTATTACCCAGCAAAAAGGAAGGGCGTAAGTTCTCATTCCAGACCTCTCTCATCAAGGGTAAAACCCTGCTGAAAGATATCTCGCGACCTTTTGCTCCTGTGCTGAAGGACTTCAAGATGCCTTTGGAACTGAGTGTACTGTTCAGTGGCACCGACACCACGCTTGTGTTTAAGGATATCGAGGTTCACTCGCCTGACAAGAGGTTGAAGATCGACGCTGTAGGTGGCATCGATCATCTGAATAAAAAGAAGGAACTGGACATTCATTTTAATGTGAAGAAGTTAACAGCCAAGGGAAAGATGAAACAGGAGATCATCCAACAATTCCCTGTGAAGAAGATGCTGATGAAACAGTTGGATGCGCTTGGCGATATCACTTATACAGGTGTGGTTCATATTCCCTATCATCGTGAGGAGTTTAAAGGTGTTCTTGGAACGGCAGTAGGTCGGCTGACATTTAATTTTTCCATCGACAATGACACTAATTATGTAATAGGTCATGCTGAAACTAAGGGCATTCATCTTGGTACGGTGCTGAAGATGAAGCAACTGGGCAACGTAGGACTGAATGGCAACTTCAAGGTCGATATAGATAAGAAACGAACTGCTCTTCTGCGCAAGCAGACTGGTGGTAAGTTGCCTTTTGGTGAGGTTAAGGCTACAGTCTATGAAGCCAGCTATAAAAAGATAAAAGTGAAGAATCTGCTGGTGGATATCAAGAGTAGAGGCGGTTCTGTGGAAGGTAGTATAAGTCAGGAGAACAAGGGCCTTGACTGGGCCTGCGACTTCTCTTTTACAGATATCGACAAAATAGAGCATATTAAGATCAAGCCCAAGGTTAAACTAAAGTTCAAGGATCTCTTTAAGAAAAAAGATTCCGACAACAAGAAAGACTCTGATAAAAAGAAAGGAAACAAAAAAGATTCTAATGCCAAGAAGGATGACTCAAAGGAGTCGTCGGGAAAGAAGGAATCCGGACTGAAGGGCCTTTTTAAGAAGAAAAGCGCTAATTAGCAGTAGAGTCAGCAGGTGCAACTGGTATGCTGTCGTTGGAATGATGTTTCCTCTGTATGTTGCTACTGTCTGTGGGCATGGTCTTTTCTTTTGGTTTTTGAATGCCATTGGTTTGTGTGAGGAATCTCACATAATTAGAATAGGTATGACTGGAGTAGGCCTTGAAGATGTTGTTGGCAAAGAGAATGTCTGTAATCTGGTTCTCGTTGACATAGTCCACCATATTCTTTGTAAAATAGCGTGAGTCAACAATATGAATGTCTTCGAAAGAGTAGAAGAGATAGCCAGGCAGGGCATTGCCAAAGCTGTCCTTCAGGATAAGCAGTCGTCTTCCGTTGTGGGTAGAGGTCTGCACATGGGTAATTCTCGTATCACTACCCATGAAGGTACAATAGGCTCCACCACTGCCATCCTTGTATTTATAGAAAAAAATGCTCTTGTAGGGGCGTCCCATGCCAATGACACGGTAGTTCTCATCGATCTTATAGTCTATATAGGTTGTTGTATAGGTGACATCACGTGGCACGTAATAGACAAAGTCTTCTGGTGCCTCCTTCACGGAGATATCTTTCGAATAACCATACATGCTACCCACATAGCCATGTACCACCTTACGGTCATAACTGGATAAGTCGTGGAAAGGCACACCTGCCACCTCAGCAAATTTCCGGGCTGCATAGTAAGCACCCAATGGTGCCCAATGGTGGTCGGTACGTAGGAAGATATCCTCTTCGGCATGCTCTCCCAGGGTGGCATAGATATCCACAGGTTTCACGTCAGGCGAGAGGTGGCGTATGACGTTGTCTATGGTAGGGCGCTGGGGGTTGGTACGTCTTTTCATCTTCTCAGGACAGTAGTATTCCACAGAGGTAGGAATCACCATGCAATAGACATTTACCTGAGGGAATGTCTCCTTATATTTGTTGGCTGCTTCTGCATAGCCAATACAACCTCTGCCAGAACCACCATAGGCCATCAGGGCACGTACATGATCGCCTGAGCCAACGATGATAATACCTGCATTGGCAATCTTCGCATTTTCATCGGCAGTAACGTGGTTTTCGTAGTTATAATCAGAATCTGGGACTTCCTGAGATGCTGGTTCTTCCATGATATCCTGTTGTTCTTCAGGTTCTGCTGCGTGGAAGGTGATGTTCTCTTCGCCAATATCTAAACGGATCAGGTCCTTGACCTGCATGCTGAGCCACATAAAACGATCGCGAAAGGGTTCACTATCGCTGAACCACGACGACACCTCACTGGTAAAAGAGCCATTGAAGAGCTTGTCTGTCGTGAACTCTGGGAATACAGCCAGTTCGCGCTTCTCCAATTCAGAGAAGGTGCTACGGGGGAAGGTGTTGAAAACCACCGCAAAAACCGCAAACAGCAGTCCGAAGAACAGGATATAGGCTTTACTGAATCTCATGAGTGGTGGTTTGTTTTTGGGTGAGATAGCGTTCGTAGGCCTGAGTCGTCTTCATGGCAGAGGCATGAATCAGGTTATTCGCAAAGAGGATGTCGGTGATGGCATGGGCCTTCACAAAATCCACCATATTCTGCAGGAAATAGCGGCAATCAACAACATGAATCTCCTCGAAAGACGAGAATAGGTTTGAGGGCAAGGCATTGCCATAGCTGTCTTTGAGGATAAGCAGACGACGATTGTTCTTGGTCTGAGTGACAACACTTGTGGTATTTGTATCGCCGCCCATGAACACACAATAGGCAGAACTGTTTCCGTCTTCGTAATTACGAAAGAAACTGAATGCCTCAGGTTCGCTGGCAAAGAGCCAACTGATCGTTCTGCGGTGTCTCTTGCGACCCACTCGTTTGGAAACCTTTTTATAGGTGATGCGAGAGGCTGAGAAACTGCTGTCGCGAGGTACGTAATAGACAAAGTCCTCGGGAGCTTCCATAATAGCCTTGTCGCGAGAGAAGGTCCACATGCTGCCAACATAGTTGTGGATAACACGTGGCTCGTATTCCGACAGATCCTTGAAATCCGCATGGGCCACCTCTGCAAATCTCTGAGCAGCATAAAAGGCCCCAAGAGGTGCCCAGTGGTGGTCGGTGCGAGAGTAGATAGGCTCTTCTGTATGAGCTTGTAATGTCTCGAAGATATCTACAGGTTTCACGTCAGACGACAGGTTGGAAAGGATGTTGCTGATGGCGGGGCGCTCAGCATCTGTCCACGTCTTGGCAGTATCAGGACAGTAGAAGGCTACGGCATTGGGGATAATCATGCAATAGACATTCACGTTGGGGAAGGTGTGCTTATACTTATTCACGATTTTGGCGTAGGCAGTACCGTTTTCGTAGTTGGCTTTGTAGGGCTCAATGGCACGAATGGTCTTCCCTGTATCAACGAGGATGATACCACTACGGACACGACGTGCGCTCTGGGCTGTCGTTACCATCGTGACAGAGAGTAACAGGGTGATTATCAGGATATATCGTTTCATATTCAGAATCGTTTGGCGTTAGAATCGGGTATAGATAAAAGCGTTATTGGTTGCTCCCACCAGAAGCGAGACGCTGAGTACCAGCAATACGACGGAGAGGACGAGTCGTGTGGCGAATAGAATGCTCTCCTGCAGTGTGCCTCCATCTCGAGTAAAGAGTTGCAAAAGACTGTATGCACCTTGTCGTAGTGGCATACAGAAGAGTATGCTGACCACCCACAACCAGCAATTATCTGTGAGGGTGCTGATGGTTACAAAGTCATGGAGGGGGCCTTTCTGACCAAAAGCCACCTCGAAGAACTGCATCATGCGACTACTGTCATCGAAGTAGAAGATGCCCCATCCGATGACTACCAGAGCCAGACTATAGAGATGGAGCAGGGGAGCAGGGATATATTTCTGTACACGTAAGAGTGTGTATTTCTCCAAGGTCACGATGATTCCGAAATAGACACCCCAGATGATGAAGTTCCAGCTGGCCCCATGCCACATACCTGTTAGGAACCACACCACAAGGATGTTCAATGCCTGATGCTGGCGATTACCTCCCATAGGGATATAGACATAGTCGCGAAAGAAACTTCCGAGTGAGATGTGCCAACGACGCCAGAAGTCGGTGATGGAGTTGCAACAGTAGGGATGACGGAAGTTCTCGTTGAAATGGAATCCCATGCATCGTCCTAATCCGATGGCCATATCCGAATATCCAGAGAAGTCGAAATAGATCTGGAGCGTAAAGGCGACGATGCCTACCCAGGCACCAGAGGTGGTTAAATCCTGTAAGCCACCTGCCAGGAACTGGTCGGAGATCTCCGATAACTGGTTGGCAAGTACCACTTTCTTGCCCAATCCAATCATAAAACGATAGATTCCATCGGCCAAATCGCTTGAGGTGACATGACGGTTGCTGATTTCCTGTGCCACCGTGTTATAGCGAACGATAGGACCTGCAATAAGCTGGGGGAACATGGAGATATAGAGCAACAGATTGCCGAAGTGCCTCTGTACAGGCGACTCACGACGATAGACGTCGATGAGGTATGAGATAGACTGGAACGTATAGAAACTGATGCCTATCGGAAGTGAGATCTTCGGGTCAGCCACTGGGATGCCAATAGCTGTAAGTTGTTGGGCGAAGAAGCTCAGATACTTAAATGTGCTCAGGATGAGGATATTACCCATCAGGCCCCCTATCAGCGCCCATCGTCGTGCTCCCCCTGACAGATGGGCGATGCCTAACCCTGCCAGATAGTTTACCAGCACGCAGAAGAGCATCAAGAACACATAGACAGGCTCGCCCCAGGCGTAGAAGATCAAGGAGAAAACCACGAGCACACTGTTCTGGGCCAGATGGCTACGCTGAAGGGCTCCATCAGACAACCCACGATCCACCCATGTCGCCACCAGATAGCTCAAGGCGAAGGCCGGTAGGAAAACGAAGAGGAAAAACAGGTCTGAGAATACCATGGTTGTCTGTAACTATTATGGTCGCTGCAAGGCAGAAATCTGCTGAGCAACGAACGATCCTATTTGTCGGGCTCCCAACTCGGAAGTATGGGTGCCGTCAGTAGTGAGGTAATGCTTCATTTTCTCTTTCGCAGCATCGATGAAGCCATCTTTGTCGAGCCTGATTACATTGATGTTCAGTTGGCGAGCACAGCATTCTATGATGTCGCCAGCCTTCGTAATGTTCTCTGTACCAGCGGCTACCGATTGTAACGGGGTAAGCAGAACAATCTGAGCTTCAGGAAAGGCCGCTCTCAGCAATTCACAGCCATAGCGAACGGACTCTGCCAAGGTAAGAACATCATTTACAGGACGATCCGTCATCGTGCCTCTGTCCGTATTGAAGGCTTGGCATGCACACATCGCCAAGGCCTTTGGCCTCTGCTTCTGAAACCAGGCATCGTTGGTGCCCGCCATAATCAGGATGAGTTGGGGGATAGTCTGGGCACCACCCTCTACTGCTTCTTGCAAACGACATATCTGGTTGTATATCACGTTGTTATTACCTAGGATTTCTATATTCTCCTTAGTGTCCCGATGCGTCTGGGGAGTATTGGTCCAGGTAGCCCCACTGCGGGCATAACTCTTACAGGTCGTAGGCTGAAGCGCATCCTTAAACCACTTGTTCCATCCCAGAGGCTTGTCGCAGTCATCACCTCCGATCCAGGTGTTCGAATCGCCAAGCATGACGACGTGCAACGGCTTTTGTGCTACCGTTGTCAATGCCACCATCAGCGATACAATGAGCGAAAAAAACAGCCTCATGAGTTCTGGTTCTTTAAATTCGGGCGCAAAGGTACGAATAAGTGAGTAGAAAACCAAAACTTTTTTGAGTTTTTTAGAGCGATAATAATTATAATCTTGCGTTCTGAATAACCTCAATCACCCGTGCTATTTCCTCATTTGTCAGTGAGGGATACATGGGCAGGGAGAAGATCTCCTTAGCGGCACGCTCTGTTTCGGGGAGGTCGCCAGCTTTCCATCCTAAATACTCGTAACCCTTCATGGTGTGGATGGGCCAGGGATAGCTGATGTTGACGTGGATATTGTTTTCTCGCAGTTTTTCTATGATTTCATCGCGACGAGGATGGCGCACCACGTAGAGGTAATAAGCATGGCGACCGTATGGAGCCTCCTTTGGAAGGGTGATTCCCGTATCAGCCAAACCCTCCTGGTAGAGGGTGGCAATCTCCCTACGACGACTGATGTATTGCTCGATATGGGGAAGTTTGGTCAACAGGAGGGCAGCTTGAAGTTCGTCAAGACGTGAGTTAAAGCCATGCTCTTCAGCATAGTACGTCTTTTCTGTTCCATAGAAACGTAACTTCCGTAAACGATGCGCCCATTCCTTGTTGTTGGTATTTACCATCCCACCGTCGCCATAGGCCCCAAGAATCTTTGTGGGGTAGAACGATGTCGTGGAGATGTCGCCCATGCTGCCTGCCTTGCTTCCTTTGTATTCGGCACCATGAGCCTGGGCGCAATCCTCAACCACGTAAAGATGATGTTTCTTGGCCATCTCGAGAAGAGGGTCCATATCTACACACTGACCATAGAGGTGAACAGGAAGGATAACCTTAGTTCGTGGGGTGATGGCTGCTTCCACTTTAGTCACATCCATCAGATAGGTCTCAGGATTGATATCGACAAACACAGGAGTGGCACCTGCGGTGACAATAGCCGATACCGTGGGGATGGCCGTATTCGACACGGTGATCACCTCGTCACCTTCGCCTACACCTAAGGCTTTGAGTGCCAGTGTGATGGCATTGGTGCCATTGTCGCAACCCACACCATACTTCACACCTATGTAGTCACTATAGGCCTGTTCGAAATCCCTGACTTTCTGTCCAAGAATCAGTGTGCCCGACTCAAACACCTCTGTCACTGCTTTCAGGAGTTCCTCCTTGGTTTCTGCATACTCCTTCAAGTAGCCCCATACTGCTATTCTATCCATCTTATTCTGTTTTTATCTCACTCCTATTCTAGTGGCCAGTTTCACTTTGTACCAGCCTGTTTGTATGATACCTCGCATGGCCAGATAGACGATCATCGCCAACCAGAGGGCGTGGTTACCCATGGCTCCTCTGGCCATCTCGTAAACGCCAAAAAACAATAGGGCGGAGATGAACGACGAGATGAGCATACCTCTTGTGGCTGTAATCCCAATAAAGACACCATCCCAGATAAAGGCAAGGGTACTGACTACAGGTACCAGCCACACCCATCCTATATAGTCTCTGGAGGTTTCGACGACCTGAGGCTCATCCGTCAGAATACTGACAATCCACTGACCTCCAGCGACATACAATAAGGTATAGGCTAGGGCCACTCCTGTAGCCCATGCGAATAGTCGTCTTAAAGTCTCTCGAAACGCCATTCCGTTTCCTGCTCCATAGCAGCGACCCCCCAAGGCCTCGCCAGCATAGGCAAAGCCATCCATGAAATACGAGAAGAAGAGGTAGAGTTGCATCATCACTGTATTTACAGACAAGATAACTGCCCCATGACGGGCTCCTGCAGAGGTGAAGAAGAGGTTGACTGATACCAAGCAGAGTGTACGCAGGAAGATATCACGGTTCACGTTGAAGAATCTGCTCATTGCCTCCTTGACGAAGGTTCCCTTCAGTATCAGATGATGGTATAGTCGTTTGTAGATCCTGAGTCCGCCTAATGCCATCAATAGTCCTGCATATTGGGCAATCACCGTTCCTGACGCCACGCCCTCAATCTTCATGCCCAAGCCATAGACCAGCGAAAGCGAAGCCACGATATTCACCACGTTCTGCATGATGCTGACAAACATGGGGATGCGTGTGTTCTGCATGCCAATGTACCAGCCTGAAAGGCAGAAAAGACCTAAGGAGGCAGGTGCTCCCCAGATAACAATATAATAATAGGTGGTTGCAAAAGGCGCCACGTCGGGTGTAGGTCCGATCAGCCAGAACATCAACCAGCGAAGGGGTTCCTGCAAGAGAATCATCAGGAGGGCTATTCCAAAGGCGATGGCCATCGAACGTACCAGTATCCTCGTGACTTCAGTCAGATTCCTTTGTCCTAAGGCCTGGGCCGTCATCCCACTGGAGCCCATACGAAGGAACCCGAAGAGCCAATACACGAGGTTGAAAATCATCGAACCCACTGCGACTGCTCCGATATAAACGGCACTCCCCATGTGGCCCACGATAGCCACGTCGATCATGCCAAGCAAGGGCACTGTGATGTTCGACACGATGCTTGGCAAGGCAATTTGCAGGATTTGATGGTCTCGGATATTCATAATCGCTGCAAAGTTACGCTTTTATTTTATTTTTATTTGGCTTTTCTCTCGTTTTTTCGTAATTTTGCAGCCAAAATTACAGAAAGATGAATATTGAAGCATTAATCAGCAAGGCTGCAGGCGAGGCAGTAAAGGCACTCTATGGCATGGATGCCACAGAGAAGATGTTGCAGTTGCAGAAGACGAGAAGTGAGTTTGAGGGTAACCTGACACTCGTGGTATTCCCCTTTGTAAAGGCTGCAAGGAAATCTCCTGAGCAGACAGCACAGGAGATTGGCGAATACCTGGTAGCCCATTGCAGTGCTGTTGAGAATTTCAACGTCGTCAAGGGATTCCTGAACCTGAGCGTGGGCGACGGTGCCTGGTTGCAGTTGCTCGAAGCCATCGATAAGGACGACAACTTTGGTATGAAAAAGGCCACAGAGGAGTCACCCCTGGTGATGATAGAATACTCATCGCCCAACACCAACAAACCCCTCCATCTGGGGCATGTGCGCAACAACTTGCTTGGTTGGTCACTGGCTCAGATTATGGAGGCTAATGGCAACAAGGTGGTGAAGACCAATATCGTGAACGATCGTGGTATCCATATCTGTAAGTCGATGCTGGCCTGGCTGAAGTGGGGCAATGGCGAGACGCCTGAGAGCTCTGGCAAGAAGGGCGATCACCTGATTGGCGACTATTACGTGGCCTTCGACAAGCATTATCGCGATGAAATCAAGGAATTGGTGGCCCAGGGCATGGACGAGGAGAAGGCCAAACAGGAGGCTCCACTCATCAAGGAAGCCCACGAGATGCTGGTGAAATGGGAGCAGAACGACCCTGAAGTGCGCGCCCTTTGGGAGAAGATGAACAACTGGGTATATGCAGGTTTTGACGAGACCTATCAGAAGATGGGTGTATCGTTCGATAAGATCTACTATGAGAGCCAGACCTATCTGAAAGGTAAGGCCAAGGTAGAGGAAGGACTCGCCAAAGGTCTCTTCGAGCGCCATGAGGACAACTCCGTATGGGCCGACCTCACCAACGAGGGTCTGGACCAGAAACTCCTGCTTCGTAGCGATGGAACTAGCGTTTATATGACTCAGGACATCGGAACGGCTGAGATGCGTTTCCAGGATTTCCCCATCGATAAGATGATCTATGTGGTGGGCAACGAGCAGAACTACCACTTCCAGGTGCTCTCAATCCTGCTCGATCGTCTGGGATTCAAGTGGGGCAAGGAACTCACCCACTTCTCCTATGGTATGGTGGAGTTGCCTAACGGAAAGATGAAGAGTCGTGAGGGAACGGTAGTCGATGCTGACGACCTGATGGCTCTGATGGTGGAAGATGCCTATAAGACCTCGATGGAACTGGGTAAGTTCGACGATATGACTGAGGAAGAGCGACGTGAGATTGCCCGTATCGTTGGTATGGGTGCCCTGAAATACTTCATCCTGAAGGTGGATGCCCGCAAGAACATGCTCTTCAACCCAGAGGAAAGTATCGATTTCAACGGTAATACAGGTCCTTTCATCCAATATACCTATGCCCGTATCCGCTCCATCCTTCGCAAGGCTGAGGCTACAGGTATTGTCTTGAACTCATTGAACTCTCAGAACTCCCTGAATGCCAAGGAAGTAGAACTCGTCCAGAAGATGAACGAGTTCGGAGTCGCCGTCGAGCAGGCTGGTAAGGACTATTCTCCTTCTGGCATAGCCAACTATTGCTATGAGCTCACCAAGGTGTTCAATCAGTTCTACCACGACTATAGCATCCTGAACGAGCCCGACGAGCAGAAAAAGGCTGTTCGCCTGATGCTGGCCAGGAACGTGGCCAAGATCATCAAGAACGGTATGAGTCTGTTGGGTATCGAGGTGCCTGAAAGGATGTAGAAAAGCCTCCCCCTAACCCCCTCCAAAAGGAGGGGGGAATTTGAAGGGTGAAAAAACGATATAAGCAGAATGTATATTTACGAGACGGCTGACAGTGCTAATTATGACTTGCTGAGTGCTTATGCTGACTACAATAAGCAGCATCCTACAGAGGCCGAGAGTATCATATGGGACTATCTTAGGTCTAAGCAGACAGGACATAAGTTCAGGCAGCAGCATATCATAAAGGACTATATTGTCGATTTCGTATGTTTACATCATAAGCTGGTCATTGAGATTGACGGACAATATCATTTGGAGGCAAACCAGATTGTTAAAGATAAGAGTAGGACTGAGGATCTTCAGGCATCAGGCTATCATATCATTAGATTTTCTAACGAGGAGGTCATAGCAGATCCGAAAGCTGTCATCAAGAAAATAAAACAAGCACTTATGGAAATAATATCCCCTAAGAATAATCACAAGGAATCCCAATCCCCCCTCCCTTTGGAGGGGGATAGGGGGAGGCTCTTGCCCTTGGAGGTAAAGGCAGATGCTTGGGCGGTGGATGCGGCTTGCTCAGGAAACCCGGGCCCTATGGAGTACCAAGCCATCGATTTGCAGACAGGTTGTCAGGTGTTTCACTTCGGACCCGTTCATGGCACTAATAATATCGGTGAATTCCTGGCTATTGTCCACGCTCTGGCCCTTTGTTGGCAAAGGGGATTGCACAACAAGACCATCTATTCCGACAGCTATAACGCCATCCTTTGGGTAACCAAACGGAAGTGTAAGACTAAATTAGAGCGCACCCCTCAGACAGAACAACTCTACCAGATTATTGCCCGGGCAGAAGCTTGGCTCCAAACCCACGACTACCATAATCCCATCATCAAGTGGGAAACTCAGAAATGGGGTGAAGTTCCTGCCGACTTCGGAAGGAAATAATTTTTTTGCCCTGTGTTTTTTCGTTTCAAACTTTGGTACGTATGTTTCTGGGCTTGAAACATACGTACCAAAGTTTGAAATGTACATACCAAAGTTTGAAACGAAAAATAATACCCGTACTAAATTCTTTTGTAACGTACAATAATGTTTCCGTCGTAAGCTTTGTGGGAAATAACCTGGGAGTTGGCTGGAATCTGGGGTGCGCGGGTGCCGTCACTCACCGTCATGGTAGTGTTAGTTTCAACACGGATCTCATCCCAAAGACCTTGAATTAAGAAGGACTGCAAGGTCTTGGTGCCTCCCTCTACGATGAGCGACTGGATATTGTGGGCATGCAGACTCTCAAGGTTCAGGGGATGTGCGTGATCGATGACCAGGCGCTTGGGATCAGGACCGCTCCACTCCCTGACATTTAGTTGCGGATGATCCCTTTCATCGGTAACCCGGCCCACCAGGATGGCATCCTCCTCAGCACGAAGCTTATGTGAGAGCATCTTCGTGAAGTCGTTGGAAATCTGGGCGGGCTGATGGTGATCGTCGATGAAACCATTGGCTGTCTGTGCCCATTTCAGGATGATATAGGGCCGTTTCTCCCGATGAAATGTGAAAAAACGGTGATTCAGGGCCTTGCATTCCTCTTCGAGCACACCCACCTCGACCTCGATGCCAGCCTCCTGAAGTTTACGGATGCCCCGACCTTGCACCTCTGCGAACTCATCGATACATCCCACGACGACACGCTTGACACCTTTCTTGATAATCAGATCGGCACAAGGGGGTGTCTTGCCGTAATGGGAACAGGGCTCCAGACTCACATAGATCGTAGCCTCTGGCAACAATGCCTCGTCTTCGGCTTTTACTGAAGCAAAAGCGTTCACCTCGGCATGAGCCTGACCACAACGTACATGATAACCCTCACCAATAATGCGGTCATTATGTACGATCACTGCCCCCACCATCGGGTTGGGCTTGGCATTCTGCTGGCCGTTCCTGGCCAACTGGATGCATCGTTGCATGAATTTCTCGTCGTTAGTCATCATATTTGTTGCAAAGATAACGATTTTCCACCAAACCAGCAAATTATCTCAACTTTTATTCGTATCTTTGTGGCCAAAACACAGATGGAGATACGTCCGATAGCTTATTTCCGCTCACCGATGAAATCGAAGTTCGGCATTCCTCGGCAGAGTGGACTCGTCAGCGAACTGGCGGGTAGTATTGTCTTTGAGCCTGCTTATCGAAGGATGGAGGCCGTAAGGGGGTTGGAGGACTTTGACTATCTGTGGCTGATCTGGGAATTCTCAGCCAACACCCCCTCTGAGAGTCTGACGGTTCGTCCTCCCCGTTTGGGAGGAAACAAGCGGATGGGCGTCTTTGCCACTCGCTCGCCTTTCCGTCCCAACAACCTGGGCCTCTCTTGTGTCCGCATCGACAGGATAGAGGAGGATAGGAATCTTGGTCCTGTGATCTATGTGAAAGGAGCCGACCTGATGGACGGTACACCTATCTATGACGTCAAACCATACGTTACCTATGCAGATAGTCATCCTGAGGCTCGTAGTGGTTTTGTGGATCAGTCTGCCTGGAAGGAACTAGAGGTGGTGATGCCAGACAGTGTTTCTGCACTGTTTACTATCGATGAAATGGCGTCTTTAAGACAAGTGTTGGCCCTCGATCCCCGTCCTCGTTATCAGGAGGACCCAGAGCGCATCTATGGGATGCCCTTTGCCTTTTATGATATACGATTCAAGGTGGAAGGGAATGTCCTGACGGTTGTGGAGGCCGTTCCCTCTGAAGTGACTTATGAATCGCTGTGGCACAGACTGACCAACCTCTATGAGCCTGACGAGGCGAAGGCCATCGTGCGTTGGGTGCTCGATGTGGGCTTTGGCTTGTCGTGGGCCGATATCCTTTGTGGAAAGGTGAAAGAACTGTCGTTCGACGATCAGAAAGCGTTGCAGATGATTATGCTGAGGTTGGAGAAAGGAGAACCCGTACAATATATAATAGGTGTAGCTGATTTCTGTCATCGTCAGTTCCAGGTTGCCCCAAGCGTACTTATTCCAAGACCAGAGACTTCAGAGCTATGTAATTGGATCACAGAGAAGTACAACCATTCCGCTCTATCTGTCCTTGATATAGGTACTGGGAGCGGTTGTATAGCCGTTACCCTTGCATTGGAAATGCCTGAGGCCATCGTTACAGCATGGGATATCTCTGACGAAGCCCTTCATATTGCCAAGCAGAATGCAGACAAACTTGGTGCCCCAGTGACATTCGAGAAAAAAGATGCCCTGAACCTTCAGGAGGAGTCAGGTTGTTGGGATATTATTGTCAGCAATCCTCCTTATATCATGCCCAAGGAAAGCGATGAAATGGCGAAAAACGTACTTGATTACGAACCTCATCAGGCCCTCTTCGCCCTAGAGGATCATCCCATCGTTTTCTATGAGCATATTGGCGACTATGCCTGGAGGCATCTTCTGCCTGGAGGAAAACTATTCTTCGAACTGAATCCACTCACAGCAGAAGCAGTCAGTAATTATTTGAGCCAACTTGGATTCACTGAAATAGAAGTCCGCCAGGACCAGTTTGGCAAACAACGATTCCTTAAAGCTAAGAAGATATGAAAAAGGAAATGACAGAACAGGAAGCCTACCTGCAACTTGCTGCGCTTTGTGCCCAGGCAGAGCATTGCGAACAGGAGATGCGTGACAAGATGAAACGCTGGGAGATCGATGAAATGGCTCAAAACCGTATTATCCAGCGTCTCGTTGAGGAACGGTATGTAGATAATGAACGTTATGCCCGGGCCTTTGTCAAAGACAAGATTCGCTATAATAAATGGGGGCGTCGTAAGGTTCAGCAGGCACTTTGGATGAAGCGTATCGATAACGATATCCAGCAGAGAGTACTCGATGAAATCGATGATAAGGAGTATCTTGACGTGCTTCGGCCCCTGCTGAAACAGAAACGTAAGAGCATCAAGGCGGACAGTGACTACGAACTGAACCAGAAACTAGTGCGATTCGCTCTGGGTCGTGGTTTCACTTTCGATATTATCCGTCAATGTATTCAGGTTGACGAAGAACTGGATTATACCGATGAAACCGATTAGTTTCTGGCATCGTCTGCTCGATCTCATCTCTCCCAGACTCTGTGTGGTCTGTGGTCATCGCTTGTCTGTTTCCGAGGAGATCCTCTGTACAAAGTGCCTTCTCCACCTTCCTCGTACAGGCTTTCATCTGAATGCCTATGAGAATGAGATGGCAAAACTCTTTTGGGGACAGATTCCCGTCGAGCGAGCCACTGCTTTCTTTTATTATGAGGCCCACGCTGATGCTGCCAATATTATCTATGAGTTGAAATACAAGAACCATCCTGAGATTGGTGAGGAGGTTGGAAGAATGTTTGCCAAGGAGATAAAACCTTCAGGATTCTTCGATGGAATCGACGGAATCGTACCTGTTCCCCTTGCCAAGAAACGTCTTCGCCAACGTGGCTATAACCAGAGCAAGGAGATCGCCCGTGGGGTGGCTGCTATCTCTGATCTGCCAGTATTCGATCAGGTTGTCAGGCGCCTTTTCTTTGAAGGCAGTCAAACCAGCAAAGGGCGTTGGGATCGTAATGAAAACGTGGAAAACGTCTTTCAACTCGTCCATGCAGATACTGTCCGAGGCAAACATATCTTGCTGATTGATGATGTGGTTACTACAGGAGCTACCATCATTGCCTGTGCTAAAGAACTCTGTAAGGCTGGTGGTGTCCGTATTAGCATCCTCTCACTTGGCCTCGCCAAGAACTGACAAATGGAGCCGTCAAGTGGTGCGAGGGAAGTCGCAGACACTTGACGGCTCTATTCTTAATGTGATATAGGATTTTACATAGTGGCACCGGCACCGTTGCGTGGGTCCTTCAGAACAGATTCCACCTGATTGGAATCGAAGGCATCATAGTTATAAGAAGGCACGAACTGTCCCCTGTCGCCTTGTGACAACTCCACGTCGTCTATTCCCAGACAATCCACAACCTTAATGTTGAAATCCTTATCGCCACGCCAGTCTTTCAAAGCGTTCTGCTTTGCCTTTTCTGACGTGAAGGCACATTTCTCCACATAGATATTGGAATAGACGCCATAACCTATGCAATAATTATAGTCATTACCGTCATAAAGGCAGTTGACCACGTGTACTTTTCCAAAGCGGACACGCGGACAACGCTCAACACATCCCTCTCCCCACCAGCAGCAGATAAATGTGCAGTTGAGGTGTCCTTCATCTAAGTCGGCTGTGTTGTTGCTGTTGCCTATCAGGTTGCAGTTACGGTGGTCACTGCTTCCGCCACTGCCTCCCTCCAATGGTTCAATGAGGTAATGGAATCGCGTCCAACTGACGCAGATACTGTCAGAGCCTTCCACGATGTCGAAATTGCCGTCGATGCCATCCTGTATGTCACAGTGGTCCACCCACACGTTCTTTGCGCCAACCAAGCTGATATTATCGCTGTAGTTGGCATCAATATCGTAGGCTCCTGGGCCGCACAGGGTCAGGTTGCGGATAATGACATTCCTACTGCCATTCAGCAGGAAGATACCGGCATTTTCATTGCGGTTGAGGTTACTGATGGTGGCTCCTGAGAGACCGAGAATCGTCTTGTTGGAACCTACGGAAAGCATCTTGTCGAGCGTGATGCTGCCCTCCACATACACGGTAGCGGGATCGGTGCCGCTCACTGCTGCCGCCAGTTGATCGGCGGTGGTTACCAAGATGGTGTTCTGGCCGTTGCCACCAGTTGTGTTTTCTCCGAAACCTATTGGCTTGAGACTGTCGTAGGTAGATGGGAGGGCGGGATCCTCTGTCGGATTATCGTCATTCGAACAAGAAGAGAGTGAAAAAGACACAGCAAGCAGGATGCCTGCAAACAATAGATTGTAGTGTTGATGATTGTGGTTAATAAACATACGCATAACATTTAAATTAGTAATTAATGACAAAGGTACAAAAAAATATTTGATTGAAAAAAGAAAAGTGATAAAATAAATATGAATACTCGAATAATTTGCTTATCTTTGCAGCAAAATCATATTAATAGAAGGGAAAAAATGACAAACAAAGTATTTTTTCTTATTTTGGCAGTAACAGGACTTGGCTGGAGTAACACGGTAACCTCTCAGACCACTGCAGGCGAACCATGTACGTTTACGGAGGGAGTGAGATATTCTCAACTGGTTATCAACTCACGCATAAACGACTTTAAGGCCAATCAATCTGATGCAGGCTTCGGCGTGTTCGACAGTCAAGGCAATCTTATCGCTGAGCCCAACTATTCCATGAAGAATCTTGACTATGTGCCAGGACTGGTAGCAAAAGCCATCATTGAGGCAGTGTATTATTATAAGGACAATAGCATGGTGGACGTAAGACCATGGTATTATGCCATTCAATATTATGCAAATACATACGATATCGCCCAAGACGGAAAAGAAGGCAAGTGCTTTGACGACATTAACGCCGTGAAACTCTACTTCAAGTTACAGGAAATGGCAGGAAACAAGACTTTTGCCGAAAGTCCCTATTTCACGAACGACGAAACCGTCTCTACGGCAAAAAAACGTTTCGCCGATGCCCTCACCTCCATCGCTATTGCCAATACCGACTATGTCATTAAAGAAAGTACGCTGGCAGGTGCAGCCGGTGGCTGGTGGCACAAGTCGTTCTACACAGACCAGATGTGGTGTGACGGGCAGTATATGGGACCGGCTCTCTTGGCACAAATGGCAAACGAATACACGGACTATGCCGCCATCAGTGACAACGACTGGGATCTGATTACCAAACAGTTCACTATCTCATGGCATTACCTATGGAACGATGAGGTGAAACTTCTCTACCATGCTTTCACTGCCGATCCTGCAGGAGAGGCAGCGAAAATATGGGTGGGCATCTCTGCCGAACCGGGGGCTGAGGTTTATCATTCTGCCGAATATTGGGGACGTGCCACAGGCTGGTACTTCCTGGCACTTGTCGATGTCCTGGAACAGATGGTGAAGGCAGGACTGACGGCAACCGAGAACTTCCAAACTTTATACGGCTATCTTCAACAACTGGCAGCAGGCATTGCCGCTAAACAAGATGTCAAGACAGGTTGCTGGTATCAGTTGCTGAATTATGACGACACCTACGTCGCTACAGACTATAACAGCGACTTCTGTTACACCTCGTCGCCAGTGGCCAACTATCTGGAGTCATCATGTACGGCGATTTTTATTGCTTCCTACCTCAAGGGAATGCGCCTTGGGCTTTTTGATGCCGACTATACCGACCTGGCCAAGAAAGCCTATCGTGGCTTTGTCGAGAATTTCATGGTGGCTGACGGCATGGGCGGTGTCCACTTGGTAAGATGCAGTAAGTCGGCAGGACTTGCAGGCTTCGCATTCCGTGACGGTTCTGCCAACTATTATCTCATGGGTAAAGATACCGAACCCACCTCTACTTCAGGCAGCAACTTCTATACCGAGGGCAAGGTATTGGGAGGCTTCATCATGGCAGCTACTGAATATGAACGTCTGGGAGACACAGAAACGGGCATCGTTCCTGTCAGGAAGCAGAATGCTACCACCTCTTCCTATTCTCTCTCTGGCACCAAACTCAGTCAGCCATCCCGACGTGGCATCTATGTCAAGGGAGGAAAGAAGTATCTTCCAACTAAAGAATAGGGCTCAAGAAAGTAAATAAATCCGCTTTCTCTTCGCTAAATAGAATTTTTGCACTATCTTTGCAGCCAAAATATTATTAAGATATGGATATCAAGAATCAATTTGCCAGAAAACTGATGGACATTCAGGCCATCAAGTTACAGCCTAATGACCCGTTTACATGGGCCTCGGGCTGGAAGTCACCCATTTATACCGACAATCGTAAGACATTGTCGTTTCCTCAGGTGCGCTCGTTTGTCAAACTTGAGCTCTGCCATGTCATCCAGGAGAATTTCCCTGAGGCAGAGGCAGTGGCTGGTGTGGCTACTGGTGCTATTGCCCAGGGTGCGTTAGTTGCAGAGGAACTGGGACTTCCCTATAGCTATGTCCGTCCGAAGCCAAAAGACCATGGTATGGGTAATCAGGTGGAAGGTGAGATCAAGAAGGGTGCAAAGGTCATCGTTGTCGAAGACCTGATTTCTACTGGCGGTTCGTCGCTGAAGGCAGTAGCCGCTCTGCGCGAATATGGTGTCGAGGTGATTGGTATGGTGGCTTCGTTTACCTATGGTTTCCCTGTAGCTGAGGAGGCTTTCAAGGAGGCTGGTGTTAAACTCATCACGCTGAGCAACTACGAGGCTGTGATTGAGGAGGCCGCCAAGACAGGGTATATCAAAGAGGAAGATAAAGCCGTACTTGCCGAGTGGCGTAAGAGTCCATCCACGTGGAAACAGTAATCTTCAATGTTCAATCTTCAATGTTCAATACACTATGGGAATATTCGGAAGTGAAGAGAAATTCGAGAGTAGCGTGAAGTTCGTACCCTACTCGCAGCAGGCAGTCTATGACAATATCAGCGACCTGAGGAATCTGGAGAAGGTGCGCGACCGTGTGCCAGAGGATAAGGTAAACGATTTTGCCTTTGATCAGGATACCGTCAGTCTGAACGTGGCTCCCGTCGGAGAACTCAAGCTCCGCATCTGTGAGCGTGAGGAGCCGAAATGTGTCAAGTTTGAGACTGTCCAGTCACCGTTGCCCTTCAATGTCTGGGTGCAGGTGCTTCCCGTCGATGAGAACAATGCCAAGATGAAGGTGACGGTGAAGGCCGAACTGAACCCCTTTATCAAATCGATGGTAGAGAAACCCCTCCAGGACGGTGTGGAGAAGATTGCTGATGCATTATCACAAATACACTACGTATGAAACTCTGGGAAAAGAACTTTGAGATCAACAAGGAAATAGAGCGATTCACTGTAGGACGTGACCGTGAGATGGATCTCTATCTGGCTAAGTACGACGTGCTGGGTTCTATGGCCCACATCACCATGCTCGAGAGCATCGGACTGTTAGAGAAGGAAGAACTGGCGCAGTTGTTGACAGAGTTGAAGAATATCTATCTGATGGCTGAGCGTGGCGAGTTTGTCATCGAGGATGATGTAGAGGATGTGCATTCCCAAGTGGAGATGTTGTTGACGCGCAAACTTGGTGATATGGGTAAGAAGATACACTCCGGGCGCTCTCGTAACGATCAGGTGCTAGTCGATCTGAAACTCTTTACCCGTCAGGCATTGAAGGAAATCGCCGATGAGGTGAAGAGTCTCTTCGACGAACTGATTCAAAAGAGCAATCAATATAAGGATGTGCTCATGCCTGGCTATACTCATCTCCAGATAGCGATGCCCTCCAGTTTTGGACTGTGGTTTGGTGCCTATGCAGAGAGTCTTTGCGACGATATGCTTTTTCTGCAGGCTGCCTATAAAATGACCAACCGCAACCCCCTTGGAAGTGCCGCTGGTTATGGCTCGTCGTTCCCCTTGAACCGTACGATGACCACAGAGTTGCTGGGCTTCGACTCGATGGACTATAACGTGGTGTATGCCCAGATGGGGCGTGGCAAGATGGAGCGCAATGTGGGCTTCGCCATCGCCACCATTGCTGGTACTATCGCCAAGATGGCCTTCGACGCCTGCCTGTTTAATTCGCAGAACTTCTCGTTTGTTAAACTCCCCAAGGAGTGTACGACGGGCTCCAGTATCATGCCTCACAAGAAGAATCCCGATGTATTTGAACTGATCCGTGCCAAGTGCAACAAACTGCAGTCGCTGCCTCAGCAGATTACGCTGATTATGAACAATCTGCCCGTGGGCTATTTCCGTGACCTTCAGATTATTAAAGAAGTGTTCCTGCCTGCCTTCGACGAATTGAAGGATTGTCTGCAGATGGCCGCTTACATTATAAATAAGATAGAGGTGAATGAGCACATCCTCGACAACCCGATGTACGACCCGATCTTTTCTGTCGAGGAGGTGAACCGTCTGGCTGCTAGTGGTATGCCCTTCCGCGATGCCTACAAGAAGGTGGGTCTTGACATCGAGGCTGGCCAATTCAAGGCTGATCATCAGATTCATCATACCCATGAGGGCTCCATCGGCAATCTTTGTAACGACCAGATCCAGACCCTCATGCAGCAGACGTTCGACGGTTTCCATTTCGAGCGTATGCTCCAAGCCGAACGAAAGCTCCTCGGCAGATGAAATATACTTTCGTTTGTTTGATCATACTCCTGTTTGCTGCATGTACGGCTGATGAGAGTATCAGTCGGGACTACCGTTGCAGTTTCGTTTTCGACACGACGCTCCATCCCTTGCCTTGCCAATTGACGGGCATCGTGGGTAATAGCGGCCATTTCTGTAAGGTATCGACTTATCTCTCGCAGGGTGTCACCTATCTGAAAACCACCCGCAACTATGATGGTGCCACTGAGGATATTGCTCTTACTACCGCCAAAGAGAGTCAGATTCATTTCGCTCTTGGCGCTAACAATAGTCTTATTATCGGAACCAGCACTTATGATTTCACCATCAAGGCCTACGACGGCCAGTGCCCCAATTGTCTCAGCGATTACAATGGCATCAACTACCCCTTGACCTGGCAGAACAATGGGCAGCAACTCCATTGTGCCAAGTGCGGTCGCAGCTATGATGTCAACAATGGGGTCGTGGCCGAAGGCGCTTCCGGTCGTCAGCTTCTCACCTATATGGCCGCCTATGATGGCAGTGTGCTTCGTGCCTGGAACTGAACCCCAGGGATTGCTATCACAAAAAAAGGCATATCATTGCAAATAATTAATAAAATATTTGGCTATTCCAACAAATAGCCGTAAATTTGCAGCTGGTTTGCCGCAATGGTGGAATTGGTAGACACGAGGGACTTAAAATCCCTTGGCCAGTAATGGCTGTGCGGGTTCGAGTCCCGCTCGCGGCACTAATACAAGAAAAACGAACTGGAATAAATATAACAATATGAATAGAAAGAATTACCTCCTCCTGTCTGCTGCATCTCTGATGCTCCTTAGTTCGTGCTCCAAACTTGGTGCGCTCTCGGCAGACAACTTCACAGTGACCCCCAATCCGCTTGAGACCCAAGCAGGTACAGTTCCCGCCACTATCAACGGACATTTCCCTGAGAAGTACATGAAGAAAAAGGCCGTTGTGACCGTTATTCCTGAATTACGCTACTCCAACGGGGAGGTGGTACAGGGTAACACAGCTACCTTCCAGGGCGAGAGTGTCGCAGGCAACGATCAGACAATCTCCTACAAGGTGGGTGGTAATTATACGATGAAGACTAATTTCGCCTATGTTGGCGACAATAAGGCTGATATGTACCTTACATTCAACGCCCGTTTGGGTTCTAAGCAGGTGGCTATTCCGGCAGTGAAGGTGGCCGAAGGCATTATTGCCACCTCCGAACTTTATAAGCGGACCATCACTACTGCCAATGCTGCATTGGCTCCCGATGCCTACCAGCGCATCAATAAGAAGAAGCAGGAAGCGAATATCCGTTTCCTTATTCAGCAGGCTAACCTCCGTAAGAGCGAGCTGAAGAACAACTCTGTTCAGGAGTTTGTCCGTATGCTCAAAAAGATCAACGACGATCAGGAGAGTCTGGCATTGGATAATGTCGAGGTATCAGCTTATGCCTCGCCCGATGGTGGCTTCTCTCTGAATGATAAGTTGGCCAATGAGCGCCAGAAGGTATCGGAGAACTATGTGAACCAGGAGTTGAAGAAGATCCGTATGAATGCTCCCGTTGACGCCAAATACACCGCCCAGGACTGGGACGGTTTCCAGGCGCTCGTTCAGGCTAGCGACATTCAGGACAAGGATATCATTCTTCGTGTGCTGTCAATGTATAAGGATCCTCAGGAGCGTGAACAGCAGATCCGCAATATCTCCGTTGCCTTCCGTGAGTTGGCTGACGGCATCCTGCCTCAGTTGCGCCGTTCACGTCTCACTATCAACTATGAGACAATAGGTCGCAGCGATGAGCAGATTCTTGACCAGATAAAGGCTGACGCCACCCGTCTCAGCATTGAGGAGTTACTCTACGGTGCTGCCCTCAAGACCGACCCTGCTGAGGCAGAGTCCGTCTATCAGTTGGCTACCAGGATTTATCCCAACGATGCTCGTGCTTATAATAATCTGGCTACGCTCGCCTATGCCAAGGGTAACTATGAGGCTGCCAAGACCTATATCGAAAAGGCCCGTAGTGTGAATGCCAACCTCCCTGAAGCACAGGCTAACCTCGGCATGCTCGCCCTGAAAAATGGCGATGTGGCCACTGCTGAGCAGTATATTGCCAGTGCCACTGGCGCCAATGGTCTCTCAGAGGTGCTGGGCAACCTGAACCTCGCCAAAGGCAACTACGCCCAGGCTGAGCAGGACTTTGCCGACATCTATTCCAATAGTGCTGCTTTGGCCCAGATACTCAATAAGAACTATGCCTCGGCAGAGGTCACTTTGCGCTATGTGAAGCAACCCGATGCCATTACAGACTATCTGAAGGCTGTACTCTTTGCCCGTTTGGGTAATCTCGACAATGCTGCTGAGGCTCTGCGCTCTGCCATCAGCAAGGATAACTCTCTCGCTGGCTATGCTGCCAACGACCTTGAACTCGCAAAGGTAAAGAAATGAAGAAGTCCCTCTTGCCCATGTGCCTTTTTGCCATCTCACTTTTTGTCACTGCTTGTGGTGGTGGCAGGAGTAACTTTCTGGCTGAAGGCAATTTTAAGGGCTTTAACGAGGGCGAACTCTATATCTACGGTAACGACGGCACGCATGCCCTCGATACCGTAACTGTAGTAAAGGGCCATTTCCATTATGAGATTCCGCTCGAAGACACCACGCTCTTCATCATGGTATTCCCTAACTTTACCGAACTGCCCTTCTTAGGTGCCAAGGGCGCTACCGTCGAGGTCGAGGGCGACGCCACCCATCTGCGTGAGACCTCTATTACAGGGCTTCGTGAAAACGAGTACATGACCAAATACCGTCGCAGTACCAGCGGTAAGACACCCCCAGAGATTGCTGCTCTTGTAGCGCAGTTCATCAAGGACCACCCATCTTCCCCCTTTGCCACCTATATGGTGCGACGCCATTTTATCCAGGCGCCTATTCCTGACTATGCCCAGGCTATCGAGTTGCTAAAGCTCGTCGAGAAGGCTCGTCCTGAAAAGAAAAAAGACATCGAGGCCCTTGTTCAGCAGATGCAGGGTCTCAAGGCGCTTAAGGTCGGTGGTCAGTTGCCCAAGTTCAGTGCTACTGATGTGAACGGTCGCTCCGTCAGTTCGACTGATCTTAATGCTCCTGTGAACGTCATCACCGTCTGGGCTACGTGGAATTACGAGAGTACCGCCCTTCAGCGTCGCTTGCAGACTACCTATAACAAGTATAAGGACCGGCTCAAGATTGTGAGTATCTGCTTGGATGCTGATGCAAAAGACTGTCGTAGGCGTGTCAGCCGTGATTCCGTCAAGTGGAGCACTGTCTGTGACGGGCGCCAGTGGGATACCCCGATGCTGCGCCAGACGGGCTTGTCTTATGTCCCAGACAATATCATTACCGACGCCCACGGCAAGATTATCGCCCACACCCTCAATACCAATGACCTCAACCAAAAGATAGAAGACCTCCTCAAGGAAAAAGAATGATAATGATATAATATAAAACCCACTAATACTATGTTAGTAAAGACGTATTGTGCCGAGGTCATGGGCCTGGAAGCCACGCCTGTGACCATTGAAGTGAATATGACCAGGGGAATGATGTTCCACCTGTCGGGGTTGGCTGATACTGCCGTCAAGGAGAGTTATGACCGCATTCGTGCTGCTATTGCGAACATCGGTCTTAAGCCTCCTACTGCAGATATCACCATCAACCTCAGCCCTGCCGATATCAGGAAGGAGGGCAGTGGCTACGACTTGCCATTGGCAATCGGACTCCTTGCAGCTCATGGGAAGATCAGCGACACGAAACTCAAAGACTATATGATGATTGGAGAATTGGGGCTCGATGGAAGTCTGAAACCTGTCAATGGTATCCTTTCCGTCGCCATCCGTGCCAGAAAGGAGAAGTTCAAGGGCCTGTTCGTTCCACGTCAGAATGCCAGAGAGGCTGCAGTGGTGAACAACCTAGACATCTATGGGGTGGATAACCTTTCGGATGTCATCAATTTCCTCAATGACGAAGAAGATTTCGAACCCACCGTTGTCGATACCCGTAAGGAATTCTATGAGCAACAATACTCCTACGATCAGGATTTTGCTGATGTAAAAGGACAAGAGGGGGTCAAACGTGCCTTAGAGGTAGCCGCTGCAGGTGGTCATAACATGATTATGGTAGGACCTCCTGGAAGCGGTAAGTCGATGATGGCCAGGAGGTTGCCAAGCATTCTCCCTCCCCTCTCGTTGGCAGAGAGCCTGGAGACTACGCAGATCCATTCTGTGGCAGGTAAACTCAAGAGCGGCACATCGCTCATTTCCCAACGACCCTTCAGGAGTCCTCATCATACTGTCTCACAGGTAGCCCTCACGGGCGGTACCTCCAAGGCCTTGCCTGGAGAGGTGTCTCTGGCCCATAACGGTGTTCTCTTTCTTGATGAGTTGACAGAGTTCTCCAAGAGCACCCTCGAAGTACTTCGCCAACCCCTTGAAGACAGGAGGATAACGATCAGTCGGGCAAAATATACCGTAGATTATCCATGCTCGTTCATGTTTGTGGCCTCTATGAATCCTTGTCCGTGTGGTTACTATGGTGATCCTACTCACCACTGTACCTGTACCCCAGGACAGATCAGCCGTTATCTCTCCAAGATCAGTGGTCCGATGCTCGACAGAATCGATATCCATGTCGAGGTGCCGGTAGTGCCTTTCAAACAACTGTCGCAGATGGCGTCAGGAGAGTCGAGTGAGAAGATTCGTGAGCGAGTTATCAAGGCTCGCAAGATACAAGAGGAGCGCTATAAGGGTACAAAGGGCGTCTATTGTAATGCCCAGATGACGGAACGGATGATCCACCAGTTTGCTGAGCCTGACGAGCAGAGCCTCGATATGTTGCGTATTGCGATGGAACGGCTCAGCCTCTCTGCACGAGCCTATAACCGTATTCTGAAGGTGGCCCGTACGATTGCCGACCTCGAAGGCAGTGAGAAGGTACTGAGCCATCACATCGCTGAAGCCATCGGCTATCGTAGTCTGGATCGTGGCGACTGGGCAGAAAGGGGAGGGCTATAGCTCCTGATCTCCAGTACGACTAGGGAGCACTCCAGTGCGTCCTAAGGCGCACTCGAGTGCTTCCGTAAGCGCACTATTCCGTCTGTTGCCTCATGCCCTCGAAGAACTTCTGTTGCAGATCTCTGGCAAGCTGGTTCTCGGGATTGAGTTTAAGGGCCTTCTCGTAGTTTTGCATGACGTCGAGGTAATAGCGCTGGCCGTTCTGGGCTGGGTTCTGTACGATGCGCACCATGTAGAGGAAACCACGAAGGGTGCAAATGTCCGATGGGTCTGATGCCTTCATCTGTTCCAGTTTCCCGATGGTCTGCTCTGCTTCTGCCAACAGGTTCTCTGTTTGTGGCGCCTGGGGATTCATAACAGAGAAATTAAGACTCTGCAAAGCCATCTGATACTTGGGCTGGGTACTGTCGGGGAACATGGCGTCGATGCGTTTCATTTCTGCAATACAGTTGAGGAAAGCCTCTGGCGTGGGTGGCTGGAGTTTGGAGAGCGATTGTCCGATAAGCGCCTCCATACTGGACTGCTGGGCTTGGATACTAACACTTGCCATCATGAAGAAGGCGATGATTAACACACGAATTTTAGAAGTTTGAAATGTCATATGCTTTGTTATTTTTAAGTGAAACAAAAATGCCGATATAGAAGAAACGATCGCGTGAAGGCACTACGGGCGTACCATTGGTGTCGTATCGGAAGATGTTTGTGCGACCGAAAATGTTATTGACCGAGGTGTAGATGATGACCTTCGGACTCAACAGGTAAGTGAGGTTCATGTCCACGCTGTTGTAATGTGGTGTGGAGCCAGTAGGGAACTGTCGTCCGCTGGCATACGATTCTGCGAGTCCGATGATGGTTTTGCCAATAGCATATTTGGCTGTCAGTCGCAGATTGTGTCGCGAGGCAAAGTCTGGTGTGCACTCCTCGGCATAGCCGAGATAGCGTCGCTTGGAGTCGTTGAATGAATAGGAAAGTGTGGTCGTCAGATTCCTGATGAGCGAATGGTCCTCCATAAAGATGTCAAAACCCTTGCTCGTGCCATAGCCATGAGGCTGGTAGATGCCATTCTCCAGCAATGGGAGCCTACGGTATTTCTTCCAATAGGGTTCGATGCGGAGAAGCGTGCTTTCCGACTGATACTGCATAGAGAGGATGGCGTGGTCGGCAAGGCTTTGGCTCAGTGCGTTCTGACTCATTGCCAGATAGTCATCCTCTGGCGTCTGACTATAGCGGCCTGCGATCAAAGACAGTTGCAGATGTCTGTTGGGGATATAGCTGAGCGTAGCCCTGGGCATCAACAGAAAGCTTGATTCCATAAACTCGGTTCTTGCTGAGAGGTTGAGGAACAGACGGGGGATGATGCGCCACTGGGCATCGACGTGAGCTGCGAGGATGTTGTAATCGAGTTGATAACTATAGGTCTCGTACCTCATCGTGCTGTTGCGGATGTAATCTTCCACCCCAGACGACAGCTTCAAGGCGTCGGAATACACCTTGCGGATTTCTGCCTTCAGGTGGATCTCGTTTCTGAAGTTGTGATAGTGGTCGCCAGCCACTTGTGCATCGTCGATGTCGTTGAAGACTGTTGAGTTGGCGATACCTGTAAAGAGGGTATAGCCTCGGCCTATTGCTGTTCTGTGAGTAACATTTGCATAGAGATTGTGCTCTTTCAGCGAAAGATTACGGAGCGAATTGGTCTCGGGGTCGCTGATACGCTGACCTACCGTTGTCAGGTCGTAGCCCACGTACGACTTCAGTACGCTTGAAGCATTGAACTCCTTTTTATATTGTGCCTCGCCAGACAGTTTGCGGTAAGGACGACTGAAATCGAACCGTTCTGAAAACAGACGATTGAAAACGCCCATGCTGGTCAAGGCTGCATTGAACGACAGACTGCTGTTTTGAAAGGCCTTGGTGCCTCCGATATTCCAGTCCACCAGTGAGGCACTTACGCCAAACTTGTCGCTTGTGGCAGCATCAGTCGTTTCCATCGGAAGCACAGACGAGAGAGCCTGCCCATATTCACCACTATAGCCGCCTAGTGAGAAGTTGATGCCTTTGAAGAGAAATGGCGAGAAGCGCCCACGTACGGCAGTGTTTTCAGTATTGGTGCTATATGGTACCAGTACGTGCATCCCATTGACGAACGTCTGGCACTCTTCGCTCTCGCCACCCCGAACATACAGTTTACCGTTCTCACCCACTTTCTGAGTGCCTGGCAATGTCTGCAATGCTGCCACGACGTCGCCACACGAATTGCCCGCCATCACCACGTCGAGAGCGTCCATCGTCTTGAAGTTCTCGCTTTTGCCAAAACTGAATGAACTGGCTGTTACTACCACTTCGTTGATGGTTGTGGCCCGCTCTCTCATTTGGATGTCAAGATTGGCCAACTGGTCCACTTCTGTTGTCAGCAGATAGTCCTCATAGCCGATGAAGGTGGCCTTGAGGGTTACTTCGCCTTTGCAGGATGTCGTAAACGAGAACCTTCCAAGCGAGTCAGCCAGGCATCCGTCAATCGTACCTATTATAAATACGTTGGCACCAGCAAGGGGTTCCTTCCCGTCGCTGACAGTGCCTGAAAGGCTACGGGTAGGCGAGCTGTGCTCAGGAATGATGATAGTCTGAGCTGTCAGATTTCCAACAGCCATCAGCAGTAAAATGATATGTGCAATACGTTGTTTCATGCCGCAAAGATACGGCAAGAATCCGATGCCTCCAAATATCTATGACAGACAGCTAGAACTGCTGACGGAAAGCTAAGGGCTCAGACGAATGACTAAGATTTCGGACCAATGACTAAGCGATAAAGGACTTAAGTCGGGGTACATACGAGCGAGATACCGGTATGGTATTCATACATGATCCGAGCGTCAGTTGATAGCCGTTGGAGTTACCTTTGGCAGAGGTGATATTATTCACGTTGACCACAAACGAACGGTGGCACTGGAAGATATTCTCGTAGGCTTTCATTTCCTCAATCACAGCAGTCAGCGTAGTATGAATCTCCAAGCTTGTTGGCTTGTCATCTTTCAAATAGCAGACAGATACATTATTCTTTTGTGCCTCAATATAAAGCAGACTGTTGATGGGGATCGTGAGGTCGTTTCCGCGAACATTGGTATCGTGGATGGTGATTGAAATGTCTTTCTGTTCCTCAGTCGTATTGCTCAGCATTGCTTCCATTCTCTCTCTCAGACTTCGGTTGTACTCTACACCGATCGACAGCGCAGTTATGATGATACCAATAATCATCGTCCAATACAGGAACAGGAGGAAGATGCTGATAGTGATGGGATAATGGAAGAGCAAAGAGAACAGGAGAAAGTTGCAGATGGCGATGAAGAAAATAAGTCCGAGCACATGACACCCTTGATGCCAGATGCGCCAAGGCTTGACGAATTGGAGCAGGCGTTTGGAAACTGTCCATCCATAGATCGCATAACAGCACGACGTGACAAGTCCGAATATCGCTGCCACTAAACATTTGTTTCCGCTATACATGCTGAACCCAAACGGTTGCAGCAGCCAGAACAGGACCCAGATAATAATGCCGTAAGCAATGCTGTCTCTCAGCCAGTGGCTGCTTTGCTTAAACGGATAGGTTCGTGTAAGGAATGACATAACTAAATTCTTCGGTTTCTGCTTTTGGTTTTATGGTTATACCATAGCACGTTTGCAAAGGTACGAATATTTTCGGAATAGATAAAGTTTTTTAAGAAAAAAGTCAGTATATAATCAAACGTGAAATGAATATGTCAATTAAGATTCTTGCTGCCAAGAAATCCAAAAAACAAGTAAGTTTTCGTGCATTTTTCAAAAATAACATGTATTTTTGCACCGAAAAAGTAATTCTATATGGAGAATCGTTAGAACAGTAATAATATAAAGTAACGTTTAATATAAAAACTGAACATGAACAAAAGACTTTTATTTGGTGCAACCCTTGCGCTGCTCACACTGACAGGCTGCTACAATGGCAAACAACAAGAAAAAGAGACCGCATCACCGTCGTTCGACGAAGTATTAACCACTCGCCGCAGTGTTCGCAGCTATGATGCCTCGAAAAAGATTTCAGAGGCAGAGGTGCGTGAACTGCTACTGGCCACACAAGAGGCTCCATCGTGGGCTAACCAACAGCCAACGAAATACTATGTGGCCATCAGCGAAGATAAAGTAAAAGCTGTGCAAGACATGGTTGGCGGCAACAAGGAACGCATCAAGGATGCTCCCGTGCTGATTGTGTCAACGTTTGAGCGCGACAAGTCGGGCTTCTTCCAGGGCAACCAGACCAACGAGGTAGGTAACGGATGGGGAGCCTATGACAACGGGCTTAGCAACTGCTACCTTATTCTGAAAGCAAGGGCTATGGGCTTCGACACGCTGATTATGGGTATGCGTGATGCCGATGCCTTGCGCAACCTTTTCAGCATACCTGAAAACGAGACAGTTATGGCTGTTATCTCACTTGGCTACAGAGCCGGAGAACCCAACCGCCCTGAACGCAGGCCACTTGACGACATTGTGAAATTCTTCTAAAGCAGAGTGACGTGCGCAACGGACGAAATACGAAATGCCGTTCCGATGAAAGTATGCTAACTCACATGGGAACATGTCCCCATGTGAGCACGTATGATGTCTTGCACATTGTTGATGATACTCAACATGCTAAGTGTCATTGCCAGAGCGAGGGCTGTGGCGGTTGCAGTTTCTTATATCGTCTGAAACTGCAACCAATGACTGCATGGGGTGAATGATTATTTCCTCAGTTTCCCTTTACTTTCCAGATAGTAAGTGAATAATTCCCACTGCCCTTCATTCTTCTTGATGTTTGCCTTCACTTCGTCGGTGTCGATGAATTGGAGGGGATAGCAGTCCTGCAGATAATAGTGCCCCTTGTTAAGGTCAGAAATCTCATCATAATGCAAGACAAGGTCTGTGAATACCCTACTATCCCAATCACCAACGAAACTGCTGACTATGAAAAGGTCGTTATCTCCCAAATAGAACTTGATCTCGTGGAAAGGTACCAAACGCTTGTATAGCGGTTCCTCCATATCCTTAAATTTGATTTCGCGGGTGGTGATATTAAACCATTCAATATCATTTTCGGTGAAAAGGACATCTTGTGCATCACCGATAGAGCGCGTTCCAGACTCATTGACACCACAGGCATAGAGCATGGTTTCTGATTCAGGGCACGTCGTAAATGGCTTCTCGGGTTCGTTACTGTCAAGACTGCAAGCAGTCATCGTCATGCCGGCTATGGCTATCGCCATCATCCAAGCGAAGGATTTGTAATGTTTCATATTCTTCGGAGTTTAAAATATTGGTCTCTCTATTTATATAGTCCGTCGGACACAGAAAAGACTGCACGGCTACCACGTCAATCTGATGCCCAGCGGCAAAGAGAAGGTAAACGGATGCTCTGTGCGGTAGGTCTCAATGTCGCTCTTCATCGGGATATAGTACTGTAGGCTTGGCTCTACGAAGAAACCGACATGGGGCGTCAAGTGGATTTGCAGACCGAGACCGAAGGTGGTAGACAACTGCCACGGTGCACGGATAGTTGTCTTATCGCTGGCCTCATACTGACCATTCACATAGAAGTCTGAGTGGAGGGTGGATTGGACGGGTATTTCGGTTGTCAGACCGAAACTACCGTAGATACCCCATCGATTTCCACCATACATATTATATATACCCTTTATGGGGATGCCAAGATAGTGAATGGTCTGCTGTTCACGGATGGTATTACCATCGGCTCCCATCTCGAAATCTGAGTTCAGGCGGCTGTAACTGAGACCAGACTCCAGTCCGAAGCGATGATTCAATCTGTACTTCAATGCCAACGACCATGTTACAGGCATCTGATGGTGGCTCGAACGCAGAATCTTGTCTTCACCAGGGCGGTTGGCATTGCTTAGGGCGATGCGCATGATGGCACTACGAGTCTGGGCACTCACAACATCAGGATTATTGGCCAGATAGACAGCGTAGTCCGTCCAGTTGTCAATGCTGCTCGGTATGATATAGGTAGGACCTTCTCCAGGCGAATGCTGAACATTCGGATCGATATATGGCTTATAACTGAACGGTTGGTTATAACGGTTCTGCTCATCGAACTGTCCTGCGTATGCCAGTTCCAA
>CACXVS010000014.1 GCA_902771155.1 uncultured Prevotellaceae bacterium
GCGAGATAGGGATAGAGATGCCATCAGGCCTCAAATTAGTAGAGGTTTGGTAGAGGATTAGTAGAACTTTAGTAGAGGGTTAGTAGAACTTGATTTTTGTGTAAGTATCTATATATGAGCAAGAAACGCTTAATTTAGTAGAACTTGAAGGCGAAAACCGAATTTTTGCACAAAAAAAACTTTTCAGAGGCGTTTATTTGCACGGCTCAATTTTTTATAGTACCTTTGCAGGCAGAAAGTGAGGTGAGAAGATTGTTCATATAAAAATCAACCAAAAAATTAACTAAATAATGAAAATTACATTATTGAAAATCTCTCGCAAGAAAGAGGTTATCAACCGTCTTGACCTACGAGAAGTGGCGGACTTGATTCGCCAGAACCCAGAACAGAATCAGGTGCTTAACGTACGACTGAACTATCAGTTCCTGAAACCCCAGAGATTGAACGACGGAAGGATCATCGTTGACGATCAGAAACATACGGTGAACCTGCCTCGTATCCTCTTCGCAGCTGAGTGCGTGAACTACAAGGCGATTCAGAAGGGACTGAAATACAACGGATTAGTGGTAGTCGAGGTGAATGGGCTGAAGACCTACGAGGAAGCTGTGACCATTAGGAACCAGGCTGCAAGGATGGACGAGACGGTGATGGCCTTTCTGGGGGCATCGGGTATGAGCGTGAAGATTGTGTGCCGAGGCGAGATGTTTGAAGGGAAACCCATGCCAAAGGGCGAAAAGGGCATCCGCCAGTTTCATAAGAACCTATACGAAACGGCCCGCAGAGCCTACCAAAACCAGTTTGGCATCGACATCGAGTATCTGGAGCCTCTCTTGGAGCGCACCATCTATCTGAGTGCCGACCCTGAGATGTACTTCAATCCGGAGGCCAGAGCCTTCAAGGCTGATGCAGAGAAGCACGACCAGCCTGAGCCTGCCAGGATTTCGTGGGAGAGCGACATGCTGATGCCTGGTCGCACTGTCACGCGTACCTATCATTTTAATTGGATCTTCATCCTTCGCGAGGTGTTGGGCGAGTACTTCGACCTGCCCGACGAGGATCGCCAGATGCAGCTATTGCAACAGATAGCCCGCAAGTCGCTCGAGCAGGGCATTCCCCTGGCCCATGCCCAGGGTATGACGCTGGAGCACCCTCTGTTTCATAACGATCCCGACTTGGTAAAGAGCGTGTTTTCAACCACTTACGAGGTGACACTGATGGAGGACTATCGCAAGAAGCACAAGATGAAGCCCCTGAAGAGTGTGCCCCAGGAGACGTTGCAGACGATGCGCACAGAGATATTCCTCACTGCCAACTACGATATGCGCAAGAACCTGATGACGGGTGTGGCTGAGTATCGCATGAAATACTCTGAAGACCAGACGTTTAAGCCATTGACAGAGGAAGTGCGCAACGATATGACCATCGAGGCTCGCGAACAGGGACTGAAGTCGTGGGACCAGGACGTGAACCGCTTTATCGACTCCACCCGCATTGAGCAGTACGACCCGGTAAACACCTGGCTCGATACCCTCCCCGCTTGGGACGGGCACGACTATATAGCCGACCTGGCCAGGCGAGTACCCACCAATCAGCCCCACTGGGAGAAGTATCTGAGGTATTGGCTCGTGGGTATGGTGGCTCAGTGGCGTGAGAGCGATAAACAGCTGACTGGCAATGCGTTAACCCCTTTGCTGATAGGTCGTCAGGGTTGCGGAAAGACGCGTTTCTGCAAGATTATCCTGCCCCAGGAGTTGCGAGAGTATTATAACGATAAGCTGAACTTCAAAAATGAGTTCGACCTGAACATCGCTCTGACAAGTTTTGCACTGATAAATATCGATGAATTCGACAAAACATCGAATTCTCAGCAGATTGTGCTGAAGTATCTGCTCTCGTCGAGCGATGTGAAGTTCCGTCCGCCTTATGGCAAGACCATCAAGCAGTATCGTCGCTACACCTCTTTTATAGGTACGACCAATCAGATGCAGCCTTTGGTCGATCCGACGGGAAGTCGTCGATTCGTCTGCGTGGGTATTCCCAAAGACAAGAACATCGACTATACAGACAATCTCGACCATCGCCAGCTGTTTGCCCAGGCTCTTCACCTGTTTAATAGTAAGGAGCGCTTCTGGCTGAATGACGATGAAATCGCAGAATTGATCGAAGAAAACGTACCTTTCCAGCGTACGGTCGATCTGGTGGAAATGATCAACGAGACCTTCCGTAAGCCAGAAGACGGTGAGGGCAGCTGGTGGGGAACGACAGAGATTCTCTCCACATTCGCCAGTCGATATGCTTATTTCGACGCCAAACGGGCAACTCCAACCATGTTAGGCAAGACGATGAACAGCTACCGTTTTAATTTTAAACACCGCATGATAAACGGAGTCTCGGAATATTGGCTCTGCGAGAAGTAACAAAATGATTAAACAGACAGATTTATGAAATATAGAATCAAGAAAGAAACCAAACCAACGCTTCCCACATTTGGTAAATACAAGGCTGTAGCCGTTCATAATCAAGTAATTGAGAGTCGTCAACTTTGCGATGAAGCCGCTTCCAGAGGCATGACCATCAGTGGTGGTATGCTTGAAGGTTTGATGATGACTGTGGCAGAAACCATGATGCGTCATCTCCAAATGGGAGACAAGGTGCGCCTGAGGAATTTCGGCCTCCTGAAACTCGAAATCGAGAGCGAAAAGGTGGATGATCCCAAGGATTTCAAGGCCAAGAAGCACATTAAAGGTGTTCGTATCCATTTCATCCCCGAAAGCGACAAAGGTTCCCCCGAACTCTACAAGGACATCTCCTTTGAGAAAGAGAGATAGGGCGTGTTTGCTTTTTTATACTTTTGTGGTTAGGAAAAAGAGCACCTTATTCGTTATATAGACAGAGAGAGGCCTGAAGACGGGCTGCATCTCTCTGTTTACGAGAATGTCTAACTTAAAAAAAGAACGAATATGAAAAAGGTGGTTTTAATGATGAGTGTGCTGCTTTCGTGCGGCTTGTTCTGCGCCTGCAGCAGTGATGATGAGAATGGTATAACATACCGGAAAGGAAACATTGCGATTACTCGTGGTGACATGAATGTATTGGAAATCCGAGAGGTTGGTGGCACTGGAACAAAAGAAGAATGCTTGCTCGATAACCTTATTTGCGGTTTAGATGGTCCTGTATACGTCACAGGGGCAGACAACACTACCTATATTGATTATCAGATGAAATTCACGGCTACAGTTAAGAACTCGCGTTACTTTACTGGGCTGCATCTTGGCATCGAAAACAGAGAGCACAGGGAAATCGCAGATATGGAGGTGGGTACTTCTTTCTCCACCTTCCATTTCAACCCCCATAACAAACTCTCATTTAGTATCTGGGGGGAGACATATAGCAGTTCGCATGGTGCATGGAGCGGACAAGTTGAAGTGGTTGGCAAAAGAACAGACTCAAATGGAACGTCATTCATCACTATGAAACTTCAAGACCTCGAAACCTGTGCCTATGATGGGGACGATAACCTACACACCTATTTACTTAATGGTGTGATAGAATTCAGGATCTGTGAAGACGGCATTTATCCATCTACCCAACATGAACCTACTATGGAGGAACTAACGACCCCCACTGATAGACTTGTGTTTTATATGTTAGATGTGGTCAACAATGAATTGCAAGGACGACACATATTCTTCAGCGATGGCCCTGAAGAGCAGGAATGTCTGATTATTAATAGCGAAGGGGAGTTCCGTGACGCTTATAAAGGCGATGTGGATTTGAATCAACAACCCTGGACCCTACCAACTATTGATTTCCAACACTGCACACTCGTGATCGGACGTACTTACGGAGAGAATGGTAGCGTCTCGCTTGGCGATTATGAAATGATAGATAATGGAGACACTTATCAGCTCAATATGACGCTAAACAATAATGTGAACCCCAATTACACTTATACTCCCGATCATGTCAACCTCTATTTCTGGAAGATCTATCCCAAGATGGAGAATAAGCCTGTTGTCTTCAACCGTATTAAGCAAGATGTTAATTTCGACCCCTTAGGCGAACAATCTGCATACTCTAAAATACGTCATCGCTGGCTTCTGGAAAGTTATTCAGATGATGATAATGTTTTTCATCAAGTGAGCAGGGATTGGGGCGACGAGCGTTATTCTATTGAGTTTAAGGAGAACGGCAAGGTGGAAGTCCGTATCGGAGGAAACGACTATAGTTGTTACTATATGCTGCCATTTACACCTAAGGTTGATCCTAATGATGAAAATAATTATCGAGATGATCTTACCTATGGTGTTATCAACCTGTGGGACTGGAATGTAACTGAGATCAATGATGACGATCCTTTATCAAAACAGTTTACGCGCATCTTCAACGCCACCCAGTTCAAACTATGGTCGTCGGATTTGCTGGTTCTAAAAATTTCTGAAAGGGAGTTCTATGCATTCGCGCGCGAAAACCTGAGAAAGGACTATGGTTTCTAATGACGGACATAGAGCAACTGTATAAGGACTGTTACCAACGTATGCTCACTGTGGCGCGACGGATGTTGAACGATGATGACGACGCCAGCGACGCAGTGAGCGACGTGTTTACCAGATTGGTGGATGGTTCGCTGACATTGCCGACAGAGCATCCTGAGAGCTATCTGTTGGTTTCCGTCCGCAACCTGTGCATAGACCGCATCCACCGCATGACAATCCGTGAAAGGGTGGAGCGCAAGCTGACACTCTCGCAGCCAAGTCTGATTTCAGTGGAAACCGACATCGTAAAGGCAGAAGAGATGATTGCCTATGCAGAGCGGACCTTTCCCAAGCAGATGTGGCGAGTGTTCCAACTGCGATTTGACGAGGGCCTGTTATATCGGGAGATTGCTGAACGATTAGGCATCAGCGAAGTCTCAGTTTATAAGCACCTTGCTGAAGCACTGAAGAGATTGAAAGAGAAATATAATCCGACAAGAAGATGAAAGATATCGAAAAACTGCTCAGAACGACAGAGCATCCGCAAGACTATTCGGACGAGGAACTGGAACAGCTGTTGAGTGATCCTGAGATGAGGGATTACTACGAGTTGATGGTGAAGGCTGAGGCTGGTTTCGCCCAGAAGAGGCACGCCAGGAATCATGGGGGCAGATACACGATGCTCCTTAAGATTGCTGCACTGTTTGTTGGGGTATTGCTGTTGTCAGGGATGGCCTATGCAGCTTATCACTATGCAGTGAGAGGGGATTCCCAGTCCCCCGCTCAGGAGGTGCAAATGACGAAAGCGCCCCAACAGGCTGATGAGCCCCTGCAAGAGCCCGATGCTATAAGAACCTTTGAGAACACCGAACTGCAAGAGATACTCCAGGAGCTCTCAAACCATTATCATGTAGGCGTTGAGTTCCGTAACGATCAGTCACGCCATATCCGCATTTATACAAAATGGGACACCTCTGCCTCACTCAAACAAATGATAGAACGACTGAATGGATTTGAAAAAGTGAACATAAAACTAAGTAACAATCAGATCATCGCTGAGTAGTCATGCGACGCTTGCTACACATTATTATATTGTGTACCCTCTGTGCTACGGCTCATGCCCAGTACGTTTTTAATGGAACTTCGCTCTCGGAAGCGCTTATTGCGCTCGACAAATCGACGAAGTACTATGATATCTCTTTTGTCTATGACGAACTGGAGGATTTCACTGTAACCAAGACCGTCAAGCGAGGGCGCTCCCTGCCTGAGGCTGTGCGGGAGGTTTGTGGTTTCTATCCTGTCAGAGTTACTGTCAAGGGGCGCGATGTCCTCGTAGAGTGTATTCAGAAAGACAGGAAAAAGCTATCCGGACGACTCGTAGGACCAGACCATCAGCCCATTGCCTACGCCAATATCACCCTCTGTCTCCCGTCTGACACGATATACATTGGAGGAGGCGTGAGCAATGAAGCTGGCGATTTTGTGATTCCATGCGGGGCCGAGCGGGCCAAGGTCAGAATCAGCTATGTGGGGTTTAAGACCATCGAGCGAGTGATGCCTATCGGTGATGTCGGCACTATCAGTATGCAGATTGAGAATAACTACATCGGCAACATCATCGTAAACGGACGAACACCACTTATCAAGAATAAGGCAGACAGATTGCTATATATTGTCAGCAATGACGTGTATGCCAAGGGACTCAATGCCCACGAACTGCTCAGCAGAGTACCCACAATCACCATGACTGGTGGTCAGGTCATGATATTAGGCAAGGGACCTGCTCATTTTATGCTCAACGGACATATCACGGATATGGGCGACGAGGCCATCCTGCAGAAACTCTGGACCATGCAATCGGAAGACATTGAGAGGATAGAAGTAATCTCTAACCCCTCAGGGCGGGATATGATGGAAATGGGAGGAAGCTATATCAATATTGTTCTTCGCAGAGACCAGGCACTGGGATGGCGAGGTGACTTCAGTACGGAGGCTGGCATCAGTGATGATTGGAGAGGGCGCGCAGGCGGGTCTATAAGCTATGCTTCTGAGAAGTTTGATATGACGATAGATGCCCAGGGCAGATATACCACGCAGACAACAGACGAGCTGACGACCTATCAGGTAAAGAAGAATGAAAGCTATCTCTCCAACACCCACGCTAAGCAGACGGACAAGGATTTGGCAGCCAATCTGACACTTCGCTATCAACCTGCAAAGCAATTGGAAATAGGGGGTATGCTTTCATTGCAAACCCAATGGCCCAAGACGAAGATTAATGGTGTCTTCAGCTTCCCCACATACAATTCAAATTCAGAAGCTGAACAAAGTCCAAACAATAACACCATCGCCAAGAGTCTGACCGTTTATTGCGATTGGCGATTGGACTCTGAAAGCAAACTGCTCAGTCTGACCTATCAGAATTATAAGAAAGACGACGACGGTAAGTCTTATGCTGGAGCTGACAATCAAAATTCAACATCCACAGGCACGTATGGATGGCAAAACTACAATAGCAATGTCGATTATCATATACAATCTGCCAGAATGGATCTGACATTGCCATTCGACTTTGTTACGATAGATGCAGGAGCCTCATATACCCATATCAGGAACCAGGCAGAAATCGAGAAACATGATGCCTTTATCTATACCTATACTCAAGATCATCATGAAAGCCGGAAACTCGACTATCAGGAAAAAACAAAGGCCGCTTACCTGTCATTCCAACACGATTGGGACTTCCTGACTGTCAAAGCCGGATTGCGCTTTGAGCACATCGGATGGGAAGACGATTCTCGTGACTACTGGTTGCCATCGGCAAGTCTCTCGTTCAAGCCTCTGGAAGGGCATCAGATCAATTTCTCATGGGGAACCAGCACTTTGCGCCCCAATTTCTACGACCTTAACCCTTTCCGTATCTACAAGTCTGGTTATGAGTACTCAGAAGGCAATCCCACATTGAAACCAAGCAGGATGAGCAACATAGAACTGAGCTATCAGAACCATAAGGGAATGTATGTTTGCGCCTACCATTATCATGGCAGTAATGTGGTGATGCAGCAGACGTACGTTTCCTCCTTTCGTATTCAAAATAAGCTACTCGCCGAAACCTTACCCTACAACTTAGGGCGTATCAATCAGACAGGACTCTACCTGCGCTACCAACAATATCTGTCAGAGCATCTGATGGCCACTGCCGAGGGTGATGGCTATTATCATGATGCGCAAACGAATGACATGACTGACTTCAACGGATGGGGAGGGCGATTCGCGGCTTCAGCAGACTGGTATCTGAATCGTTGGCATACCATCTTGTTGAATGCCCGTTATCAACATTGGTTGGCCGATTACCACAATATGACTAAGATCGATGGCTATGGATACTTTACTTTTGCCCTACGATACACAATGTTGGATGATTGTCTGAAATTGTCGCTCGTAGTCAACGATCCTTTCCACCAGCATGTCACTGATGAGACCATCTATAACAGCAAGATTTTGGCCAGCAATATGATTTCTTATCTCAATCCCCCAAATACTGCTGTTATAATGAATCAATGGCGTCACACCAATCATCACAGCCATTACATCGGCCTTACTGCCACCTATTCATTCGGAGGCAAAAAGGTGCGCTATGTACGCCACGACCTGAGAGATACAGAGTCGAAACGAGCTGAGAAGCAATAGGGTCTGCATCAATTTCTGCTAATCAGTGAAAGTATGTTAAAGTTTTGTGTTTTCGTGCAGTATTTTCGCTTTCTGTTAGTTATATAGATAGAATCATTATAATTTTGCAAACCGAAAGTATAGATAGCTAGAGTTATAAATAACGTGAGAAAATATTTGTTGATATTTGTCTGTATGCTAATAGCCGTACAGCATGTTGTGGCGCAGGAGTATTTTTCCTCAGCTTCTGATTTTGCGCGTCTGTTTGTGGGTCCCGTCGAACCGCAATACCAATTGTCATTGTGGCACGACATTCCATATTATAAAGGTACGACGGATTTGTATAAAGGTCGCGTCAGCTATTATGGGGTGGTCTATGACAATGTGCAGCTCCGTTTCGACCAGTTGGAACAGAGGGTTGTGGTGCTATCGCCTGTGAAGAATGTGTTTTGTCTGCCTGAACAGGCTTACGTTGACTGGTTCGAGATGGACGGTTACAGGTATGTGCATGATCCGGAAGACAGTACCCAATACGCCACACTGCTCTGCGATGGAAGTAACAATGGTGTCCGCCTCTATCATAATGTGCGGAAGGTTGTGAGTGGAGAAAACCATTTTGAAGGCCGGAAATCACTGAAGGTGCTCAGCATCAGGGAACATTATACGCTCACCACTCCCGACGGAAAGGCGCATCAAGTGAAGAACGCATCGGATATAGCCAAGCTCTTTCCTGAACAGAAAAAGCAGATCAGGCAGTTTGTGAAACAGAATCGTCTTTCGTTTTCAAGGCGTGAGCGTGAGAGAAGTCTGGTGAAAGTGGTTGGAAGTCTGCAGGCTGATGCGACGGCAGGTTTTCGCGTCGATGATGCTCCCCAGTCCCCAGCAGCCCCAACGGTCAACGAAGGGCCCCAGAAGCCTGTAGGCACCATCGACGAGAGCCGACTGATAGCCGGTATCCCTGTGCTCGACAACGACTCCGTCGCCACGTCAGTAAATCCCATCAAGACCTATATCGTGCCAGGCGTGAAGAAAGCCAGGGTGAGTGTTGCCGACGACCAGGAGCTGGCTGAGATTGTCGTGGTGGGTGGTCGTCAGTCGGCTGTAAAGAGCACAACCATCGGATCTGAGAAATTCAAGCCTCAGTTGCTGAAGAATATCCCCTCCTCGTTTGGCGAGTCGGACATCATGAAGATCGTGCTCACGCTGCCAGGAGTCACCACCGTTGGAGAGGCCTCGAGCGGCTATAATGTGCGAGGCGGTGCTACCGACCAGAACCTGATACTCTACAATGGCGGTACTGTGTATAATCCCTCCCATCTGTTCGGACTCTTTACGTCGTTCAATTCCGATGCTGTCGAGGATGTGGAGCTGTTCAAGTCGAGCATCCCTGTGGAATATGGAGGCAGGATAAGCAGTGTGCTGAAGGTGACGTCGAAGGAGGCTAACATGCAGAAACTGACGGGCTCGGCCAGTATTGGCGCCCTGACCAGTAATGCGAACTTAGAGATTCCCATCGTGAAGGACCATGTGTCGCTGCTCCTGAACGGGCGCACCACCTACAGCGACTGGATTCTGAAACTGTTGCCAGAGGACAGCGGCTATAAAGACGGTAGTGCCAACTTCTATGACTTTGGCGGTGTACTGACCTGGAAGCTCAATAGCATGCACCGTTTAAAGGTTTATGGCTATTTGAGTCATGATAAGTTCTCGTTCAGCTCGCAGGATAACTATGGCTACCAGAACCGTAACATCTCTGCAGAGTGGCGCTCAATCCTGAGTGACAAACTGACGGCTACGGTATCTGCCGGACTCGACCACTACGACTATTTCAATGAGGACAAGGCCGCTCCCACAATGGCAGCCCGACTGAGCTTTGGCATCGACCAGCTGTGGGGCAAGCTGCATCTGCGTCAGCGTTTGTCGGAAAAGGAGGTGCTCACCTATGGCCTCTCCGTCCTGCATTACAATGTTCAGGCTGGTAAGTACGAGCCCGTGGGAGACATATCACAGATCACAGCCGATGAGTTGCAGAGGGAAAAGGCTCTGGAGAGTGCCGTCTATATCGACTATGAGCGGTCGCTCACTGATAAGCTGTCGGTATCTGCAGGTTTGCGTTATACGATGTTCAATGCACTCGGTCCTCGTGACGTGAATCGCTATGACAACAATGAGCTCCCCACAGAGGGGACACTGGTGGAGACGCGCCATGAGACGGGTATCATCAAGACCTATCACGCCCCAGAGATACGAGTGTCGGCCCGCTATGCCCTCATGGACAACCTTTCCCTGAAGGCTGGCTTCAACACGATGCACCAGTATATCCATAAGGTGTCGAACACATCCATCATGTCGCCCACCGATATCTGGAAGCTCTCCGACGTCAACATCAAGCCCCAGGACGGATGGCAGGTGGCTGCTGGTATCTACCACGAGACACCGGGTAAGAAATACGAGTTCTCTGCAGAGATTTATTACAAGCATATCAACGACTACCTCAACTATCGCAGTTCGGCTGTGCTGCTGATGAACCACCACCTGGAGACGGATGTCATCTCGACCAAGGGGCGCGCCTATGGCATAGAGCTCCAGGCCAAGAAACCCTTTGGAAAGCTAAACGGATGGGTGAGCTATACCTTCTCGCGCTCCCAGCTCCGTCAGGACGACGAGAGGGTGGCTGTGCCTCTGAACGATGGCGACTGGTATCCCTCCGAATACGACAGACCACACGAGGTGAAGGCTGTGCTCAACTTTAAGTTTACGGAGAGATACAGTTTCTCGAGCAACTTCAACTATGCCACAGGTCGTCCGACGACGCTGCCTGCAGGCAAATACTACGACTCGCATAACCGGAAATACATGCCCTACTATACAGACCGCAACACCTACCGCATTCCCGACTATATGCGTCTGGACCTGGCTTTCAATATAGAGCCTACCCACAAGTTGACGACCTTCCTTCACACCTCGTTCTCTATTGGTGTGTATAATGCCCTTGCCCGCAGAAATGCCTATAATGTCTATTATGTCACTGAAGGCACGGATATCAAGGGCTATAAACTCTCCGTGTTTGGTACGGCCATTCCATATGTTTCACTTAATATACGATTCAACTAATGAGGCGCTTACCTTTTTACCTTTTTACCTTTTTACTTTTCACTGCAAGTATGATGTCAGGCTGTATTGAGGAATATGAGGCCGACATCCCTGCAGATGATTCTGACATACTCGTCGTGGAAGGGTCGATTTGTGCTTCCCAAAAGAATACGTTCATCCTGACACGCACCATGGCCCTCAACTCTAAGGAGAGTCCGCAAAAGGTCTGGGGAGCACATGTTTCCATACATGGCAGCGACGGCTCCGAATACGTGGCTGTGGACACTGGCGGAAATTACACCTGCGAGGTAGGCGAACTTTCTCCCGACGTAGAATATTATCTGCGTATCGAGGTTGATGGTGAGGTCTATGAGTCAGAGCCCCAGAAACCTCTGCGCACAGAGAAGATCGAAGATGTAAGGGGCATGCAGCTTACGCCTGATAGTCATATCGATATTCTCGTCACGCCTGCCGCTCCACTCAATCCTGACGAGGTGAACTACTACTCGTGGACATACGATGAGACATGGGAGGTGCATCCTGTCTTTCAGATCTTCCAGTATTTCGACACAGAGACCTTAATGCCAGACTTTATCTCAAGTCCGTTCCCTGTACGTGGATGGTTTGATGCCACTGGCTCAAGCATCATGGTGGGCTCAAGCGCAAGCTACGAAGGTCACCACATCCAGCAGCTCAAGATGTACGACATTGATCGCAGGGATGAGCGGGTATGGTTCAGGTATAGCGGTCTGGTGCACCAGCGTGCCATTACGAAGGCAGAGTACGAGTATGACATGGCCCGCCGCCAGGCTGGTTCTGAGATGGGAGGCCTATTTACGCCCCAGCCGTCGGCCCTGCCCAGCAATATCCATTGTCTCACATCGGGCAAACGTGTGATAGGATACGTGGGATGCTCACTGAATACCAGTGAATACAGGTTCTTCCTCAATGCCGAAGATTTCTCAATTAAGACACCTCGGATAGAGGACACACTTATATGGCTCAATGACTGTAGTGAATATGATTGTCGCAAAATGGTAAACGACGGTCTGTACCTGTGCATCTGGGAAGACAACAGGATGACGGGTGGCAAATTACGAACATCATGGGCTTACGAATACCAGCTCGATGTCAGACTGAGAGGGGCCTATATCGAAGCGCCCGACTTCTGGTTGTTACAAGAAAATGTAAGTTATTAAAAAAGGTTCGGAAAAGATGAGGAACAATACATTTCTACATTATTACATTATAACATTTTTAATTGTTTTCCCCCTTGCCTCGTTTGCTGCGACGATCGAGACCGACCGCACATGGTATCTTGCCGGGGAGGTGATGAAAGTCAGCATCACCGATGACGATGCGCAGATAGCTTATACCGAACTATGTGACACACAGGGCCTTACGACAGGCATCGTAGTCGGCCTTCAGCAGGGCAAGGGCTCTGGCATCATCGAACTGCCTGCCAATCTCCATAGTGGCTATTATGTATTGTCGGCCTATACACGCCACAGTGTCAAGGTGAATCACCAGCTTGTCGCCATTGTCAACCCCCTTCACAAGAGTGTGGACGATGCCATCGAATGGGTAAAGGTCACCCACCCCGACTCACTGAGCTATCCTTCAGCCAGCGAGCCCTTCTCTGCTGCTGATATGGCAGAGAAGAAGGAGGTCGGTGTGCGTGAGACAGAAGGACACATCATCAAGGCACGCGTCAAGAACGTCAATGACGGACATTCTTTCAGCAGCTCTCAGATTCGGCCCTCCATCGGTATCGTAGGCAAGCAGATACACTATTTCGAGGGAAAGATGGTCAACGACTCCACTGCCGTCTTCTACACCTACGACATCCACGGCAAACAACCGCTGGTGCTCTCTGCAGTCACATCCACTGGTGTAAGCCTGCCCATCGAGTTGATCAGCCCGTTTGTCACCCTTCTTCCCAAGAAGCTCCCCCAGCTCGTATTCCACTACAATCGCAGTGAGGTCGAAGCCCGTTCCATCGACATGCAGCGCCATCAGATGGCCATCACCCCCGCCAAGCGCGAACTGCAGATTGGTGTGCTTGACGACGGTATGTCGGAAGAAGCCATACCATTAGAGTACGACGAGACGCTATATGGCGCCCAACCCTATCTGAGCTATAACCTTGACGAGTACCGTCAGTTTCTCTCCATCAGGGAGGTGCTCGTGGAATATGTGAACTGTGTCGGAAACAGGAAGGTCAACGACGTCACTCAACTGGTAGTCCACACCGATCTGGATTCCTATATGAGCTCATGGCCCTCACTTGTGCTGATCGACGGTATGCCAGTCATCAACATGGAGCGGCTTCTGAACTATGATGCCCGTCGTGTTCACTATATCAACATCTACGGTGGTCAATACACATTTGGCAACAGCATCTACAACGGCATCCTGTCGTTTGTAACCCGCTCTGGTCGCCTCACTAACTACCCCACCGAGCCCAACACCCAGTATCTGGTATATCAATTCCCCTGAGGAAGCCACAAATGCTGTTTTTTTAGTAAAAATAGCGGTAGAATATAAAATTGTTGTATTTTTGCAGGGCCAGGGGGTGATGACTTCTCTGGCTCATCTGTATATATAAGTAGAAACAGCGAGAAAAAATGCAGATCAAAGAACAACAATTCAAAGAACTCTTCCTCTCGGAGTATGGCAGGATGTACAAGGCAGCCTACATTCTGCTGGGCGACGAAGACGAGGCGAAGGACGCAGTACAGGACGTCTTCGCTAAGCTGTGGGCAGGTACCATCCCACTGAAAGAGGAGTCGCAGAGAACGTTCTTGCTGACCTGTGTCCGTAATCGCTGCCTCAACATCATTGCACACCGTCAGACGAAGCAGGAGGCCATCAGACTCCTGACGTCAGAAGCAATCGCCAGTGAAACGTATGACGATGAAATCATCGAAATGGTGAATCGCTACGTCGATGAGAAGCTCACGCCTCAGACCAGTCGCATCATCAAGATGCACTTCGACGAGGACCAGTCGTACAAGGAGATATCCAACTCGCTGGATATCAGTCTGTCGGCTGTCAACAAGCACATTGTGCAAGGGTTGAGGAAACTACGTTCAACTTTTAAAAGCAGAGAAGTATGAAGAGAGAAGAACAGATCAGGATGTTGCTACACCCTGAGAAATACACAGATGAGCAACTCGACCAGATATTGGACGAGGTGAATATTCCTGTGCCTGATGCCAACGAGGAATGGGCGACATTCAACAATGAGGAAATGGAAGAATTGAAAAATGCAGGTTCTTTCAACTCTATCAAGAAGATGGCCGCTATGTTGGTGGGTGTGCTGATGCTTTCGGGCATCGCCTACGCCACAATCGCCCATTTCATCGGGACAGACGAGAAGCCCAAGGCGGCTATTACGGAGCGCAAACCCGATGTTGACAAGGTTGAGAAGACCTACGGCATGGAGATGACCCCCACGAAAAAAGCCCCTGTGGTATTCAATAATGTGGAACTTCAGCAGATTATGCAGTATATGGCCGATGGCTATGATGTCAAGGTAGAGTTTAAGAACAAGGCAGCAGGCAGCATCCGCTTCTATCTGCAGTGGGAGGCCGACGACACCCTTCAGGAGATTATCGACAAGATCAACCACTTCGAGAAAGTGCATCTGACACTCAACGAAGAGACCATCACCATTGAATAAGCACGCACTATGAAAAGGATACATATACTCTTATTGTGCCTTGTTGCCATGAGCGCAAGGGCACAGCAGTTATCACACGACTTCCAGAATGTATCGCTCAGCGAAGCCCTGATCTGGATTGATCATGCCCAGGACGACTATAAACTTAACTTTATCTTCGATGAATTGGAGGATTTTACGGTCACCACCCGTCTGGAGAACGTATCAGTAAAAGATGCCGTGCGCCAGGTTTGCGGATTCTACCCCATGCACCTTACCTTCGACCACCAGGATATCTTCATCGAGTGCACCCAGAAAGAGGACACAAAGGTCATCGGACGTGTGGTCGATGAAAGCGGCAAACCCATAGAATTCGCTAATATCTCATTGCATGGCGCTGCAGATCCCAATAGCAGTAACGGTAATTCCACATACATCAATGGCGGTGTCAGCAATGAGAATGGTAACTTCGTGATTCCCTGCAAGGCCCGGCAGATCACCCTGAAGGTATCATATATCGGCTATAAGACAGTCACTCGCAACATCAGCGTGGGCCATATCGGCACCATCACCCTCCAGCCAGAGACCTATATGGTGAAAGGCGTAGAGATAAAGGGTGAGATTCCACAATACAAGGCAGCTCAAGGCGGACTGACTGTAGATGTGCTACACTCCATCCTGCATGATGTGGGTACGGCTGACGACCTGTTGTCGATGATACCCATGGTTCAGGGTAAGGATGGCCAGTTTGAGGTGTTGGCCAAGGGCGAGCCTGAGATCTATATCAATAATAAAAAGGTACGCGATAAGAGCGAACTGAAACAACTGAAGTCGGTAGATATCAAGAGCGTCGACGTGATTACGGCTCCTGGTGCCAAGTACAATGCCGAGGTGAATGCCGTCATTCGCATCAAGACGCTGAAACCCCAGGGCGACGGATTCAGTCTGATGGCAACCACTCAGACGTGGAAGAACAACAAGTGGAACAACTATAGCGATCTGACCTTAAAGTATCGCACAGGCGGACTGGAAGCCTTTGCCAACGTGGCACTCGACAACGGTCATTACAGCAACGACCAGGACCTTGATCAGGAAATGCACATCAGTAAGGATCTGATTAATGTTCAAATGGATGTGCCAGGAAGAAGTAGTTGGACGGTGATAGCGTATCAGGCAGGCCTGAGTTATAACTTCAATGTTGACCATTCCGTCGGACTGAGTTTTTCGTCGCAGAAAAACCTATATACTCATTACAACACTGTGATGCAGCAGCACTATCTGAAAAACGGGGCGTTCTACGGTGACGTGCTTCTGAAAACGGACATCAGCGAAAAAGACAAACCCGTCTGGGAACTGAATGGCTATTATGTGGGCAAGGCTGGTAAACTGGGCATCGACCTGAACGCCACCCTACTGCGGCACGAATCAGAGGATCATAACAACCAACACGAACTGAGCGAAGAACTCGGCAACCGTACAATCACCACCCTGACCAATGAGAATCGTCGGATGATAGCCGGTAAACTGGTACTGGACTATCCCGTCTGGAAGGGTGTGCTGAGCGGCGGATCAGAGGTGACAAGCACAGAGAGCCAAGGTCAACCAGGAGAACATCATTCCAGAGTCCGACAACGAGATGAAAGAGAATAATATTGCCGGCTTTGCTGAATATGATTTGCAACTGGGCGATTGGCATCTGAATGCAGGCCTCAGATATGAGCATGTATCGGCTGAATACACCTCATTCGGCATCAGGCAGGAGGAACCTAGTCGCACCTATAATGACTGGTTCCCCAACCTCTCAGCAGCCTGGCAGAAGGGTAAGTGGGGGGCTCAGTTGAGTTACAGCAAACGTATTACCCGACCTCCTTATAGTATGTTATCTTCAATGATCATATATGACAACCGCATGTTCTATCAAAGTGGCAACCCGCTGCTACGTCCTTCTGTTCGCCAGAGCATCGACTTCAACCTCACCTATTCGTGGCTGAACTTCATGACAGGTTTTACCCGCGAGAACGATTTCTTCACCCATACATCCAAAATATATGACGAGGAAAAAGAGATTGGCATATTTATACCAGAAAACTTCGACCATCAGGATCGTGTCTATGCCACCCTTGTCGCTTCGCCCAAATTCGGCTTCTGGCAACCACAGGCCACGTTGCACTACTACCAGCAGATGTTCGATGCCGAGAAATACGGTGCGCCTGAGAAACTGAACAAGCCCGAATTCAGTTTCAACCTGAACAGTTGGTTCGTGGTTGGAGAGACAGCCAAGGCGCTACTGCAAGTCAACTATACGGGTAGCAACCACTGGGGACTCATGTATCGCGGTAGCAATTTCATCGTGAACGCCCGACTGCAAAAATCTTTCTTGAAGGGAAAGTTGTCGGCTACGCTCTATGCCAACGATATCTTCCGCACGGCCAGAAATAAGGTAACTTCCTACTATGCCATCGGCAAGACGGCCCAAGACGACTACAACTATACACAATGTGTGGGTATCACCCTCAGTTATAACTTCAACGCCAGCAATTCGAAATATAAAGGAACTGGTGCCGGTAATGAGGAGAAAAACAGACTGTAAGCAAATAAAACACGATTTATTTTGTTTTTTAGACCGATTTGCACTATCTTTGCAGACGGCATGCAGAAAAACAAATATAAATATGTGTCGGTAGGGGCGATGGTGGCAGTGATGCTGCTATTGGGACTCTACATGTGGATGACGTATCGCTCTGAAGTGAGGGATATCTCGGAAAAGGCTGGTAACCAGTTGCCTTGGGCGATGTTCTACGAAAGTTACAATCGCGCTGAGATCCTCTCGAAGGGCGATACGCTCAGTCTGCCTGAATTGCGTGGCGACCTCTCGCTGGTTTCATCGGTAGAGGGCATGAACGACGTACTGAGTCGCAGATACCACTCTGAGGTGTCGCTCGACACACTGGCCCTCTTTGTTGACAGTCTGCTCAGTGTGGTCAATCTGGACCGCAATTTCACCATCCTCGAAGTGGATCATCAAGGGAAGGCACTCAGGCAGAGCAATGACCAGCTGACCACCACCTCACTGAAAACCAGGGTGTTCAGCATCAGGCGCGACCAGTCGAAAGGGCTTCAGCTGGCCCTCAACAATCCCTACCCCACACTGGCTCGCAGACTCAGTCCGCTTTTTCTGGCCAGTGCCATCATCCTGATACTCTTTGGGGCTATCCTGCTGAGACTGTTGCGCTATCTCGACGAACAGAAACTGATGGCCGACCTCCGGAACGACTTCTCTTATGCGATGGTTCACGACATGAAGTCGCCCCTTTCGAGCATCATCATGGGATCGAGGTTCCTGCATAGCGGCAAGGTGGACAACAAACCTGAGATCAAGGAAAAGTACTTCTCGATCATTGAGAGCGAGGCTGAGCACCTGTTGGCTCTGGTAAACAAGTTGCTTACCATCTCTAAGTTGGAAAACAAGAAATTGATACTGAACAAACAGACGGTAAATCTGGAGGCAGTTGTCGATGATATCGTGGAGAAAGCGAAGGCAAAATCGGAGAAAAACATCGATTTCATCGTAGATTTGCTGGAGAAACACGTGGTGGCAGATGAGCAATATCTCACTGAAGCCATCTCGAATCTGATCGACAACGCCATCAAATATTCCAAAGACCAGATCAAGATCAGTATTACCTCCCAGAACAGCGACAAATACGTACTCCTGAAGGTGCGCGACAATGGCATCGGCATCTCGAAGGAAGATCAGCTGATTATCTTCGACAAGTTTGGCAGAGCAGCTGTTCATGAGCACAACCGCAAGGGAGGTGTGTCAGGCTTTGGCTTGGGGCTGAACTACGTGGATCAGGTGATGCAGGCCCATGGGGGAAAGGTCACCGTATCGAGCGAGAAAGACAAATATTCAGAATTCACCTTATTTATACCTAAGAACGTATGATCAAGCTATTACTCGTGGAAGACGATGCCTCGCTGGCATATATCGAGAAGACAGGACTGGAGGATATCATAGGCGGTTACGAAGTGACCACTGCTACCAATGGCAAAGAGGGCTTGAAGGCCTGGCAGGAACTGCGACCCGACGTGATTATCTCTGACATCGACATGCCAGTGATGAACGGTTTCGAGATGGTGGAGCGCATCAGGGAGACGGATCAGGACGTGATCATCATCTTCACCTCGGCCCTCACCTCGCCCAACGACGTAAAGGCAGGCTACCGTCTGGGTATCAACAACTATGTGAAGAAGCCCTTCGTGCCCGAAGAACTCGATGCTCATATTCAGGCACTTATGAAGATGCGCGGGGGTGCCAAAACACAAAAGGAGACCAGCCACTATAAACTGGGGAAATACACCCTCGATGCAGACCATGCCACCTTGCGAAACGACGATACCAACGAGGCCCAGACCATCACCCAGCGTGAGGCCCAGATCCTGCAGTTACTTGCTGAAAACAAGAACAATGTAGTGCGCAGAGAGGCCATCCTCAGCCGTTTCTGGAATACTGAGGACGACTACTTCGCCAGCCGTTCGCTCGACGTCTTCGTCAACAAGCTCCGTAAGTTGCTGGCCAACGAGCCAAAAATAGAGCTGAAGACTATCAGGGGCATTGGTCTTCAGCTGATTATCAAATGATTACAAGTTCAGGCGCAAGCCCAACTGCAAGTTGAAGTTGGTGGGTTTATCCTTGAAGAAATTACGTACCTTGCTACCATTATTGAAGTAGTACTTCACACCTGGCTCTACATAGATGCCCAGTTGAGGGATGATGTCGTACTGCAGACCTAAAGCGCCCTGCATACTGAACTGAGCCCGGTCCTTGTCATAAGGAATATCAGTACCACCAGATATCATCTTTGCCTCCAGACAGAAGTCCACCTGACCACCAGCAGTGGCATAGACTTTCAAGCCCTTATAGCCCCAAAGCAGATACTGAGCACTCAAGGGAATGCCCAGATAATAAAGTGTCTGTTGCTTCTCCAGCTCATAGCCATTGACGATGTTGGTAAAGTCGGAACGCAAACGTGTATAGACGATACCAGAAGAGAGAGAAATCCTCGATGAAATGGGGATTTTTGTCGTCAGACCGAAGGATATGGGCTGATAGTGTTTCTGACGCTCCTCGTAGTTATAGAGATAGACTATATCGCCCTGACGGGTTGAAGCCTGAATGAGGGAGTAATCGTAGTTTGCCAACTGATTCGGACTCATCAGCACCCCATTCCTATTCGACCAAGAACCCAAATCGTTAGAGGCAAAGAGACTGAAGCTGGTGCCCTGATGCTTCCGACGCTTGGCCTCGGCAATCTTGGCATCGAGTTCGCGAATCACTTTTTCCGTTTCTCTCTGTTCAGGAAGCGTTGTTTCAGGTTTGGGGGTTCTCTCAGGTTCAGCTTGAGGCTGTTCAGGTTGAGGCTGAGGAGCATCAGATTGAACAAAAGTCTGAGGGGATTCAGGTTGAGTCGGAGTCTCCTGAGCTGTCGATGGCTCAGAATCAGAAACCAAGTCCTGAATAGAAATCTCATCCGTCTTTACCTCATCCTTATTTGTCTGAGAGGGGTCGTCTTTCTCCGATTTCATCGGTATTTTTCGCTTCGTTGTCTCCACAGAGGCATCTGCTATTGAAGCGCTTTGGCTATCATTAGTCCACAACAGGTAACCACCACCAAGCAGCAATCCAACAAGGGACGCAGCTACTGCCCACCTACCCCACAAGGGAATAGTGCGAGCAGACTGACGCTTTCCAGACTTTTCAATCAAGCGAGCCTCGATGCCAGCCCACAGATCGTCTGGAACAGACTCTTCGTAGTCTGCCAGCTTATCGCGGAGCTGTTGGGTCCAATCTTCTTGTTTCATATTCCTTGTGAGTTTAAATAGTCGTCAATCATCTTCTTGAGTAGGATTTTCGCCCTGGAGAACTGGGAGGCAGAGGATGATTCCTTGATGCCTAACCTTTGGGCGATTTCCCGATGCGAGAGTTTTTCGAATACGTGGAGGTTCAGTACCAGTCTGAACCCTGCAGGCAGTCGTCCTATCATCCCGTTGAGAATGTCAGGCGGTATTTTCTGTATATCAGGCGGTTCCTCGTCGATGAATTCGGGCATTTCTGCTGGTCGCTGAATCACCAGATGCATCCGTTCATGGGTGGTGACCCAGTCGATGGCCTGATTCATCACCACCTTCGCCACCCAACTCTTCAGCGATCCCTCGCCCCGATAATCGAAAGTGGCGACGCTTTTCAGGATCTTCACGAAACTGTCTTGCACCATGTCCTTAGCGTCTTCACGATCATGGATATATCGCAGACTGATGGCCATGACATAAGCAGAGTATCTGTCGTAAAGGCGTCGCAACGCCTGACGATCGCCTCTGTATATAGCGTCGAGCAGTTGCCTCTCGGTCTCCACCACGGTAAGTCTTAAATGATTTTCTTAGTAGTATTGAACACTAACATGGACATCTCCTCAACAAACTCATCAATTGTTTGATGGGTTTTGAGATTTATTACCGCAATTTCACTATACGGTATCATAATTGTCCACATCCTAGTATTCAAATCGAATATAGAGGTTGCTTTACCAATTAGCATTAAATCAACTCGATAAAGCGTGTCATCTACGGTCATAGTAAATGAATAAACATCATCTGTAACTGGGTCAAAGCGGGTCTCTACATTTTCCATTTGCGCATAACTTGCCTTATTAGAGATCCCTTGCCATGTATAATGTATAGATTGAACAACACCATGAAACTGAGGTGCGGAAGATGACGAATAAAAAGGATCATCAGAATAAAGATCATCCAACCTATTATATGATTCCTGTCTGCTTTTCAGAAGTGAGAAGATCCACTCCTCTGGTAAAACAAATTCCATAAGGTCAGATTTCACCGCCAAATTTCCTTTACCTATCACAGTACTCCTTGTACCCGTTCGCCACTCACCTTCATAGAGACCCATAGCCAACAATTGGTCTTCTGCATTTTTCAAATCATCTATGGCACTGGTATCTTCTGAACAAGACACCATGAGCATCATGCCTAACAAAACTCCAAGATAAACCTTCGTCTTCATGGCATAATCTCATCTAAATTAGTGGTATAAGTATCGCGGGTCTCCTGCAGTTGCTCATCCGTCATTCTGCGAAGCACCACATAAAGGAAAATCTGTTTCATGCCTCCATGATTATCTCCTCTGAGGCCACCCAACTTCACGACACGGATTTCCTGTTCATTAGCAGAAAGTACGGTAAAAATTTTGTTTTCATCAAAAAACACTTCCCCCGTTGTCTCATCATATCGCAGAGACCTTTTATAAAAACCATCTGCTGGCAGAGCATCTATATAGACATAACAAGTAACCGTACCTTCGCCAAATTCATATCTTTCAGGGCCAGCACCAACCATGCCTTCCCAATAGTTTCGCTTTTGATAGGTTCCATCGTCATTCATTTCGTGGGTCTCAGCCTCACGCCAACCATAGCCGATGGTGTATTGATTAAACAGAGCCAAACTAACTGGTGTCGGGTCTCTCTCGATAACGCCATTATCATCGGGTAAACCAACCGGGCAAATAACCGGATCCTTCGTATCATCATCCTTACTACAACTGGTCAATAGTCCGACTGTAGCTACCAACAGCATTGCTATCACTTTTACTTTCATAACCATAGCTTTTAAGTTCATTGATTCTATAGATAAAACTGCAAAAATGAAAAACCTTGCATGAAAGTTCGGATAATTAAGATTATTTAAGAATCGAGTGCGTATTAAGGCGCACTTTAGTGCTCCTTATAGATTACATTGTTGGCACCACTAGTTATCTTGAGGGCCTCAGGATGATCCTTGATAAAGGAATCGATGTGGCGCACGCGCTTCTCTTCGAAGATCTCCTCCATAGCAATCAGAATACCCGTCTCCTCCACATCGCCAAAACCATAGTTGATGGCCGTACCAAACAGTTTCATGGTGGGCGAGAGGTTCATATAGGCATTGACCAATGGGGGGATATTGTAGCCCAACTTACGGACTTCGGCATTCAGGATGCGATAGTCTTCCTTGAAGTTGTGACCAGTAAAAATCTTCTCCAATTCAGCAGGATCCGACTCCAATTTCAGCGGTTTCATCGGTATAATCAGCTGTTCCTTATCATCGAAATACTTCTTCAGGAAGTAGAGTATCATATCGCGACCCTTGCGAATATACGAGGGGTACATTGTCATCTTTCCAAAGAAATACCTTACATTGGGTTTGATAACCGTCAGAGCTCCCAAACCATCCCAGAGGTTATCCAATGCAAAGAGGCTCTTGGCTCCCATGCGGGAACTCTGATAAGGAAGCGATACGAACGAACGACCCAGTTCGATGGTATAGGGCTGATACTCCTTCAGGAACTTCTCAGAGAAATGGAACATGTGACTGGTGGCTAGGATTGGTTGACCCTGATCGTCCATATCCCATGCTGTGCCTTCCAGATAGCGGTAACCACCAATGATCTCCTCAGCCTCAGGGTTCCAGACAATCAACTGCTTGTAACAGTTCTCGCAGATATCAAACTCGTCGATATCCATATCCTTACCAGTACCACCACCTGCTTCACGAAAGACAACCTCACGCAGACGTCCTATCTCCTTCATCACGTTGGGTGCGTTATGGGCAGTAATGACATAGATCTCGTTATGACTTTTGTTTGTCATTCTCAATTGGCGCTCAGGAGTCAATTCACTCTTGAGAATCTCTCTGTCAATGGGTTGGATAATCTCTTGTTCCATCAGTTCTGTTATTGGTTGTATTAAGTTTTCTTACAGGGTATATATTTGATCCTTGACATATTGTGCCCACTCAACAGGCTTGCGGCTCTTGTCGAAAGTTTGCCAGGGAATGGGTTTCCCGATGGCCACACGAAACGTCTTGTGAACATTCTTGTACATCTCGTCAACCAGATACATCATCGCCAGGTTGAAAGGTAGGAAACGGTCGGAGAAGTTAGCCAGACGGTAGAAGAAATCCGAATTCTGTCCTCCGAAATGAATGGGCACCACATCGCGCTGATACTCAACACTTTTCGAAATGAACGTCTTTGTCCAGGGGATATCTCGGATTTCACCATTCTTCTTACGAGAGCAGAGGCCTGCAGGGAACATCAGCATGTGGTTATCGCTTTGGAAACCCGCCTCCACCATTGCTGGGAAATTACGACTCTGACTACCCGTCTTGTTAATGGGAATGCAGACAGGAGCCAGTCCTGGGAGATTCATCAACAAGTCATTGACCAGATAACGGAAACGCCCATCGTAATGACGCCCGATGATGGCACCCAGAGCGACCCCGTCCTCACCTCCAAGAGGATGATTGCTGACAAAAGTATAGAAACGCCCATCCTGAGGGTCTGGCAGATTCTCCTTACCCTCAATCTCGAGTGTCATATCCAGATATCTGACGCACTCTTCAAGCCATTCCACACCTACCTTGTCACGACTTTCCCAAAGGAAGGCGTTCACCTGATCCTCATGGACAGTGCGCTTGAGCCAGTTGACCAAGAACTTTGGTACAAACTTAGCCTTAGCACCCAGTTTTCCTTTCAGGATCTGGTCAATGTCGATGGTCTTTTCTGTTACTGTTGCCATTCTCTCTTTCTAACAGGGGGCAAAGTTACACCAAAATATCGAAACCACCAAACATCAAGCGGGGAATTTTTGCACAAAAATTATTGTTGTGTGCTACTCTCACATACCATTTGTAATCCTAGAAATGACGAAATTAGCAAATTAAAGTTAAATTTAAAAAATAGTGGGGAATTGTGGTGGAAAGTGGGGAAAAATACCTATCTTTGCACCTGAACTTTTAAAAGAGATGAACGCATGCGTTTTTTAGGTAATATAGAAGCCAAGACTGATGTGAAGGGAAGAGCCTTCCTTCCAGCCATTTTCCGCAAGGTGTTGCAGGCACAGGGCGAGGAAGTGCTGGTGCTTCGCAGAGACGTCTTCCAGAAATGTCTGGTGCTCTATCCTGAAAGCGTATGGAATGAGCGGTTGGACATGCTGAAGAACCAACTTCGTACCTGGAAACCTGTCCATCAGCAGATGTTCCGTCAGTTTGTATCAGAGGCAGAAGTGGTTAGTCTCGACGGCAATGGTCGTTTCCTGATCTCCAAAAGACTACTGAAAGCGGCTGAGATCGACCAAGACATCCAATTCATCGGTATGGATGACACGATTGAGATCTGGTCGCCCAAGAATCTGAAACAGACGCTCAAAACTGATGAAGAGTTCGGACAAGAGTTTGAGAATATCATGAACGCGACAGAAGAGGTATGATGACGACCGTCGAAACATATCATATTCCAGTACTCCTTCGGGAGAGCATCGACGGGCTTGACATCAAGCCCGACGGTGTTTATGTAGATGTGACTTTCGGTGGTGGCGGACATAGCAAGGAGATCCTGAAGAGGCTTGGAAAGAAGGGGCACCTTTATAGTTTCGACCAGGACGAGGATGCAGAAGGAAACATACCGGAGGACAACAGGTTCACCTTCGTCAGAAGTAACTTCAGATATCTGCGCAACTGGATGCGCTACTATGAAGTAGAACAAATAGACGGTCTGCTTGCCGACCTTGGGGTATCCAGTCATCATTTCGACGATGAGACACGAGGTTTCTCCTTTCGTTTCGATGTACCTCTCGACATGCGGATGAACAAAAGGGCAGGTATGACTGCGGCTGACATCCTGAACAACTACAGCGAAGAGCAGTTGGCTGATGTCTTCTATGTCTATGGAGAGTTGAAGAATGCACGAAAAATCGCGAATACGGTTGTGAAGTCCAGAAACGAGAAGTCTATCGAGACAACTGGCGACCTGCTGAGGATCACTGAGGACCTGCTACCGAAAACGAGAGAGAAAAAAGAGACTGCCAAACTGTTTCAGGCACTTCGCATCGAGGTCAATCACGAGATGGATGCCCTGAAGGACATGCTGAACGGTGCAAGAGAAGTGCTTCGGGATGGAGGCCGACTCTCAGTCATCACCTACCACTCTCTGGAAGACCGCATCGTGAAAAACTTCATGAAAGCCGGTAATGCAGAGGGAAAGGTAAAACAAGACTTCTTCGGACGGGTGGAAGCCCCTTTCAAGCAGGTCGGGGAGAAGATCGTCACTCCCAGTGAGGAGGAACAGCAGCAGAATCCAAGAAGTCGGAGTGCCAAACTGAGGATTGCGGAAAAAGTGAAAAGTAATGAGTAAAAAAGACAACATAGAATTAGAGATTCAGGAGACGGTCACAGAGGAGCCAGCCGTTCAGAATGAAGAGGTCAGCCTGAAAGAAGAGGCTGCCGAGATGAAGGAGCAGGCCAAGAAGACCATCCAGCTGATTAAGGAAAAGGCAAAGGAGGAGGATCCGAAGCTGACGCCTACCCTGACTCTGCGAACCATTCTCGGTGGAGACTTCCTGACTGCCGACATGGTGCGACGCCAGATTTGGCTTTTCGTCTTACTGGTAGCATTCTGTATCGCCTATGTAGCCATACGATATCAGTGCCAACAGGATCTGCTTGCGATAGACAAACTGGAAAAAGAGTTGCTCGATGCCAAGTATAAAGCCCTCTCCAGTTCCAGTACGCTGACAGAGAAATGCAGAGAGAGTCATGTGCTCGACGCCCTGAAACAGAACAAGGACAGTCTGCTGCATATTGCCGACAAACCACCTTATATAATAAATATACCAGAATAAATAGAGACGGGATGAGTAAGTTCAAGAATGATAAGGTCATGCCACGCTACTTCGCCATCGCAGTAGTGCTGACACTGTTGGGAGTTGCCGTAGTTGGTAAGGCCATGTATATCATGACTGCCAAGAAGGACTACTGGACTCAGGTAGCCGACCGTCTGAAGCGAGACAGCGTAAGCGTGAAACCTAACCGAGGGAACATTCTCAGCTGCGATGGTCAGCTGATGGCAAGCAGTATCCCCGAATACAAAATTTTCATGGACTTCCAGGCTGGTACTGCGGATTCTGTCAGCAGCCTCCGCCACGACTCTCTCTGGGCAGAGAAGATCGACAGTATCTGCTACGAGTTGAACCAGATATTCCCATCAAAGTCGGCCAGTGAATTTAAAGCCCACCTCTTGGAAGGTATGAAAAAGGTTCAGAAGAATGGTTCTGTTGGAGCCCGCCATTGGCCCATCTGGCCACGCCGCATAGACTACAACACCTTCTGCGAGGTACACAAACTGCCGATCTTTAAAGAGCCTATTTATAAAGGAGGTTTCCATTGGGAGCAGTATAATGCCCGTCGTAAGCCCTTCACAACCTTGGCCAGACGTACCATCGGTGATTTGTTTGGTGAGATCGACAGTGCCAAGAATGGTCTGGAACTGGCATTCGACAAAGAGTTGCGAGGCACTAACGGCCTGATGCACAGACGTAAAGTGCTGAACAAATATATGGACATTCCCGTCTTGAATCCTGTCGACGGCTATGATATCGTGACCACCATTGATGTAGGTATGCAGGACCTGGCAGAACGAGCCGTCATCGAGGAACTGAAGGAAATCAACGGTGAGATGGGTGTAGCCATACTGATGGAAGTTAAAACTGGCGATGTAAAGGCCATCGTGAACATGCAACGGGCTTCTGACGGAGAGTACTATGAAATGGTGAACAATGCCATCAGCTACCGCTGTGAGCCAGGCTCAGTATTCAAAGTGGCCTCCTTCCTCGTAGCTCTCGACGACGGTGTCATTCCCAATGACACCAGTTTCGTGATCCACACGGGTAGTGGTGTGATGGAGATGCACGGACGTCCGATGAAGGACCACAACTGGCGTCGTGGCGGCTATCAGGATATCAATGTGGCACGTGCTCTGGAAGTCAGCTCGAACATTGGTGTCAGTTATGTTATCGACAAGTTCTATGGCAGTAATCCGACGAGATACGTACAGGGGCTCTATCGTGTGGGTATCCATGAAGACCTGAAGTTGCCCCTAGTAGGCTATCATCCACCTTATATCCGTATGCCAGACACCAAGACCAACGATCGAGCCAAATATTGGAGTAAGACCACCTTGCCGTGGATGAGTATCGGTTATGAGACGCAGATTGCCCCAATTAATACAGTGGCTTTCTACAATGCCATTGCCAACGATGGCAAGATGATGCAGCCCCGCTTTGTCAAGCAGTTGATGAAAGACGGGCAAGTGGTAAAGGAATATGAGCCTGTGGTGCTCAAAGAGAATATCGCCAAACCAGCAACCATCAAGATGATGCAAACCATCCTTGAACATGTGGTGAGCCAGGGCCTGGGGCGCAAGGCCGGTTCCAAGTCATTTAAGGTGGCTGGTAAGACAGGTACTGCCCAGGTGGCAGACCAATACGGAAGTTACCATTCAGGGACAACCCGCTACTGGCTCTCGTTTGCCGGTTATTTCCCTGCCGACAATCCTCGCTATACCTGTATCGTCTGTCTGAAGAAGTCAGGATTACCTGCTTCTGGTGGTGGTATGTCGGGTGTTGTGTTCCACCATATCTCAGAAGGTGTGATGGCCCAGAGCCTGAAACGTAGTGTGGATGACGCCCATGATACCACATCAGTCATCATTCCCGATGTCAAGGGAGGTGACATGGTTGCAGCTCATTATGTGCTGAACCAGTTGGGCGTGAAGACAAATAACACTTGGAACGGTTCATACACAGAAGGGAATCCTATCTGGGGAAGGGCAACAAACAACAGGAACAACGTAGTTCTCTCGCAGTCTAAAACTGGGAAGGGACTCGTTCCCGATGTGATTGGCATGGGAGCAAGAGATGCCGTTTTCCTGTTAGAAAATATAGGTGTGAAGGCCAAGGTAAGAGGCCGGGGCAAGGTAAAGTCACAAAGCATCTATGCCGGTACGGCAGTCAGACAAGGCATGGTATGCGAATTGGTATTAGACAACTAAAAAGAAGAAGCATATGAAGTTAAACGAGTTACTGAAGAATGTAGAAGTTCTGAACTTAATTGGCGATGACGAGGTAGAGATTAAAGGTGTCAACATCGATTCCCGTCGTATCGAGGCAGACCATCTCTTCATAGCTGTCCCAGGTACTCAGACCGACGGACACCGGTTTATCAACAAGGCCATCGAACAGGGAGCTACTGCTATCCTGTGTGAGAGTCTTCCCACCAAGCGCACCCCTGGAGTCACCTATATCGCTGTGGAATCAACAGAGGACTGGGTTGGAGAGGTTGCCACACAGTTCTATGGTGATCCTTCAAGACAACTGAAACTGGTTGGCGTGACAGGCACCAATGGCAAGACCACCATCGCCACCTTATTATATAATATGTTCCGTAAGTTCGGTCACAAGTGCGGTCTGCTGTCAACAGTCTGCAACTACATAGAGGATGAAGTGATTCCGGCAGACCACACGACGCCAGACCCCGTAGAACTGAACCATCTGCTCTCTCAGATGGTGGAGGCTGGTTGCGAGTATGCCTTCATGGAGTGCTCAAGCCATGCTATCGCCCAGAAACGTATTGGCGGACTTCGGTTTGCTGGAGGTATCTTTACCAACCTGACACGTGACCATCTGGACTACCATGGCACCTTCGAGAACTACCGAGATGCAAAGAAAGCCTTCTTCGACGGGCTCGACAAAGATGCCTTTGCCATCATCAATGCTGATGACAAAAACGGAGCTGTGATGGTTCAGAACTGTAAAGCATTGGTTAAGACCTACTCCACCCGGACGATGGCAGACTATAAGGCAAAGATCATCGAGTGCCATTTCGAAGGGATGTATCTCGACATCAACGGCAAAGAGGTTGGCGTGCAGTTTATCGGTAAGTTTAACGTGAGCAACCTGCTCGCTGTCTATGGCACTGCCGTGATGTTGGGGAAGAAGCCCGAGGATATCCTCGTCATCCTTAGTACACTGAAAAGTGTGAATGGTCGTTTGGACCCCATCCGCTCGTCAGAGGGCTATACTGCTATCGTCGATTACGCCCATACTCCCGATGCTCTTGAAAATGTGCTCAATGCCATTCACGAAGTGCTTGAAGGGAAGGGAAAGGTTATTACCGTCTGCGGAGCAGGTGGCAATCGTGACAAGGGCAAACGACCGCTGATGGCTCAGGAGGCAGTGAAGCAGAGCGATCGGGTCATCATCACGAGTGACAATCCCCGTTTTGAGGAGCCAGAGGATATTATCAATGATATGCTGGCAGGTCTTGATCAGAAGCAGATGAAGAAGGTGATCAGTATCGTTGACCGTCGTGAAGCCATCCGCACTGCCTGTATGATGGCAGAAAAAGGCGACGTTATTCTCATAGCAGGCAAGGGACATGAGGATTATCAGGAGATACAAGGTGTGAAACACCACTTCGACGACAAGGAAGTCGTGCGTGAGATCTTCAACTCATAGTTTCTGAATCAAACTTCAACAAACAAACTCCAAAGAAAGATGTTATACTACCTTTTCCGTTTTCTCGGGCAATATGATATTCCAGGGTCACACATGTGGTCATATATATCATTCCGCGCCTTGCTGACACTCATCTTCTCGTTGTTGATATCGGCCTGGTTCGGAGAACGGTTCATCAAGTGGATGAAACGAAAGAAAATCTTCGAGACCGAGCGTGATCCAAGCATCGACCCGTTCGGAGTGGAGAAAAAGGGCGTGCCCACAATGGGTGGTGTCATCATCATCGTGAGCATTCTCATACCAGTCATCCTATTGGGACGCATTCGTAATACCTATCTGCTCCTGATGATCATCACCACCATTTGGCTCGGATTCCTCGGATTCCTCGATGACTATATCAAGATATTCAGGCGTAATAAAGAAGGACTGAAGGGCAAATACAAAATCATAGGTCAGGTCAGCATCGGCTTTATCGTCGGACTGACACTCTGGCTTAGTCCGGATGTCGTGGTTCGAGAGAGTCTGAATGAACCCATACAAAACCAGGAGATTGTTATCAAACACAAGAAGGAGGCGGTAAAATCGCTGCAGACTACCATCCCATTTGTCAAGAACCACAACCTGAACTACTCAGCAATCATGAGTTTCTGTGGTAAGTACAAGGTAGCTGCAGGATGGATAATCTTTGTGCTGATGACCATTTTTGTTGTGACGGCGGTATCGAATGGTGCCAACCTCAACGACGGCATGGATGGTATGTGTGCAGGTAATTCCGCCATCATTGGCGTAGCATTAGGTATCTTGGCCTATGTTTCATCCCACATCGGTTATGCCTCGTATTTCGATATCATGTATATCCCCCACTCTGAGGAGCTGGTCATCTTCCTCTGTGCCTTTGTAGGAGCAATGATAGGTTTCCTCTGGTACAACGCTTTCCCTGCCCAGGTGTTTATGGGCGACACCGGCTCGTTGACCATTGGCGGTATCATCGGTGTTTGTGCCGTGATTATCCACAAAGAGCTGCTGCTGCCCATCCTCTGCGGTATCTTCTTCATGGAGAGTCTGAGTGTGATCATACAGACCCAGTGGTTCAAGATACAAAAGCGGAAGGGCAAGCGTGTCCGTGTGTTCCGGGCCACTCCTATCCACGACACCTTCCGTAAACTCGACTCCCAGTTGGACGCCACCAGCACCTACATCCTGAAGAGCTGGCCCCACCGTCCGTTCCATGAGTCGAAGATTACCATCCGTTTTTGGATTACCAGCATTATTCTGGCAGCATTAACCATCATAACATTAAAGATGAGATAAAAGATGAAAAAGAGAATCGTCATATTAGGAGCAGGAGAGAGCGGAGCCGGTGCTGCCGTCCTTGCCAAGAAAGAAGGTTTCGACGTGTTTGTATCAGACATGTCGAAGATTGCCGATAAGTACAAAAAAATGTTGGATGACCGACAGATTGAATGGGAAGAAGGACAACATACTGAGGAAAAGATTCTCAATGCCGACGAGATCATCAAGAGTCCGGGTATCCCCGAAACGGCTCCTATGGTAAAGAAGGCTATTGAGAAAGGTATTCATATCATCAGTGAGATTGAGTTTGCCGGGCGCTATACCAACTCGAAGATGATCTGTATTACCGGTTCGAACGGTAAGACCACCACAACCTCCCTGATATACCATATCTTCAAGGAGGCGGGTTATGATGCAGGACTTGCAGGTAACATCGGAAACTCACTGGCCCTCCAGGTAGCCGAGGATCCACACGACTATTACATTATCGAACTTAGCTCATTCCAACTGGATAACATGTACGATTTCCGTGCAAACATTGCCATTTTGCTGAACATCACGCCCGATCACCTTGACCGGTATAACTTTGAGATGCAGAACTATGTGGATGCCAAGATGCGTATCATCCAGAACCAGACGCCACAAGATGCCTTCATCTACTGGGCCGACGACCCCATCATCAAGAGAGAACTGGAGAAATACGACATCAAAGCCATACAGTATCCTTTCTCTGAACTGAAAGAGAAAGGTGTCATTGGCTATATAGAGGAAGGCCAGTACAAGATTGAGAAGCCCGAGCCGTTTAACATGGAACAAGAGAGTCTCAGTCTGACGGGCAAGCATAATATATACAATTCCCTCGCTGCCGGTATCGCCTCTAATGTTGCCGGTATCAAGAAGGAAGATATCCGCAAGAGTCTGAGCGACTTCCCCGGTGTTGAGCACCGTTTGGAAAAAGTTTGTATGGTGAGAGGCGTACAGTATATCAACGACTCAAAAGCCACCAATGTTGATGCATGCTGGTATGCACTGGAAGCCATGAAGACAAAGGTTATCCTCATTATCGGGGGTAAAGACAAGGGCAATGACTACGGTCCAATTAAACCACTTATCAAGGAGAAATGCTCTGGCATCGTATATCTCGGTGCAGACAATCAGAAGTTGCACGACAACTTCGATAACATGGGCATTCCGGTGAGAGATACACACTCGATGAAAGCGTGTATGGAGGCCTGCTATGAGATGGCAAAACCTGGTGAGACAGTATTGCTTTCTCCCTGCTGTGCTTCGTTCGACCTCTTCAAGAATATGGAGGACCGAGGTGAACAATTCAAGGAACTGGCAAGAAACTTATGAACAATAAGATAGGGAACATCTTCAAGGGAGACAAGGTCATCTGGATGGTTTTCTTCTTCCTCTGTATGATCAGTATTGTCGAAGTCTTTTCGGCTTCGAGTAACTTGACGTATAAGAGCCAGAACTATGTAGGTCCGATAGCCTTCCATACCATCACCATCATTGTCGGTGCGGTAGTGGCTGTGTTCACACTCAACATCCCATGCAGATACTTTAAGCTGATGACACCCTTCTTGTTGATCATTTCGGGTATTACCCTGCTCTGGGTGCTGGTCGGTGGAGAATCCATCAACGGTGCCAACCGAGTGATATCACTTCCCGGCGGCATCACCTTCCAGCCGTCGGAGATTGCCAAGGGAACCATGGTGTTAATCACCGCCCAGATTCTCAGTGCCATGCAACGGGAGGAAGGAGCCGACAAAAAGGCCTTCAAGTATATCCTGATGATTGTCGTCCCCACGACAGCACTGATCGGTATAGAGAACCTGTCAACAGCAGCGTTGCTCTTTGCCGTTATCTTCATGATGATGTTTATCGGACGCGTTCCGATGACACAGTTAGGTAAACTTCTTGGAGCTTGTGCATTCTTAGTCGCTCTCTTCCTGACGCTCGTGCTTACCATAGGCAGTATTGGGGCCAATCAGGAAGACACTAAACAGACCACAGAAGTTGTAAATGGGGAAACTGATACGAAAGTCATCAAGGGCGGAGGAGTCTTCCACCGTTTCGTCACCTGGCGCAACCGTATCGTCAAACATCTGGACAAGAAAGATATTGCACCTGATGAGTATGACCTTGACAAGGATGCACAGGTGGCTCACGCCAATATTGCCATCGTATCGAGCAATATCATCGGAAAAGGGCCTGGCCAGTCGGTGGAGCGAGATTTCCTCTCCCAAGCCTTCTCCGACTTCATCTTCGCTATCGTCATCGAGGAACTGGGTATTATTGGAGCGTCGTTTGTGGTGTTACTCTACATCGTACTCCTCTATAGGACAGCTCGTATTGCCAGCCGTTGCGAGAACAACTTCCCGGCTTTCCTGGCCATGGGTCTGGCACTGCTCTTGGTTGTTCAGGCCAGCTTCAATATGCTTGTGGCAGTGGGTATAGCACCCGTCACGGGTCAGCCGCTTCCCCTCATCAGTAAAGGCGGTACCTCGACCATCATTAACTGCGCCTATATTGGTGCCATCTTAAGTGTTAGCCGTTCTGCGAAAAAAAGAGCAGTAAAAATGGCAGTATAAGAAATATAATTAGTAATTTTGCACGCAATTAAAAAAATAAGGTATGAATAAGGAGATTAGAGTCGTTATCAGCGGAGGAGGGACAGGTGGTCACATCTTCCCAGCCATCTCGATTGCTAACGCCATCAAAGCGTTGCAGCCAGATGCCAAAATCCTATTCATAGGAGCTTTGGGGCGCATGGAAATGCAGCGGGTACCTGCTGCTGGTTATGACATCAAGGGTCTGCCTATCAGAGGTTTCTACCGTCCGCTATGGAAACTTGCCAATATCGGTGTGGCTATTGACTACCTCAAGAGCAAGTGGATGGCAAAGAAACTGCTGTATGACTTCAAGCCCGACGTGGCTGTGGGTGTTGGCGGTTATGCCAGCGCTGCGGCCTTAGGTGCGGCCCATGGCATAGGCATACCTACACTGCTTCAAGAACAAAACAGCTATGCTGGTCTGGCCAACAAGAATTTCTCTAGAAAAGCCGATAAGATTTGCGTAGCCTACGAAGGTATGGATCGGTATTTCCCTGCAGATAAGATTATTCTGACAGGGAATCCTGTCCGCCAGAATCTGCTTGATACCGCCATCTCTAGGGAGGAGGCCATTAAGACCTTTGGGCTCGATCCCACCAAAAAGACTATTCTCCTTGTCGGTGGCAGTCTTGGTGCTCGCACCATCAACGAGAGTGTGCTCCAGCATCTGGATCTCGTCAAGTCATCCGATGTGCAGTTCATCTGGCAGACCGGCAAATACTATAGTGCTGAAATATCCGACCGTTTGAAGGGACAAGATATTCCCAACCTGAAAGTCACCGACTTCATTACCGACATGGGAGCCGCCTACAAGGCTGCCGACCTTGTCATCAGTCGTGCAGGTGCCAGCAGTATCTCCGAGTTCTGTCTTATTGGCAAGCCTGTCATTCTTGTGCCGAGTCCCAATGTGGCGGAAGACCACCAGACGAAGAACGCCCTGGCACTCTCTACCCGTGACGCTGCCATCTACGTCAAGGACTCTGAAGCCCCTGGTACCTTGCTGCAACTGGCTATCAACACTGTAAAAGACAATGACAAACTGAAATCACTCAGTGAGAACGTATTGAAGCTCGCCCTCCCTGATTCGGCAGAAATCATTGCAAAAGAAGTTATCAAATTAGCGAAATGAATATAAAAGATATCAAAGCAGTCTATTTCATAGGAGCAGGCGGCATCGGTATGAGTGCCATCGCCCGTTATTTCCTGAAAAAAGGACTTGTCGTGGCCGGCTACGACAAGACACCATCTGACCTGACCCATCAGTTGGAAAAGGAGGGCATGCTTATACACTACGAGGAGAACCTTGACGAGATCCCCCATATCTGCAAGCAGAAAGAGGCATGTCTCATCATCTACACACCTGCCATTCCCGAGAATCACCAAGAGCTCCAGTTCTTCCGTGCCAACGGCTTCGACATCCAGAAGCGTGCACAGGTGCTTGGCACACTGACTAAAGCTCATAAGGGACTTTGCGTGGCTGGTACACATGGTAAGACAACCACATCGACGATGTGCGCCCATATCATGCACCATAGTCACCTTGACTGCAATGCCTTCCTTGGAGGAATCTCCAAGAACTACGGCACAAACTACATTCTCTCGGAATCAGACTATGTAGTGATTGAGGCCGATGAGTTTGACCGCAGTTTCCATTGGCTCCGTCCTTGGATGAGTGTCATCACATCGACCGATCCCGATCACCTGGATATCTATGGCACCAAAGAGGCCTATCTGGAGAGCTTCCGTCACTACACCGAACTGATACAGCCGGGCGGTGCATTGATCATCCACACCAATCTGGAGATGAAAGAGAATCTCCAGCCGTGTGTGCGCCGTTATGACTACAGTCTCACCGAAGGAGACTTTCACGCAGAGAACATCCGCATCGAAAACGGTGAGATAACGTTTGACTTCATCTCGCCTATCGAGAGCATCAGCGGCATACAATTAGGACAGCCCATACCTATCAATATTGAAAACGGTATTGCTGCCATGGCCATGGCCCAACTTAATGGCTGTACGGCGGAAGAACTGAAATACGGCATGAAGACCTACAGAGGTGTAGATCGCCGTTTCGATTTCAAGATCAAGACCGATCGTTTAGTGTTCCTCAGCGACTATGCCCACCACCCCAAGGAGATCTACCAGAGTGCCAAGAGTATCCGTGAGCTCTATAAGGGCAAGCATATCACCGCCATCTTCCAGCCCCATCTCTATACTCGTACCCGCGATTTCTACAAAGACTTCGCAGAGGCATTGAGTCAGTTGGATGAAGTGGTGCTTACGGAGATCTACCCTGCCCGTGAGCTTCCTATAGAGGGTGTCACGTCGCAACTCATCTATGACCATCTGAAACCCGGTGTTCAGAAATCACTTATTCGCAAAGACGAAGTCATTGATTTCGTGAAGAACCACCAGTTCGATGTACTCATCGTGCTCGGTGCTGGCGACCTTGACAATCAGGTTCCACAGATTACGAAGGTGCTAAATAGTAAATTACAACAATAGAAATAAATCTTATGTCCGTCAACTGGAAGAAAACCCTTTTCGTAGTATGCGATATCATCATCGCCACCTACCTGCTGCTGGCTGTCACCGCATTCAACAGGCCTGATGCGAAGACAACCATCTGTACGGAGGTGAAGATCGATGTGGAGCAGACTGCCGTCGAGGGCTTTATGACAGCAGAGGAGATCAAACGGATTTTGACACAGAACAAATGCTATCCGCTCTCTCTGTTTATGACGGATATCAATGTCCGTACGATCGAGGAATGCCTGAAGAACAGTCCGTTTATCGATCAGGCGGAATGCTATAAGACACAAGGCGGGCATGTATGCATCTATGTCAAGCAACGGATCCCTGTGGCCAGAGTGATGGCCGACAACGGTGAGAACTACTATGTAGATACCCACGGAAGTCTGATGCCCGAGACGCGCTTCGTCACCGATCAGGTCATCGCAACAGGCAACATTACCCGCAGATATGCCCAGACCACTCTGACAAGGGTGGCTAACGACATCCTGAGAGATAAGTTCTGGAAGAACCAGGTGGTACAAATGAACATTCTTGCCGACGGTTCGGTGGAACTTGTCCCTCGTGTTGGCGACCATGTGATTTACTTGGGCCCACCTATCAATATTAACAAGAAACTGGACCGGTTACGAAAGTTCTACCTTTACGGACTGAACAAAGCCGGATGGAACAAGTACAATTATATCAACGTAGAGTTTGACAATCAGATAATCTGCAAAAAAAGCAAAAGAAAAAAACAAAATACATAAGAGATGGCAGCAAAGGAATTTATCGTAGCAATTGAACTCGGGTCATCAAAAATGACCGGAATCGCGGGTCAGAAGAATCTCGACGGCAGTATTCAGGTATTGGCCGTCGTCAAGGAGGATTCTTCCTCATTCATCCGCAAGGGAGTGGTCTATAACATCGACAAGACCGCCCAATGCCTCTCCAGCATCGTCAAGAAACTGGAGAATCAACTCAAAACTGAGGTTACTCAGGTATATGTAGGTGTTGGAGGACAATCCATCCGCAGCGTAAGAAACGTCATTGCCAAGGATCTCCCCAGCGAGACAATCGTCACACAGGACATGGTGATTGAGTTGATGGATGCCAACAGGAACATGAAGTATCCAGATCAGGAGATACTCGACGCAGCCGTTCAGGAATATAAGGTAGGCAGTCAGCTACAGCTTGACCCCGTGGGTATCCAGGCCACACATCTGGAAGGAAACTTCCTGAATATCCTGGAGCGTACCTCTTTCTATAAGAACCTGAACAAGTGCTTTGAAACAGCCGGCATCAACGTAGCGGAGATGTATCTGGCTCCACTGGCACTGGCCGACAGTGTTCTGACCGAAGCAGAGAAGCGCTCAGGCTGTGCTCTGGTAGATATCGGGTCGGACACGACGACGGTCTCTGTCTTCTCGAAGAATATCCTGCGCCACCTTGCCGTCATTCCCCTTGGCAGCAATAACATCACCAAGGACATTGCCACCCTCCAGATGGAAGAGTCTGACGCTGAGCGCATGAAACTCAAGTATGCCTCAGCCTATACAGACAACAGCGATATTGACAACGACCTGAAATACGCCATCGACACAGAGCGACAGATCGAGAGCCGCAAGTTTATCGAGATTGTCGAAGCCCGACTGGAAGAGATTGTCGAGAACGTATGGTACCAGATTCCTTCTGAGTATTATGACAAACTGCTGGGTGGTATCATCCTGACGGGTGGCGGCTCGAATATGGCAAATATCGAGAAGGCGTTCACCAACCACACGCACATCGATAAGATCCGTGTGGCCAAGTTCGTCACCCAGACCATTCTCTCAAACAACGAACTGATCAAGGCACGCAACGGCATGATGAACACCGTACTTGGTCTTCTGGTCAAGGGCGACATCAACTGTGCCGGCGATCCTGTCGATCAGAATGGTGACCTGTTCAGCACGCCCAAGCAGCCCTCTACCGCAACTGTAGATTCCCGACAGCCGCGTCAACCCGGTGAGACTCCTCCAGGTGTCATCCGCACGGCCACCGAGAAGAAGGCAGCAGAAGAGGAGCGCCGCCGCCAACAGGAAGAAGAGGATCGTGCCAAGCGAGAGGAAGAACTAAGACAGAAAGAGGAAGAGGAGCGCATCCGTAAGGAAAACAGCTTCTGGAACAAGGCACTGAAAGGCATCAAGCAGTTCGGTAAGTCTATCGTTGAGGATGAATAATAAGAGAAACAAGAGAATAACGACAAAAGCAAATAGTTATGAGTGATAGTAACAATAACATACAGATCCTTGACTTCGGAGCACCGGAGAAGGAGCACAGCATCATTAAGGTAATTGGTGTAGGAGGCGGAGGCGGCAATGCCGTCAACCACATGTACCGCGAAGGCATCCACGATGTCACGTTTGTACTCTGCAACACAGACAACCAGGCACTCAACGACTCACCCGTACCGGTACACCTCCAACTTGGAAAGGAGGGACTCGGTGCCGGCAATAAGCCCGAGAAAGCCCGTGAAGCCGCAGAAGAGAGCCTGGAGGACATTCGCAATATGCTCAGCGACGGCACTCGCATGACCTTCATCACTGCTGGTATGGGTGGTGGCACCGGCACTGGTGCTGCACCTGTTATCGCCCGGGTATCAAAAGAACTGGGTATCCTGACCGTAGGTATCGTCACCATCCCCTTCCGTTTCGAGGGTGACCGCAAGATCGATCAGGCCCTCGACGGTGTCGAAGAGATGTCGAAGCATGTCGATGCCCTGTTGGTTATCAACAATGAGCGACTCCGTGAGATCTATCCCGAACTGTCTGTGCTCGATGCCTTCGGCAAGGCCGACGACACCCTGAGCGTGGCAGCCAAGAGCATCGCAGAGATTATCACAGTGCACGGCCTCATCAACCTCGACTTCAACGATGTGAAAACAGTGCTGAAAGACGGTGGCGTGGCCATCATGTCCACAGGCTATGGTGAAGGTGAAGGCCGCGTGAAGAAGGCTATCGACGACGCCCTGAACTCCCCGTTGCTTAACGACAACGACATCTTCAACTCCAAGAAGATCCTTCTCAGCATCTCGTTTGCCGGCTCGAAAGACGGCCAGTCGTCGCTGATGATGGAAGAGATGAACGATGTAAACGACTTCATGGCGAAGTTCGGCAACGACTTTGAAATCAAGTGGGGACTCGCAACCGACCTCGAACTGGGTAAGAAAGTGAAAGTCACCATCCTCGCCACCGGTTTCGGCATCGAGAATGTCGATGGCATGAACAGTCATCTGAAGAAACAGAGCCAGGAAGAACTCAACCGCATCGCTGCCGAACAGGAAAGAGCTGCAGAGCGCCAGGATCGTCGTAACCGCTACTATGGTGGCGAAGGCACTACCAAGCGCTACAAGCGCCGTCCTAACATCTATCTCTTCCGTCCGGAAGACCTTGACAACGACGACGTGATCTCAGCCGTAGAACAGACACCTACCTACAAGCGCACTCGTGAGATTCTTGATAGCATCAACAGTCAAGCCTCTGGTGAGGACACGTCATCAGACGCCGGCAACGCTCCCATTGATAATGCCGAGCCTATACAAGGAACTATTAAGTTCTTCTCATAAGGGTTTCATAAACAGAGTTTTTAATTCAACGAGCGATGCCTTCCTTCCGAAAGCACCGCTCGTTTGTATCTAAGAGAAGTCGCCCCTTAAAGTAAAACAACTTGTTTTACTGTCGTAGATGACGTCTGAACAGTCGTAAGGGATGCCTCCTTTGAAGGTAAAACAAGTTGTTTTACTTTTGTTACTGATACAGCTCTTTTAATACCGAGACGGATTTAAGTGGCGGAAAGTCCGTCAGATGAAGTCGGTAATAGGTCAGGGCTACCTCCAAAAGGCGGTTGCGCTCCTGATGAGACATGCGGAAAAGATACATCGTTGGGAAATCCATGCGCATCATCAGCTGTATCTTCTCTGCCTCGTCGGGATGCAGGAAATCATGATGAGCAGGCGGTGTGGGACAGAAGACACTCTCACGAAGATCGAAATAGTCGCCAGAGACATAATCATCCAAATTGGGATAAAAGCCGAGGAAACGGCTTAAACGCATCAGAAACACCAGATGGAAGTTGGCAATACTCCCCTCCTGTCCGTCAAGCCACTGGATGCTGTTAATAACATAGTCAAATAGCAAGGCATTCTGCTGCTCGGAGCGAAGGGCGTAATACAAGAACTCTGCAACGAAAAGCGAAATGGATAGTTTGTCGGGCTCAAAGGGGATGGAGACAAAGGGAGAGGCCAACCGCACATCCTTCAGCTTCTGAAGCTGGACCTTTGGACGTACATCGCTCTCTATCTCCAATACCGTCAACGGTTGGAACAACTGTATCTTTACCTTCGACTTGGCAGACTTAGGAATGTTGACGATGAACGACAGGCGTCCATGACTTCGGGTGAACATATCGACAATGAGTCGCGACTCACCATACTTGAGAGAATGCAGCACAATGGCCTGAGTTTTCGTCAACATACGGTGCAAAGTTAATCATTTTTGCCCTAAAATATTATTTTTCCTTAAGAAAATTTTGCCAATTGGAAAAATTACAGTACCTTTGCACCCGCATTTTGCGAAAACGGTCCGTTCGTCTATCGGTTAGGACGAGAGATTTTCATTCTCTAAAGAGGAGTTCGACTCTCCTACGGACTACTTCCATTAAATCTATCATCTGCACAGCCAAGTGCTACCAGGCAACTGGGAAAGGTGGTAGAGGGCAGAAGGCCAACAGCCGGGCGCTGAAGGCAGAAGCCCGCCCAGGGCAACCATAGCGGTGTAAGACCCATAAGCTTTAAATTAACAATTAAACAATTAAAAAAATGGCAAATCACAAATCATCCGTGAAGAGAATCCGCCAGACAGAGAAGCGGGCACTTCACAACCACTATTACGCAAAGACAATGCGTAATGCTGTGCGCAAGCTCCGTGCAATGACTAACAAGGAAGAGGCTGTTGCCCTGTACCCGAAGGTTCAGAAGATGCTGGACAAGTTGGCAAAGACCAACATCATCCACAAGAACAAGGCCGCTAACCTGAAGTCGAGCCTCGCCAAGCACATCAACAAGTTAGGATAATTATTTATCCAGCATAGGATGGAACCGTAACTCTTCAAGGTTACGGTTCTTTTTTTGTGTTTTTTAGCAGATAAACTATGTTTATCTGACTTTTTTTTCGTACCTTTGCACGCAATAAAGAACAAAGACAACAAAATGACAGAAGAACAACTGAATCAAGAGCAAAACTATTCCGCGAGTAATATTCAGGTGCTTGAAGGATTAGAGGCTGTGCGCAAGCGTCCGGCCATGTACATTGGTGATATTAGTGAAAAAGGACTCCACCATCTGGTCAACGAAACCGTCGATAACTCTATCGACGAGGCGATGGCCGGATATTGTACACATATTGAAGTAACGATTAATGAGGATAACTCCATTACCGTTCAGGACAATGGCCGTGGTATTCCCGTTGACGAGCATGAGAAGATGCACAAGAGTGCGCTCGAAGTCGTCATGACGGTGCTCCACGCCGGAGGTAAGTTCGATAAGGGTTCCTATAAGGTGTCTGGTGGTCTGCACGGCGTAGGTGTTAGTTGTGTAAACGCCCTCTCTACCCACATGATGTCGCAAGTATTCCGTAACGGGCATATTTACCAGCAAGAATATGAAAAGGGAAAGCCCCTCTACGATGTAAAGATTGTAGGCGATACCGACCAGACGGGTACCCGTCAGCAGTTCTGGCCCGATGGTGGTATTTTCACCACCACCGAGTATAAGTACGACATCATCGCCCGTCGTATGCGTGAGTTGGCTTACCTGAATGCCGGTATTACCATTACCCTAAAGGACATGCGCCCCGACGAGGACGGTAACCTGAAGCAGGAGATCTTCCATGCCAAGGACGGACTGAAGGAGTTCGTGCGCTATGTGGACCGTCACCGCACGCACCTCGTTGACGACGTCATCTACCTGAAGACCGAAAAGCAGGGCATCCCCATTGAGGTGGCTGTCATGTACAACACCGACTACAGCGAGAACATCCATTCGTACGTGAACAATATCAATACCATTGAGGGAGGTACCCACCTGGCCGGTTTTCGTGCTGCCCTCACACGTACATTGAAGAAATATGCCGACAACGACCCGCAGATTTCCAAGCAAATCGAAAAGGCAAAGATTGAGATTGCCCCTGAGGACTTCCGCGAAGGCCTTACTGCCGTGATTAGCATCAAGGTGGCCGAGCCCCAGTTTGAGGGACAGACCAAGACAAAGCTTGGCAACTCAGAAGTAGCCGGAGCCGTGCAGCAGGCTGTTGGTGAGGCGCTTGCCAACTACTTGGAGGAGCACCCGAAAGAGGCTAAGATGATATGCGACAAGGTGGTCCTTGCTGCAACGGCTCGTATTGCCGCTCGTAAGGCCCGTGAGAGCGTTCAGCGCAAGAGTCCTATGACGGGAGGCGGTCTGCCAGGCAAGCTAGCAGACTGTTCAAAGAAGGATCCCAAGGAATGTGAGATCTTCCTCGTCGAGGGTGACTCAGCCGGTGGCTCTGCCAAACAAGGTCGTCATCGCGAATTCCAGGCTATCTTGCCTTTGCGCGGAAAGATCTTAAATGTGGAGAAAGTTCAGTGGCACCGTGTATTCGAGTCAGAGTCCGTCATGAACATCATTCAGAGCATTGGCGTACGCTTTGGCGTCGAAGGTGAAGGCGACCGTGAGGCTAACATCGACAAGCTTCGTTACGACAAGATTATCATCATGACCGATGCCGATGTCGATGGCTCGCACATCGACACACTGATCATGACTCTCTTCTACCGCTTTATGCCTCAGGTCATTCAGGGAGGTCACCTTTACATCGCCACCCCGCCACTCTATAAGTGTACTTACAAGAAGACCTCTGAGTATTGCTACACCGATCAGCAACGTCAGGCTTTCATCGACAAGTATGTGGCAGGCGACGAGAATGCCTCTGGCTTCCACACCCAGCGCTACAAAGGTCTTGGTGAGATGAACCCCGAGCAGTTGTGGGAAACTACGATGAACCCCGAGAACCGCTTGCTGAAGCAGGTAACCATCGAAAACGCTGCCGAGGCCGACGAGATATTCTCCATGCTGATGGGTGATGACGTTGAGCCACGCCGCGAGTTCATTGAAAAGAATGCCACATACGCCAACATCGACGCATAATGATAAGGGGAGCCGTATGGTTCCCCTTCTTTGACCATGGTACGAATCCTGCTGTTCCTGCTTGGACTGATAGCTACCCCCTGTATAGCACAGACCTGTGAGCTAAGGGAAGAAAATGGTTTTACGCTGCGTAAAGAGCATGACAGTCTCTACTGGCTTAATGACTGGCGGTTGCCCTACCCCGTCTATCAGTTCCAAACGGGCGATGTGGATGGCGACGGGAGCATAGACGCAATGGTAGGCGTTGTCAAGGCCACCCGCTTTTACCCGGAAAAGGGACGACGGCTGTTCATCTTCAAACAGGTCAACAAAAAAGCACGCCCGATGTGGCTGGGCTCGAAGCTGGGAGGCATCCTGCAGGATTTCAAGTTTACCAACGGTCTTATCCGCAGTCTGGAGAGAGCCAACGACAGTCTCTATGTGGTAGCAGAATACAAATGGGGAGGATTCGGAATGGACTTCGACCACTATATTATAAAAGGTACAGACAAACAAACAGCAACAAAATACTTTAGCCAATGAAAACAAAAACCTATCTGATGCTGTGCCTCGCCGCTCTGGTGATGGCATGTAGCCAAAAAGCAAGTGTGGTCTCTGTGCCCGCATCGCATATCGATGTGGAGCAACTGTTAGACAGTATCGACTACAGCATGGACGTCTCAGGACTGTCCATCAGTGACGTTCGTGTGCTGCGTAATGCACCTGCCGCCCGTCAGGGATTCCCCTTCAAGGATGCTTATATCCGTGGCGTCTATGCAGGTACCACCTGGTATGACTCCCTGATGTGGAAGTTTGATGAGAATACCAATTTCGAAAACATCGAGCAGAAGGAAAATGAGTCATGGCGCGACTACTACTACCGCGCCAGTGAGGAGAAAGGGCTTATTAAATACACCCAAGAAGAGCTGGACTTCATGAAACGCCTGCAGGCTCGTGAAGACGAATTGAAGAAACTGAACTTCGACACACCAGAAGACCTTCGAGTGAACATGGCCAACCTTATCAATCCCTCGCAACTGAAGGAGTTCGACTCCCTGCTCTGCGAGCATCTGGCACAAGACGGTTTTGCCATTGTTCCTGCCACCCACGACCAGCTCTTCCATGTCTATGAGCAAAACGACTACCAGGAGTTCCCCAGCTTTGTCACCACCGACCTCTATCTCCAACTGTATCATCTTTATTTCGACTGTATGCTGAAAGAGATTGAGGAAGAGTCGCTCATCAAACTCATGACTGAGATGGCCCGTAATATGTATGACGTCATGCACCAGCAGGCCGCCAACACCAACAACGAGGAGATATGGGCTTATGCCAATCATAATGCCGTCTTTTTTGCCGTAGCCTACCAGCTGTTAACAGGAAAGGCCATCGGTACGCCCGAAGAACAGGCAGAAGCCAAGCCTGAAGTGGAGAAGGCAATAAATGCAAAAAACGACTTCAGCGACTTCATGGAGGACTACAAGTCGATTGAGTACCCCTATAGCCTCTTCCGTCCCCGTGGCCACTACTCACGCAATGAGACACTGCAACACTATTTCCGAGGTATGATGTGGCTACAGAGCGTGCCCTTCGGTTTGGACAATCCCGACGAGGTGGCCGAGGCCGTGGTGATGGCCTATGCACTGGATAGCCATCCGCAGGCTAAGCAGAACTACGACACATTCAATAAACTCATCACCTTCCTGATGGGACAACCCGACAACCTGTCAATCCCCCAGGTGATAGCCGAGGTAAAAAAGATTGGATTGCCGCTCGAGGACTTGCTTGCCAACAAGCAGAAGATGGGCGAACTGAAGGAGTCTCTTAAGAAGATAGGTGATAAGCAGACACGTATCCGTCCGGCTTTCGAGATGACCAGTCACAATAAGATCTGTCTGATGCCACAGCGTTACCAGCCAGATGCCGAGGTACTGCTAAATACCGTCGATTATGAAAACAAACCCACTCAGCGTGCTACACCTAAGGGACTAGACTTCTTTGCTGCCATGGGTGTCTCTGCTGCCGAACGGATCCTCATGGAGGAAAAGCAGGAGTGGAAAGGCTTCAAACCTGCCCTCGATAATATGAAGAAGCGCATGCAGGAGATTGACTGGAACGAGACTATTGCCACACAGTGGATGAACACCTTGAAAGTGCTCAACGACAAAGGCGAGAATCTGCCTTACTTCATGGTGACTTCGGAGTGGGACAAAAAGAACATGAACGCCGTTCTCGCCTCATGGGCAGAACTCAAGCACGATGCCATCCTCTACGCGAAACAGCCTTTCGGAGCCGAATGCGGCGGCGGTGGTCTGCCAGAGCCTATGGTAAAGGGCTATGTGGAGCCCAACATCAATTTCTGGAAGAAAGCCATTGAGCTGCTCAACAACACCGAGAACCTACTTAAGGAACAGAATATGCTCACCCAGAAAGTCAGTGAAGCAACAGGCCGTCTGCGTGAAGAGGCACAGTTCCTGTTGAATATCAGCGAGAAGGAAATTGCAGGCACACCACTTACCGACGAGGAGAACGATCAGATTGAATGTATCGGCTCAACCTTTGAGAACATCTCCCTGAATCTGGTACGACAGCCTGATCAGTATCTCGATGGTTGGAGTAATGTGGAAGGTGCCGACAAGAAGGTGGCACTGGTTGCCGATGTCTATACCGCCAATGCCAACAATAATCCCAATAAGTCTATCCTCTTTGAGGCCGTAGGTCTTGCAGACGAGATCTATGTCGTTGTAGAGATTGACGGCTATCTTTATCTGACACGCGGTGCCGTTCTCAGCTATCGTGAATTCATCCAGTCCATTGATGAACCACGTCTCACCGACGAGGAATGGCAAGAGCAACTGGAGAAAAACCCACGTAAGGGCGTGCCCGAGTGGATGAAGCGCATCATCGTGCCGCTGAAGGAAATGCCAGAGGCCAATGAGGAGTATTTCTATAGTTCTGGCTGTTAGTTCGGTGTTCAGTGTGTCGGCCCAAGCCACCGACACACTGAATATCATTTTCACCGGCGACATTCTGTTAGATCGTGGGGTGCGCCAGGTGATAGACCATCACGGGGTTGATTATCTGTTCTCAGAGAACATCGACTCCGTGTTCCGTTCTGCACAGGTGGTCGTAGGAAATCTGGAATGTCCAGCCACAAAAATCCAATCACCCGTCTTCAAACGATTCATCTTCCGTGGGGAACCAGAGTGGTTGGGTGCCCTTCAGAATCACGGCTTTACCCACCTGAACCTGGCTAATAACCACTCCATTGACCAAGGGCGCGAGGGACTAATCGACACAAAACGTCATATCCTCGCTGCCGGGATGGTACCTATAGGTGCTGGAGAGAATATGAACGAAGCCGTACAACCCGTACTATTAGCTGAATATCCTAGGAAAGTGTGGCTCGTTGCCTCACTTCGACTAGCACTTGAGAACTACGCCTATCTTACTGATAAGCCATGCGTCAGTCAGGAGCCCATGGACTCATTGTTGGAACGCGTAAACCGTCTCCACAGAACGGACTCCACAGCCGTTGTCATCGTTTCACTCCACTGGGGCGGTGAGCATACCCTTCAACCTGTTCCAAGCCAACGCTTTGAGGCTCATCAACTGATACGGGCTGGTGCTGACATTTTGATTTGTCACCATACCCATACACTCCAGACCATCGAAGATTATCAAAACAAGAGGATATACTATAGTATTGGCAACTTCATCTTTGACCAGCCGAAGCCCTTAAACAGTAAAGCCTGCATTGTGCGTTTACGCGTCAGTGAGAATGAGCTCACGGCAGAGACCATCCCCATAGAAATCCGCCAATGCGTACCATATATTGAATGATAAAATAGAGAAATTATTTGTTCATTTCGATTTAAATGCTTATCTTTGAAGCAAAATTGACCATTATGAAAATATTAGCTATTAACCCCGGAATGATTTCGACCAAGGTGGGGGTCTTCCAAGACGAGAAGCTGCTGATGCATGCCACGCTGAACCACCCTTTCGAAGAACTGTGCCGCTATCCCTTTATCATGGATGAGTTCGACTACCGCAAGGAAAAGATCCTTGAAGAGCTACAACGACAGGGCTATGCCATGGACTTTGATGTGATCGTTGGTCGAGGCGGTCTGGTAAAACCCATCGAAAGCGGTGTCTATGAACTGAACGACAAGGTGATTGAAGACACCCGAAATCCCCGTCTGCACCACGCCTGCAACCTGGGGTCGCTGATAGCACTGAGCATTGCTCGCGAGATTGAGGGTTGCCGCGCCTTCACCGTCGATCCAGGTGTCGTGGACGAACTCGACGATGTAGCCCGCATCACCGGTCTGCCCGAAATGCCCCATCAGACGATCTGGCACGCCCTGAATCAGCGTGAGATAGCCAAGCGTTACTGTCGTGAGCACAACCTCAAGTATGAGGAGCAGGACTTGATTGTCTGTCACATGGGCAGTGGCATCTCCTTCGCCATGCACCACCATGGTCAGGCCATCGAGTGCAGTGACGCACTGAGTGGCGACGGTCCTTTCTCACCCTCCCGAGCAGGTATGCTACCCACAGCGGCCTTGGTGAAACTATGCTACAGCGGACAATATACCGAAGCAGAGATGTTGCGCAAGATTAACGGTCATAGCGGACTGACGGCCCATCTGGGCACCAACGACGTGCGAGAGGTGGAACGGCGCATCGCTGAGGGTGACCAGAAGGCCAAGTTAGTACTCGATGCCATGATCTATAGCATTGCACGCTGGCTGGCTTCTCTGGCACCGGCTACCAACGGACATGTGGACGCCGTTATCCTTACCGGTGCTATTGCCCACAGCCAATACGTCACCGACAGCCTGCGCCGCCGTCTGAACTATCTCGCCCCCATCTTCGTTTATCCTGGTGAAGACGAGTTAACGGCATTGGCCATGAATGTGCTCAGGGCCATGCGCGGAGAACAGGAGATTAAAGTCTATTCCTAACTATATCGCTGCCAGAGCTAAGGAGTAATACTTGGATTCCGGACTATCAGCACGCGATGGCAGCACACAACAGCACTGTGTTCCTTGCAACACACCGGCCGTCTTAGCATAGCCAAAAAGTGTGAGTGTCTTATAGAACACATTACCAGCCACGATATCGGGGAAGATCAGGGCATCCGCCTGTCCGTCAATCACGGAGTGGATGCCTTTCTCCCTCAGACTTACGGAGTCGAGGGAGGTTTTCAGATCCAATGGTCCATCGATGATACAACGCCCAAACTTACCTGTTTGGGCCTCAGCAATGATCTCCAGATAATCAACGGTATAGGGGAATGTCTTGGCACTGACCTTTTCTGCACAATGGATGAGTGAGATTCGCGGTTCCTCGATGCCAAGGGCATGACAGACATAGTTCACATAGTGAATCTGTTGGCGACGCTGGGCTTCGGTAGGCACTGGGATAACAGCTGCATCCGTAAAGAATAGCAACTTCTCGTATTTGGGTATCTCTGCCATTGCCACATGGGTAAGCACATGACCGGGACGAAGAATACCTTTTTCCTTATCCAGTATAGCTTTCAGAAGGACATCAGTATTGATAAGACCTTTCATCAGGATATCCGCTTCGCCACTCTTACAGAGCGCTACGGCTCTACGGGCACATTCTTCCTTGTCATCGCCATCCACGTAGATAGGTTCGATAAAGCCCATCTCCTTACCCTTCTCTACGGCATAACGGGTACTGGCATCATTGGCACACACTACTGCAACACGCTTCTTATCTCCTCGCTGCTGGAGAAAGATAATCATATCATTCAGGGTTCTGATTGACTGCATAGATGACTATTTTTAGGTTTTGATGGGGCAAATATACAAAAACTTTTGTATCTTTGCAAGCGAAATAACTAAAATAACTGATTATGAGGAAAAATCTCTTTCTTTTAGCACTGTGGGGCGTGATGAGCGCCACAGCTCAGAACCAGGCACCAATGGTGCTCCAATACGACAAGCCTGCAGGTTTCTTCGAGGAGTCGCTGCCCATCGGCAACGGGAAACTCGGTGCACTCGTCTATGGAGGAACTGACGATAATATCATCTATCTGAATGATATCACCCTATGGACAGGCAAACCCGTTGACCGCCATCTCGATGCGGACGCACACCAATGGATACCCGCCATCCGAGAGGCACTCTTCAATGAAGATTATGCCCGTGCCGACTCGTTACAACTACATGTTCAAGGACCTAACAGCCAGTTCTTCCAGCCTCTCGGCACATTGCATATCAAGGATCTTGGACTGGGAGCGGTCAGCGACTACCATCGCAGCCTCAGCCTCGATAGCAGCATCGTTAAAGACAGCTATCTGCGTAATGGCAAGAAGATAGAGCGCGAGTACTTCGCCTCAAACCCAGACAAACTGATTGCCATCCGTCTTAGGGGTGACATCAATTGCAGGATAGCCCTTACTGCTCAGGTACCCCATAAGGTAAAAGCCATCCCCACCCAACTCACGATGACAGGTCATGCCACAGGCGACGCCAAGGAGAGCATCCATTTCTGTACGATGATGAGTGTGAAGACCGATGGAGAGACAACGGCCAGTGATTCATCACTGACCATCACCCATGCGAAAGAAGTGGTTCTCTACCTGATTAACGAGACCAGTTTCAATGGCTTCGACAAGCACCCTGTCAACGAAGGCGCTCCATATCTGGAGAATGCTGCCAACGCTATCTGGCACACCCAGAACTACAGCTATGAACAGTTCTATAGCCGTCATCTCGCTGACTATCAGGCAATCTACGACCGCGTAAAGATCAGACTCTCCAGTGAGCACGGTATGAACGCAACCAGTACTGACGTCCTGCTCAAGGACTACACTGATCATGGAGGCAACAACCGATACATTGAGGAGCTCTACTTCCAATTCGGACGTTACCTACTGATTTCCTGCTCCCGAACACCTGGCGTACCTGCTAATTTGCAGGGACTTTGGACACCTCACCTTTGGTCACCTTGGCGAGGCAACTATACCGTCAACATTAATCTTGAAGAGAACTATTGGCCCGTCTTCGTAGCCAATATGCCAGAAATGGCCAAGCCCCTCGATGGTTTCATTCAGGCACTCGCCACTAATGGCCGGTACACAGCCAAGAACTATTATAATATAGATGAAGGCTGGTGCTCCAGTCATAACTCTGACATCTGGGCGATGGCCAATCCTGTTGGAGAGAAGCGTGAGAGTCCGATGTGGTCGAACTGGAATATGGGTGGTGCCTGGCTGGTAAACGCACTATGGGAGCGATATCAGTTTACCCAAGACAAGCAGTATCTCAAAACCTTTGCCTATCCACTGATGAAAGGGGCTGCTACCTTCTGCCTGAACTGGCTCGTTGATAATCCGAAGGTGCCAGGCGAATTAATTACCGCCCCCAGTACCTCACCAGAGAATGAGTATAAGACGGATAAGGGCTATCACGGCACCACCTGTTATGGTGGTACAGCAGACCTTGCCATCATCAGGGAACTTTTCGCCAATACCATCGCTGCAGGCAAAGTGGTAGGAGAGAAAAACAAGGCGATCGAAAAGGCCCTTGCACAACTCCATCCCTATACGATTGGTCACATGGGCGACCTGAACGAATGGTATTACGACTGGGATGACTGGGACTTCAAGCATCGTCACCAGAGTCACCTCATCGGACTCTACCCGGGCAACCATCTTACAGACGCCGCCCTCCAGAAGGCTGCTGAGAGAACACTTGAGATCAAGGGCGACGAAACTACAGGATGGAGTACGGGATGGCGCATCAACCTATGGGCACGACTCAAGAATGGGGAAAAAGCCCATCAGATCTATCGCAAACTGCTCACTGCTGTGGCCCCAGAGAAAAGCAGGAGGCCCAACTATAGTCAGGGAGGAGGTACCTACCCCAACCTCTTCGACGCCCACCCTCCTTTCCAGATCGACGGAAACTTCGGAGGAACAGCTGGTGTCTGTGAGATGCTGATGCAGAGCAAAGATGGTGTCATAGAACTATTACCTGCCATTCCTGAAGTGTGGAAAGACGGAGCCGTCAGCGGACTCTGCGCCCGTGGCGGTTATGAGGTGTCATTTGAATGGAAAGGTGGTTATGTGCGCGACTGCACCATTAAATCACGCCAAGGAGGTACCATTACCTTATTATATAATGGTCAGCAGAAAACTATCAAATTCAAGCCAAATCAAACTCAACATATCAAGACATGGTAACATCATAGATAACCCTGACGCTTCAACTCTTCCACCACCTCAAGAAGGTCGCGGTACCAGTCTTCACCAAAACGGCGGATGAGCGGGTCTTTCAGAAACTGATAGAGGGGAAGGTTTAGTGCCTCCCCTTTTTCAATGGCCGCCTTGCACACATCCCAACGGTTATAGTTCAGGCCAATGAGATCATTCCCTACCTTCTTGGCACGTATGGGATATAGGGCACAACTGACGGGTTTGCAAAAGTGCGTGTTTCCATTTCTGTAAGCCTTTTCCAATGCACACAGGCAACAGTCGTGGATACCTTCCAACTCGTCGTAGAAAGTGAACACGCAATCTTTGCCTCTTACTATGCTCGTCACCAGGTCGCCCTCCTGATCGGTATAGGCCACACCTTGCTTGTCGATCACAGCCTGTGCTGAAGCAGAAAGATCGCTCCAGACATCGTCCAGACAATCCTCTATTTCTGCAATTTCGTCGAGTGTCACAGGGGCACCTGCATCGCCTTCCACACAACAAGCGCCCTTACAGATGCTGAGGTCACAGCAGAACTTCTCCGTCAGAATCTCTGACGAGAGCAGCACATCGCCTACTTGGATAATCGGAGGGAGATTCATAAGTGGATAGTGAATAATGGATAGTTATGATTACCAATTGATCGGAGTCATTCCATTTTCCTGGAGGTAAGCATTACAGTGTGAGAACTGATGTTGGCCAAACCAGCCACCACGATTAGCACTCAGGGGCGAGGGGTGGACACTCTCAAGAACCAAGTTACGCGTCTTGTCGATCATGTACGCCTTAGAACGGGCATAGCCCCCCCAAAGCATATAGACCAGATGCTCACGATGAGTGGCAAGAGCCTGAATAGCGGCATCCGTAAACTTCTGCCAACCAAGCGTGCTATGGCTATTAGCCTGATGGGCACGTACGGTCAACGAAGCATTCAGCAAGAGTACGCCTTGCTCTGCCCAACGTGTGAGGTTGCCAGATGTCGGGATGGGTGTACCCAGATCGGCTTGTATCTCCTTGAAGATATTCTGTAGCGAGGGAGGAAACTGCACCCCGTCTTGCACAGAGAAACTCAGCCCGTGAGCCTGACCTGGCTCATGATACGGATCCTGTCCAATGATCACCACCTTCACCTGATCAAACGGACACAGGTTGAAAGCATTGAAAATCAGTTTGCCTGGCGGATAACATGTGTATTGGGAGTATTCAGAACGAACTGAATTGGTGAGTCCGACAAAATAAGGCTTGTCGAACTCACCAACCAATTGCTGTTTCCAGCTTTGCTCTATCTGAACATTCATTTATCTCACAACCTGAGTGAATACAGGAGCTTCGCCATCGAGAGCCAGCACATAGACCTTCAGTTCACCAGGAGCAGCAGGCTGTGGTGCACCCTCACGGGGCAGGTCAACGGCATTGAACAGATACTCTGTGCCACCAGGAACGGCACGAGAAGCAACCGTTGTAGCCTTGGCATGAATCATCTGATAGTCGCCCACTGCCTTGTCGAAGATTGCTGCCTGTTCCTCTGTTACAGGCTGTTGCTCGGGGAATTCCTCCAGCTTGGTGTATTCGCCCTCAATGAAGCCACCGGCCTTCAGGAACTGATCCACCTCTGAAGGAACTGCTGCCATGCGGGCTGCCCTGACACCATATCCGGCCACAATCTCAGCATTGGGCTGGGCCTTTGCCATATCCTTCACGCTCGAGTCAAGACCACCGCTTCCAAAGGTGCAGAAAGGCACAATCTTCTTGCCGCTCAGATCCACCTGATTCAAGAAGGCAGCCATTGGGGGCGCATAAGTACCAAACCACACGGGATAGCCCAGGAATATCACGTCGTACTGAGCCAGATCGGCCTTGATGGGCTCAATCTCAGGTGTCACGCCCTGTTCGCGCTCCTGCTGACAACGGGCAATCGTAGCCTGGAAATCGCCATTATACGGATTCTTCGCCACAATCTCTTCCATATCGGCACCAAGTTTGTTGGCTAATTCCTGTGCCACTGTCTTCGTGTTCGAGGTCTGAGAGTAATAGAGAACCAGCACCTTACTCTTAGTCGCTTCTTTCTTCTGACTGCAAGAGGTTGCAGTTAATACAAAAGCTGCAAAGGCCAGCATTAATTTCAATGTCTTCATACGCTTTAGTTATTTGTTGTCCGAAATCAGATTCTCACCTGTCATATCTGCAGGCTGCTCCAGTCCCATGATGTGGAGGATAGAAGGTGCTACGTCGGCCAGACGACCGTCTTTCACTGTAGCCGAGTTGTTGTTGGTGACATAGATGAACGGAACGGGGTTCAGCGAGTGGGCGGTATTGGGCGAACCATCGGGGTTGATGGCGTTGTCGGCATTACCGTGGTCGGCAATGATAATAGCCTCGTAGTCGTTGGCCTTAGCAGCCTCAATCACCTCACGCACACAGTTGTCAACGGCCCATACAGCCTTGGCAATAGCATTGTAAACACCCGTATGGCCCACCATGTCGCCATTGGCGAAGTTGACCACGATGAAGTCATACTCCTGTGTGTTGATGGCACCCACCAGTTTGTCCTTTACCTCGTAGGCACTCATCTCTGGCTTCAGGTCGTAGGTAGCCACCTTTGGTGAAGCCACCAGGATACGGTCCTCACCCTCGTATGGAGCCTCACGACCACCATTGAAGAAGAAGGTTACGTGGGCATACTTCTCTGTCTCTGCCGTATGCAGCTGTTTCTTGCCAAGTTTGCTCAGATATTCACCCAGCGTGTCTTCTACGTTCTCCTTGGGGAAGAGGATGTGCACACCCTTGAAGTTGGCATCGTAAGGTGTCATGCAGTAGTACTGCAGACCAGGAATGGTCTTCATGCCCTGCTCTGGCATATCCTCCTGAGTCAGTGCGATGGTCATCTCCTTGGCACGGTCGTTGCGGAAGTTGATGAAGATCACCACGTCGCCTTCCTCGATGCAGCCGTTCACGCTGGCATTATGGATAGGCTTGATGAACTCGTCGGTTACGCCCTCGTCATAGCTCTCCTGCATGGCCTGAACCATGTCGGTAGCCTGCTTACCAGTGCCGTTTACGATCAGGTCGTAGCCCTCCTTGACGCGCTCCCAGCGCTTGTCGCGGTCCATCGCATAGAAACGGCCTACGATACTGGCAATAGCGGCATCGTTAGCGGCACAAACATCGCTTACCTGCTGAATGAAGCCCTTACCAGAGCGTGGGTCGGTATCACGACCGTCCATATAGCAATGTACAAACACCTGATTCTTCAGGCCATAAGCCTTACCAATCTCGATGAGTTTGAACAGGTGGTCGAGGCTTGAGTGCACACCACCATCACTGGTCAGACCCATCAGGTGCAGCTTCTTGCCGTTTTCCTTAGCATAGCTGTAGGCAGCCTTTACCTGAGGATTCTCCATGATAGAGCCATCCTTGCAGGCACGGTTGATCTTCACGAGGTCCTGATAAACGATGCGACCAGCACCGATATTGAGGTGACCCACCTCAGAGTTACCCATCTGTCCATCGGGCAGACCAACGTCCTCACCAGAGGCCTGGAGCTGAGAGTGAGCCGAAGTTGCTGTTAAAAGATCGAGGTAAGGCGTTGGTGTATTGAAAATAACGTCACCCTTACCATGCTTACCGATTCCCCAACCATCAAGAATCATCAAAAGTGCTTTCTTTGCCATAATCTTATTACTATTTTAAAACGTACATATTTCTATTTTGCGGTGCAAAATTACAAAAAAATATCAATTATCCGTCCTCTATTCTCAATTATTTTGTACCTTTGCACCCATTATAACATCAATTAAAACAATATGAGACGTGTTATATTCTTAATGGTTGCATTTTTGGCATGTCTGTATGCCAATGCACAATTGGAAGTCAAGGAGTTGAAACTCAGTAACGGCATGACCGTATGGCTGAACGAAGACCACTCGCAGCCAAAGGTGTTTGGTGCCGTTGTCGTAAAAGCAGGTGCCAAGGACTGTCCCAACACAGGTATCGCCCACTACTTCGAGCATATCATGTTCAAAGGCACCGACCGCATGGGTACCATCGACTATGCCGCAGAGAAGCCCTGGCTCGACAGTATCTCGGCCCAGTACGACCTGCTCTCTCAGACCAAGGACGAGGCTGAGCGCACCAGGATTCAGAAACATATCAACGAGTTGAGTCTGAAAGCTGCAGACTATGTGATTCCCAATGAGTTCAACCGTCTCATCTCGAAATACGGTGGCAGCGGTCTGAATGCCGGCACCAGCTACGACCTGACCTTCTACCACAACTCGTTCCTCCCACAGTTCATCGAGCAGTGGTGCTGGCTGAACTCCGAACGGCTCATGACACCTGTGTATCGTGGATTCCAAGGTGAATTGGAGAATGTCTATGAAGAAAAGAACCGTGCATCCGACGAATTAGCAGGTAATTTCCAGGAAAAACTCTTTGGAGCGGTGTTCAAGACACAACCCTACGCCTATCCCATTATCGGCTCGACAGAGAACCTGAAGAACCCACGCCTATCGGATATGGCTGAGTTCTACAAGAAATACTATGTAGCCTCAAACATGTGCCTCATACTCTGTGGTGACATTACACCTGATTCCACATTAACCGCGCTGCTGGAGCAGACCTTCGGACGGGTGCAGACGGGGCCTGTGCCTGAACGTGGCTATAGTCCCATGCCTGACATCAGCATTGGGGAGAAATATGAGATTAAACTGCCTATTCCTCTGATAGGTGCCGAGGCCTTAGTCTTTAAGGCTCCCACGGAGTACGAGGCAGACGCCGATGCCCTTGAATTAGCGAATAAGTTGCTCTCCAATGGAAAGGCAGGTCTGCTCGACTCGCTGGTAAACGAGCATAAGTTAATGATGTCAGCAGCAGGCAGTATAGGTCTTGACGATGCTGCCGGCACAGGCATTATCATCATTCCCAAACTCTTTGGAAAGATGAAGACCGCAGAAGAGCGCGTCATGGAACAGTTGCAGAAAATCATGGAGGGCAACTTCTGTGAAGAGCAGTTGGAAACCCTGAAACAAGAGATGGTGATAGAGGCCCAGCAGGAGATTGAGACCATCAATGGTCGCGCCCAGACGCTGGTCATGATCTTCTCTAAGGGCAAGACCTGGAATGACGTGCTTGCCAAGATTGAGGCCATCAAAGGCATCACGAAGAGCGACGTCATCGCTGCCGTCAAGAAATACTACGGGGCTAACCACATCACCTTTTCGAAGAAATACGGCACACCGGACAAAGAGTCTGTCAAACAGCCTGGCTACCAACCCGTTTCTCCGAAAAATACGGATGCGAAGTCGGCCTTCGCCAAGCAACTGGAACAGATTCCCGTGAAAGAGGCTGAGATCAAGACGGTGGATTTTGCCCAAGACATGAAGACGAAAAAGCTCAACGACCACGTCACCTTATATTATAAAGAGAATCCCATCAACGATATATTCACCTTCACCCTACGCTATCAGGACGGAACACTGCATACGCCCAAACTCGATATGTTGGCTGGATATCTGTCCCAACTTGGCACCGACTCACTGAAGAAACAGCAGTTGGAGCAGGCCTGGCAGCGTATCGGCACCACCATGGAAGTGGCACAGGGCGACGAGCGGTTCAGCTTTAACCTCACAGGACCTGACCACCAGTTAAAGGCCGCTTTGCAATTGCTGGCACACTTCCTGCGAGCTGCTGAGGGTGACAACGAGGCCCTTGACGAAGTGAAGGATGACGACAAGGTGACACGTAAAGGTTTTGGCAAGCAGAAGGACGATGTACTGAGACCCGTCCTCCGCAAAATAGCCTACGGCGATAAGTCGGATTATCTAACCCAACTCTCGAAGAAGGAGATCAAAGCCCTGAAGAGCGACGAGCTGCTCAGTCTCTTCCACGAACTCCAGCAATACGACTGCGAACTCTTCTATTGTGGACGACAGCCTATCGCTGATGTCGCTGCAATATCACAGGAAACCTTACCCTTAAGCCAGTGCACTCGTCAGAAAGCAGACACCTTCCGACCCTTGCAGCAGTACTCAGAGCCTACCGTTTTCTTCTACGACGTACCCAAATCGCGCCAGAACTACGTAGTGAGCTATGATGGCATCAGCGCACTGCCTTCTGCCATGGATCGTACCCAAATGAAACTGTGGGAGGAATACTTCAGCGGTGGCATGTCGTCAGTATTGTTCCAGAACGTGCGCGAGTTCCGCTCCCTGGCCTACTCCACTGGCGGTAAATGCCTCACAACAAGTCTTGCCCAGCATGCCCAGGAACCTCTGGCCTACTTCACCGCTACAGGCACTCAGGCTGACAAGACCTTAGAGGTTGTTGCCACCATCGACTCACTATTGCGCCAGATGCCTATGAAAGAGGAGAACCTCGAAGCTGCCCGCCAGACCGTGCTCAATGACATCCAAAACGACTACCCCACCTTCCGGAATATGACCAAGCATATTGCCAACAAACAAGGCGAAGGTTACACCACCGATCCTAATGCAGAGATCGCAAGACTGTTGCCAACTGTCAGCGTTCAGGACATCGTCACGTTCTATCAACAACACATCGCCAAGAACCAGAACCGCGTCTGGGTCATCATTGGCGACAAGAAACTTACAGATTTGAAGGCCCTCGCCCGCTACGGCAAGGTCGTCGAACTCAAGAAAGAAGACGTTTACAGATAATAAGAATCCCCGCCAATCGGTGGGGATTTTTCATTCTCCGAAGTCGAGGCTCAGTTCCTCTGTGCCAAAGAGGTTGTAACTCTTGCGGTGATAGGGGGTTATGCCGAATTGCTTGATGGCTTCGCGATGTTTCTTCGTGGGATAACCCTTGTTCGAGAGCCAGTCGTATTGCGGATACTCCTCTGCGAGCTGGTTCATGTAGTCGTCACGATAGGTCTTGGCGAGGATGCTCGCAGCAGCGATAGAGAGGTATTTGCCATCGCCCTTCACAATCGTGGTGTGGGGCAACTTCTGATAAGGCTTGAAGCGATTGCCATCCACAATGATGGCCTCTGGGCGCACTTTGAGTTGATCCAAAGCCCTGTGCATCGCCAATATCGAGGCGTTCAGAATGTTGATCTTGTCGATTTCCTCTGGGGTAACGATGCCCACCGCCCAAGCCACAGCATCCTTCTCGATGATCTCTCGAAGCTGATAGCGTCGCTTCTCAGTGAGTTGTTTAGAGTCGTTCAGGAGTTCGTTCTGATAACCTTCGGGCAGAATCACCGCAGCTGCATAGACGCTACCCGCCAGACAACCACGCCCAGCCTCATCACAACCAGCCTCGATCTTCCCCTCGTAATAATGACTTTTCAACATCTTCTTAGAACATTTTGGCCACTCGCTGGATACCTGCCACAAGCGAATCCACCTCATCCTTAGTGTTATAGAGTGCAAACGAGGCGCGAACGGTTCCAGAGATGCCAAGCCTATCCATCAGCGGTTGGGCGCAATGATGGCCAGTGCGAACAGCAATGCCTAAGCGATCCAAAAGCGTACCCATATCCAAATGGTGGATATCACCTACGTTAAAGCTTACTACAGCATCTCGCAACGATGCATCCATCGGACCATAGATATGCATATCGGGGATGGTCTGGAGCTGTTCCTTGCAGTAGCGCGTCAACGCCTGCTCATGCTCTTGGATAGCGTCAAAGCCGATGGAATCGATATATTCGATGGCTTTGGCGAGTCCATGAGTGGCCACATAGTCAGGCGTTCCTGCCTCGAACTTAAAGGGCAATCGCTCGAAGGTGGTCTTCTCCCATGTCACCTTATCGATCATCTCGCCACCACCCTGATACGGAGGCAGTTTCTCGAGCCATTCCTCCTTGCCATAGAGCACACCAATGCCCGTAGGCCCGTACATCTTATGACCACTGAAGGCGAAGAAGTCGCAATCCATCGCCTGCACATCCACCTTGAAGTGAGGCGCGCTCTGGGCGCCATCCACCATAACAGGGATGCCATGCGCATGGGCGATCTTCACAATCTCCTCCACTGGGTTGATTGTGCCCAACACATTGCTCACATGGGCCACGCTGATGATCTTAGTCTTATCCGTCATGAGCGATTCCAACTGATCCAGACAAAGCAAACCTTCATCCGAAATCGGGATATGCTTGACGATAATCCCCCTTTTCATCGCCTGCAATTGCCAAGAAACGATGTTCGAGTGGTGCTCCATTTCAGTAACAATCACCTCATCGCCCTCCTGCATCTGCGATTCACAGAACGAACTAGCTACCAGATTGATAGCCTCCGTCGTTCCTCTCGTAAATACGATTTCCTCAATCTTTCGGGCATTGATAAACTGGCGCACCTTTTCGCGAGCCTCCTCATGCAGGTCAGTAGCCTGTTGCGAGAGATAATGCACCCCACGATGCACGTTAGCATTCACATTGAGATACTCATCGCGCATGGCGTCGAGCACACTCAAAGGCTTCTGCGTGGTTGCTGCATTATCGAGATACACCAGAGGCTTACCATAAACCTCTCTGGCCAGGATGGGGAAATCGGCTCTTACCTTTTCTATATTATAACCCATATAGCTCTAATTCTCAAATTTGCCTGCAAAGATAGGGAAAAACAAGAGAAATGCAAAATAAATACGATGTTTTTTATACTACTGCCACATTATTAAAGACGGACACAAATGCATCTGGCTTTAATAACATAGGTGTCAGAAGTTATCTGATAATGAACTTGCGGCCTTCAAGAGCAGTTTAGGTCCATAAATAGCAAAAAAGGGATTATAATTAAAAATTATACCATAATTGAGGGTTGTCATCATTTTGCATGTAACTTACTGGCTATTACTTCGTTTAGTGATATGAATACGATTATATCACCATCATAGTCATCTCTTCAAGTAAAACAAGTTGTTTTACTTTTAAAAGTGGCATCTATTCAGTGTATATAGGTGTTCTAAACGATAGTAAAACAACTTGTTTTACTTTTAGCGGCACCTTATATACGATCTCTAGTGGTTATATTCACCATCATAAGGCATTATGAATACAAAAAAAGTATTCATATCCATATGTTGTTAAATGACAAAGGGTTATCTCAAAAATGAATACATGACTACAAATTGAACAATAATAATCCCGAAACACTTGGTCGTTTCGGGATTTTTAGGATTAAAAGGTATAGAGACTATTTAACCACGACCTTGAGCTACGCTCGAGCTCGTTGACGTTCGGAAGGTTTAAGCAAGCTTAACTCTTCTCTCACTTAATCACGACCTTTTTACCATTACGGATGTAGAGGCCCTTAGTAGGATTGTTCACTCGTTGGCCCTGGAGGTTGTAATACACTTCGTTTGATTGATCATTGAAAATTGAAGATTGAACTTCAATTCCAGTCGTACCATCATCCTCACCATTCATGCCACCAAAGACGGGAATGGCGATGACGTCGTCGTTGCTCTCGTCTGAGAGGACCATCTGGCAGAAGGCGGACTCGCCATTCTTGCCACGGGCTCCAGAGGCGGCATCGCGCTTCGGAATCTGCAGGTAACTGCGGTTGGCGCCCATCGAGACGCCATTCTCATTCGTTACCTTGTAGAAACTTACACCACTCGTACCATTCGAAAGGTAATAATTGATATATTCAATATCGTCTATTGTCTCTGTGGTATAGATCGTCTGAGGATATTCTGAACCCGTGAACATGTTCTCATAGACGGAAGCCACCGAGGTGGTGGGCACGCTATACTCACCGGCCTCATTTGCCATCACCAGGATACCTGTCTGGGCAGGCACCTTCTTCACACGTGTCAGCCAGATGATACCTCTATCGTAGTTATAGCCCGTAGCGGTATAAGCCTTCACACCCTGGGCTTCAAGACTTGTGAAATCGACATTCTTGCTGGTATAATAAGGCACCTGCTTAGCGGCAGACACCTTGATGACCTCCGTGTCGTCATCACTGCCCTTGGCAGGAATCTCAGTCAGGATGGGCAGGTAACAGCGGTTAGCACCGATCTTCTGGCCATCCGGGTTCGTCACCTTGTAGAAGCCTACACCACTCGTACCCATCGATAGATAGTAGTTGGTGTATTCGCCGTCCGTCGTCTGGATTGTCGTACCCTTCACCGTGCCCTTAAACATATTCTCATAATAGACGTCTGATTCGCCATTGATCGTAGGAATAGCATAGTCACCTTTGTCGCCGATCAGCAGGAAGCCGGCGTTGGCAGGCACTTCCTTCACACGCGTCAACCAGATGGTTCCTGTGGCCTTGTCATAACCAGTAGCCACGTAAGCCTTCAACTCTGGCTTATCCGTGAAGTCCAGGTTATAGTCACTGCAGAAAGGCACCTGCCCGGCAGAACTGATGGTAACAGATTCCTCTTCTCTTACCATATTTGTGTTATTGAACGCAGCTGTTGCTACTGGCGACAAACTGCCGTCAGCCATCTTCAACTGATAGTTCAGCACATGGTCACCCTTCCACAGACGGCTTGCATCGATCGTCGTGGTCAGGTTCTCAGCGCCAATCTCCTTCACGTTGGCAGCGTCCTCGTCGAACCAGTAGCGGATGGTTGTGACATCGGGAGCCGTCTTTGCACTCAGTTTCATAAACATTCTAGAAGCGATGGTGCCAACAGTTCCATTGTTATAAACATTCTGAAAGTGTACGATATGAACACCCTCTGAGAGATTCTTCACATCAAGTTCATACTTAACGTCCAAATCCTCTGTAGTGGTCACGGTGATATCATTGTCGAACCAATAACGTACCTTTTGGAGTGTTAACTGCTTGCCGAGTTTAATGAACATCTTAGAGACCTGTACGCTAGCTACCCCCTGATCATCTATGATCTGGAAATGTACAACGTGAACGCCCTCAGCAAGAGCGACCGTCTCCAATTCATAAGAGCCATTAAGGTCCGTCGTGGTCGCCGCATTCTTATCGTCGTTGTCGAACCAATAACGTACCCACTTGGCCACAGTCTGCTTTGGCAGTCCTGACAGATCTACGAGATCCGTCAGTTCTGTCTGTCCCCTTGCACCTAAGGTCAGGCAAGAGAGCAATATGGTGAGAAATAGATACTTACGCATGGATTAATACTTTACTGTTGCATTCAACTTACCCTGAGAATCTGTCTGTGAATCAACATTGAGGGATTGAATCACTGGATATGAAGGTGTTGCGATATAAGGCTGTAATCCTCCATAGATTCCTACTTCAGTTCCGTCGGTACCTAGATATGTCGCCTTAATGTCATCTTTCAGTTCAAATGTCTCCACATCTTTAAATATATCTTGAATATCGTATGAACAGTTAATACATCCACCATGGAAGATGTTAACGTAATAACGGCCGTTTACACGAGTACTGACGCAGTTATAGGCCTGACTGGTGGGAGATAAGGTTCCTTCAGGAGATCCGTATGGTGCAGAAAGAATACAATTATAGAGTTGAGCATTGTCAAACCTGCCATTGCCTACATAAGTATATAGTACACAGTTTGTGGCTGTAACATTAGCAGTCTCACCCCGACCGATATCGCCAGAGAAGCTATTAACCAAATACACGGAACTGGTTCCTCTAACACCAACTCCACTAGGCACCTTACAATTTACAATCATGATGTTGCTAACAGCATCCGTTTCATCGTTCCCGACAATTTGCATAATATTGCTTTTTACAAAGTAAGGATTGCTGAATTTTCCTTTTAAGGTTACCTTGTCTTGGCACGTTATGCCCTCCATCGTGAATTGATTGGCATCGCTTGATGGAATATCAATGTAAAATTCACCACTGATGTAAGTAGGACTTTCAATGTCGATACCCACGCCGTGGAGAACAATGGTTTTTTCGATATTAACAGCTTCAAAGATACCTTCTGAAAGGCTGATGATATCACCGCTTGCAGCAGCTGCTACAGCTTGCTGCAAGGCCTTTCCGCCATAGTAGTAACTAATTGTTTCACCGTGGCTCAGCGAAGCCACCAATGCATTTTGTGCTAAACTTGTGGCTGCAAACAACATGCCCACCACTAATAATAATAATTTCTTCATAAAGCGTTTGTATTTGTTTGACTATTTGAACACAAAGATAGCAAAAAAGATTGGGCTGAACCTTCTTAATTGTAAGTTTCGACTGACGGATGATGTTACGTCAGTCTATTCTCTGTTTACATTCCGCTCGCAACATACAAATTGCAAGTCAAAATAATATCCCTACTTAGATAAGTACAAGAAAGGGGACTCGTTAGAGTCCCCCTTTTCTTGCATAGAATTGTTAATACTTACCTAAATCTTATATGGAATCTCAATTAATGCAGAAAGAATTTGAACTCCATATCCTTACCGTCCACATTGCCCTTGAGCGTCAGGTTGAGATTTCTGTTATCGATTTCAACCGAGGCGCCTCCTGTGAACAGAGAAATGGCACGGGCTCTGTCGAGCCAGCTGTAAACCAGACTGCCTGCGTCCATCGATTGCCAACGCCAATCGCCCACATCAGGATTGCGATTCTTGTAGTTGATGGCAAACAGCCCCTGGTTGTCAAAATAGATGCCATTAATGATGGTATTGGCATCAAACTGATCTCTCAGGGTTCCGAAGTTCTCCTCATACCATGCCTTGACCTTAGCCAGGTCGATGGGAGCAGCAAACTCCTTGCCAAGCGTGACACCCTCGAAAGTGGCTTTGGCGATGACACGATCGACTACCCAAGGGCGACTGCACAGATTGTCGGTCATCACACCAGAGGTAACCGTTGTCGAGGTGTCGATGGTGCCAGTGGTTGAGATGGTCGTACCATTCCGCCAGGTGATCGTTACCTCAGCACTTCCTCCTGATTCCACATACGAAACCTGCATGCCGTTATCAAACGTAAACGTGTCACCGTTGGAGGTATATGTACCAAACTCATAGTAAAGGTCGTCACCATCTCGTGTACCCGCTCTTGCAAACGCTATCTTGCTGGCATACGCCCCTTTGCAGGCTACCATGAAGGCGCCACTCTCCATCAGGCGTATCTGCTTGACACCGTTGGCCTCGCCAATGATTTTAAGGGTTTTACCCATGTTTTTGTAAGGGGCTTCAGGAAGAGAACTGGAGCCACCGCCTCCACCTCCATTGTCGTCATCACTCTTGCTGCATGAAGAGAAGGTTACCAAGGTTATGGCCGCTAAGGCCATCAGAAATAGTTTCTTCATAATCGTAAATCGTCTTTAATTAGAAAATTCTGTAAGTAAAGCGGATGTTGAGCACGGGCCAAACGGGAACCTTTGAGATAGCATCGAAATATTTGTCGCCATCCTCGCCAAAGTCTTCTTTCTTGACTTCAAGATCCTTGCCCGTCTGCTTCTCATATACTTTGGGTTTGCCCCAGAACTGCACACCGAGCTCGCCACTAACGCCAAAACGGTTGCGAGGAACAGAGCGCCCGATACCGATACCTATATAAGGACGGAAAGCATTGACCTTAATGCAGCCTTTAGCATAACCGTCTGCATCGAAGCCCACGATATGGTCGCCAATCACGATACCCTCACCAGGTTCAAAATCGGTTACTGGAATGGTGTTCTCAAGCTTGACGACCTCGCTCGAGCCAAGGTAGAATCCTGCGGTGATATGGAACGAAGAAGAGTAAGGGAAGGGATAGAACTCAGCCAGCAGATGGCCTGCACCCAGATAGTTCTTTCCTTCTACCTTCGTCTTTCCTCTCGTGGGTTTTCCCTTTGCTCTGTAATCTATGTCCTCCTTATAGGTAAAGGTGGGGAAGAAGTTGTAGCCGGCACGGATCTGCACATACTCCGAAATAGGAGCAGCAACATCGATTCCGATACCCGTCAGACCAAGACTCACACCTGGCGATACATGGTCGAAAATGCCAAACTCGTCAACATAACTGTCCTGTGCCTGTACAGGCTGTGGGAACAACGTCATGGCCAAAGCGGCAATAGCCGCGAGGCATAATGTTCTAGGTTTTTTCATACGCTTTAATTTAATTAATAATGTAGTTTTATAATACCTTATTTAGGTCGTATTGGGATGTCCACTCCTTGGGAGTCATGCCTGTGAAAGCCTTGAAGGCGCGGAAGAAGTTGGATTCCGTGGTGAAGCCTGAGGCCATCCATACCTCTACGATCTTGATATCTGGCTGACGGCGCATCAGTTCTTTGGCGTGGTTGATGCGGTAGGAATTGACAAACTGGCTGAACGAGCATCCGCCCTGACTGTTGATGCAGTTGGATATGACATTGCGGTTGGTGGAGAGTGCTGTGGCCACGTCGCTTAACTTTAAATCGCTCTTGAGATAGAACTTCTGCTCTTCCATTAAAAGGACGATACGCTGCATGAGGGCGGCAGATTCGGAGGGGGTGGTAGTCTGATCGACAACAAAGTCTGAAACAAGGTCCTTTTCCACCGTCTTTGTCTTGTGTCGCTTATAAACCAGCAAGCACGTCATAACCAATCCCACCAGGAGCAAAGCCAGCAATAGCCATACCCACCAGCCATAGCCAGAGGAGACCACTTCGGGTGTCGCCCCCATGCGCACCAGCCAAACGGCAGCAGAAGGCGAATAGTTGCTGTTGTTAATCGTTCCGCCAGCTATCAGCAGATTGCCTTCAGGTGTCAGCACAGGTATGCTGTAGGGAACTACTTCTCCCATAGAGTCGGTACAATAAAGCTGCAATGGCGCTCCGCTATCTTCAGAGGCATGGGCATAGTCTATGCGGAGAATGTAGAGGATCACCTTTCCTGGTGCAGTATGATAACTGTTGTTGATTCCTATTAAATAGGCACATCCATTCTGACGGTCAGCAACGATGAATACATACTCTATCTGTTCGCCCTCATGCTCCATAGGGATGGCTGAGGCGGTAGGGAGCAGGCTGACATGTGTGCCGCTGACTCGGGCGATGGCCACTTGCCCCGTGCTGTCTCTTACAGGCAACAGATAGGTGTAGTCGCCTTTTTCCACATCGCCAATGAAATATCCCTCGTCGCGGTGACTGTGGATATGGATCGGCTGCCACTTCTCAAACAAAGGGATATGGACGGTGTCGCCCTTCAGGCGGTCGGCAAAGGTGAAGTGATGGGATTCTCCCCTGATATCATTGGAGCCGATGATTAATGCATCATCCTTTGCAATGCGGAAGATATAGGGCATGGAACGAGGAGCCGTCACATCTTTTACATAAGTAAAGCTGCTCTTTCCCAAGAAATCACCACTGCCTGCCTGATGCTCATGGAAGAGTTCAATGCCGTCTGTATTGTACCAGTTGCCTGAGATGACCACCTGACCACTGTCGAGTTCCAGTGCCGAGGCCCAAACTCGCTTCTGTTGCATATTGCCGAATCCTCGGAAGGTGTGTGTCGCAGGATCGTATATCTCTGCCGTATAAGTCTGTCCGATACCTGTTGGCTGCTCACAGCCCCCTGCCAATAACACCTTGCCCGACCTCAAAACGACGGAGATACCAAAGTCGTGGATATAGGTCATCTGCATCGTGTGCCATTTGCCGTCTTTATAGTATTCAGCCGTTGGCGTGGGGACAAAACCATCGGTATGGCCACCTGCCACGACATATTCCCCATTAACATAGAACAGCGAATGCCCTGCACGGGGAATATTCAGGTCTGGCAAACGCTCGACCTCAATCTGTGCCCCCACTGGCAGAAATGCCAGCAGGCAAAACAGCGCCACAAAATATCTTGAAAATGATGTGATATTCATCCCTGACAGTAAAGATATGTGAATGGTTGTGCAAAGATAGCGACTTTGGCAGAAAAGGGACTTTCCAATTATCATTTTTGACTGACAGATGATAATTCGTCAGTCGTTTTTTATCAATATTCTTCTGTTCCTTTAGGGATAGTTGATATAGGGGTTACTTACAGAGTTTGCAACCTGCGCATTTGTTGAGTTCGCCTCGGAAGCGCTTCTCTACGAGGTAGTGGAGGCGGTCGCGGAGGGGCTCGAGTTGCATGTGGTCGATGACCTCATTGATGAAGGCATTCTGTAAAAGGAGTTTGGCCTCAGCCAGAGAGATGCCTCGCTGACGCATGTAGAAGAGGGCGGCATCGTTGAGCTGGCCTACCGTTGAGCCATGGGCACACTTCACGTCGTCGGCATAGATCTCGAGCATGGGCTGAGTGAACATACGGGCCTCACGGGTGGCCGTCAGGTTCTGGTTGGTCATCTGCGACGTGGTCTTCTGGGCACCATGCTCCACCAGTACACGACCCGCAAAGGCACCCACCGACTGGTCGTCGAGCACATACTTATAGAGTTCCTTAGAGGTGCAATGAGTGGCCTTGTGCGTGATGAGGGTGTTGTTATCAACATGCTGCTGCTTGTCGGCTATCACACAACCGTAGCAACCACACTCGGCTCCCTCTCCAGAGAAGGTCAGGTCGAGTTTATTGCGAGTAACGCCATTATGAAGTGTGATGACATTATGGTTCACACGACTATTGGCCTGCTGGTCGATATAGACATTGCTCAGACGGACATTCTTATAATGGGTTTCCTCCAGACAATAGAGGTCGAGCGAGGCATTCTCACCCACATAGGCCTCGATAACCTGGGTGGCGAGGAAATTCTTATCGTCGGCAGCATGGTCGCAGAAGAGCATCTTGACCTCTGCTCCCTCTTCGAGCACGATGAGCACACGACGGTTTACCATCAGGTCGGGCACCACGCGCTGGGCATTACTGGGCGTGGCCTTGAGGATATTGATGACCTGGATGGCGCGATCGACCTTGACATTCCTGGGCACATAGACCAGCATACCGTCTTGAGCCAGCATGGTGTTGAGGGCCGTGATGGCATCATCACCCGTCTTCGCCAGCTTGGCATAGTATTTCTCGACAAGATCGGGATAATTACGCATAGAGCCGATGACCACGCCCTCAGGCAGGTTGCCCTTGGGTTTGTCATCGTGATAGAACATATCGTTGACCACGAAATAGAGCCTTGTGCTCAGGTTAGGCACATCGCAGTGGAAAGCCTCATAAGGATCAACAGGAATCTGGAGTCGAGTGAGGTTGACACCATAGTCGGGCTCAAAGAGCTTATGGATATCGGTGTATTTATAGCGCTCCACCTTTTTTGAGGGGAAGCCCTGAGCCTTGAAATCGTTGAAAGCCTGTTGGCGCACGGCATTCATCGACTCCGGGGCATGAGCGAAAATCAGCTCCCGTGCCTGCTCATAGAGTTCTATATATTGCTGCTCAGCCGAAGTAATCATCATTTTCAATCTTCAATTCTCAATTTTCAATTAAAAACAAGATTACTCCTCTCCTATTTCTTCCTTAATCCAATCGTAGCCATGCTCCTGAATCTGCTTGGCGAGTTCGGGGCCACCCGTCTTGACGATGCGACCCTTATAGAGCACATGGACATACTGGGGACGGATCATCTCAAGCAGACGGTCATAGTGGGTGATGACGATGCAAGAGGTTTCTGGAGTTTGCAACTTATTGACGCCCTCGGCCACGATACGCATGGCATCGACATCAAGGCCGGAGTCGGTCTCGTCGAGGATGCTCAGTTTGGGTTCGAGCATCGCCATCTGGAAGATCTCGTTGCGCTTTTTCTCACCACCACTGAAGCCTTCGTTCACAGAGCGGTTGGCGAGTTTGGAGTCGAGTTCCACAATCTTCCGCTTCTCGCGCTGTAGTTTCAGGAACTCAGCTGCATTCATGGGCTCCAGACCCTGATACTTACGCTTCTCGTTGATGGCAGCCTTCATGAAGTTGGTCATCGAGACACCTGGGATCTCCACAGGATACTGGAAGCTCAAGAAGAGTCCCTCATGGGCACGGTCCTCGGGCTTCATATCCAACAGGTTCTTACCATTGAACCAAGCCTCGCCCTCTGTGACCTCATAGAGCGGATTGCCCACCAGCACAGCACTCAGCGTACTCTTACCAGAGCCATTTGGCCCCATAATGGCATGCGTCTCTCCGTCGTTGATCACGAGGTCGATGCCCTTCAGTATCTCTTTCTCGCCAATCTTGGCATGCAAATTTTTAACTTCTAACATCGTCTATCTGTTTTCAGGGTGCAAAGTTATCAAAAAAAGCGTAGATAACGAAATTTTTTCTGATTAAAAGGAGTGATTTTATGCGAGGAATAAAAAAGTTGCCTAAAAATGAAAAGTAAATAGATTTTTTTTGGTATTTTTGCCAACGGAAACAAATATAGACCTATGAGAAGATTAAAATTGATGGCAACCTTTCTGATGCTTTTCCTATTCAGAATATCTGTATGCGCCCAGACGGAGTTGGTTTACACACCCACCTGGACGGCCCAGGCACAGTTTGCCGGTTTTTATGTGGCTGAAGCAATGGGCTATTTCAAGGATGCAGGACTGAAAGTGGTCATCAAGCATCCTACAGCCTCCAATACAAACGCCAATCGTCTGAAGAGCGGGGAGAGCCATCTTGTGTCACTTCAGTTGGCATCGGCTTTGGAGATGATGGACGATGGAAGTCAACTGGTGAATGTGCTGCAGTATTTCCAGCAGAGCGGTTTGATGGTTATCTCCCATCAGCCATTGAAGGGTCTTAATAGCCTGAACGGCAAGCGCGTTGGTCATTTCAGGACAGGAGCTTCCATGTTTGTCGTCGCCATAGGGAGGAAAACCCATCTCGATATTGACTGGGTACCCTTTATATCCCATGCCAATCTCTACCTTTCGGGTGCCATTGATGCCACACTGGCCATGAGTTATAATGAATACTTCCAGTTGAAGGCTGCTGGACAGCGACTGAAAAAAGAGCAGATAATATATCTACGGGATATAGGCTATAATGTGCCTGAGGATGGGCTTTATGTGACGAAGGACTTCTTTAAGAACCATCGGGAGGAAGTCTTGAAGTTTGCTGAAGCCACCCGTAGAGGCTGGGAGTGGGCTGCTCAGCACCCTAAGGAAACGCTTGATCTCGTGATGTTATATATGCGCCAAAATAATGTTCCCTCTAATGTCTATGCTCAGCGATGGATGTTGGAGGAGTGTCTTAAGTTGCTCACCGATCCGAAGACAGGTAAACGAACTTACCGTCTGGATCCCCAGGCGTTTGAGCTTACCAGCCGTATTCTCTATGAGGGAAGTATTATAAAGAAACCGATTACTTATCAGCAAATTACGCAGCCATGAGTCCATTCCGTTTTTCACTTCCCACTTTCCACTCCCTTTACGCCAGACTTACCGTTTGGGTGATGCTTACGGTGATGACTGTTACAGTTATTACCGCATTGATTGTGTCGTATATCAGTTCGTCGGCTGTTCTGATGGGAACGAAAGAAAATGTGCAGAGCCGTATGGATGTTGCTAACCAGTATATCAATAGTGTCCTTGTAGGTGTGGAAGTCGCCGTGGCGAATACTATACCAGAGGTGGAGAACTCACTCTCAAACCCGGATAAGATGTATAGTGTCGCCCGTCGTTTGCTGGAACTGAACCCCAATATCATTGGTTCCGCGGTGGCTTTCGAGCCCAACTACTATCCTCAGAAGGGTAAACAATTCTCTCCATACGCCTATCGCGACATCGACTCAACGGTTCTCACCAAGCAGCTCGGCAGCAGTGACTATGAGTATCATTATATGGATTGGTATCTCATTCCCAAGCTCCTGAAGCGTAATTACTGGAGTGAGCCTTATTATGATAAGGGAGGTGGCGAACAGATGATGACCACTTATTCGCATCCGCTCTTTGATAACTCGGGTAACATCTATGCCATCATCACCGCTGACGTGGCATTAGAGTGGCTTACAGAACTTGTGACGAAAAGCGACCTTGATTTCAATCAGCGTGTGCTGAATATTAAAGACGAAGAGAATGAGGCCATGCGAGCTGTCATGGAGGGTGACAGCACCTTCTTCTATCATCATGCATATACCTATATTATGGGTAAGGGTGGCACTTATATTACCCACCCTTTGCGGGATCGTATCCTAAACGAAAGCTATTTTATCTATGCAGAGGAAACTCCTGACACGATTGATGACCATATAGGCTATGAGATGATTGACGGTAAATCGGGTATGGAAGGCCTCGTCCGTGACGGCACCAAGTTCTACATCAGCTATGCGCCGATAGAGCGTACGGGCTGGTCGATGGCTACTGTGATTCCTGCTAAGCTCATCTTCACTCGCTCGATGATCTTTGGAGGTATTGTCGTGGCTATTATGCTGTTAGGACTGGTGTTACTGTTCTTTGTATGTCGTCATATCTTAAAACGAGTCACCAAGCCATTGGCCCTTTTTGCCAAGTCTGCCGATGAGATTGCCCAAGGCAACCTGAATGACGACTCGTTTGCGCTGATGCAGACTTCACTGATGGAGCAGATGGAGGAACTGAAGCACGTGAACGCAGCCAAGGGTCGTATTGAGGGTGAGCTGAATGCAGCCAAAGATATACAGATGTCTATGTTGCCGAAGTTGTTCCCACCTTATCCTGACCGTGACGATATCGACATTTATGGACAATTAACATCAGCCAAAGAGGTAGGCGGTGACCTTTTCGATTTCTTCATACGTGACGAAAAGCTGTTCTTCTGCATCGGTGATGTCTCTGGTAAAGGAATACCTGCCTCATTGGTGATGGCCATGACGCGTAGCTTATTCCGTAATGTGGCTAGTCATGAGAGTAGTCCGGAGAAGATCGTCTCACTCATCAATGAGGCGATGGCTGATGGTAATGACTCCAACATGTTTGTGACATTCTTCCTTGGAGTACTCGACCTGCATACAGGCCAATTATACTACAGTAATGCCGGGCATGATATGCCTTATGTTGTGGGTAATGGTATCACACTACTGGCAAGTGATCCAGACTTACCTATCGGTACGTTCTGCGACAATGATTATCTTCTCCAGGAGTATCAGGTGTCAGAAGACGCACTGCTTTTCTTGTATACCGATGGACTGACGGAGGCAAAAGACGGACAGGGTATGCTTTTTGGAGAACAGCGAATCGAGGATGTTCTGCAGACTGGTGGCAGTTGCAAGGAGATCATTGCCAAGATGACAGAGGCTGTCCACGAGTTCGTGGGGGATGCTGAGCAGAGTGACGACCTGACTATGCTGGCCATTCATTATAAGTATAAAACGAAATAATAGTAATCACAAACAAAATATCAACAATGAAAACAACAATTGAGCAATTAGAAGGCTGCACTCTTGTCACCCTTGACGGAGAACTTGATACGGCAGCTTCCGTAGAAGTGAAAAAAACTTTAGCACCCCTCATGGAGAATGGGAGAGGGAATGTTGTCATCGAATGCAAAGATCTGTCGTATATTGCATCCAGTGGCCTGCGTATCCTGCTCAGTATTCTGAAGAGCACCAAGAAAAACGGCGGCAAACTGACGCTGCGGAACGTCAATGACAATGTCAAGAAGATATTCTCCTTAACTGGATTCGTCAAGATCTTCGATTTTGAATAGAATCTTATTGTCCTTTAGGTCTGGACATCATTTCGGTAGTAATTCAGGTAGATACAATTGATGCCATTCATATACTTGTGGTTGATGTTCTTACACACCCTCGACAGGATGGCTCGCCGCAGGTTGCTATCATCAATATCCATTAATTCGTCGTCCGAGAATTTATAAATAGGATTTCGTAGGGGTCCCTTACTCTTGACCACCACCGTTAAGGCTGTTTCCTTGTCGATGATACGAACATCGAAGGTCTCATCCTCTTTGGAGGTATTCTGGTCATGGGACTCCACAACCTCATAGAGCAGTTCCTCCAGAGCCACATCCACAGCAATGCCATCCTCCAGTTCACATGCCTCAACAAAAGGTTTTACGTTAGCCAGGAAATCATGAACACCTTCGGCGGTATAAGGTACGGAGAAGGTGACGGCGGGGTTCGACGGCACCGTATTCTCCAGTGTAGGCCAAGCATAAGTTTGATTCTTGCGATGCACCACATACGCCATCGCCACCGTCACCAACAGCAGCAGCCAGGCGGTGACGGGCAGTATATACCAGATGAGATTAGGTGTGTAGAGGGCCATGACGACAATAATACCGATGGTCCCCACGTTGGTCACAACCTCTATCCATCGGCAGAGTTTCTTATGATCCTGCACGAAATAAAGCACGCTCAGTGTCTCTGAAATGGCATTGGGCAGGAAGGCGAGGCTTATCAGACGGAACGGAGTGTAGCATTGTTCTACCAGACTATCGTCAGCACCAAATAACCTTGCCAGCATATCGGGGAAGAGGAATATCAGCAAGCTCACAGCCACCATTACCACTATCAATATGCGGAAGATGCGCCGCGTGAGTAAGCGGAAGCTGTCGTAGTCTTCTTCACCCAACAGGATACCGCCGATATTGGTGATAGCTGTATTAGAGCCTGATAATGCCAGCATACAGATGCCGTTGATCTGAAAATAGATCGTAAAGAAATACATGCCGTCGGCACCGAGCCTGTCAACCACCAGACTGTTCATGGTGAAGGCCAGAACTGGTCCCAGCAAGGCTGATATCAGCATGGGGAGTCCGATGGAAAAGAACTCACGATATTGTCCGATACTGCATATCTTCTCTGGACGCCTAAGACGGAATATCTTACTGTTCTTGCGCATATAGCCTACCAGCGAGGTGAAAGCGAGCATATTGCTGAGTGCTGTGGCATACGAGGCACCAGCCATTCCCATATCTAATACACCACAGAGCAGCAGGTCGAAAATGACATTGAGTATCTGAGAGATGATGATACGTCGGGTAATGAGGCGCGGACTGCCGTTGGTGATGATGTAGGAGATGGGCACACCGCAGACGGCTGCTACGAAGATAGCGAACATATCGGCATGAATATAGGGCTTCAGCATGGGCAGCAACCGCTCATTGGTGGTAAGCATGTCAGCTACCATGTCGAGGAAAGGCAATACGAGAGCGATGACCGACAGCGTGGAGAATATGACATAGTATAGGTGATTATTGAACACCTGGTTCACTTTGTCGTAGTTCTGGGCGCCAATACCTCGAGCACTCAAGAAACTGGCACCGGCACTCATCATACCGATAATGATGAACATACTTCCTGCGAAAGGCTGCCAGATACGGACTACCGACAGCGCATCGGGCGACACCAGATGAGTTACCACGATGGAGTCGGTGATACCACCCAACTGGACCATCAGGGCCGACATGACGGTCGCCAGGAAGAACGACCCGAACATGTTCTTCAAGACATACTCATTACGCTGCATCATGATCTATAAATCTATAAACCGCCACACCTATCATGGTGAACTTATCCTTCATATAAGTGTAGGCATCCATATTTGACAGTCCTAATCCATCTTTGCTGGCATGATAGAAGTACAGTTTGCCATCGAACCATTTGACCACGGCCATGATGTCGCCATCGTGAATCACATTCAACTCCGAATCCTGCGGCATGTTCAGCAGTTCGCGGGGGATATAGGTAAAGCGCACACGCTGCTGCTGGCGAAGTGCAATGGCCTCGTAGTTCTTTTCGTCATCCATCTGGGGGCGGAACAGATACTTGTTTCTGGTCATATAACTCGGTTGCATATCCTGCACCCCCGTAAAGGGAAAGACGGGCTCATCGGGACTGATACGTTCTACGAAACCCTCCTTGATGGCCGACTGCATGATCCAGGTGAAGTAATGGTTGCGGGTGGCAAACGAGATCACACCGTCCTGATAGTGCATGCGCCGGTAGTAGTCTTTCAGGTCGGCCAGCGTGGTGCGCCCGTCTCTGTAGCATAGCGCCAATGCCAGCACATCCTCCATCACGGTGGTACAGTCCACATGGCTGAGGCTCACCATCAGGCGTTCTTCCTCCATCGGCTGGGTGAATTCTGTAGAACTGCCGCCCTCCATCAGTTGGCGGAAGAAATATTCCGTCAGTGGCATCGACTGATCCACGTTTTTCATCGCACGCTGCAGTATCTGCTCGTTTTGCGCGTCAAACTGCTGCTCGTTGCGTCGCAGGCGACGGATTAGATTTTTCCGATAGATCCAACTCTCGATATCACAGATAGGTGTCTTTATGCAGAATACGAGCCACAGCGAGCGCAGCGCTGCCAACTGTTCGCGCCAGAAGTAGGGGTTGGTCTTCACCTTCTCATAGTCGCTGATGTCAATGCCCCA
>CACXVS010000015.1 GCA_902771155.1 uncultured Prevotellaceae bacterium
AGTCTTGCTGGCCTTGTAGTTGTCAAGTTCCAGCTCTGCACGCTTCACTTCGTGGTTATGCTCCACAGCGTACTGCATACACTGCTGCATGGACCACTCACCCTGAGCCAGCGACTGTCCAGTTGTAAACACAAGGAAGATTATCAATGCTTGTTTCATACTCAATTCTTGTTCTTGCGTTTGCAAAGTTAGATGTTTATTCCATACTCTGCAAACATTTTAGGTTGCCTGGATGCAGATCGTCTAATTTTTATACACCCCTTTGTATGATTTTTAGACGGAAAGTAGTAACTTTGCAGGCAAAAAGCTGTATGAACAAGTACGGGACCATACTTATCGCAGATGACAACGCTTCAATTCTGACAGCGATGCACTATCTGCTGGATGATACTTTCGAGCGTGTGCTGACCACTACCCAGCCCGAAGAAATCCTGAAGCTGATGGCTCAGCAACCAGTCGATTTAGTTCTGCTCGATATGAACTTTACGCTTGGTGTTAATAGTGGCAACGAAGGTCTGTTCTGGCTTCGAACCATCCGCAAGCAGCATCCGCAGACGCCAGTCGTATTGCTGACAGCATACGCCGATGTCAATCTGGCTGTAAAGGGATTGAAGAACGGAGCGACCGACTTCATCACCAAGCCTTGGGACAACGACGAAATGGTGCATAAACTGAAGGATGTGCTCGACATGCAGAACGAAATCGTCAGCCTCGATGAGATGGAAAAGGAACATATCCGTCGTACCATCGACCATTGTCACGGCAATCTCACTCAGGCTGCAGAACTTCTTGGAATTACCCGACAGACGCTTTACAATAAGATGAAACGACTGAGCAGCGAGAACCATCTGAGCTCGCTCAAAGATGGTCGAGTCGCGATGGAGTTCGACAAAGTCAAACGGCTATGATGTGGCTTCTTATTATAATAGGTATCGTGTGCGTAATTCTGCTGATTGCATTTATTCGCCATCAGCGGAAACTTCGTCTTCGTGCTCATCTGATGCAGGAGGCCATCCGCAATCGTGACTTTACCTTCCGTATGCCTACACACGGCCTGCTGCCTGGCGAACGCGCCATGCAGGAAACGCTGAATCAGTTGGGTGAAACCATCCGTCAACAGGTGAACCAGAACGAGGTGGAATCGTGGGAGCGGCTCACCCGTGTACTGACACACGAGATGATGAATGCCACAGCGCCCATCACCAGCATCAGCCAGTCATTGTTGAATCGTTCCGATGTAAAGGGGACACCACTTGAGGATGGCATTCGTGCCATCTTTGAGACTTCTCAACACATGAGTAACTTTGTGGTTAACTACCGGAAGATGTCTGAACTGGAGAAACCGAAAATGGGCGAAGTCGCTTTGCGAACGATGATTGACGATATCAGCAAAGCCTATCCCCAATTGGCATGGGAAGTAAACGTCTCTTCCGATTTGAAAGTCAGTGCTGATGCAGGTATGTTACGCCAGGTATTGATGAACTTAGTAAAGAATGCTATCGAGGCCAATGCACAGAAGTTGCTCATAGATGTCCTTGAAGACAGTCTTCACGATAAACAAGTGAGTCTGTACATCGGTAATGATGGACTTCCCATCCCTGCCGAAAATCGCCAGTCGCTCTTTGTTCCTTTCTTCACCACCAAACGAAGCGGTAGCGGAATCGGCTTGTCTCTAAGTCGTAGAATGGTGATTCAGCAAGGCGGTATGCTCGAACTGGCTGATACACCGCGCCAAGGATGCCATGTCGCTTTTCGCCATCAGCAAGGTGGTCGGCATCCAGCCGGATTATTCTGGCCTTGACGGGCGTAAACTTAATCGTCTGGCAGATGGGTTGTTGATGATGTTCGAGAATTCTCCAGAGGCGACCTTCGTCCAGTTCGCCCAATCGGTGGATGCCCAAAGGGTGTAATGGGTCACAAAAGTTGTTTGTCTTTTCATATCTTGTTTGTTATTTATTTCCAAAATAGCTGTATCGGTTATTGTCCGGATTGACTACTATTTGTTCAATAACAATCTCAGGATCAATCATAATGAGCTTCAGCATATGCTTGCCAGGGGTGGTCTTGAAAGAGGCATCGAGCCAACGGATATTATCAAAGACCTCATCGCGACGAGGCAGGGGCTGACCATTCACAAAACCGCTCAATGAGAGACGGCTACGTGGCGGCAGGGGCTTCAGCACCTTCGACTGCGCCAGGTTCTGCGGCGTGTATTCCATAAATGTATCAACCAGACCGCGACGCGCATCAATCACCTGCATGAGTTGGTCGTCAATCTGTATGCCGAGGCGCAGACCACGTGCTGGCAGAATATCCTGTGTAGGCAAGATGCCGATGGCAATATGCCCTTCGTCATCCAGTTCCACTTCATATTCTAATTGAGGACCATCGCCGTTCGGGTATTCCTTCATCACGTCCTTAGCACCCATGCAACCCTTACCGCGCCCCAAGTCGGGCAAGAACATCCAGCCATCGTTTTTCTGCGTGAAATCACATGCTGCAATGCTGTATTCTTTGGTGTCTTTTGAGGCACTTAGGTCTTGACTCACCTTATAGCCAAGCGTCATCGGGTGATAGTTCTTATCTGGAATTGACCATTTGGTATAGCCGATGTGATGGTCAAGCATCATACCATCCCATTTTCCTCCTGCCATCTCCTTATTGTAATAATTGGTGAGTCGTTGATCTTTCTCCATGAGACGACAGACAGTGAGGCTGTCGCCAACAGTAGCTGCATTATAGATATGAGCCACCCCGGCACTTGCCACGGTAGGATAATAGACTAATTGATAGAAGGCATCCTGCGCTTCGGCGGGTATCTGCTCCTTCAACGCCTCGCAGCGCGCCACAAGTGACTGCCATAGGTTGCTCACGTGAAGCATCTCTTCATAGTTATAGATGCCCGGCACCTGAGCTTCAGGTTTGCGCCAAAGGTTATACTTTGAATACTTCGAGATGATATCGGCTGTTTCCTTTGCGAAAGAATCACCAAAGATGCCACGTGTCCAGCTCTCCAGCCATGTCTGTTCATCGCCAGCCTGAATAGCATCGGGATTCCAGGCATAGTGCATGATGAAGTCGATGGGCATCTCCTTTGGTTTCAGGTCGCCCACGTTGATAATCCAAATTCGGTCGATGCCACTCTTATAGGCCAGATTTAACTGTTCACGTAGTTTAGGCACAGTAGTAGTGTTGATCCAACGGTCGTTCCAAGGACCACCATTCATATCTATATGGTAATAGAGGCCAAGACCACCCTGACGTTTCCGTTCAAAGTCTCGACCTTTACGGCGAATATATCCCCAGTTGTTGTCGCAGAGCAGCAACGTCACATCGTCAGGAACAGTAAAGCCTGCGTCATAATAGCGCTGTACCTCCGTAAAGATGGCCCATAGCTGAGGTACGGCATCTTCCCGTCCATAGATATCTTTGATAATCTCGCGCTGTCCCTCAATGACTTTACCAAGTGTTTTCATATTCTCGGTATCGTCACCCTTGCCCATCGCCACATCACCATCACCGCGCATGCCGATAGTCACAAGATTGTCGTAGGCCTTATTGCGCTCCATACCCTCACGGAAGAACTGGTCGATGCGCGCTTTGTTCGAGGCATAGTCCCATGGTCCCACCTGTTGTTTACGATGCAAGTATTCCTGGTGGGAACGCATCATCGGCTCGTGGTGACTGGTGCCCATCACGATACCCATCTCGTCAGCCAGTCGCGGACTTTCTGGGTCATCCTCATTGAAAGCTGTTGCCCACATGGCTGGCCAGAAGTAGTTGGCCTTCAGGCGTAATAGTAGTTCAAATATATGCTCATAGGCTCTGGCGTTTACGCCACCAAAGTGGTTGGTACACCAAGTGCCGAATGAAGGCCACTCGTCGTTGATAAAGATTCCACGATATTTCACTTTTGGCGAAGGCTGCACAAATCGTCCGGCATCATAATACAGTTCATCTTGATGTTTCACAGGCACATCAGCCATCCAATACCAAGGTGACACGCCGATACGCTCAGACAGGTCGTAAATGCCATAGATTGTGCCACGTTTATCGCTTCCAGCAATCACGAGATTGCCGTCCACCACGTCAATCAAGTAAGATTCCCACTGACCACGTACTTTTTGCACATCCATCTTCTTCTGCTTAATCAGGTTGTCGATGATACGGCTCTTGCCTATGGTACCTACAAGGATAGAACCCTTGAGATTCTGACGTTCATGTGGCAGCAGACCAGCAGAGTTAGGTGATTGCAAGTCAACCTGCGACGAGACACCCGTCACCTTTCTTACATCATCACTCAGGTTGCGTGCTGCACGGATAACACCTTTCCAGTCATCCACATCAACAATTACAGAAGCCGTCTTGCCATCTTTGGCAATACAAAAGCTGTTAGCTTGAGCCCATCCTTCCAAGAATGAGCACGTTATCAACATGATAATTAGGATTCTTCTCATATCATCTCATCGTCTATTTTGTTTTAATAGTCATTGTGGCAGTAGGAAGACTGCTTTTGATGGTGACCTGCGCTTTGCCTTTTGACAGGCTGCTACGTACCACCAACAGCGCACGACCTTTCCAGGTAGTGACACTTGGAGAAGTCTTAGGCTCACGATCTTTTAAGTCAGCCGTAGCAAAGGCCATCATCTTACCTTGTCCTTCTACGATGGCCTCACATGGGATGGCTGCATCAGGACAAACACAACCATCCTTGTCGACTACCTCAACAGTAATATATGCCAAATCCTGACCTCCGGCAGCAATCACATTACGGTCGGCAGTGAGTCGCAGACGTGCAGGTTCGCCGGCAGTGGCAAGTGTCACACTCTTTCCATCAGCTTCAGCACGCAGCACACCTACCTCGTAGGGTATGCTAAACACTGCTTTGAACTGTGTATCGCGGCTCACCTGTTTCGTACCTACAAGTTTGTCGTTCAGATAAAGTTTTACCTCAGGCGCTTTCGTATAGACCTCCACATCGATGGGTTTACCCTCCCAGGAGGGAACAGCCTCACCCTTGTAGTCAGTACTGCCTGTCCAGTTCCAGCTCTCCCACGTAGGCCATACACTCCACATGGTCTCCTTGATGTTTCCACGATAGCCATTGGGCTCTTTCACTGCCATATACAAACCATTGGCTTTTGACCACTGACCTTTGACGTCCCACAACATCTCACGGTAATGGCTGATGGGCTTGCGCCAGCCGGTGATGTCCACATCACCACAGTAAGCACCGTGCCAATCGGGTTGCCCCCCCTCAGCAAAGCTCTCGCCCGGCCGTTCGCCCTCATAATAATAGCGACCAATGCCCGATTCACCCAGATAGTCGAGACCCGTCCACACCATGTCACCTACTACATAGGGATGGTCATTCACAGTTGCCCAGTTGCGGAAGGCATCACGCGGATAACTTTCCGTCTGCCACATCACGCGCTTGGGGTCGCGCTGATGGTCACTGCCGTGCTTGAAAATCATATAGTTGTAACCACCGATATCAAGCACCTCGAAGTGGGGATCATAGATTTCCCAGTCGCGGTCCCAAGCACAGAGGGCTTCTGTGATAGGACGTGTGTCGTCAATCTCCAAGACAGCCTTCTTCAGCAGGCGTGCTGTATGGACAACACGTAATTCCTTGCGCTCGATGACCTCGTTGCCAAGGCTCCAAGAGATGATGCTGGGGTGGTTACGATCGCGCATCACCATTGCGTGAATATCCTCGCGATAGCATGAGTCAATCATTGTTGAATAGTCGTATTTCAACTTGGCCGTACGCCAACCGTCGAAGGCCTCACCGATAACGAGCATACCGATTGAGTCGCAGGCATCAAGGAAAGCACGTGTTGTAGGATTATGTGAAGTGCGGATGAGGTTGAATCCAGCCTCCTTCATCAGTTTTACCTTACGGATTTCTGCCGCGTCGAAGGCCATCGCACCCAGTACACCATCGTCGTGATGCACACAAGCACCGTTGAGAACCATAGGCTTGCCATTGAGCACAAAGCCCTTCTCTGCATCGAACGAGAAGGAGCGGATGCCATATTTCGTTGAGAGTTGAGAGTTGAGAGTTGAGAGTTTCACATTTGCGGTATAAAGATATGGATCATCGGGTGACCAAAGATGCGGGTTACTGATGGTATAGCTAAAGTCTACCTTCTTGCTTTCGCCTGCCTTCAGAAGTACCGTTTTCTGCTGGCCTTCTACCTCTACGATACTCTGCTGTTCAGAATTGCCTTCGTTTTGCACGGTCACTTCCACATTGACTGTAGCCTTATTGGCCTCAATCTTCGGTGTCGTCACGAATACACCATTCTCCGCAATATGCAACGCGGGCATGGTCTCGAGCCACACATGGCGATAGATGCCCGAACCGCTATACCAACGGCAGTTGGGCTGTTCACTGTTATTTACTTTCACTACGACCTCATTCTGCCGTTTGCCTTTAAATAAATATGGTGTGACATCGATGGTAAACGGAGTATAGCCGTAGCCATGCTGTCCGGCCTTCTGGCCGTTCACGAAAACCTCCGCTTTCTGATAGACGCCTTCAAAGTGGAGTTTCACAATCTCACCTTTGGGCGTTGCGAATTTCTTTCGGTATTCGCCCTTACCTGCGGCATACCAGCCTCCTCCCGTACCGGTAGCACCGCTTTCGGGATTGGGAGCCGTATAGATGTCCCAGTCATGGGGTAGGTTCACACTGATGGTCTTACCATCTTGGCTAAATGTCCATCCGTCATCAAACAACGTCTGGCTTGTTTGTGCTGAGAGTCCTGTACTAAACAGAAAAGCAAAAAGAGTAATGATAGATTTCATATATTATTTTATTGTATAAGATACTCAAACCAGTCAACATCGGCATACCCGGCGCCTGTTTCATTGTCGCTCTGCGTGAAGAGTCCGAGCATCACTCCGGTGAAACCGCCGATGGTCTCTGTGCTGAGGAAGCGGTATTCCATCTTGGCCAGTTCGACGAAGTCCTTTCCGTCAGAAGATGCCAGCAAATAATAGAAGTCCTTGTCGGAGGTGATGCGCAGGTAGGCTCGGGTACCACTGAGCGCGAACTCCTTTTCGCTGTGCCTGGTTTGCCCCAAGCGTACATTCGACTTGATGATGATTTGTCCGTTCCTTTTCTCAGCCACCACATCGTAGTGGTTCAGCGGAGCGGCGTATGCGGTAATCCCGGTCTGCATGCCCTCAGAAAGGTGGGAGAGGTCGAACAAGGCTGTGGCTGTAAAGTTCAGTTCCGTCTGGCGGCGGGCAATGAATGTTGGCGAGGCTGTCTCGCTGAGGTCTGTCGTGCTTGGGCGCAAGCGAAGCCAGCCTTTACGCTCCGTCAGCGAATAGCGCGAGTAGTCGGGGTTGCACAGACTCATCCATCCCATCGGCAGTCCCAACGAGTGATAACTGTCCTTAGGGGCATCGCGCTTGATGTAATCGAACTCTTCCCTGACGAGGTCTTTCATCATAGGGACCAACGGCAATGTCTTGCATTTCATGTCTGTCTGCAGCGTTCCGTCGCCATTCACCACAGGCCAGCCGCCTTGCTCCCAACGGACAGGAGCCAACATGGTTTCACGCCCCATCACATGCTGCAGATAACCGCTGGTGCGGTAACCCAGACAAATCATCCACCACGAGGAGTCGGGTGCCTGTATCAGGTCAGCATGCCCCAGTCCCTGTATCTGACTGTTCTGCATCTTCATGTTGAAGTGCGACAGAATGGGGTTGTCGGGATTGGGTTGATATGGACCGAAAAGGTTCTTGCTGCGAAGGATGTTCACATGATGCCCGTGCTCCGTTCCGCCTTCAGCCAACAGCAGATAATAGTAACCGTCCTGTTTGTAGATATGCGGTCCTTCGGGATATCGCCCGCCAAGCCCTGTGCCCAAGTGATGTATCTCGCCCAGTTGCCTGCCCGTCTCCACATCAATCTCGCAAATCTTGATGTCGCCCTCTTTCCAGAGGAAATAGCATTTGTCGTCCTCGAAGTAGAGCGTGGGGTCACAACTGCCTACGGCGAAGTCTATCACGACGGGTTCCGACCACTCGCCAGCGGGGTTGTCGGTCCATACGTAGAAATGACGGCGCGAGGGGAACACCGTTGTCACCATATAGAAGCGCCCGTTGTTATAACGGATGGTGGGGGCGTAGATGCCGCTGTTGCCGTCGGTTCCCTTCAGGTCGACCTGCGACGGACGGGTCAGACAGTTGCCCACCTGTTCCCAGTTCACCAGGTCCTTCGAGTGGAACACCGGAACACCTGGGAAATACTGAAACGTGCTGTTTACGAGATAGAAGTCGTCGCCCGCCCGGCATACACTCGGGTCGGCATGAAAGCCGGGAAGCACGGGATTGCGGAATCCCTGCGACCACGCGAAAAGAGCCTGCAGCAACAAGGCTGTCAGCAAAATGGTTTTCTTCATCTTCCTATCGATTATGTCATTCATACAAATAGAACATGCGCTCCATCATCTGCCACTTCTCATCGCTCCGTGCGTCAGCACGACAGCCTTGGAGCCGTGCCACAAACGCCTCCCACTCTGCCTGACGCGGTAGCGTAGCGAGACGGTCCATAGCCGACGGCCAGTCGAAGTCCTCGGGGGCATCGACAATCATGACGAGGCGCGTGCCGAGGATGTAGATTTCCATCTCGAGGATACCTACTGCCTTGATGCCGTCGCGTATCTCCTTCCAGTGAAACGTCTCAGAGTGCCATTTGCGGTATTCCTTGATCATGTCGGGGTCGTCGCGAAGGTCCAGCGTCTGTACATAGCGCTTCGTCTTGCAAGCATAGGTCTTCTGGTTGTAGCCGTTCATAGTCTCATTCTTTTATTACTTCAAAGTCATCAAAGGCCATACGCTCTCCTGAGGCCAGACGGTCGGCGTCGAACTTGAGGATACGGGCTTTGGTGGCAGGGAACTTGATTGTCTGCCAAATAGGATTGTTCACGATGTTCGAGAACTCGCCCGCAGCAAGTTTTGTCCAGTTTGTCCAGTCGGTCGAGGCCCATAGGGTGTAGTGCGTCACCGTGCCGTCCTTCGTGTTCTGCGGAGGCAGGTAACGGAAGGCGCTGATGGTCTGCTCTGTGTCCCAGTCAATCATCATCTGACGGGGGTTGCTGAAGAAGTAGTGCAGGTTGCTGCTGCGCTTCTCTCCGCTGTCGGGGATATCGTCTGTCAGCTCTGGAGCCAGATAGACGGATGTGCGCTTTATGATGGGCTCACATTTGGAGTCGGTGACGGCGAAGCGCAGTTTTGTGGCGTTGACGGTAGGGAAGCAGACGATGCGGCGATGACCTATGGTGGTCAGTCCGTCGGAGCCTTCAACGAGCGCATCCCCCAGCGGCAGCCACTCGCCGTCGACAAGAGCCTCGAGCGAGAACTTCTTCACCCGTTGACCTTGCCGGATATCCTCCTCCGCCACGAAACGGTTGAACGACGTGGGCTTGCCGAAGTCAATAACAGTCTCCGCGCCCTTTACCTCTTTCTTAGCCCTTTCAGCAAGGTCGGTCCTGAACACCTCGTCAATCATCTTCTTAAAGGCGATGCCGCGAAGACTGTCGGTGGGGTGGATGCGGCCGTTAGGCGCTATGGGGAAGTTGAGCAGCAGGGTGGAGTTGCGGCCCACCGATTTATAATAGGTGTCCATCAGTTTCGACAGACTCTTCACGTGCTCGTTCTCCGTTTCGTGATAGAACCAGCCTGGACGGATGCTCGTATTCGTCTCGCCAGGACACCACACATCGCCCTCCTCCACACCATAGTGCAGCATGTGCCAGGGTGTATCGCCCTTACTGGGCATCAGGCTCCAGTTGGTCTCGCCCACATTACCGGCTTCCGTTCCTACCCAACGCAAATCGCCACGGTCGCTGCCGTCATTCCATATCAGACATTTCGGCTGTAGTTCACGAATCATCTTGTACGTCTCAGGCCACTCGTAATAGGTGGTACGATCTATCTTTCGTGTCTCGTTAGCCCCACCATACCAGCCGTCACCACCATTGGCACCATCGAACCAAACCTCGAAGATGTCGCCATAGTTCGTCAACAGCTCACGCAACTGGTTGCGGAAGTAGGTCACATACGCAGGCTGTCCGTACTCCGGATGATTTCTGTCCCACGGCGAGAGATAGACAGCGAACTTCAGGCCCTCATCCCGACACGCCTCAGCCAGTTCGCGCACCACGTCACCCTTGCCGTCCTTCCATGGTGAGTTCTTCACTGAATATTCCGTATAAGCCGACGGCCACATACAAAACCCACAGTGATGCTTAGCTGTGAAGATGATGCCCTTCATTCCCGCCTGCTTGCACACTCGCGCCCACTGCCGACAGTCGAGATCAGAGGGATTAAACAGTTTCGGATCTTCATTACCATAGCCCCATTCCTGATCGGTGTACGTGTTCAGCGAATAATGGATAAACGCATACATCTCCATGTCTTGCCAACGCAGTTGATTTTCCGTTGGTTCAGGGCCGCAAGCCACCATTGTTTCTGCCTGGGCATATGCCAATATGGGAAGCATTGCCATCAGTATGGAAGTAATGGACTTTTTATAATTAATGGTCATAAGTTTGTAATTTGGCTACAAAGATACAAATAAATATTCAAAAAAAAGACTCAAGTTCTTCTTATTTGAATTTTTTTATCTTTCCGTTTATGAAGAGCGACCCATTGAGGATGCCCGGAAGTCTTCCTACTTAACTATTCTTTTTATAGCTCTGCACAGCCCAACACCCCATCAGTGTACCGATACCTGCAAGGGCTAAGACCTGGTGAGCCGTTTCGTGCAAACCTCCACCACGGATGAAGACGGTGCGCATGGCATCAATGAAATAGTGCATGGGATTGATATAGGTGGTAAGATAGGCTAAAGAAGGCATAGAACGTGTAGGTGTAAAGAGTCCGGAAAGCAATAGGATCATCACCACAAAGAACCACATGACAAACATGGCCTGCTGCATGGTATCGGAGTAGTTGGACACGATGAGTCCGAACGACGAGAAAAACAGAGCCAGCAGCATGGCAAGCACGTAGATGAGCCACACGGGACCCGCAGGCGTGATGCCATAGACGAGCCAGGCCAATAGCAGACAGACCGTGATGACGAAGAGGGCTATCAACCAGTAAGGTATCAGTTTCGACAGGATGAAGGCCCACTTCGAGACTGGTGTCACATTCATCTGTTCGATGGTGCCAGCCTCTTTCTCACCAACGATGTTGAGTGTAGGCAGAAAGCCCGTCATCAGCATCATCACAATGGCAAAGAGGGCTGGAATCATGAAGAGCTTATAGTCCTGACCCTTGTTGTATAAATTGAGAATTGAGAATTCTTTCTGAGGAAAGCGAGCAAGCTCGAGCGGAAAATTGGAAGTTGCCTGGTGCGAGGTGACAATCTGACTCAGATAGGCGCTGCCCATCGAACCCTTGGTACCATTGACAGCATTGGCAGCGATGAGGTACTTACCGTCACGAATCTCGAGAATCACATCTGCCCGTCCCTTCTCAATATCCTTCATAGCCTCATCGTAGTTTGCTTTCTGACCATTGAAGATAAAATAGTTGCTGGCCGCAATCTGTTGGATCAGTCGCTGTGACTCCACAGTATGATCAATATCCACCACATCTACCACGATGTTCTTCACCTCCATCTGCATCACCCACGGCATGACGCACATGATGACGATGGGGAACATGATGATGAGTTTGGGAAGAAACGCATTGCGGCGTATCTGCAGGAACTCTTTTTGTATGAGATATCCAGGCGCTGCTTGAACTTATTCAGTGCAATGGCCAGCAGTACTACCGTCATAGCTGCGAGCACAGCCACCTCGCGAGCCACATCTTCTATGCCCACACCCATAATCATCAGCTTGCGCATGGCCTGAATATAATAGCGGGGCGGCACAATGGCTGACAGCCATTGCAGGATCGTAGGCATCGACTCTACAGGAAACAGCATGCCCGACAGCATCACCACTGGCATGAGCAGTACCATAGCTGACAGCAACAGGGCCACGAGTTGTGTCTGTGCCACGTTGGAGATGAGCAGTCCCAGCGAGAGCGCCAGCAGAATATAGAGGGTGCTCACGGCCAGAATCCAAAAGAGCGAACCAGCCAATGGTACGTCCAGTACGAAACGTGCCATCAACAGGATGGTGATGAGGATGCCGAAGGCCAGCACCAGATAGGGCACGGCTTTGGCGATAATCACCATCAAAGGCTTGACAGGCGATACCAACAGCACCTCCATCGTCCCTTTCTCCTTCTCGCGCACAATCGAAATCGAGGTCATCATGGCACAGATGAGCATCAGGAGCATACCCATGATGGCTGGCACGAAGTTGTAGGCCGACTTCATCTGGGGATTATATAACAATTGAGAGTTGAGAATTGAAAATTGAGAATTGGCTGGCGCCATAGTTCGCTGGGCGTAGGTAACCCATTGTTGCGACATATTGGGATCAGAGCCGTCCACCATAATTTGCCATGTATGAGCACTCCCCTTTCCCTTTGGAGAGGGGCTGGGGGTGAGGCTTATATCCGCCTTCTGACTACGTATCAGATATTCAGCCTCGCCAGGGGTGCTGACAGTCTTCGTGATGATAAAATACTCTGAGACAGCAAGACGTTCAATGGCCTGCTGAGTGAGATGGTCCATCTGCGAAGTAACCACTACAGTCCGTACGTTCTTTACGTCGGTAGTGATGGCGAAACCAAAGATGAACATCAGCACAACAGGCATGCCAAACAGGATCAGCATCGTACGTTTGTCGCGCAGGATGTGCTTGGCCTCCTTGATGACGAAAGATAGGAACTGCTTCATTTCATTGAACGTTGAAAATTGAAGATTGAAGATTGAAGATTGAAAATTAATCTGACGACCTCGTGGCCTGACGGGCCAGATAGGTAAACACGTGGTCCATATCAGGTTGATTGAACTCCTGCTTCAAGGCTTCTGGTGTACCCATTGCCTTGATCTTGCCATCCACCATAATCGAGATACGGTCACAGTATTCTGCCTCATCCATATAATGGGTAGTCACAAAGACTGTGATGCCACGACGGGCTGCCTCATAGATGAGTTCCCAGAACTGCCGGCGTGTGGCAGGATCGACGCCACCCGTGGGTTCATCTAGGAACACCACACCAGGCTCATGGAAGATAGAGACGGAAAAGGCGAGTTTCTGTTTCCAGCCGAGTGGCAGTGAACCCACCAAGTCGTCCTTATGCTCCTCGAACTTCAACTGGTGCAACAGCTCATCCATCTTATTATTGATATCTTCTTTCTTCATGCCATAGATACCAGCAAAGAGGCGGATGTTCTCTGCAACTGACAGGTCCTCATAGAGCGAGAATCTTTGTGACATATAGCCGATATGTTTCTTGATCTGCTCATGTTCTGTGCGGATATCATAGCCCACTACCCTACCCGTTCCACTGGTAGGCTGATTCAAGCCTGTCAGCATGTGCATGGCTGTCGTCTTTCCTGCGCCATTGGCACCCAGGAAACCGAATATCTCACCTCTCTTTACTGAGAACGAGATATCATCCACGGCATGGAAATCACCAAAGGCCTTCACCAGATGCTCTACTTCTATCACTGGTTCCGTTTGCTGCTGTGCTGTGGCAATGGGCTCGATACCCGGCGGATTAAACACGTCCCTGAACTGCTCGAGGATCGCATCCGGGGTATCAACACCACGGATCTTACCATGATCGAGGAATGCCACGCGCTCACAACGACGCACCTCATCGAGATACGGCGTAGAGGCCACAATGGTGATGCCCCGCTCCTTCAGCATCAGCAACATCTCCCACAGTTCCTTACGGCTCACGGGATCCACACCCGTTGTTGGTTCATCGAGAAAGAGCACGCTGGGCTGATGCACCAACGCACACGAGAGCGCCAGTTTCTGCTTCATACCGCCTGACAAGGCCCCAGCACGCCGGTCCTTGAAACGCTCTATCTGCGAATAGATGGCCTTGATGCTATCGTAACCTTCCTCGACGGTGGTGCCGAAGAGTGTGGCAAAGAACTTCAGGTTTTCCTCTATGGTCAGATCCTGATAGAGCGAGAACTTGCCAGGCATATAGCCTACACGACAGCGAACCTCGCGCATCTGCTTCACCACGTCATAGCCATCCACTTTTGCCGTGCCTGCATCAGGCATCAACAGCGAACAAAGGATGCGAAACATTGTGGTCTTGCCGGCTCCATCAGGGCCGATGAGTCCAAACACCTCACCTCTGCCAACAGAGAACGACACGTCATCGAGTGCTCGCACCTGACCATAGCGCTTGCATAAATGATTAACCTCTATCGAATACATGATTCTTCACTCTTCACTCAACACAACCTCCCCGTACATTCCTATCTTTACGTAACCGTCGTTCTTGATGGCCACCTTCACGGCATACACCAAATCGGCCCGTTCATCGTCTGTCAAGATGGTTTTAGGTGTGAACTCCGATCGGCTCGAAATCCAACTAATCGTACCAGCATACTCCTTCTTCTGGCCATTGCCATAGTCGGCAAACACCTTCACCTGCTGTCCAATCTTGATGTTCTGAAGTTGGGCAGATGTGACATAGGCACGCATATACATCTGATCCGTATCGGCCATCTTAAAGAGTGGTTTGCCGACGGCAACAAACTCACCACGTTCCACATACTTTTCGAGTACAGTGCCACTGACGGGAGCTTTCACGTGGCACTTGCGCAACATATCCTGCAACTGGCTCACCTGCACATCTGCAGCAGCGGTCTGCTTATCCAGGGCACGTGTGCTTGTCGTGAGCGAAGATATCTGTGCTTCGAGCTGTTTCTGAAGTACCTGAACCTGATTTGTGGCATCGTCGAGCATCTTCGAAGGAGCAGCCCCATCAGCCACCAGTTCCTGATAACGCTGCTGTTCAGTCCTGGCCTTGGCCAACTGCTGGCGCGTGGCAGCAATCTGGCGCTCCATATCAGGCTTCTGACTCTGATACACCTCCTTGGTGGCATCCAATTGCTGAATCTTCAGCCACGTCTGCGTGGTATCGACAAGTCCCACTTCCTTGCCTGCCTCTATATGGTCGCCCTCATTGACGCTGAACGTCAGGAGAGCACCACTCTGCTCGGCATACACTGTCGTCTCCGTAGCCTCAAACGTGCCCGTGGCATCGTACGCTTTCTCGTTTCCTCCGCAGGCTGCCATCATCAATGCCACACCTGCCAATACGTATATCTGCTTCAGCATCTCTATTTCGTGTATCGACTGCTGTACGCGGGCTGCATTCTCTGCATTGATCTCACGTACCAGGTCGTTTACATCGATGGTGCCATGCGAGAGTTTCGACTCTGCAGCCTTGCGGACAGCCGAGCGAAGTGTGATGATCTCCTCGTCGTCAGCCATCAGTTTTTGAAAGCGTGCGATGTCTTCGTTCTGCTGAATCTGTTCCAAGTTGTTATTGAACAGGAACACCTCGCGGTTCGACTCCGTCATGTCACGCTGTAACTGCAACTTTGCCTTATCGTTCTTACGGGTATAGAGGGCACCGATGTTCCACGTCAGTCGTGCACCGATGATGCCGTTAAGACTCCAGTCGTGTCGCATCATATCCTCAAACATATTCAGTCCTGGATAACCGTAGAACCCCTGAGCAAAAAGACCCAGTTTCGGCATGATGGCTGCGTTAAGGGCTTTCTCCTGGGCATTGAGCATTCCTATCTGCGCATCAAGCGCCTTCAGTTCCGGGCGAAGTACCGCTTGTTGTTGTGGCACAGCAACAGATGGAACCGGTTTTTCAGCGTGCGTCACCTCTATGCCACAGAATGTTGAGAGCATCCGCAACAACATCCGTTTCTGTGACTCCAGATTGGTGGCCTGCTGCACGACGTTCAGCCGCTCAGCCTTCACATTCTGAAGATCGCTCTCTGCTGCCGTTCCTCGCTTCACCATCGAGGCCAACTTGTGTTCATTACCGTTGAACAGTTCCTGCAGGTCGTGATTCAGCCGTATCTGTTCGTCGAGCATGAGCAGAGAGAAATACATCTCGTTCACGCGCTTGCGAACATTATATATATTCACTTCGTTCTGGGCAGCCTGCACTTTTCCCTGTTCACGGGCGATGGCCTTCTGACTGCTGATGGCACCACCATCGTAAACGGTCTGGTTGACATCGATACCCACACGATACTGATCCTTCGTCAGTCCTTTCATGTTGAGTCCCATCTGCTGATAAATGGTCTGCATCTGTTCTGGAAAGGCAACGACATCACTCTGATACGTAGCCTGTGCCGATGCCGACACCTGCGGCAGCCATCCTTTCTGGATATTCGCCACAGTCAACTCCGTCGTCTTCTCAATGAGTCCATACTGACGAATCAGCGGATAATTCCTTTCTGCCGCCTGCTGACATTCTTCCAATGTCTGCGCTGTCACCATCATCGGCAGTATCATCAAACCCAAAAACAGTTTCTTCATATAGCTTGCAGTTGTATTACTAAATCACGCTGCAAAGGTACGATGAGTTTTCGGATAATAGGTTATCTTTCAGAAACTAAAAATGTTCTTTTTGTTCGATTTATGCAAAAACAGAACTTATTTTCAACGGAAATGATTATCTTTGCAAACAAAAAGGACAAAATATGAACAAGCAACCCCAATTGATGGACCTGTCACGCATGAGGGACATCCTCACACCTCATTTGGCAAAGATCAGCGAGAACATCTTCTTTAACGGTGAACTGGGTATGGTTCACGGCGACCATACCGTGTTTAGTCTGCTGATGCGCCAGAAACCGCCTTTCACCATCAACGACCATCGCTTCGGTCTTATCTTGAATGGAGAAGCGCACATCAACTTCAACCTACAAGAGCGACACGTCACAGCAGGCACACTGGTCTATATCGGCCCTGGCACCATCATCAACCCCATCCGCCTTTCCGATGACCTCCGTATCTTCGGCATTGGTCTCTTTTCCGACTTCCCCATGCCTTTTGCCCTAGGACAGATGCCATCGGCTTTCAATGGACAGGTACGCGACTTTCAACTTCGTGTGGACGAGGCCGATATCAGCACTGCTCGCCATATTCTCGACACCATCTGGCATGTGGTTCACAGCAAAGACTATCATCGCCCCACCATAACTTCACTCGTGGCTGCCCTGATGCACCACTATGACCATCTATTCCGTCAGCAGTCAGACATACAGGCTGTTTCCCGCTCACGCGAACAAACCATCTTCGATCGTTTCATCCAACTGGCAGGCCAACACTGCGTGGAGCACCACCAGATAGGCTACTATGCTGACCGTCTTTGCCTCACCGAGCGTTACCTCAGCACCGTTATACGCCAAACCAGCGGCACTACCGCCAAGGACTGGATAGACCGTGCCCTTATCACCCGCATAAAAATAGAACTGCGTCACACGGATAAACCAGCAGCACAGATAGCCGAGGAGATGCACTTTGCCAATCCTTCGTTCTTCGCTAAATATTTCCGCCGTCTCACAGGCTTAACCCCTATGGAATATAAAAAACAGCCATAAGGTTTATAGCATCGCATCACAGAGGCTGACAGACTCTTTTTTCTATGTTTTTGCACACTCCACGGTGGAAGTGTGCAAAGTTATGCAATCGATTGCATAACTTAAAAGTCAAATAGTTACACTTTTTCCATTGCAGGTATCAAAAATAGATGTACCTTTGCACCCGTTTTTTGAAAATTTGATGTTTTTAGGGTATTATTTTGATTTACTTATTAAACTAATTTTATGGTAAAGTACAACATTGAAAAAGGAAAGAAAAAGAAAAAGAAAGGGAAAGAAGCTGCCTACCGAGCGAAAATCAGTCCACAGCAGATGGACGACCTAGAAGAAAAGATCAAGCAGCTGATTGTGAAGCAGAAGAAATATCTTGAGAAAGACTATTCTGCCAAAAAACTTGCAGAGGAAATAGGGGTAAAGTCGCGCGATATTTCTGCCGTGATGATTGTCCGTTTCCAAATGAACTACAATGCGTATGTGAATACGCTTCGTATCAAAAAGGCCAAATCCATTTTAGTAGATGAGCGTTATCAGGATGTACGAGTGACTAAGATCGGTGAGATGGTTGGATTTAACAATCGCCAGAGTTTCTATGGAGCCTTTTACAGATATGTGGGTATTACTCCGCTACATTACCGTATGCAACAACTGGCCAAGACAGCTTAATACAAAGATCCCCCGCTCGATGATGAGCGAGGGATTTTTGTTTGCCTACATCGTAACTTCGACGGTGTGCTTACCCTTTGAATACGGGATAACAGTGCCATCGACCTTTGAGCCATCGAGGGTGATGGCCTTAACGCCCTTCTGAGCACCGTTAGGATGGATGGTTATCGTATATTCTGCCTCACGGAACTTACGGGTAACCGTATAGTCGGTGGCAGTCTCGGGCAGACAGGGATCAATGCGGATACCATCATAGTCAGGTTTGATACCGAGGATGAACTCCGAGACGGTGTACCACATCCAGGCAGCAGTACCCGTGAGCCACGAGTTCTTACCCTCGCCTGGCTTGTAGGCATCCTTACCAGCTACCATCTGACAGTTCACGTAAGGCTCCACCTTATGCAGTGTCTGATATTTCTCCTCGACATACGAAGGCAGAATCTTGGCATAATGGCTCCAGGCATCGTTGCCTCGGCCTGCGATACACTCACCGATAATCACCCATGGATTGTTATGGCAGAAGATACCGGCGTTCTCCTTGTAGCCCTCCGGATAAGAACTGATTTCGCCATATTCGTAGATATATTTCGAGAAGGCGGGATTGTTGAGCACCATACCATGTTCGCACTCAAGGTATTTCTTACAAGAGTCGAGCGACTTGGCCACCATGCCTTCATCAGCGCCAATTTCAGCCATAGTACACCAGCCCTGTGACTCGATGAAGATCTTGGCCTCTTCACACTCGTTAGAGCCGATCTTACGACCATAGAAGTCGTAGGCACGCAGATACCACTCACCGTCCCAGCCATGCTTCTTCACGGCCTCGATCATAGCATCGACAGCCTTCTGCATGCGCTCAGCCTCAACAGAAAAGTTGAAAGATTGAAGTGTTGAAGAGTTGAAGTTTTCAATTCTTCCATTTTTCAATTCTTCAATTTTCTTACAGAGGGCTACGTAGTCCTTGCCTGTAACGACGAAGAGACCAGCGATCATGAGACTCTCAGCCTTGGTGCCTTCACTGACATTCTCCGTGGTCTGGAAACTCTCGTTGGGATCCCATGAGAAACAGTTGAGGTTCAGACAGTCGTTCCAGTCGGCACGACCGATAAGCGGCAACATGTGAGGACCAAGGTTCTTGATGACGTGGTCCATCGAGATCTTGAGGTGTTCGAAGAGCGTGACCTCCGAACCCGGCTGGTTGTCGAACGGCACCATCTCATCGAGGATCGAGAAGTCGCCCGTCTCCTTGATATATGCCACAGTACCGAAGATGAGCCAGCAAGGATCGTCGTTGAAACCACCGCCGATATCATTGTTACCGCGTTTGGTGAGAGGCTGGTACTGATGGTAGCAACCGCCATCGGGGAACTGGGTAGAGGCGATGTCGATGATGCGCTGACGGGCACGTGGAGGAATCTGGTGCACAAAGCCCACGAGGTCCTGATTGGAGTCGCGGAAGCCCATGCCACGACCAACACCGCTCTCGAAGAACGAGGCCGAACGCGAGAAGTTGAAGGTGACCATGCACTGGTACTGGTTCCAGATGTTGACCATGCGGTCGAGTTTGTCGTTGCCAGTCTTCACTTTATATATATTAAGAAGTGCATCCCAATATTCACAGAGTTCTGCGAAAGCCTTATCCACCTTCTCTGTGGTGTCAAGTTCGGCGATAAGGGCATGAGCCTTCTTCTTGTTGATGACCTGTGGAGCCTCGAATTTCTCATCTTGTTCATTTTCGATGTATCCCAGCAGGAAGACAAAGTCCTTCGACTCGCCTGGCTGCAAGGTCACCTCAATATAGTGGGAGGCAATGGGACTCCAACCATGGGCATGCGAGTTGCGGGGACGACCTTCCATCACTGCCTGAGGATCGGCGAACTCGTTGTAGAGGCCTACGAACGTCTCGCGATCGGTATCGAAGCCCTGGATGGGGGTATTGACATGGTAGAATGCATAGTGATTGCGGCGCTCACGATATTCAGTCTTGTGGTAGATAGTACTCCTCTCTATCTCCACCTCACCCGTAGAAAAATTACGCTGGAAATTCTCCATATCGGTGGCCGCATTCCAGAGGCACCACTCCTCGAACGAGAAGAGCTTTAAGTTCTTAACCTCAGATGATTCGTTCTTGAGCGTAAGTTTCTGAACCTCGGCCCACTTTTTCAGCGGCACGAAGAACAGGACACTGGCCTCGACACCATTCTTACGACCTGTAATACGGGTGTAACTCATGCCATGACGGCACTCGTAGAAGTCGAGAGGCGTCTTGCAGGGCTTCCAACCTGGATTCCATACCGTGTCGCCGTCCTTGATGTAGAAGTATCGGCCACCATTGTCCATAGGCACGTTGTTGTAGCGGTAGCGCGTGATGCGACGGAACTTGGCGTCCTTATAGAAGCTGTAGCCGCCAGCGGTATTAGAAATGAGTGAGAAAAAGTCCTCATTGCCCAGATAATTGATCCAAGGCCAAGGAGTCTGCGGGTCTGTGATGACATACTCGCGATGCTGGTCGTCGAAATGACCATAGCGTTTCTGTTCTTCCATATTGCTTGTTTTAGTTTGAGATAGATAATTTCGGGCAAAGGTACAAAATAATCTGAAAAACAATCATTTTTTGAATAAAAAAGTAAGTTTTATAAGGAATTTTTGGATATTTGATGGAAAATATGTACTTTTGCAGCCTAAAAAAAAGAAGATTATCTGTCGAGACAATGAAATATGCTTTAGTTACAGGTGCCTCCCGAGGTATTGGAAAGGCTGTGGCGCTTCGTTTGGCCAAAGAAGGATGGCCCGTCATCATCAATTTCCTTAGTAATAAAGAGGCTGCCCAACAGGTAGCCGATGAGATTACCGCTAATGGGGGTACGGTCGAGCTGTTACCCTTCGACACCTCTGACCCTAAGGCTATCGAGACTGCGCTCGACCAATGGGAAGAGCAGCATCCCGACGACTGGATCGGCGCATTGGTGAACAATGCAGGTATCCGTCGCGACAACGTGCTGTTCATGATGAGCGACGAAGACTGGCACAGTGTGCTCGATACCACGCTCAACGGCTATTTCTACATCACCCGTCATCTGCTGAAGCACATGATGCCCCGCAAGCGCGGAGGCAGGATCATCAACATGGCCTCGCTCTCAGGTGTGAAGGGTCTGCCAGGACAGGCTAACTACAGTGCTGCCAAGGCGGCCATCATCGGTGCCACCAAATCGTTGGCACAGGAGGTGGGATCGAGAAAAATCACCGTTAACGCCATTGCACCAGGTTTTATTGAAACCGACATGACGAAGGATCTGGCTGTTGAAGAACAGACCAAACTGATACCCGTAGGGCGCTTCGGCAAGCCCGAGGAGGTGGCTGCACTGGCAGCTTTCCTGGCTTCCGACGAGGCAGCCTACATCACTGGCGAGGTCATCAACATCAACGGTGGCCTTTATACTTAATAAATTACACATTGTCTAGTGTGGAGACTCGTGGAGGCGAGACAAATCCTCCAAGCGTCGGGCTTACCCCCGATGCCATCCCCGAAGCAAAAAATACCAAAAACGGGGTGTCGGTAGAGTATGCCCCAGCCCCTGATAAGCACTGGTTTGTGTTCCGTGCCTCGTATGGCCGTGAGGACAAGGCTGCCGACATTATGATTGACGACGGCACTTATACTTATGTAGCCAAGCGCTATGCGTGGAAATACGTGCAAGGTCGCAGAAAGCGGGTGCTCGAAACGCTGATACCCAACCTGCTGTTCGCCTACACCACCAAGGAAAAGGCCGAGACATATGTAAAACAGACTCCCGAACTGACGTTTCTGACCTACTACTACAACCACTTTGTGCAGAATGAGGATGAGAAGAATCCGCCCCTGGTCGTGCCTGAGCACGAGATGCTGAACTTCATCCGCGCTACGGCAAGCATGAACGAGCACATTATGTTTGTGAAGCCCCAGCAAGTGCACTACAAGGGTGGCGAACAGGTAAAAGTGATCGACGGGGTGTTTCAGGGTGTCGAGGGAAAAGTGGCTCGGGTGGCTGGTCAGCAGCGCGTCATCGTCACCCTGTCGAAGGTCGGTCTGATTTCCACCGCCTACATCCCCACGGCGTTTATTGAAAGGAAATAAAGAATTGAAAGATTGAAGAATTGAAAGATTGAAGGATTGAAAGATTGAAGGATTGAAAGATTGAAGGATTGAAAGATTGAAGGATTGAAAGATTGAAGGATTGAAAGATTGAAGAATTGAAAATTGAAAATTGAAAATTAAAATAAGGATATGAAGAGAGTAGTCATAACGGGCATAGGCATTTGGTCTTGTCTGGGAACGAGTATCGAGGAAGTGAAAGAATCGCTCTATACTGGGAAATCGGGTATCGGACTGGATCAAGACCGACTGGAATATGGGTTCCGTTCCGGATTGACAGGTATCGTGGCACGCCCCCAACTGAAAGGTGTGCTGGATCGTCGTACGAGGATGGGGTTGTCGGAAGAGGCTGAATATGCCTTCATGGCCAGCAAAGATGCCTTTGCGATGGCCGGCATCGACGACCAGTATCTGCTCGACAACGAGGTAGGCGTGATCTTTGGCAACGACTCTTCGGCCAAGGCAGTGGTAGAGGCCGACAAGATCATGATGGAGAAGCACGACTCGGCCATGATTGGGTCAGGACTGATCTTCCAGGGCATGAACTCGACCGTAAATATGAATATGAACACCATCTTCCACCTGCGTGGTGTGAACTTTTCCGTGAGTTCGGCCTGTGCCAGTGGTTCCCATGCCATCGGACTGGGTTATATGTTTATCAAGCAGGGCTTGCAGGATATGATCCTCTGTGGTGGTGCACAGGAGGTGAACAAGTACAGCATGTCGTCGTTCGACGCGCTGAACGCCTTCTCCGTACGTATGGACGAGCCGACGAAGGCTTCACGTCCATTCGATCGTGACAGAGACGGACTGGTGCCCAGTGGTGGTGCTGCCGCCCTGATACTCGAAGACTACGACCATGCTGTAGCCCGTGGGGCTAACATTTTAGCCGAGGTTTGCGGCTATGGTTTCTCAAGTAATGGCGGAGGCATCTCAGAACCCAGCGACGAGGGAAGTTTTGTGGCGATGTCGAGAGCCATGAAGGATGCTGGTGTAACACCTGCCGACATCGACTATGTGAATGCCCATGCCACCTCCACCCATCAGGGTGACATGTACGAGGCCATGGCACTGGCACGCCTGTTTAAGGGCGAACGCGCACTTATCAGCAGCACCAAGTCGATGACAGGTCATGAGTGCTGGATGGCAGGTGCCAGTGAGGCTGTGTATTCGATTATCATGATGCACCATAACTTCGTGGCGCCCAACATCAACTTCGAAAATCCCGACGAGTATTCCGAGCCTCTGAACCTGACGGCCAAGACCGTAGATACAGAGGTGAACACCGTGTTGAGCAACTCGTTTGGATTTGGAGGTACGAACTCAGCACTCGTTTTGAAGAAATTTAAGAATGAGGCTTCTCAAGGGGACTAAGGGCAAGACTTTCGGCAGCGCCTGGATGTTCAAGGCACTGATCGTGATGTTGAGGACCATCAACATCAAGGTGTTCTATGCCTTTATGGCCATCTGTGTGATTCCCGTCACGATGGTATTCAGTTCCGGAGCACGCCTTGCTTTCACATATTACCATCGGCGCAGGAACTATGGCTGGTGGAAATCGTTAAGAGCCACCTACAAGAACCATTGTCTGTTCGGACAAACGGTAATAGACAAGTTTGCCATGTATGCAGGGCATAAGTTCCAGATTGCCTATCAAGGATTAGAAGACTACAACCGGTTACTTGACTGTCCCGAGGCGTTCATACAATTGAGTGCACACATCGGCTGTAGTGAGATCCTGGGATATTCGCTCCATCTCGACAAACCCTGCAACGTGCTGGTGTATGGTGGTGAGAAAGCCTCGCTGATGAACTATCGCAAGGCCTCGTTTGGCGATATGAATATCCGAATGATCCCTGTGGGTATGGAGACCTCGCACAGTGACATGATTGTGGAGGCACTGGATCGTGGAGAGATACTCAGTGCGTTTGCCGATCGTCTGATGAATATTAATAAGGTGGTGATATCCACCCTTCATGGCAGTAAGGTGAATCTGGCCAAAGGCCCCTTCTCGTTGGCAACGACCAGAGGCATCGACGTGATCATGGCCAGTGCGATGAAAGAGGAAGACGGCTCTTATACAGCCTACTTCACTCCCCTGCCCTACGACAAGACTCTGTCAAAGGCTCAGCAACGACAGCAACTGGCCGATGCCTATACGGCAGAGATCGAGCGTCTGCTTGAGAAATATCCCTACCAGTGGTTTAACTACAGTGACCTCTGGGTACAATAGACTATATAATAAAAGTAAAAAATATGCATTTATCACCAGCCTTGCAAAAGGCTTATACCAAAGACCAGTTGTCGGCACGTGATGCGCAGAGACTGGCAGAATTCATCGCATGGGGTCCTGTGGTGTTTCAGGCCTCAAGACTCATGGTGAAGTTCGGTATCCTGGAGATGATCCTGGATTCCAAAGACGGTTTGACACGACAGGAGATCGTGGAGGGAACCAAACTTTCCGACTACGCCGTGAAATGCCTGTTAGAGGCTTCGCTGTGCATCGGCACCTTGCTTGTGGACCCTGAGACTGAACGGTACACCATCTCCAAGACAGGGTGGTTCTTGCTGAACGACCCTGCCACGCGTGTGAACATCGATTTCAACCACGATGTCAACTACGAAGGTTGGTTCCACCTGGAAGAAGCCCTCAAGGAAGGGCGCCCTGCAGGACTGAAGCACTTTGGCGACTGGCCTACCATCTACGAAGGACTGTCGCAGTTGCCCCCTCAGGTACAGAAAAGTTGGTTAGGCTTCGACCATTTCTATAGCGACTCCTCATTCCCCGAGGCGCTGAAGATCATCTTCGACGAACACCATGTGAAGTCGCTCTACGATGTAGGTGGAAACACTGGTAAGTGGGCCCTGCAATGTGTGGGCTATGACTCTGATGTTCAGGTTACCATCCTCGACCTGCCCCAACAGATCGGTATGATGAAGGAGAACGTGAAGGACAAGGATGGTGCGGAGCGCATCAGTGGCTACGGCATTAACCTGCTTGACGAGAAGGCCCTCTTCCCCAAGCGTGAGGGTGGTCTCGATGCCATCTGGATGAGTCAGTTCCTCGACTGTTTCAGCATGGAAGAGATCGTAGGCATCCTTAAACGTGCCAAGGAAGCTATGACAGCCAAGACACGCATCTATATCATGGAGACGCTCTGGGACCGTCAGCGCTTTGAGCCTGCAGCCTTGTGCCTGACCATGACGAGTCTGTACTTCACAGCCCTCGCCAATGGTAATTCGAAGATGTATAACACCGAGGATATGGAAGCCTGTATCCGTGAGGCCGGACTGGAGATAGAACAGATTCACGACCATCTCGGACAAGGACATTCGATTTTAGTTGTTAAGAATGCATCATAAGGAGACAGGGAGACAAGGAGTTCCGGGAGTTCAAGAATAATGATGGCAGACAAGAAGTGGGAAGGAACAACTTATGGTAATGGGCTGATGCACCGTTGGCTCATTGGACTGCTAAGCCATATAGACATTCGCGTGATCTATGTGCTGGCCTATATCGTAGCTGTAACACCCACGTTGTGTAAGCCCGGTTTCAAACATGCCTACCATTTCTACCACGACCGACTGGGTCGCTCTACTCTCCGCTCGTTGTGGATGGCCTACAAGAACCACTGTCTGTTTGCCCAGGCTGTGATCGACAAGTTCGCCATGTATGCCGGGCGTCATTTCGACATCGAGCTTGAAGGCTATGACCATTTCCTGGATCTGACCAGAAAACCAGAGGGGTTTGTGCAACTCAGCTCACATGTGGGCAACTACGAGATCGCCGGTTATTCGCTGGTGGCAGAGGAGAAGCGTTTCAATGCCCTCGTCTTCTTCGGTGAGAAGGAGGAGGTGATGAACAATCGCCAGAAGCTCTTTGCCCATGCCAATATCAACATGATCCCCATCAAGCCCGACATGAGTCATCTGTTTGAGATCAACGCGGCACTGGCCAATGGTGAGACGGTAAGCATACCTGCCGACCGTATCTGGGGATCGCAGAAATATGTCTCAGTGGATTTCCTCGGACGAGAGGCCCATCTGCCCATCGGACCGTTCCGGGTAGTTACCTCTCGCGGTGTTGACGCCCTGACGGTGAATGTGATGAAGACAGCTTCCAAGCGTTATAAGATAATTGTGACGCCACTGGCTTATGACAAAACCGCACCACGCGCCCAACAGATAGAGGAGCTAGCAAGGAACTACATCAAGGAACTGGAGCGTATCGTGAGAATGTATCCCGCACAATGGTATAACTATTTTGATTTTTGGAATCAATAAACATCAATTATTATAAGATTATGACAAGAACAGAAATTGAAGAGAAAGTAAAGGCGTTTTTAATTGACGACCTCGAGATTGAGGAAGAGAACATCTTCCCTGATGCCAAACTGAAGGAAGACATGGGTATCGACAGTTTGGACTATGTGGATATCGTTGTCATCGTTGAGAAGAACTTCGGCTTCAAGATCAAACCTGAGGAGATGACCAAGGTGAAGACGCTGTCGCAGTTCTATGACTACATAGAATCAAAGGTGGCCTGATCGTGGACTGGCAGACTATCCCCATTACAGACCTGATTCCCCAGCGTCCGCCATTCGTGATGGTGGACAAGGTGGTGAGTTGCGACAACACCAATGCCGTGACGGAGTTCGTGGTGAGGGAAGACAACATCTTCCTCGACGACCAGAAGCTCTCGCCTGCAGGCATCATCGAGAACATGGCACAGTCGTGTGCCGCCAGAATGGGTTGTATCAGCAGATTAGGCAGTGAGTCTATCAAGATCGGGTTTATCGGTGATATCCGTGATTGCACAATCCTGAGACAGCCTGACTGCCACGAGACCCTGACGACACATATCGAAGTGATCGAAGAGGTGTTCAACCTGACTCTGGCGAGTGTGGTGACGAAGGTGGCCGACGAGACCATCGCCTCGGCACGCATGAAGATTGCCCTGACAGACTAAACGTATGAACACTCTGGAATCAACCATCCGTTTTAAGATCAGGTTCAGTGAGGTCGATGCCATGCGAGTGGTATGGCATGGTGCGTATGCCAAATATTTCGAGGACGCCAGGGAATACTTCGGACTGCAATACGACCTGGGCTACGAACTGATTGAGCAGAATGGCTATTTTGCACCAATCGTTGACCTCTCTTTCCAGTACAAGTTGCCGTTGAGGTATGGAATGGAACCAGAACTGACCATCACCTATCGCCCCACGGAAGCTGCCAAAATTGTTTTCGACTACGAGATCCGTGATCCGGAAAACGACACCGTGATGGCTACAGGTCACTCGGTACAGGTGTTTATGGACAAGGACTACCAACTGGTATGGGAAACACCGGTTTTCTTCGAGGCCTGGAAGAAAAGGTGGGGTATTATATAAATAAGGTGGAATGATTTTTTGTATTGCTGACAATATCGTCTCACCTCTGGGAGAGACCACAGAGCAGAACTACCAGGCTGTCAAGGCCGGACATTCTGCCTTGCGGCGCTACGAGAACTGGTGGGATATCCCCGAGCCCTTTACCGCTTCACTGTTTACTGATGCCCAAAACGAGGCTTTGGCTGTAGAAGGACTGACGCGGTTTGAATCGCTGGCCTATACCTCAGCCAAGAAAGCCATTGAGGCCTCGAAGATAGATGTGGCATCAGCCAAGGTGATGTTAATCCTAAGTACTACCAAGGGAAACATCGAACTGATATTCGACCATCAGGACGATACGGCCATCTATCCCGGGACAGCAGCCAGACATATCGCTGAAAGACTGGGCATTACAACAAGTCCTATCACCGTCTGTAATGCCTGTATCTCGGGCGTATCAGCTCTGGTACTGGCCCTTCGTCTATTGGAAGCTGGAGATTACGACTATGCCGTGGTGTGTGGGGCTGATGTACAGAACAAGTTCACTGTGTCAGGGTTCCAGTCGCTGAAGGCCATCTCAGAAAACGAATGCCGGCCCTTCGATATAGAACGTATGGGCTTGAACCTCGGAGAGGCAGCAGCCACACTGGTGCTGTCGAGGTATCCTGTGGACAACGCTTGGGCCATTGAGAGTGGAGCCGTCAGGAACGACGCCTTCCATATCAGTTCGCCCTCTAAGAACGGGGAAGGGGCACGACTGGCACTCGAGGCCATCATCAAGGATGAAGACCCAGAAAAACTGGCATTTATCAACGCTCACGGAACAGCCACGATGTTTAACGACCAGATGGAGTCGGTGGCTATCGACAGAGCTGGACTGAATAAGATTCCCGTCAATGCGTATAAGGGCTATTTCGGTCATACACTGGGAGCCGCTGGTATTCTGGAGACCGTGTTGTCGATGGCTGCTACCGATGACCACACGATACTGGCTACCAGAGGATTCGAAGAGATAGGCGTCTCAGGGAAGATCCATCTCTCAGCGCAGAACGGCACGACGGATAAAGGCAGTTTCATCAAGATGATCTCCGGTTTCGGAGGCTGCAATGGGGCTATCCTGGCTACAAAGACGCCTTCACAGAAAGCGGAAGGCATCACCGACAAAGACCTGGTCATCAGGCATCGTGTCAGGATCACGCCAACATCATTACTGGTAGATGACAAGTCGCTGACTTTTGAAGCAACAGAGAAACTGCCCATGACAGCAATCTATAAGCACTATGTGGATGACTATCCGAAATTCTACAAGATGGACCCGCTCTCACGACTGGGATTCTTGGCTACCGAACTGCTGTTGAAGGCAGAAGGCAAGCACGGAGATGCACCCTCAGACGACAGGGCTGTCATCTTATTTAACCGCTCCTCATCTATCATGGCAGACAGGAAATACCTGGAATCCATTAAAGATAAGGATGACTATTTCCCCAGTCCATCGGTATTCGTCTATACCTTACCAAACATTGTGACTGGCGAGATTGCCATGCGGAATCTCTATCGTGGGGAGACCTCGTTCTATATCACCGACGAGCGCAACGACGAACTGATCAGACAGACACTCTGCGCCTCGTTTGCTGACTCAAAGACCAGAAGCATCATTGGCGGATGGATTGACTATCAGGACGACAGTCATTTCGAAGCCGACATATATATCACAGAATTAACAAACAACTGAAAATAAAATGGAAGAATTAGTTAATGAATTAAAGAAAGAGATTATTGAGGCACTGAATCTGGAGGATGTTACTCCTGAGGATATTGATGCAGATGCCCCTTTGTTTGGTAGTGGCCTCGGCCTTGACTCTATTGACGCTCTGGAGCTCATCGTGCTCATTGAGAAGAAATACGGTATCAAGCTGAAGGATCCCAGCAAGAGCAAAGAGGTGTTTATGTCGGTCAATATCATGGCCAAATTCATTGCCGAGAACCGCACGAAATAATCAGACGGTAATAATGGAACCGATATTTATAACTGGCACAGGTGTCGTGTCGGCCATTGGTGTCGGGAAAGAGGAAACACTGGCTTCTCTTCGGGCTGGAAAGACAGGTATTGGCAAGATGAAATATCTGTCGTCTATCCATAGCGACCTGCCAGTAGGTGAGGTGCCTCTCAGCAATGAAGAGATGGTGCAGAAACTCGGTATTGCCGAGAGTCTGTTTCATACCAGAACAGCCCTCATGGGGAGACTGGCCTTGCGCGAGGCACTGGAGGAAGCAGGATTAAAGGGCGACGCCCTCAAAGAAGCGCACTTTATCTCAGCTACAACCGTTGGTGGTATGGATCGTCGTGAGACATACTACGAACAGGAAAAGGTATGCAACAACAACTACGCCATTATCGCCACACATAATTGTGGAACCTGTTCTGAAATGATTGCGGAAGGCTTTGGGGAGTTTGCATCCTTATCGACTGCATCGACCGCCTGTTCCTCTGCGACAAATGCCATCATCACCGGTGCCAACATGCTGCGCTGTGGACTGGCAGATATCGTGGTGGTAGGAGGTACGGAATGTCTTACCAAGTTTCACCTGAATGGCTTTAACGCCTTGATGATTCTCGATGCCCAGCAATGCAGGCCCTTCGATCGTGACAGAGCCGGACTGAACCTCGGTGAAGGTGCTGCCTACCTCGTGATGGAGACGGAGGCCTCTATGAGGAAACGTGGCGCCAAGCCTCTGTGCGTATTGAGTGGCTATGGCAATGCCTGTGACGCTTTCCACCAGACGGCTTCCTCGCCCGATGGAGATGGGGCTTTCCTGGCTATGCAGGAAGCGTTGCAGTTGGCTGGTATGAAGCCGGAGGATATCCAGTATATCAATGCCCATGGTACGGGCACACCCAATAATGACGAGAGCGAAGGACATGCCATCCTGCGTGTGTTTGGCGACCATCTGCCTCCAGTGTCTTCCACCAAGTCGTTTACTGGTCATACAACCAGCGCCTCAGGTAGTATTGAGGCCATATTCTGCATACTGGCACTCCAGCATCAGTTCCTACCTCCAAATATCAACTGGAAGACCCCCATCGAAGGAGGTATCATCCCTGTGACAGACCAACAGCCAAAGGAGGAAATCCGCCACATCCTTAGCAACGCCTTTGGATTCGGAGGCAATGACTCATCGATTATTCTCTCAAAATGTGAAGCATGACATGAAACATCAGAGAATATACATACAAGCCGCAGAGCAAATCTCCATCCAGGTACCGCTCTCGGAGCAGTGGATGGACGAGCCTGCGTACTACGACGAGGCATCTTTGGTGAAGGCACAGAATCCATCTTTCCGTGATTACATGGCCGCTAACGAGGCCCGTCGCATGGGTAACATCATGAAACGAGCCCTTGCAACCACACTGAAGTTGCTAAGTGAGACAGGCGTCGAGCACCCTGATGCCATTATCACCGGCACTTGTCTTGGAAGTCTCGACTATACGGAGCGCTTTCTCGACTCGATTGTAGAAAATAACGAGCAGACAGTCAGTCCTACCTACTTTATGCAGTCAACACATAACACGGTAGGCTCTGCCCTGGCTATCTACACCAAGACACATGGTTACAACACCACATACTCGCATAGCGGAACGAGTTTCGACCTGACTTTGCTTGATGCATGGATGCAGATGCAGTTGGGCAAGATATCGACCGCACTTGTAGGTGGTCATGACGAGATGACAGAACAGTTTTTTGGTCTGCTTCAGAAAGTGGGCTATGTAGGTGTTGAGGGTATGGTACCCTGTGGGGAAGTGGCCATGTCGATGATGTTGAACACCAATGGCACCATGGAGCATCTCTGTGAGTTGGCTGGTCTCAGAATCTGTTTCCGTCCCTCACATCCTAAACTGCAGCAACAGCTGGAAGAGTTGTTGGCAGAGGCAGGTATGAAGGTTTCTGAAATCAGTGCCGTAATGACGGGCGTGAATGGTCATCCTGAGAACGACCACCTCTATCATGATACTGTTCAGGCACTTTTCCTCGGAAAGCCCTTGTTGCACTACAAGCATTTGTTTGGAGAGAACTATACGGCATCAGCCTTAGGACTCTATGCCTGTGCCCATCTCTTGAAGAAGAACGAGATTCCCTCATTCCTCTATGATTCAGAACAGCAGGTAAGTTCTCTGGAGAGTATTCTCCTGCTGAATCAGACAAGGGAAGGTGATGTCGCCATGATCTTATTGAAGAAAGCGTGATACTGAAACTATTACCCATCTCTATCTTACAGTGCATGTTACTCTCCGGAGGACAGGTGCTGATGAAATACGGTCTTACCAGAGCAGGTGATTTCTCGTTTACCTGGCAGTATTTCGTGAGACTGTTCACAAACTGGCAGTTCATCTGCTGTGGTCTGTGCTATGGTGCGGGATCGGTGCTTTGGATGTACATCATCAAGCACTTTCCCTTCAGTATGGCATACCCCATGGTGAGTCTGAGTTATGTAATGGGTATGTTTGCTGCCATGATATTCTTTCACGAACAGATACCTATCGTCAGATGGGTTGGTGTGTTCCTCATCCTGACAGGTTGTGTCTTAATTGCAAAATGAAGAAATTAGCGATTTTACTGTTTGCTTCCCTTCTGTCATGCTATATGTATGGACAGACGAAGCTGACCTCTGAACAGCAGAAACAGATTATTGAGAAAATGGACAAGGCGGCATCTGCCATGTCGAGTATGCAATGCGACTTTTCTCAGACGAAAAGCATGAAACTCCTAAGTAGGGAGATGAAGTCGGAAGGTGTGATGTATTTTAAGAAGCCCGACAAACTGCGTTGGCAATATACGTCGCCTTATGATTACACTTTTATTCTCAATGGAGATAAGGTACGCATCAAATCGACCAAATCGACCAAGGATATCGATGTGCAGGGAAATAAGATATTCCGGCAGATTACCAATATTATCCTGAAGAGTATTACGGGGGGCGGTCTGAAAAGTTCTGCTGACTTTACGGTAGAACTATACAAGACCGACAAGGAATACTTTGCCAAGTTATATCCGAAGAAGAAGGAGCTGAAGCAGATCTACAACCTGATAGAAATCCATTTCACGCCCCAGCTGACCATGGTAAACATGGTGAAAATGCAGGAGAAAACAGGCGACATGACCGTCGTCAAACTCACCAACATCAAACCCAACGCATCTATCAATGAGAAGATGTTTGATATTCATTGAGCTATTGTTCCTGTTGCTGCCTTGTTCCGCAACCAAGAGCAAGGAGTACAATCTCCAGATGGAGGTACGTGGACAAGAGATTACATCCATCTGTCTGATGAATATAGAGGACGATGGCAGCATTGTCGGTACGGTTGTCAATGAGATGGGTGTGAAAGCCTTCGACTTTACGTATGCCAATGGAAAGGCCAAAGTGATCAATGTGCTGGGGCCACTCAACAAATGGTATATCCGTATGGTCTTACGAAAGGACTTCAGCTTTATTCTGTCCAACATAGACCGCAGGCAGAATGTGGTCCATAAGAAAAGGAGTATGACCGTCACCCCCGAAGGCGACATCGTTGTCAGGAACGACAAATACAATATCCGTTATACATTCACCCCCATGAAGGAAGATCATGAAACTGATCAATGATTTTTACCATATTGTCAGCACCGAAGATTCGGAAGGGAAGTACGTTTGCAAGGTAAAGCTGAATGCAGCACACGATATATACAGTGTGCATTTCCCCGGTAATCCTGTTACTCCCGGCGTTTGCTTGGTGCAGATGGCTACTGAGATGCTCGAACAAAAATTCGGCAAGAAGCTCGTCTTATCGACGGCTGTCAACATCAAATTTAAGAGACTTGTCGCACCCCATGACGAACCGTCGTTTGTCTTCTCAAAGATAGTGACGGAGGACGGATTGTTGAAAACCATTATAAGCATCGAGGACGAACAGGGGCAATTTGTCAAGATGTCTCTGCAGTACAAGAACTGATGGAGAAAGAGAGCGGCAGAAAGTTATGTGTGATTATTCCGACGTATAACAACGCAGGAACCGTCAGGCAAGTCATAAACGATGTCCTCCAGTATTGTTCTCAGATCATTGTCGTCAACGATGGCTGCACGGATCAGACGGGGAAAATCCTCAAGACACTCCCTGCCAGCATAACCGTCGTATCTTATGAGCGGAACAGAGGCAAGGGACATGCGCTGGTGACGGGTTTCAGAAAAGCTCAGGACATGGGCTTTACCCATGCCATCACCATCGATGCCGACGGACAGCATTTTGCCGACGACATACCTCATCTCATCGAGGCACTGGATCACAACGAAGGTGCCATCATCGTAGGGACCCGCAATCTGACAGAAAAGAATATGCCGCGTCAGAATACTTTTGCCAACCGTTTCTCTAATTTCTGGTTCAGATTACAGACTGGCATTGACTTACAGGACACACAGAGTGGTTACAGACTCTATACGCTGTCTTCGCTTCGTGGGCTGAACTTAATCACGTCGCGCTATGAAGCCGAACTCGAGCTGCTGGTATATGCCGCTTGGGCCGGGACCCAGATTGTCTCTGTGCCTGTGAAGGTGTACTATCCCCCAGCAGAAGAGCGTGTCAGTCATTTCCGTCCGGTTTATGACTTTGCACGCATCAGCATTCTCAATACGTTCTTATGTATTGCAGCCTTCTTTGTTTGTCTGAAGCAGTGGGTCTATACCATTTTCTCCTTCTGCTATTTCCTTGGCTTCGCCATCGACATGACCATACGAGGGTTCTTCCTGATCACTCTTGGAGGTGCCACGAAGGAACATAAACTGAAATATCACGAGATACTGCAGCGCAAGTCGCGCTTTGTCATCAACCACGTGCCAGGCACGTCCTTCTCATATAACAATCCCCACGGAGAGACCTTCGAGAAGCCTGCCATGATCATCAGCAACCATCAGTCGCATCTCGATCTGATGGCCATCATGATGCTCACACCCAAACTGATCATACTGACCAAGAACTGGGTATGGCATAATCCGTTCTATGGTATCGTGATTCGTTATGCCGACTTCTTCCCCATCACTGATACGGATCAGATGAGGAACGACCTGAAGCAGAAGGTTGAGGAAGGCTACTCCGTCATGATCTTCCCTGAAGGCACACGCTCTGAAGATTGTCGCATACAGCGTTTCCACAAAGGGGCGTTCTATATGGCTGAACAATTAGGACTGGATATTCTGCCGGTGTTTATCGATGGTTTTGGAAAGGTGCTTCCCAAGACATCATTCCACCTGCACCCAGGCCATATGTCGGTAGAGGTGATGCCACGTGAGTCAGAGGCGCTTGGCTACAGAGCGATGACACGCAAGATGCATCAATTATATCTGAAAAAGAAAGGATGAAGAAGTGCGTTATCATAGGAAGTGGACTGGGAGGTCTGGCCTGTGGCTGCATTCTCTCAAAGAACGGCTATAAGGTGACCGTTTTGGAACAAGACTTCCAGATAGGCGGATGCCTGCAGACATTCCGTCGTGACGATGCCGTGTTTGAGACTGGTATGCACTACATTGGTGGTGCTGAGGAACACCAGGTGCTTCGAACGATGATGCACTACATGGGTGTGGATACAGACATCCAACTATCCAGACTCGACCCCATGGGCTATGACGTGATCTCCTTCAGAGGCAAGCATTATCAGTTTGCCAATGGGAAAGAGCACTTTGTCAACACCTTGGCAGAGCAGTTCCCCAAGAGTCGTGAGGAGCTCTCGCAGTATTACGACCTTGTCAAACGTGTAGCCTCATCATGGAGCATTCACTCGCTCAACCAACAAGTTGACCTGAATACAAATGTAGAATACCGGACACGTAGTGTTGGTGAGGTGATCGATAGCGTGATCAGTGATCCGCTTCTTCGTCAGATAGTAGCAGGTACTAACCTGCTCTATGCAGGAGAGAAAGACCATACCCCCTTCTCTACCCATGCCCTGATTACCGACTCATACGACCAGAGTGCTTTTCGCATCGTTGGAGGAAGCAGTAAAGTGGCTGACTCGCTCGCAGCATCCATACGCGACCGAGGGGGCGAGGTACTGACCAGGCGCAAGGTGGGTCGGATAGAATGTAATGAGACGCAGGCTACTGCCGTCATCACAACCGATGGCGAACGCTTCCCTGCAAACCTCGTTATCAGCAGTATCCACCCTGCCAGTACCATGCAACTCATAGAGAGCAATCTCATCCGTCCAGTCTATCGTCATCGCATCAACCATATCCGCAATACAACGTCGGTCTTTACGGTCTATCTGAAGTTCCGTAAAGACAGCGTGAGATATATGAACCACAACCTGTATTATTACCGTGGGGATTCTGTGTGGGACTGTGAGAACTACGACGATACAACATGGCCCAAATGCCTGCTCTATATGCATGCCTGTCATGAGGAGCACCCTGAATATGCACAGACAGGTGAGATTATGACCTATATGAGCATGGAGGAAGTGAGCCAGTGGCGTAACACCCACGTGGGACATCGTGGTGAAGACTACGAGGCATTCAAGCAAAGAAAAGCAGAGGCTGTCATCAGGGCTCTGGAACAGGAGGTACCCGGACTGTGCGACAATATAGAACAGTTTTACACGTCAACACCACTGACATACGTTGACTACACTGGTACGCCTGAGGGGGCGATGTACGGCATGCTGAAGGATGTCAACGACTTAGGGTCGATCAGCATCAACAGTAAGACGCGCATTCCCAACCTCCTGCTGACAGGACAAAGCATCACCCTTCATGGTATGATGGGTACGATGGCTGGCAGTCTGGTGACTTGTGCGGAAGTGCTGACGTACGAGAAATTGTTCGATCAACTGAAACATGCCTGATAAACTGATGAAGACTGCAGTATTCTATTACTCCCAAAGCGGACAGGCACTCCACGCAGCCAAAAGCATTTGCGAACCATTGGGGGAAGTCATCTATCAGCAGATCATCCCCGTACAAGCATATCCTTTTCCTTGGAACAAGGACGAGTTTTTTGACTCTTTCCCAGAGGCCAGACTGGGGATACCCCCTTCAGGGATCAAGCCCCTGGACTTTGCCGAAGTAAAGGATGCCGACTTGGTGATGATTGTAGGTCAGTCATGGTTTCTATCGCCCTCGCTCCCGCTCCAGTCGTTCTTACATGACGAACAAGTACGAGCATACCTTCAAGGGAAAAATGTGGTCTTTGTCAATGTCTGCCGCAATATGTGGCTCATGACAGGACGGACCATCAAAGGCGACCTCAAGAAGATAGATGCCCATCTGGTAGGACACATCGTACTACAGGACAAGCACCCCAATCTGGTAAGTGCCCTGACGATTGTGCGCTGGCTGATGTATGGAAAGAAATCAGCCTGTTGGCTATTACCTGATGCAGGTGTCTCAGAAACAGACATCGAAGGTGCCTCGCGATTCGGAGAGATTATCTTGAACGCATGGGAGAAAAAAGAGTTCAGCACGTTGCAGCCACGTCTGCTCGAGGCAGGATCCATCAACTACAAGCCTTCTATACTGTTTCTCGAGAAGGCTGGCCACCGCATGTTCGGTCACTGGGCCCGATTCATCCGTAAAAAGGGTGGTTTCAGGGATCCACGACGCCGTCCTCGCATAAACGGTTTCTTTTATTATCTCCTGACCGTGCTGTTCCTGGTATCCCCATTGGGACAACTGTTTTTCTACCTCACTTACCCTTTTCAGCAGGTAAGCCGTCAGAGACAAGAGGACTGTAGTGTATAAGAATCATTATTAAAAATTACAATAAACAAAATGGATGTTTTTATAACCAAAGCTGGAAAATTCCTGCCCAATGAGCCTGTCAGCAACGATGACATGGAACTATATTTGGGCATGGTTGACGGGAAACCGTCCAAGGCCAGAAGAATCGTCTTGAGGCGTAATGGCATCAAACAGCGTTATTATGCTTTGGACAAGGAGGGTAACACCACGCATACCAACCCTCAGATGGCAGCGAATGCCATCCGCTCCCTTTTCGACACAAGACTGACGCTCGATGATATCGACCTCCTTTCGTGTGGAACATCTACACCCGAACAGATTTTACCTTCGCATGGCAGTATGGTGCATGGCGAATTGGGAGGCCAGAAGAACATCGAGGTCGTATCCTTCGCAGGATCCTGCTGCACGGGTGTCGATGCCCTGAAGTACGCCTACATGTCAGTAGGTATGGGATTATCCGGAAATGCTGTCGCAGTGGCCTCCGAGCGCCCCTCTGCCTGGCTGAGGTCCTCCTACTTCCAAGAGGAGTCGGACAAGCTCTCACTGTTAGAGGACCAGCCCATGTTGGCCTTCGAAAAGGATTTCCTACGCTGGATGCTCTCCGATGGTGCCTTTGCCTTGTTGCTTCAAGGAAAGCCTAACGAGCATGACCTTTCATTACATCTCGACTGGATTGATATTACATCGTTTGCTAACACTCATGAAACGTGTATGTATGCCGGTGCAGACAAGTTGTCAGACGGTCGTCTGAAGGGATGGGCCGACTATCCCCAACAGGAGTGGCTCTCAGAGTCGCTATTCGCCATCAAACAGGACACCCGACTGCTGGCAGACAATATCGTGAAACTGGGAGTGGATTTCCTGCTCCAGTTGGGTAAAAAACATCAGTTCTCACCTGATGATGTAGATTGGTTCCTCCCCCATCTGTCTTCTATGTTCTTCAAAGATAAGATTCTGGAGGAGTCAAAGAATCGAGGTTTCTTCATTACGGAAGACAAGTGGTTCCTGAATCTTCCACGTGTGGGAAATATTGGTTCGGCCTCTGCCTTCGCTATGATTGAGGAACTGTTGTATTCGGGTAAACTGAAGAAGGGCCAGAAGATTCTCATGATGATTCCAGAGAGTGCCCGTTTCTCGTATTGCTATTGTATGCTGACTGTTTGCTGACCTTATGAAAGTCAAGGAAGTACCACAGGATCTGAAGTATTATAAGGATACCGTCGTTCGCGATGTGAACTATGCCGTCGATGACGAAGGCCATTACAAGGCCGTCATGAGCGATGGATGGGCTCCCAAGACCGAGGCTCTGGAACTGGCTCTGGAGGAAGATGTCGATAAAGACGAGAGGAGTAAGATGGAGATGCAGAATCCAACCGGTTTCCATGGTTTTGAGTTGGACATTCAGCACCAGCCTGCAGCCCATTGCGAAAACGGAGCCACCTCTGCCCTACTTCGCTATCATGGCATCAACCTGTCGGAACCTATGATCTTCGGTTTGGCCTATGGTCTGTTTTTTACGCATATCACCTTTATCAAGATGGGCGGACTACCCGTCACCTCGTTCCGCACCTTCCCTGGTGTGCTGTTCATGCGTATCACGAAACTCCTGGGCATCAAATCAAAGACCAAGCGGTTCCTGAGTCGGGAAAAGGCGATGAAGAAACTCGACGAGCTTGTCTTGCAAAAGAAGACTCCCGTGGGATGCGTGGTCGGTATGTACGATCTGCCCTACGTACCCAAGGAATACCGTTTCCGTTTTAACGGCCATAACATCTGCATCATCGGAAAAGACGAAGAGAAGGGCTTATATAGTGTCCTGGATTCGAACTGTACCCAGAAGGTTACGATTACATCAGATGATCTTGCGACGGTACGTTTCCCATCAGGTGGTGTCTATCCCCTGATGGGACAGATGTACTGGATTAAGTCTGTACCTAAGACCTTGCCCGACCTGAATCCCCTGATTCTCAATTCCATCAGGAAGACCTGTTGGTATATGATCTCTCAACCCAAATTCATCAAATATGTAGGTGCCAACGGCATCCATTACCTCTCTGAACGTATCCGTCATTGGGAGAAGGACATGGGTAAGCGCAAGGCACAGTTGAATCTGGCACAGGTGATCCGTATGTTGGAGGAAATCGGTACAGGTGGTGCCGGTTTTCGCTTTATGTATGGTGCTTTCCTGCAAGAAGCGGCTGAGCGTACGGGCATTAGCGTACTGAACGACTACTCCCAGCGTATCACTGAAATTGGGGACCTATGGCGCGAGTTTGCTTATAAGGCCTCAAGAATCTTCAAGAAACGCAAAAACGAAAACTATACTTACGACGATTTAGGCAACTTGCTCAATCATATCGGTGAACAAGAAAAGAAATTCTTCAAGGACCTCTATGAAGAAGTGAAACATATCAATTAATAAAATGAAAGTAGAAGAAGTTCCACAGGATTTGAAATATTTCAAGGGATCGGTCGTCCGTGATTCCAACTATGCCCTCGATGACGAGAACCATTTCCAACTGGTTCAGAGCGATGGATGGGAGCCCAAGAACGATGCCCTTGACCTGGTGCTCGAAGAGTATGACGACCAGGAGGAGCGCAGCAAGATGAAATTGGAGGTGCCTAGGAAATACGAAGGCTTTGAGCTGAACCTAAGTCTCAGGCCAGCTGCCCATTGCGAAAACGGCACCACTTCGATGCTGCTGAGTTATTACGGCATCAACCTTTCCGAACCCATGATCTTCGGTTTGGCCAGTGGACTGTTCTTTGTCCATATCCCATTTGTCAAGATGTCGGGAATGCCGATGACATCCTTCCGCAGTTTCCCAGGGGTACTCTTCAAACGAGCCACAAAACTGTTGGGGATTGAGACTGAGTCGCGTCGTTTCCTGATCAAGGATCATGCCATGCGCACACTCGACAAGGTGCTGCTCGAAGAGCGTCGTCCTGTGGGTGTCGTCGTTGGCATCTACTATCTGACCTATTATCCCCCTGAGTACCGTTTCCCGTTCAATGGCCACAATATCTGTGTCATTGGCAAAAATGAAGAGACCCAAGAATACAGCGTGCTCGACCCGAACACCACACAGAAGGTCACCATCAGTTATGATGACCTGAAGAAGGTGCGTTTCTCCCCTGGTTCATACCCCCTTATGGGACAGATGTACTGGATCAAGAAGGTGCCCGAGCAGTTGCCCGACCTAAGACCACTCGTTCTAAAGGCCATCCATAAGACATGCTGGCTGATGGTGTCGGAACCCTCTTGGATCATTTTCGCCGGAACCAGAGGCATCAACTACCTGTCGCATCGTATGCGCAAGTGGGAGAAGAAGAAAGGCGAGCATGGTGCCCGGATGAATCTGGTAAATGTCATCCGTATGCTTGAAGAGGTAGGAACGGGCGGTGCAGGCTATCGTTTCGTTTATAGTGCCTTCCTTCAGGAGGCTGCAGAGAAGACAGGTTTCAATATACTTAATGACTATTCCCTACGTCTCTCTGAGATTGGTGACCTATGGCGCGACTTTGCCTACAAAGCCTCTCGTGTATATAAGAAACGCAGCAAGAATTCCAATGTGGGTGAACAACTCACTTATAACCAACTCGCTGATCTCCTGCAGACTATAGGCGAGAAAGAGCAACAGTTCTTCCTCGATCTTGACGAGGAGGTAAAACAATTGTCAACTAAAAACAACATGCCCCTGTAATGGTAAACCTCTTCCTTCATATATTCGATGTATTACAACGCCGCCGTTCGCTCTGTATGTGGCTGTTGACAGCCTTAACAGCAGTGTTGTTCGTCATGGTGGCTTCGCTGAAGTATAACGAGAACATCTTCGACTTCCTGCCCGTCAGTGGCAATGAACAGAAGGCCATTACCCTGTATCAGGACATCTCGGGTGGACAGCGGCTCTTCGCCATGTTCAGGATGAAGGATGGCGAGACACCTGATGAAGACCGTCTGACGGAAGCCGTCGATTCCTTCGCCCAAAGCATTCAAACCGTAGCTGATGCAGGACATATAACTGAGGTGACCTCACAGGTGGATTTCGAGAAGGTAACTGGTATAACCGACTTCGTCTATCATAACATGCCCCTGATGTTATGCGACTCTGATTACATCCGTATGGAGCAGATCGTATCTTCTGAGGAAAGGATTGATGAACAGTTGGCCAACGACGTACAGATGATCATGATGCCTGCCACGGGTTTCTTCACGTCGAATATCAGCAACGACCCGCTAGGACTCTTCTCCTCTGTGATAGACAGATTACAGGCTCGGCAGGCATCGATGCCGATGGAGATCGACAACGGCTATATTTTCTCTGCAGGCCGAAAGATGGCCATTGCGATGATGACATCGCCATACGGAGCCATGGAGTCGGCTAACAACAGCCAACTCGTCAATGAAGTTGACAGTGTGGCCCAGCAGACGATGCAGGCTCTTCCTGATGTCGATGTAGCCATCACAGGTGCTCCTGTTATTGCAGTGGGCAATGCCCAGCAGATCAAGGACGACAGCAAATGGGCCATTTCCATCTCAGTGACACTGATCCTCTTGTTGCTGCTCTTTGCTTTCCGGAAGGTAAGAGACCACCTGCTCATTGCTGCCGCCATCATCTTTGGCTGGTTGTTTGCCATGGGGTTCATCGCCGTCATGCGCAGCGATGTGTCACTGATCGTCATCGGCATAGGTTCGATCATCATCGGTATCGCCGTCAACTACCCCTTGCATTTCATAGCCCACACCTACCATGGTGGCACGGTACGCGAGGTGTTGAAGGAGATGGTGTCGCCCCTACTCATTGGTAACATCACCACAGTGGGTGCCTTTGCCAGTTTGATGCCACTCGATGCACCAGCCTTGCGTGACCTTGGTTTCTTTGCAGCCTTCATGCTCATCGGAACCATTCTCTTCGTGCTGATATTCCTGCCCCACCTCGTCAAACAGCGCGTGGTAAAGGAAGAAGAGCGCTTGCCCTTCGGAAAGATCTCGTCCATGTCGCCTGAGCGTCATCGCTGGCTCCTTTGGGTCATCCTTATACTGACAGTCATCTTCGGATATTACAGTCTGGGGACATCCTTCGATACCGACATGCACCACATCAACTACATGTCGGATACACAGAAAGAACTTCTGTCGAGTATGCAGGCTACGGCAGGCCTCAATGATACGACCAACGTCTATGTCGTAACGGAAGGTGAGACATGGGACGAGGCCCTGCAGAAACGTCAGGCCATAGTGCCCTTACTCGACAGCATGAAGACGGCCGGTGTACTCAATACATATACCGACGTAACGACGCTCATCTGCTCTCAACAAGAGCAGCAGCGCCGGATTGACCGCTGGAACGCTTTCTGGGAGCCTCATCGTGCCAAGGTCTTAGAACAAATTCGCAAAAAAGCACCCGCCCATGGCTTCAATATCGAGGCCTTCAGCGGTTTCGAGGCTATCATCTCCGACACATACGAGCCGAAGTCGTTCGAGTATTTTGAACCTTTGCGTTCCATCCTGCTCAGCGGTTCATTCAGTGAGAGTACAGGCTGTTGCTCAGTGGTAGATGTGATTGATGCTCGTGGACATCATCCTGCGACTATCGAGGAGATCCTCAACGAGGGTCTTAACGGACAAGGCTATTCCTTCGATTTCATGAGAATGAACAGTGCTATTGCCAATTCGCTATCCGACGATTTCAACTACATTGGTTTTGCTTGCGGATTCATCGTTTTCATCTTCCTATGGCTCTCATTCGGCAGACTGGAACTTTCGCTGCTCGCTTTCCTCCCGATGGCCCTCGGCTGGATCTGGATTCTGGGTATGATGTATCTGTTCGGTATGCAGTTCAACATCGTCAACGTCATCCTCGCTACCTTTATCTTTGGTCAGGGTGATGACTATACCATCTTTATTACCGACGGACTCATCAATGAATATGCCTATAAAAAGAAACTGCTGCCCTCTTATAAGAACAGCATCGTCATCTCGGCCCTGATCATGTTTATCGGCATGGGGTCGCTCATCGTAGCGCGCCATCCTGCCCTTCACTCTTTGGCAGAGGTGACCATCGTGGGTATGTTTACGGTGGTACTCATGGCCTGGATCGTGCCCCCTCTCATCTTTGGATGGCTTGTGAAGCGCCATGGAGTGGTACGCCCCGAACCCATCACCATCGGTTACCTCTGGCGCAAGTGGTTCCGTCGTCAGAATCCTTTTGCAGAGGGTACCACGCATTACTATCACAACTATGTGATCGGCAAATATACCTACAAGGGGTTCAGCATCGAACGAGAGACGCGCCAGCTATTGAAGCGTTACGACGATTTCAGTCAGTGGATCGACAGATGGCCATCCGAAGACCGAGAAGTAAGCATCGTCAACTCTGGCCGAGGACAGTTCCCGCTGCTCTTTGCCCTCGTTCATCCCGACGTAGAAGTACACAGTTATAGTGAAGATCCTGATGACACGGCCCTTGCTGCTGCCATCGAACCCATGCCCCAGAACCTGCATGTACATCCCTGCAACGAAACGGCGACTGGTGGTCAGATCATCAATCTGAACGATCTTATCACATGCGAAAAGGCCTGATGCTCTTTCTTCTGGTCTTCTGCCTCGAAGCCTTTTCCCAAATAAACATCTGGGAGGGCACTTCATGCAAGAAGAAGGTAGAGCTCACACCTTATGTCGTGGAGGGCACTCAGAACAACTTAGCAGTCATCGTCTGTCCTGGTGGCAGTTATTTCTGGCACGATATCGAGACCGAAGGATACGGAGTGGCCGAGTGGCTCAGGCAGAATGGCATCAGTGCCTTCGTACTCAATTACCGTACAGGTTATGTGCCAGCCTTCATCACCCGCTACCGCAAGGTGTTCAGGGGCAACCGCTACCCAGACCCCCAGGACGACCTCCTACAGGCCTTGCGCTACGTCAGAGCCCATGCCAGCGAATATGGTGTCAACCCAGAGAAGATTGGTGCCATAGGTTTCTCGGCAGGAGGTCATCTGGTGATGTCGGCAGCAGAATTCTTCAGTCCCGAGGATCGCCCTTACTTCTCTGCACCCATCTACCCTGTCGTCACGATGACGGCCGATTGCGTTCACAAACGCTCGCGCAGAGGTCTATTGGGCGACTCGCGTACCCATAACCAGGAACTGAAAGAGAAACTCTCCTTAGAGAAGCACGTGCCTCAAGACTGTCCTCCCGTCTTCCTGATGAGTTGCAAAGACGACCCCATCGTGGATTATCGTAACTCCGTACTGCTCGACTCAGCCCTTACGGCCATGAATGTACCTCATGAGTACATCCTTTATGAAACAGGCGGACATGGCTTCGGTGCCAGCGATGTAAAAGGAACGGAGGAGTGTCGCCAATGGCGCACTCGTTTTCTCAATTGGATCAAAAAATATATGTAAGATATGGAAAAGAACCCGAAGTTTGACGACATCCGTCCCTATTACGAGGACGAGATTCCCGCAGCCATGAAGCGCATTGCCGCCAGCGACGTATTCCCTTTGCTGGCCAACTTCGTCTATCCGAACGAACCCCTTGAAGCCATCAAGGATAGGGTGGCCAATTTCAAGACGGTCAAGGAGTTCCAGCACGACACGATGCGTCGTGTCAACGAACAGATTATCGCCCGCAGTACCAAAGGATTTACCTGTTCTGGTCTCGACCGTCTCAGTCGTGACAAGCAGTACCTGTTTGTGTCCAACCATCGCGACATTATGCTCGATGCATGTCTGCTCCAGTATTATTTCGTGCTCAACGGCTTCGATACCACAGAGATTACCTTCGGCGCCAACCTCATGATGAACCCTGTTGTCATCGACGTCGGCAGGAGCAATAAGATGTTCAAGGTAGAACGCCCAGGTGGTGACATCAAGGAGTTCTATCGCAGTTCTATCCACCTCTCCGAATATATTCGTTACGTCATCAAGGAGAAGAAGCAGTCGGTGTGGATAGCCCAACGCAACGGACGTACAAAGAACGGTATCGATGCTACCGATCAGGGTATCATCAAGATGTTCTGCATGAGTGAGCCTAAGAACAAGATCAAGGCACTGGCCGACCTTAACATCGCCCCGGTGTCTATCTCTTACGAGTGGGAGTCGTGCGACATACTGAAAGCCCTTGAACTCTACGAATCGCAATACACCCGCTATACCAAGAAACCGGGTGAGGACCTGAACAGCATCCTCACAGGCATCATGCAACAGAAAGGTCGTGTTCATATCGAACTATGCCAACCCATCTCTGTGGCAGAACTCTCAGCCTTCGAGAACCTGACGAACAACGAATACCACAAGTCGGTAGCCAAACTCATCGACCGCCGCATCAACACCAACTACCGTCTATATCCTAACAACTACATTGCCCACGACTTGCTTTATGGCAACACCAAATATCAGGATATGTACACGAAGGAGGAGTATGATGCCTTCCTGCATCGTCTGGAGAAACTCGACAAATACGACACCTGCGATCTGGAACGCCTGAGAGAGATTTTCATCGGCATATATTCTAACCCCGTAGATAACAAGAAAAATGAAAGATAGAATCAGACAATTATTAGAGGATGCACTACCACTGGTAGATTTCGACTCCGATTTCCTGTTCAGTGAACTCGACTCCCTTGGCGTCACCACCATTCTGATGCTGCTCTCCGACGAGTATGACATCAAACTCGAGGCTGCCGACGCCACCCCACGTAACCTGAAAACCCTCGACAGCATCGTAGCGATGGTCGAGGCCAAACTGAACCAAAAATGACCTTAGAAGACTATCTGGCACAAGACGCTCGTCTGTATCCTGACAAGACGGCCATCATCTGTGGAGATAAAACCATTACCTGGGCAGAACTGTGGCAACAGGTGGAGAATCGGGCAAGCGACTATCCCAAGGGAAAGGTTATAGCCTTCCGCTCCACGCAGACCATCGACTTCATCGTCACCTATCTCGCCATCCATTTGGCTGGCAGTGTGGCTGCTCCGCTGGAGAAGGATATCCCCGACTCCTTGTTTCAGGAAATCTCCTCACGCCTTTCTGCTTGCGAGATTCCTGCAGGCATCGCCGATGTACTCTACACCACAGGCACAACCGGACGTTCCAAAGGTGTGATGATCAGCCATCGCACGATTGTAGCCGATGCCGAGAATCTGATAGCTGGTCAAGGTTTCTCCCACGATCTGGTGTTTGTCATCCATGGTCCTCTCAACCACATCGGCAGTCTGTCGAAGATCTTCCCCATCATCCTTCAGGGTGGTACACTTCATATCCTCGACGGTTTACGCGATGCCGACATCTTCTTCAACGCCTTTCGTGAGTCAGGCAAATACGCCACCTTCTTCGTGCCTGCCAACATCCGTTTCCTGCTTACTTTCGATGCCAAGCGCTTTGCGGCTTTGGCTGATCGACTCGACTTTGTAGAGAGTGGAGGTGCACCGCTGTCGCATGCCGACATGCTTCAACTATGTCAGATACTTCCCCATACACGCCTTTACAACACCTACGCATCAACCGAGACAGGCATCATCGCCACCTATAATTATAATGACGGGCGTTGCCTTGCCGGGTGCTTAGGCCATACCATGCCTCACTCGCGTGTCACCATCACCTCCGAAGGGATGATCTCCTGTCAAGGCGACACCCTGATGAGCGGTTATATCGGTGACCCAGAACTCACTGCTACGGTACTTCGAAACGACACTGTCTATATGTCAGACTATGGTCAGATCGACGCAGAGGGTATGCTCCACATCGGAGGTCGCGAAAGCGATGTCATCAACGTAGGCGGTTACAAGGTAGCTCCCACCGAGGTCGAAGATATTGCCATGTCCATAGAGGGGATTCGCGACTGCATCTGCATCCCTGCCGAGCACCCTATCATGGGTAAAGCAGTCAAACTGCTGGTAGTGATGAATGAGGGTGTTCCGTTCTCTAAAAAGACCATCGCCCGTTATATTGCTGCCCGGCTCGAGCCTTACAAGGTACCTCAACTCTATGAACAAGTTGAGTCCATCGCCCGGACATACAACGGCAAACTCGACCGCAAACATTATCAACAATAGCACATAATAATCCCCCGCTCTGCTGAGTGGGGGATTATTATGTCATGGCGTTTCTACTCGGCAAGCGTAAAGTCGAGTTGTTTACGCTCCAGATTGGCGCGAGCCACCTGGATACGGATAGGATCACCCAACTGGTACTTGGTGTGGTGACGACGCCCCACGATCATGAAATTCTTCTCGTCGAAGTCGTAGTAGTCGTCGCCCAAGTCCCGAATGGGAATCATACCCTCACAGTGGGTCTCGTCGATCTGGGCGTAGATGCCGTAACTGGTAAGACCGGAAATATGGGCATCGTAGGTGTTGCCTATCTTATCGGCCATAAACTCCACCATCTTATACTTGATCGAGTCGCGCTCGGCATTCTGGGAGATCTGCTCCATATCGCTGCAGTGCTCGCAGTACTCCTCGTACTTGTCCTTATTGGCCGAACGGGCGCCATTCTGATACTTGGTAAGCAGGCGATGCACCATGGTATCGGGATAACGGCGGATGGGCGAGGTGAAATGGGTATAATAATCGAAGGCAAGACCATAGTGCCCGATGTTATGTACACTATACTTGGCCTTCATCATGGCTCTCAGGGCCACTGTCTCAATGGCATTCTGCTCACGCGTACCCTCTGCATCACTCATCAGCGCATTCAGCGACTTGGTAATAGCCCCCTTGGTACCACTGGTCTTAACCTTATAGCCAAACTTTGACACGAACTGACGCAGGTTCTCGAGTTTCTGCGGATCGGGCTGGTCATGGATACGATAAGGCAGCGTCTTAGCCTTAACACCCTTCTTCACGCGCCCTATCGACTCAGCCACAGTCTTATTGGCCAACAGCATGAATTCCTCGATGAGTTTGTTGGCATCCTTCGACACCTTGAAGTAAGCCTTGACGGGCTTGCCTGTCTCGTCAATATCGAAATGGAGTTCCTCGCGGTCGAACTTCACTGAGCCATTCTTGAAGCGCGCCGCACGCAGTTTCTTGGCAAGCGCATCGAGTTTGATGAGTTGTTCTGCATTCTCACCCTTATAGGGATGTTTCTTCGTAGCAGGGGGTGCAGGGTCTCCCGTGCCGTCTTTCACCCCATTGTCCTCAAGTATCTGTTGCACCTCTTCGTAGGCATAGCGACGATCACTACGAATGACCGTATGAGCCAGATGCCACTTCTTGATATTCGCCTCGTCGTCGAGTTCAAAGATCACACTGTAACACAGTTTCTCTTCGTCAGGACGGAGTGAACAGATGAAGTTACAGAGGCGCTCTGGAAGCATGGGGATGGTGCGATCGACGAGGTAGATGCTGGTAGCCCGGTTGTAGGCTTCCTTGTCGATGGTAGAGCCTTCCTTGACGTAGTGGGAAACGTCAGCGATATGCACACCTACCTCCCACAGTCCACTATCCAGTTTACGAATACTCAAAGCATCGTCGAAGTCCTTGGCATCCTTGGGGTCGATGGTGCAGGTGAACACCTCACGGAAGTCCTCACGCTCAGCGATATCACGAGGTGTGATGGTGGCATCGATCTTCTCGGCAGCCTCCTCCACGTTCTTCGGATACTTATAAGGCAGATTATACTGGGCTAGGATAGCATGCATCTCGGCATTATTATCACCGGTCTTACCCAAAATATCCACCACCGAACCGATGATGTTCTTATGCTCAGCATCAGGCCATTGTACCACCCTGACCACCGCCTTATCGTCAGTCTTACCCCCCTTCAGCTTACGCTTGGGGATAATGATATCATGGACGAAAGTGTTATCGGGAGTAACGAGGAAGGCCCAGTCTTTTTCGACACGCAGTTTACCCACAATGGTATCATGGGCACGCTTGACGATCTCAATGACCATAGCCTCCTTGATATGTTTATCACGACGTGCCATATATGACACCTTTACACGGTCGCCATCCATGGCCGACATCGAGTTGCGTTCAGCCACAAACACCGGTGTACCCCCATCATCGGGCACAAACGAGTTACGCCCAGAAGCCTTACGACGGAACACACCCTCCTGCACCTGTGTCTTCAGGTTCAGGCGATAAGAGTTGTCACTGACCTTTGAGAGGAAATCATCCCACGCCATCTCTTCCATCGTGTCGATGGCAAGCATCTTCAGCGGATGCGTATCGAGCTTAAGCGCCTTGAAAATCTGCTTGAACGTGAATGTCTCGTTCGGATTGTGCTGGAAGAGGTTCTGCAGCAGTTCGCTGACCTGCTTCTTTCCCAGTCGTTTTCCACCTTTCTTCTTTCCCATAGACTTGATTCTTTTAAGTTTTGGGCAAAGATAGTAAAAAAAATAAAAAGGTAAAAGGGTAAAAAGGTTAAATAAAAAAAAAGTAGTACCTTTGCACGCAAAATTTAGGAAAATGAAGATATTAATCACTGGTGCAAGCGGATTTATCGGCTCATTTATCGTGGAGGAAGCCCTTCGTCGGGGCTTCGAGACGTGGGCAGCCATGCGCAAGAGCAGTTCGAAGGCATACCTTCAGGACGAGCGCATCCATTTCATCGAGCTCAACCTCAACTCGAAGGAGCAGTTGGTGGAACAACTGAAGGGCAAGGACTTCGACTACGTGGTCCATGCAGCCGGTGTGACAAAGTGTCTGAACAAGGCCGATTTCCATCGTATCAACACAGAAGGTACGAAGAACTTGGCTGAAGCCCTGCTCGAGGTGAAGATGCCTTTGAAGCGTTTCGTGTTTGTGAGCAGCCTCAGCGTCTTTGGCGCCATCAAAGAAAAGATGCCCTACGACGAGATTAGTGAGAGCGACACACCCCAACCCAATACTGCCTACGGGCGCAGCAAACTGGCTGCCGAGCAGTACCTCGACTCGGTAGGGTCACGCCTACCTTATATTATATTAAGGCCAACGGGTGTGTATGGTCCGAGAGAGAAGGACTATTTCATCATGGCCAAGAGTATCAAGCAGCATAGCGACTTCGCCGTGGGCTACCAGCGTCAGGACATCACCTTTGTATATGTCACCGATGTGGTACAGGCCATATTCCTGGCTCTTGAGAAGGGGGAGAATGGGCGCAAGTACTTCCTCTCTGATGGTGAAGTGTATCAGAGCACCACATTCAGCGACCTGATTCATGAAGAACTGGGGCGCCCTTGGTGGATTCGTATCACGGCTCCTGTATGGGTATTGCGCATCGTAACCTTCTTCGGCGAGTATGTAGGTCGGATAACTGGTAAGGTGACGGCCCTGAATAATGACAAGTACAACATCCTGAAACAACGCAACTGGCGATGTGACATCAGTCCGGCCCGCAAGGAGTTGGGCTACGACCCCAAAGTGCAGTTGGCCGAAGGGGTGAAGACCACCATTAAGTGGTACAAGGATAACAAATGGTTGTAACCGTTGAAAATTGAAAATTGAGAATTGAAAATTAGGGATTTATTTAGGATTGAGAAGAAACCGCACAAGGGGTTACTCACGGTGGAGTGGGTAATCCTGGGCTATTGGTTGATGACCCTGCTGTTTGTGCTCTTCACCTCGACCAAACTTCCGAACTCGGAGGCACTAATCTGGGGTCGTGTAAAGGTGTTGGCCATCACACTGGCCATGTGGGGTGTATATCGGATGATACCCTGTCGGTTCATCCATCTGTGCAGAGTGGTGGTGCAGATGGCCCTGCTCTCGTGGTGGTATCCCGATACCTACGAACTGAATAAGATCCTGCCTAACCTCGACCATCTCTTTGCGAGCTACGAGCAACAGCTGTTTCATTGTCATCCTGCCCTACTCTTTCCCCAGACCATCACCCACCCGGTGTTCAGCGAACTGATGTATCTGGGCTATGTGTCGTACTTCCCCCTGATAGCTCTGGTAGCAGCGTTTTATTTCTTCTGGCGATACAATGAGTTTAACAGAGTCGCATTTGTGATACTGGCCTCGTTCTTCATCTATTACGTGATCTTTGTCTTCCTGCCTGTGACCGGTCCTCAGTATTACTATGGGGCAGCAGGACTCGACCAGATAGCGCAAGGTGTGTTCCCCAATGTAAGCGACTATTTCCTGACCCACGACCAGCCATTGCCCATGCCAGGCTACAGCGATGGATTCTTCTACGACTGTGTGGCCAATGCCCATGCCACTGGCGAGCGCCCCACAGCAGCCTTCCCCAGCAGTCATGTGGGCATAAGCACCATCCTGCTCTTCCTGGCCTGGCGCGCCAAGAACCGTCTGCTGTTCTATGTGGTTCTGGTGCTTTATATTCTCTTGTGTATGTCAACCGTCTATATCCGTGCTCACTATGCCATCGACGTCATTGCCGGATGGGTAAGCGGCATCGCCCTCTACTTCCTGTTGCAGACCTTCTGGACCTTCACGAAAAGGCAGTATTAGCAAATTTAACCCTAAAAATTTGGCAGTTTCGGATTAATTACTTACCTTTGCACACAGAAAGGACACGACATATTAGACTCAAGGATTCCGACACGACCGTACCGTCGGAATTCTTTCTTTTATGCGTTCCTCGAAAAGTTGAATCAATAAACAATTAAAGAAGAATAACTATGGCTTATATGTCACAAGAGGGCTACGACAAGTTGGTAGCCGAACTGAAACAACTGGAGAGTGTGGAGCGCCCGAAGGCCTCTGCCGCCATTGCTGAAGCGCGCGAAAAGGGCGACCTCAGCGAGAATTCCGAGTACGATGCCGCCAAGGAGGCACAGGCTCATCTGGAGGATAAGATCAATCGTCTGAAGGTGACCATCTCTGAGGCCAAGGTCGTCGATACATCGCGCCTGAGTACGGATGCCGTGCAGATTCTCTCGAAGGTAGAGATGACCAATATGACCAACAAGGCCAAGATGACCTACACCATCGTAAGCGAGAGCGAGGCTAACCTGCGCGAGGGTAAGATCTCTATCAAGACACCTATCGCACAGGGGTTGTTGAACCACAAGGTTGGCGACGAGGTGGAGGTAAACATTCCCCGTGGTACCATCAAACTGCGTATCGACAAAATAACCGTGGGGTAAGATTGAAGAATTGAAGGATTGAAGGATTGAAGAATTGAAGGATTGAAGAATATGGATATATTCAGTAAGATTGCTGCAGGTGAGATTCCCAGCTACAAGTGCGCTGAGAACGAGAAGTTCTACGCATTCCTCGACATCAACCCGCTCGTGAAAGGTCACACGTTGGTCATCCCACGCAGAGAGGTCGATTACATCTTCGACATGGACGACGAGGAGATTGCCGAGTTCCAGGTGTTTGCCAAGCAGGTGGCCCAGGCCATCAAGAAGGCTTTCCCCTGTAAGAAAGTGGCCCAGGTGGTCCTGGGTCTTGAAGTGCCCCACGCCCATATCCACCTCATCCCCATGCAGAACGAGGGCGACGTGGATTTCCGTCGTGAGAAACTGAAACTCTCCGAGGAAGAATTCAAGGAGATTGCCAAGAAAATCAATGATGAGTTTGTCGCTTAGACAAACTCATCACCGTATTTGATCTGTACATCGTTGGCATATTTCTTCACCAACGCAGAGGTGTCGCCCTTCTTGCAGATCATCAATACATTATCCTGCTCAACGACGATGTAGCCCTCGAGGCCATTAAACACCCCCAGGCGTCCCTTGGGCAGTTTGATGATATTGTTACGACAATCTTCCGTCTCCACCAGCGAGTCGATCACCACATTGTCATTCTCCACCTTACTCATCGCCTCGTAGATGGCGTGCCAGGTACCCATGTCGGCCCATCCGAAGTCGCACTTCATCACGAACACATCACGACTCTGTTCCAAGATGGCATAGTCGAGCGACAGGTTAGGATAACGGGGGTAGTTGGCCTCGACATAGGCCATCTCCTCCTCATAACTGTAATCGGGATTCTCGAACTTGAGGTTACGGAGCACGGAGGGGAACACCCCTTCAAAGGTCTGGATCAGTTTACGCGCATTTGAGATGAAGATGCCGGTGTTCCAGTAGAACTCACCACTCTCCATGAACATCTTTGCAAAGTCGCGCTCGGGTTTCTCCGTAAACGACTTCACCTTATATACCTCGGGCTTACAACTCAAGTCGCCCAACTGGATATAGCCGTAGCCAGGTTCAGGGCGCGTAGGTTTGACACCCATGGCCAACAGCACATCGTTTTCTGCGACATAGCCAAGACCCACATGAATACTATGGTAGAAGGCGGTCTCGTCGAGCACTAGCTGGTCGGAAGGAGTGATAATGATATCGGCATCGGGATCGCGTCGCAGAATACGCATATTCGCCCACGCCACACTGGGAGCAGTGTTCCTGTGAATAGGTTCGAGCATGATATTCTCTTCGGGCAGTCCTGGCAGCTGTTCTTTCACCAGTTGGAAATACTCCTTACACGTACATATATATATATTCTCTTTGGGCAGAATCCTCACAAAGCGCCTGTAAGTGGCCTGTAACATGGTCTGACCAGTTCCGAAGAAATCCAAAAACTGCTTAGGGTAGTCCCTCCTGCTTACCGGCCAGAGCCTCTGCCCTCGACCTCCTGCAAGGATGACACAAAAATAGTTTTTCTCTGTTATTTCCATGGAAATGTTTTTAGTCTTTTATTTTGGGGGCGAAGGTAAACATAAATCATGACATACACAAATATTTTTTAGTTTTTTATCAAAATCTTTTGTCCTTTCATTTTTTTGTATTACCTTTGCACCCGCTTTTAGATGATAACCTGGCAGCGTCTTCATGCCCAGATGGCGGAATCGGTAGACGCGCTGGTCTCAAACACCAGTGGGGCAACCCGTGCCGGTTCGACCCCGGCTCTGGGTACTCTTTGAGTACGGACGCAAGGTACCATCACAAAGCAAGGTGCTGCAAATCAACTGATTGCAGCACTTTTTTTATTGATATTCGATAGTTTTTTCCAACAAAGGTTCGAATTATTTCTCAATTATCAATGGGTAATTCTCAATTTATTTGTAACTTTGCACCCGTTATGACTTATTCAGTAGTAGGAATGGGTGCCATTGGTGGCTTCTATGGAGGCCGTTTGGCACATGCAGGGCGCACGGTGCGCTTTCTGTTGCATAGTGATTACGATTTTGTGTTGCAGCATGGCTTGCAGGTTGACAGTTGCGACGGCAGTTTCCATCTTGACCATATCGATGCCTACGCGGCTACGAAGGATATGCCCCTGAGCGACGTCATTATCGTAGGTCTGAAGACTGTCAAGAACCACGATGTACTGCCCGAGCTGCTGCGTCCTATTGTCAATGACGATACGGTAGTCATCCTCATCCAGAATGGTATCGGACTGGAGGAAGACTTACAGCGTCTGTTCCCCAAACTACGCATCATTGCCGGTCTGGCCTTCATCTGTTCGGCCAAGACATCTCCCGGGCACATCAACCACCAATGCTATGGCAGTATCAACCTGGGCAACTATTCCTGTCCTGACGACCTGTTCCATACCATCCTTGCCGACCTGCAGGATGCAGGGTTACAGGCTGCCGAGGTGCCTTACTTAGAGGCTCGTTGGAGGAAGGCTGTGTGGAATATGCCGTTCAATGGCATGACCGTTGCCCTGAACACCTCTACCGATAAGTTATTGAAGAATCCCTCTACGCGCCAACTCATCTACGACCAGATGATGGAGGTCGTCGGGGCGGCTAATGCCCTGGGGATCGACACGCTCACCAGTGAGTTTGCCGACAAGATGATGCAGATGACAGACGAGATGGTGCCCTATAGTCCCTCCATGAAACTCGACTTCGACTTCCATCGTCCGATGGAGATAGAGTATCTCTACACCCGTCCCATTGCCGAAGCCCGCAAGGCAGGTTTCGAGATGCCCAAGCTCGCCATGCTCGAAGCCGAACTGCGCTTCATCAGTTCAAAGTAATCGCTCAAATAGTCTCGTTTACCTGATGGCATACAGGTAACCGAGAAGGGCCATCTTGCCACGCATAGTCTCGCGAGGAGTAAACTCACCGTTCACCCAGAAATAACGCTGGTTGAAGAACGACTCCTGACGAGGCCAACCACCTTCGTTCCAATCCGGATAGCAGTATTTCAGAATGACACGCGCATCGCCGCCATTATGGCCTGGCGACCAGGTCTCTGTGCCATTGAAGGGTGTCTGTCCGGGATGACACTCGGGTTCACCGTCGTTACGACCAGTGGTATAGCAGTCTGTGATATGACGCTCGCCCAGACCTGTCATCTCCACCACATTACCTGGGTTACGGCCCATCGTCCAACTGGCCTCGGTGTACATCACATGCTCCAGTTCCTTCTTTCTGGCCTTGTCGCCGATATAGTGGGCCAGCATCACGAGCTGCAGGTTCTGCGACACCTGCCAGCGACTGTCGTTGGCACTGCGGCGCGAGGGGCGCTCAGTCATGTGCGAGATGTTATATGTCTGTGCCTGGGCATTGATGCTCGACTTCAGGTTGGCATAGAGGTCAGCATAATGACGCGCCTGCGGACAAGTGAGATAAGCCGCAGCTGCCCATATCTGACAGAAGGGCACGATCTTCTCGCTCTCCTCGTGCATCACGCCCACCCCGAAGAAGCCATGATTCTGTTTGCTGAACACCAGCGACTGCGGTCCTTTAATCATGCTCTCCTCTGCGAAGATCTTCTCCCAAGCTTCATCACCCGTCAGGTTATAGAGGAAGGCAGCAGCCATCTGACGGAAATCACGCCCTCGCATCTGCATGCTACCGATGTCCTGCAGGTCGTCGAGTTGTGTCCATTCCTGTTTCGAGGCATAGCGGAAGGCTTTGATAGCCTCATCGGTATAGTAGGTCTTCAGCGAGTCGTTGCCTTGCAGACGGAAGGCCTCAGCAATCATGGCACAGTTGGCCGCATTGCCCCAAGCTGCCATGGTTGTACAACCAGCCTGGAACATCACGCTCCAGTTGAGGTCGGGGTTGGTGACGCCCTGCGAGTAGCCTTCTCCATCACGAATCGAGAGGAAGAAGTCAACCTCGTTGCGCGCCTCGTCGATAATGTCGGGGATGCCATTGCCACTCTCGCGAATACCCAGGTTGTCGTCGCTGAGTCGTCCACCCGAGAGGATATAGGGCAACAGCATGTCGTAGATGTTGCTGATATGGGCCAGATGACGGTCCCAGTCCATGGCATCGGAGTGTCCGCCCTTCACCTCGATGTTCACGGGGTTGCCCTGCAGACGATGCTGCCAGAAGCGCGAGGCGAGAGCCGGTTTGAAGTGAGGCTCGTCCCACACGTCGGTATGCAGGTCGCGCCACTCCTGAGAGAAGGGGTGGAAATCGGTCTTATAGACGGTAAGCCCTTTGGGATCAGTCTCTGGTATGAACTGAGGCTGACGAGGCACAGGCCACACATGGGCGGGGTCGTTGGGCTCTCCCAGACGCATATAGTAGTAGCCCCTTACCGAGTAGCGATAAGGCTGATAATACACGTCGGAGGCGATGTCGAAGTCCATCGAGCACCCCACATCCTCCACCACCAGACGATAGCGCCCGGGAGCAGTACCCCTGAAGTCGATGTTCCACACATCGGTACCCACGAGGTTCTTTGCGCCAGCCTCCATCTTCGATGCCTCGGCCTTTTTCCAGAACTTCACATTGCCGGCACTCTGTTTCTTGCCGGTCTTTACATTATATAAATATACCTTCCTGCCTTCCCAGGTCAGATAGTCGCGCTGACCGCCATCGCCCAACCACTGGTAGAGGTCAGCAGCATGGACAGCCTCAGCGGGCGAATAACCGATAATGTTCACATGCACAGCCTCCGACTGCTGGTTCCATACGTCGAAGCATACGGAGAGTTGCGCCTTGTCGGCCCCGATACCCTTGGGAATGCTCACGGAATAGGTGCATCCCTGCTTCATGCCCTGGGGCAACTCCAGGAAGAGCCAGTGGTCGTTCTCGCTCGTCAGGGTGTGATCGGTATTCATAGGTTTCGATCTGCGCCACACGTTCACGGGCTGTTGGGTGCCAAAGGCCTTATCGTCGTTCGAACTCACCTGCCACAATGCGGCTTTCTGGGCCTCCTCGGCCTTCAGGCGCTCACCAAACACGACGAGGGTATCGTCGCCCTCAGAGAAAGAGTGACCTAAATAAGCACTGGGACCCGTACCACTGTCGCGATAGTGCACCTCACCATCACGAAACTGTACCATCAGGTAATTCTTGTCGATCACTTTCAGTCCGAGAACTTTGGTGGCCTGGGCTGGAATAGCCATGAAAACGAGCAATCCTGCCAAAGCCGACTTGAGTAGTTTTGTAGTCATTTGATTCATATTTTGTTAGTTCGCATGCAAAGGTACAAATAAAAAATGATTTTTCCTATAAAGAATGTAAAAAATGCGCAACATGCGCAAAAAACGCGGTTTATGCAATCGATTGCATTAATAATATTGCAAATACTTACCAATAATGAAAACAACCTATTGAAAAAAAACGTATCTTTGCAAAAAATAAAACTAAAACCATTTGTTATGAAGATCGAATTTCATCTTGAGTACCAGACCACTTTCGGTGAAGAACTGGTAGTAAACATCCTCTCAGGAGAGAAGACAGAGGCGCACAAAATGGGAACCCTCGACGGACTCCATTGGACTTGTGAGTTAAGTAAGGCAGCCAGGGCTACCGCTTACATCGACTACTATTACTGTGTGATGCGGGGCGACCAGGTGGAACGCACGGAGTGGCTTGTAGCCCCCCACCGCCTGGAGTTTGTAGCCACGAAGGGAGTGCGCTACACGGTGTACGACCACTGGCTCGACATCCCCGAGGACTCTTATCTCTACTCTTCGGCCTTCACCGACTGTGTAGCAGCCCGTGAGCGCCGCCTGAGCAAGCCTGCTGATTTTGCCAAGACCGTACGTCTGAAGGTGCGTGCCCCACAGCTGCGCTATTTCGAGCGCCTGGCCATCATTGGTGGCGGTGAGGCCCTGGGCAACTGGGAGGCCCTGCGCGCCATCGATATGGACGAGCACGAGAACAACGAGTGGGTCATCTCACTCGATGCCGACACCCTGCCCCAGACCTTCGAGTTCAAGTTCGTGGGCCTCGACGAGGTCGATGATGTGACACCCCTCTGGGAGAACGGCATGAACCGCACCATCTCCCTGCCCCAGATGGAACAAGGCGAGGTGGTGGTATATGAACTCACCCAGGCCTACTTCCCCCTCTACCCGTGGAAGGGCGCAGGTACCGTCATCCCCATCTTCTCACTCCGTTCGGAGGGTAGTTTCGGTGTGGGCGACTTCGGCGACCTGAAGCAGATGATCGACTGGTGTGCCAAGACCAAGCAGCGCGTGCTGCAGGTGTTGCCCATCAACGACACCAATATCACCCACACCTGGCAGGACTCCTATCCCTACAACTCCATCAGCATCTACGCCCTGCACCCCCAGTACACCGACTTGCGCCAGTTACCCGCCCTGAAAGACGAGGCGCGCAAATCCTATTATGAGGAGTTGCAGAAAGAACTCAATGCCCTGCCCCAGATCGACTATGAGCGTGTGAACGAGGCCAAGATGAACTATCTGCGTGAGCTCTATGCCCAGGAGGGCAGCAAGACGATGAAGACCGCAGCCTTCAAGCAGTTCTTCGAGCAGAACAAGGAGTGGCTGGTGCCCTATGCCGCCTACTGTCACTATCGCGACCTCTATGGTACGGCCACCTTCTCTGAGTGGCCCGACCACCACACCTTCACCGACAAGGAGCGCGAGACGATGTCGAAATCCACCTCGAAGCTCTACAAGGAGGTGGCTTTCTGGTACTACATCCAGTTCAACCTCGACCAGCAGATGCGCACGGCTCACGCCCATGCACGCAAGAATAAGGTCATCCTGAAGGGCGACATCCCCATCGGCATCAGCCGCGATGGTGTTGAGGCCTGGGTAGAGCCCAAGTACTTCAACCTGAACGGTCAGGCCGGAGCCCCGCCCGATCCCTTCTCTGCCGACGGTCAGAACTGGGGTTTCCCCACCTACAACTGGGACGAGATGCTGAAAGACGGCTGCTCGTGGTGGGTGCGCCGTTTCCGTAAGATGGCAGAGTATTTCGACGCCTATCGCATCGACCACGTGCTGGGTTTCTTCCGCATCTGGGAGATCCCCGTTCCCGAGAAGTCGGGCCTCATGGGTCAGTTTGCCCCTGCCCTGGGCATGAGCAAGGAGGAGATCGAGGCCTATGGCGTGAAGTTCAACGAGGGACTGTTCCTCGTCGATCACAAGCGCGACGACCGTTGGCATCCCCGCATCGCCGTCCAGTATCAGGAGGCCTACCAGCAACTCGACGAGGGTCAGAAGTTCCACTTCAACAACCTCTACAACGACTATTTCTATCGTCGTAACAACCAGTTCTGGTACACCGAGGCCATGAAGAAACTGCCCAAGCTGACACAGGCCACGCGCATGCTCGTCTGTGCCGAGGATCTGGGCATGGTGCCCGACTGTGTGCCCTGGGTGATGAACGAACTGCGCATCCTGAGTCTCGAGATCCAGTCGATGCCCAAGGACCCCAGCGTACGCTTCGGCCACCTCTCGCGCAACCCCTACCGCTCTGTCTGCACCATCTCCACCCACGACATGGCCACCCTGCGCCAGTGGTGGGACGAGGACGAGGAGCGCACACAAGACTACTTCAGTTCCATGCTCTATCGTGGAGGCGCAGCCCCCCATCCGCTGCCGGGCTGGTTGGCCAAGGACATCGTGAGCCGTCATCTGACGTCGCCCTCCATGCTCTGTCTGCTGTCCTTCCAGGACTGGTTGAGCATCAACGACGCCCTGCGCCTGCCCGATCAGAATGCCGAGCGCATCAACATCCCTGCCAACCCCCGTCACTACTGGCGTTACAGGATGCATCTCACCATCGAACAGCTGTTGGCTGCCGATGACTTGAACAACGAAATCAGCACATTAATTATTCATAGTGGAAGAAAGTAATTAAAAGGTAAGAAAGTAAAAAGGTAAGAAAATGAAAAAAAACAGATTATTAAGTAAGCTTTGGGGAATGGTAATGGGTATTCTACCTTTTTGCCTTTTCACCCTTTTACCTTTGCCGGCAATGGCAGGCAACGTGAAGTCGCCTAACGGCAATATTGAACTGACATTCTCACTCAGTCCCGATGGCCGTCCCGTCTATGAGATGACCTACAAGGGCAAGGCCGTCATCAAACCATCGTTCCTGGGTCTGGAACTGGCCAAGGACAAGCACGCCTCGGCAGGATTGAACGAGACCGACCTGATGGACGGTTTCAAGATTGCCAAGGAAGAGACCTCTACCTTCGACGAGACGTGGCAACCCGTCTGGGGCGAGACCAAGGATATCCGCAACCACTACAACGAGTTGGCCGTTACACTCGAGCGCAAGTGGATGGAGGGTGTGGCCTCCCAGAAAGTTGGTGTGCAGAAGGCCCCCCGCCAGCATTGCCGTGAGATGATTATCCGCTTCAGGGTGTACGACGACGGTATCGGATTCCGTTATGAGTTCCCCCAGCAGCCAGAGCTCATCTACTTCCTCATCAAAGACGAGCACTCCGAGTTTGCTATGGCAGGCGACCACACCGCCTGGTGGCTCCCCGGCGACTACGACACCCAGGAGCAGATGACCCAGCAGACGAAGCTCTCCGAGATTCGCGGTCGCATGAAGGAGGCAGTGAACTGGGGCAACTCCTCAGTGGCTGTGTTCTCAGAGACAGGTGTGCAGACCTCACTCCAGATGAAGAGCGACGACGGTCTCTATATCAACATCCACGAGGCAGCCTGTCAGGACTACGCCACCATGCACCTCGAACTGGTTGATGCTCAGACCAAAACCCTTACCACCAAACTGGGTGGTGGCAGCAACGCCTATACGCCGAATCCTGCTCCAAGCGAGTATCCCCTGCCCAAGCCCCTCACCTTCGTGAGCCATCTCACCCCCGATGCCACTGGTCTGAAGGGCTGTATGCAGACACCCTGTGAGACCCCCTGGCGCACGGTGATGGTCTCCGACGATGCACGCGACATGCTCTCCAACAACCTCATCCTCAACCTCAACGAGCCCTGTAAGCTCGAGGATACCTCTTGGATCCACCCCACGAAATACTGTGGTGTGTGGTGGGAGATGATTGTTGGTCGCGGCTCCTGGCACTATACCAACGACTACCCCTCCATCAAACTCGACCAGATCGACTGGAGCAGTGTGAAGCCCAATGGCGCCCACAAGGCCAATAACGAGAACGTGAAGCGCTACATCGACTTCGCCGCCAAGAATGGTCTCGACGAGGTATTGGTAGAAGGCTGGAATGTAGGTTGGGAAGACTGGGCCAACATGTGGAAGCGCGATGTCTTCGACTTCGTCACCCCCTACCCCGACTTCGACATCAAGATGCTCAACGAGTATGCCCATTCCAAGGGTGTGAAGATCCTGATGCACCACGAGACCTCGTCGAGTTCGCAGAACTACGAGCGCCATATAAAGGAGGCCTACGAGCTGATGAACAAATACGGCTACGATGCTGTGAAGACAGGTTATGTGGGTGACATCATCCCCCGAGGCGACCACCACTACTCGCAGTCGATGAACAACCACTACCTCTACGTCATCAAGGAGGCCGCCAAGCACCACATCATGGTCAACTCCCACGAGGCCACCCGTCCTACCGGTCTCTGTCGCACATGGCCCAACCTCGTTGGTGGTGAGAGCGCACGCGGTACGGAGTATGAGGCCTTCGGAGGCTCCAACCCCGACCACACCTGTATCCTGCCCTTCACCCGTCTGCAAGGCGGTCCGATGGACTACACCCCAGGCATCTTCGTCACCCGTCTCTCAGAGTGGAGCGACAACACCTCCTGGGCACGCATCACGATAGCCGGCTCACTGGCCCTCTACCTCACGATGTACTCGCCCCTGCAGATGGCTGCCGACCTGCCTGAGAACTACGAGAAGTTCGACGATGCCTTCCAGTTTATTCGCGACGTGGCCTGCGACTGGGACGACTCCAAGTACCTCGAGGCCGAACCTGCCGACTACATCACCGTAGCCCGCAAGGCCAAGGGCACCGACAACTGGTTTATCGGTGGCAAGTGCGACGAGAACGGTCATACGGCCAACGTCAAACTCGACTTCCTCGACAAGGGTAAGAAATATGAGTGCACCATCTACGCTGATGCGAAGGATGCCCACTACGAGACCAATCCCCAGGCCTACACCATCACCAAGAAGGTGGTCAAGGCCGGCGATGTGCTGAAGATCAAGGAGGCCCCTGGTGGTGGCTTCGCCGTCTCACTCTTTGCCAAATAACTAAACGATGAAGAAATTGATAATTGCAAGTCTGTTGGCCATGCTGCTGCCTCGTGAGGTGGCAGCACAGCCTTTTAAGGAGGTGACCTATTCACCCGAGAAGACCGTGTTCACCCTCTTTGCCCCCAACGATGCCAAGAAGGTGGTGGTGCGCATCTACGACGAAGGTCTGGGCGGTCAGGCCCTGAAGACCGTCAAGCTGTCGAAAGTAGCCACAGAGAAGTGGCAGACCACCGTGAAGGGCGACCTCATGGGTAAGTTCTACACCTTCGACGTGGGTCTTGGCGAGTGCCCGGGTGTGTTTGCCAAGGCCGTAGGCGTCAATGGCAAGCGTGGCGCCATCATCGACATGGAGGCCACCAATCCCGACCACTGGTGCTGCGACGAGCGCCCCAAGGTGGAGTCGCCTGCCGACCTCGTCATCTACGAGATGCACCATCGCGACTTCTCCATCGCCCGTCAGGATGCCAAATACAAGGGTAAGTTCCTCGCCCTCACCGAACCCTGGGCCATCGACCATCTGAAGGCCCTTGGCGTGAATGCCGTGCATATCCTGCCCAGCTACGACTACGGTTCGGTAGATGAGACGCGTCTGGCCGACAACAAGTACAACTGGGGTTACGACCCCGTGAACTACAACGTGCCCGAGGGTGGCTACTCCACCAACCCCTACAAGCCCGAGGTGCGTATCCGTGAGTTCAAGCAGATGGTGCAGGCCCTCCATCAGGCCGGCATCCGAGTAATCCTCGACGTGGTATATAACCACACCTACGACATCGAGAACTCCAACTTCCAGCGCACCTATCCCGACTACTACTACCGCAAGACCGCCACTGGCGACTATTCCAACGGCTCTGGCTGTGGCAACGAGACCGCCAGCGACAAGCCCATGATGCGCCAGTTCATGCTCGAGAGTGTGAAGTACTGGATTGAAGAGTACCACATCGACGGTTTCCGCTTCGACCTGATGGGTGTACACGACATCGAGACGATGAACCAGATCAGGAAGATGGTCGATGAGATCGACCCCTCTATCTATATCTATGGTGAAGGATGGAGCGCAGGCTCATGCGCCTATCCTCAGGAGCAGCTCGCCATGAAGGCCCACATCAGTCAGATGCCCCGCATCGGAGCCTTCAGCGACGAGATCCGCGATGCCCTGCGCGGTCCCTTCTCCGACGACACCCAGGCCGCCTGGCTCGCTCATGGCAACGATGTCGAGAGCATCAAGTACGGCATCGTAGGCGCCATCGCCCACCCCCAGGTCGATATGGGTAAGGTAAACTACTCCAAGGAGCCCTGGGCCATCGAACCCACGCAGATGATCTCCTATGTGAGTTGTCACGACGACATGTGCCTCGTCGATCGCCTCAAGGCCTCTGTCCCTGGCATCACGACAGACGAGCTCATCCGCCTCGACCTGCTTGCCCAGACGGCCGTCTTCACCTCTCAGGGCGTACCCTTCATGCTCAGTGGTGAGGAACTGCTAAGAGACAAGAAGGGCGTGCACAACTCGTTTGAGTCGCCCGATGAGATCAACCACCTCGACTGGACCAACAAGACGAAGTATCCCCAGGTGTTTGACTATTACAAGGGTCTCATCGCCCTGCGCAAGCACCATCCGGCCTTCCGTCTGGGCAGTGCCGACCTTGTGCGCAAGCATCTGGAGTTCCTCGATGCCCCCGAGGGTGTCGTTGCCTGGCGCCTGAAGGACTATGCCGGAGGCGACGAGTGGTGTAACATCGTCGTCATTCTCAATGCCAACAAGTCGGCTACCGAGGTCGCCATCCCCGAAGGCGACTACACCATCGTCTGCTGCGACGGTCATATCAACGAGCGCGGTCTGGGCTCTGTCAGGGGCTCGAAGGCCCTCGTCGATCCCCAGTCGGCCCTCATCCTCTGCGAGCGCTTCCCCTCAGGTTCGTTCTCTCCCGTCACCAATGTCAACGCCAATGGCTATCCACGCGTGCTGAACGACAACCGAGTCATGTTCCGTGTCAATGCCCCTGAGGCCCAGAAGGTACAGATCGACCTCTGTGGCAAGAAGTACGACATGCAGCGCCGCGAGGGCGGCATCTGGACCGTCACCAGCGATCCCCAGGTGCCCGGTTATCACTATTACTTCCTCGTGGTCGATGGCGTCTCAACGTCCGATCCTGCGAGCCAGTCGTTCTACGGTTGCGGTCGCTGGTCGAGTGCCATCGAGATTCCCGAGGCCGGCACTGAGAATTTTGAGGTACAGGAGGTGCCCCACGGCGAAGTGCGCACCGTGCACTATTACTCCAAGGTCGATCAGGCCTGGCGCCCCCTGATGGTCTATACCCCAGCCGGTTACAACGAGGGCAAGCAGAAATATCCCGTGGTCTATATCCAGCATGGCGGTGGCGAGGACCATCGTGGTTGGATGGAGCAGGGACGCACGGCTCAGATCCTCGACAACCTCATCGCCCAGGGCAAGGCCGTACCCATGATCGTGGTCAGTGCCAACAGCAACGTGCAGAACCGTAACGGCGGTTTCGGAGGCGGTTACAGTTGGCAGGGCATGCAGGCCTTCCGCAGCGAACTCCTCGACAATGTCATCCCCTTCGTCGAGAAGACCTACCGTGTCAAGAAAGATCGCAAGTCGCGTGCCATGTGCGGCCTCTCGATGGGTGGTGGCCAGTCGTTCTATATCGGCCTGCGCTCACCCGAGGTCTTCGCCAATGTCGGTGTATTCTCCACCGGTATGTTTGGCGGCATTGCCGGAGCAGCCAACATCGACCTCGAGAAGGAGGTGCCCGGTATGCTGAGCGACACGAAGACGTTCAATGCCCAGCACGATGTGTTCTACATCAGCTGTGGCGAACAGGATCCCCGCATCGAGCACACCCGCAACATCGTCAAGAAGATGCGCGAGGCTGGTGTCGAGGTCGAGTACAACTCCTTCCCTGGCGACCACGAATGGCAAGTGTGGCGCAAATCCCTTCAGGACTTCGCCCCACGCCTGTTTAAGTAAAGAGGATTTTCGCACCTGATAGTTTTTCAGTGCGCCTACTAAAGCACTCCAGTGCGCCCTAGGGCGCACTGGAGTGCGTGCGTTACGTACCGAGCGCTACTAACCGATAGCCTCAGTCGAACCATTTGTAGTGTTTCTCGTAGCTGTCGAACGCCAGGTCGGGCAAGCCCAGTGTCTGGAGCACGGCCCGTATGGCCTCGATGTCGGAGGGCGAACAGAGACGCTGACCTCGGCGACGCTCATAGTAGCCTGTACGTCCGAACTTGCCGATCAGCTTAACCATAAACGTGTCGTACTGACCAGGAATCATCGACTTCTGCATGTTCTTGAAGCCCCGTGCATAGGTGGCCAGCTCGTCAGTCCTGAAATACTCGCACTCAGCCGTTGGCACAGCCTTCAGGGGATTCACGCTGCAGAGAATCCGGTTATCCTTGCCCACATCCTCGAAAGCCATGTGGCGCAGACAGTGGTCGGCAACCTTACAATCCTTACATGTGCACATGGCAAATCCGCCAGGCACTTCGTCCGTAGTAAATGTCTTCTTTTTTTCCATTTTTTATATGCGTTGTTTCGTTTTTTGTCAAACATATACCTCTGTGGCATCTAAGCTACTGATTCACAGAGGCTTTAATAGAGGTATATGTTAGGCAAACATGTACCTATCATGTACCTAACATATACCTTAACATGTACCTCAGGCCACCTTCAGAGGCACCACCTTGTAGTAAGGACGGTTGCCCCGTTTGGTCAGCTCGTAGCCCGATTCCTTCATCGCCAGTCCGATGTGGATCTTCGTGCTCCGAGTGTTGGCCACCATCGGATACGCCTTCTGAACCATCTCTAGCAGTTGCTTGCAATCCATCGCCTGGGCCGCTTCGCCCTCTTCAGGCTTGCGGATACAGGCATTCAGAATCTCTGCAATGTCCTTCTCCTCCATGAAGTTCTGGTTCAGTTGCTGAATGCGTTGCACCTCGATGTTGTTGAACCAGTAGGGAGCCTTCACCACTCGGATCTCATGGAGCACCTGGGCATAGAGCTGCTCGTAGTCGATGTCGCCATCGTTGTCGATCAGTTTCCCCTCAGGAATCTCCAGACAGATGTAACGTCGAGAGCCAGTGGGATCCGTCAACGGGTGGGGATTGTTGGTCGTCGCCACAAACGATGCGAATCGAGGACGGTCCTCCTGAGTCCTTCCGAAGATGGGGCGCCCGTTCACCTTGCTCTTCGAGAGAGCCTGCTTCAGGGCCGCATGCTGGGAGGGACGGATGGCGTCGAGCTCATCGAGGTTCACCAACAGATTGTTCGTCAGGGCCATCTCCTTGTCAAACTTGTTCGATAAGTTCAGATGGTCAAGATAGTACTGACGCAGTTGGGGAGGCAGAAGCCGACGTACGAATGTCGTTTTTCCACAACCCTGCGAGCCAATCAATGTTGGTACGCACTCGTTGCCATGAAGGGTGTCCATCTGTAGCCAATGAGCCACCACCGATCGGAGCCAGATGGCCAGGAAGCTGTGCTGCTCTGTGCTGATGCCAGGCAATCGGTTGAAGACAGAGTCCACATGATTCTTTCCGTCCCATTGGGGCAGACATTTCAGGAACTCAGCCACAGGGTTAAATGCCGGCACCTCCTCAGATTGCACATACAACTTGATCTGTGCGCTCGGACTTCCCTTCTCCAAGATGTTTTCCCGTTCAGCCTTCAAGATGATGCTGTTCAGAGCCTCTTGAGTCAGTGGTCGCCATTCGGCCCCCTCCACTTCGGGCAAGGTTAACCGCTCTACCTTTCCGTTTAGTACGTTGCGACGGAAACGGTAGTTCTCGTTCAGAAAGAGCTCAATAGCCAGAGCCCCTTCTTGAGAGGCCGCAACAGCCTCTCCATGAATGGTAAGATTCTTACGCATTTAAAAATTTAATTAGTTAATGTTTTTTTGGTTTTGTGTTCACGCGCTTTCCATAGCGGGTGTTTTCACGGCTGCAAAGATACAAAAAAAATCTGATACCTGCAAATGTTTTTCCTCAAAACCCTTCAAATGTTAAAATCGAGGTATATGTTGAGGTAGAATCCGAAAACAAGCCTTGTGAAAACTACATTTTCACTCAAAATCTCATATTATTCAGAAAAAAGTTGTATATTTGCAGCCAAAGAGCATTTGATATGGGTGTAACATTCGACGAGACAGAAAAAAAGTTTGTGTTCGATTTCGAGCACGATGGTTCTGAGGACATTGTCAGTCTGACTGGCAGTGGCTATCAGGTAGAGGCATTCGGAAAGTGCTTCTACTATGGTTATGAGTTCTCTGATCAGGTAGAAAGCTCTGTACGTACCGCCTTTATTAAATATGTGAAATTCACCGAGGCACTGCAGGACACGCCAAACTTGACAAACTTCATCAAAAAAGCTGTAGATAATCTTCACAAAAAGATTAATCTTTACAACTTCGATCTTGTGGTTATGCCAGAGTCTTCGAGTAAGGTGAACCAGTATATGTTGCGCTATATCTACAGATTTGCACAACCTACATTATATAAGATGACTCTTATAAAGTCTCTTCCTTCAAATATATCGTTCGATTTGAAAGCCTATGAGAAGCAATATCTTGACGATATCTTAGAGAATGGAATGCCTCGCTATTCAGAAGCTGCGAAAGAACAGGCAAAGAGTTCCATCAACACTATGTTGGAGATGATTCATCAGAAGGATTACTTCACGATTGCCAAAGATGTGAAGAAAAGCAGGCTTCGTCCTTATATAATGAACTTTCTCAGATTTGGATCGGATGAAGAAAAGGAACTATGTTCAATGATTCGTCAGCAGAATGTGTTGGTAATTGATGATGTGACAACCAGCGGCTCAACGCTTAATGAGATTCTCCGTACACTCAGGATTCTTAATGAGGATAATGAAATCACTATCTTTAGCCTCATAGGCCGCAAGGATCTGATGGCAGAGTCTCTCTAAATCGAGGTATATGTTGAGGTACATGATAGGTATATGATAGGTACATGATAGGTACATGTTTGAGCAACATATACCTATAGTAAATGTGTTGTATATCAACAACTTAAATCGTCCAGAGGTATATGTTAGCCCAAAATCGAAAATACTATTATAAATATTAGCTTTACCACGACCAGACGGTCGTATTACTATTAGAATCCGAAAACAAGCCTTGTGAAAAACATATTTTTGCCCTAAATCCTTTATCGTTCAGAAAAAAGTTGTATATTTGCAATCAAAAGATTGCAGAGCAAAAAAAGATACACATGGCACAATGGCAAAAGAATCAAATAAAGAGTGAAGATGGTGAAACTGTTGAAGCACAGGTACCCTTTATAGTCTCAGCAAGTCGAAGTACTGATATCCCCGCGTTTTATGCAGATTGGTTCTTCCATCGGCTGAAGGTTGGTTATTCTGCATGGACAAACCCTTTTAATGGGAAAAAGTATTATATATCTTATGAGAATACACGGTTCATCGTGTTTTGGTCTAAAAACCCTCGGCCATTGTTGAAGTATCTGCCAATATTAAAAGAACGTAATATCAAATGTTACGTACAATATACTTTGAATGATTACGAAAAAGAGAAGTTAGAAAAGGTTCCACCTTTGGCAGACAGAATAGAAACATTTAAGCTTTTATACGAAGAGCTGGGATTGGGAGGTGTTATCTGGAGATTTGACCCGTTAATCCTAACTGATGACATATCAATTGATAATCTGCTTAGTAAGATTCAGAATATTGGCGACCAACTTCAGGGCTATACAGAAAAGCTAGTTTTTAGCTTTGCTGACATTGAAGGTTATAAAAAAGTTAAAAACAATCTGATCAATAATGGCATTCCGTATCATGAATGGGAGTGTGTAGAAATGAATGATTTTTCTGAAAAGCTTGTTAAAATGAATAATGAGCGGGAGTGGAACTACCAGTTGGCTACTTGTGGGGAGAATTTTGAAACACTTGGCATTTCCCACAATCGTTGTATTGATGGCGATTTAATAGTCCGTCGTGCATGGGATGACAAGAAACTCATGGAGTTTATGAAGGTGAAGATTGAAGATGTTCCTACACCATCATTGTTTGGCCAACAAGAACTCCCCGAGGGCGCAATTCTTCTCCCCCAAAATCACTATTTTATAAGTAAACATAGGAAAGATATGGGTCAGAGGCCATTTTGTGAGTGTATGGCCTCAAAGGATATTGGTGAATACAACACCTGTCCTCACTTGTGCGAGTATTGCTATGCAAATACAACTAAAGGATTGGCATTAGCTAACTGGAAGATGCATCAAGAAAATAAATTTGCAGAGACCATAACAGGCAAGTGATATGTCAGAATTTATAAAAAGATTTAAGTCAAGAGGTAATATTACCTTTCTGGGGATGCGAGATACTGCGATAAGTATGTTGCCTTCTGACAGGATGGTGCTTGACAAACTATACAATGACCTAAAACGCGGCACAGGTATCTTGGATGATGAAATCCATCTTAATATGTATTTGAGATGCTTTGGTAAGATGCACAAGGCAAAACTCGATACTGCATTTGGATGTATACCTGATGATACTGAATTGTTTTCTAACCAGATTGAAATATACGATTGGGGATGTGGTCAAGGTATAGCGACAATCTGCCTGCTCGATTATTTAAAAGCGAATCACATCAACTATGATATTAAAAGCATCCATCTTATAGAACCATCGACAGCAGCAGTTAAACGTGCTTGCGACGTAATAGAGTGTATGGATGCTGATATTTCGGTTGCTACAACAACCAAGGTCTTTGATAAGCTACAGCAAGCAGACTTTATTCCATCTGAAGCAATAAAGTTGCATTTGTTCAGTAACATATTGGATGTCGACAGTTTTGATCTGGCACGTTTTATCCACCTGTTCCAACAATGTTTCTGTGGCACAAACTACTTTGTATGCGTTGGTCCATATTATAGCAACAATAGACGTGTAGATGAATTTGTCGCAGCAACGGCACCAGATGCAGTGTTTGCTGTCATGAACAGAGAGAAAGGTGCATGGCTGAAAGAATGGACTATTTCGATGCGTGTTTTCCTTAAAGAGTTTGTACATGTTGAGCTTATCAAAGATATTAGGAAGCGTATCGAAGAATCACATAAGCAAGACCAATTCTTTGCTGGCTATATTCTTGATGCAATCTCTGAAGAACTTACAAACTCT